>DPGK01000040.1:81686-92471 GCA_003523225.1 Clostridiales bacterium
CCCCGCCGACTGACAGGAGTATGCTATGGAATATGAATATACCGTCCTTACGCTCGGTGAGCTGGAGGAAAACTGCTATATCATCGACTGCGGCGGCGGATGCGCGGCGGTGGTCGATCCCGGATATGAGCCAAAGACCGTTCTGAGTGCGGTTGCAGAGCGCGGTCTTAAGGTGGGCGCGGTCTTACTGACGCACGGTCATTTTGACCATGTGGGCGGGGCAAAAGAGATATCAAAGGCGTCGGGAAGCTGCCCGGTGTATCTGAATGACGGCGACCTTGAGCTACCATCCCGGCTGTCGTGCGGCATTTACCGGACAGCCGCTTATTCGGAGGGGGACGTAATAACCGTTGGCGAGGCGGAATTTGCGGTCATGCAGACTCCGGGGCACAGCATGGGTTCTGTCTGCCTTTTATGCGGCGGGCTTCTGTTTACCGGCGATACGCTGTTTTACCGTTCCTGCGGACGCACTGATTTTCCCGGAGGCTCGCCGAAGCTGATGCGGCAGAGTCTTGCAAGGCTTGCCGGCATGCCGGGCAATCCGACCGTTTTGCCGGGGCACGGTCCTGCAACAACGCTCGGTCATGAGCGCGAGACAAATCCATATATGACAAAAGCAATGCGGGGCTGAAATATGAGTGAAAAGACAAGACATATTAACATACCTGTGTTCATACCTCATCTGGGATGTCCGAACGCCTGTGTTTTCTGCAATCAGCGCACCATCTCCGGCACGAGCGACTTCCGGGAGGAGGACGTCAGGGGAATAATAGACGGCGCGCTTGCCACCGTTCCCCGCGACAGCGAGGTCGAAATAGCCTTTTTCGGCGGTTCCTTTACCGGAATAGACCGCTCGCTTATGCTGCGTCTGCTTGACCTTGCGGACGAATATATTGACGCGGGAAAAGTCACGGCACTGCGCTGTTCGACGCGCCCGGACTACATTGACGATGAAATTCTGTCGATCCTCACATCTCACCATATGACTACCGTCGAGCTTGGCATACAGAGCACCGATGACGCAGTGCTTGCCGCGTCGCGTCGCGGGCATGACTCGGTGACGTCTGAGCGAGCCTGCCGCGCCGTTAAGGCGGCGGGGCTTGAGCTTGTGGGTCAGATGATGACGGGGCTGCCCGGCGCGGACGTTAAAAGCGAGATAAAGACAGCGGAGGACATCTGCGCTTTCGGCGCGGATGCGGCGCGGGTATATCCCGCCGTGGTCTTTCGCGGCACAGAGCTTGAGTGTATGTCAGTACGCGGCGAATACACGCCGCTCGGATACGACGAGGCGGCTGAACGCACTGCTTCTGTGCTTGACGTCTTCGACCGCGCCGGAGTGCCGGTGATCCGCGTCGGTCTTTGTGCCGGAGAGGGGCTTACGTCGCCGGACACAGTCGCGGGCGGAGCCAACCATCCGGCTATGGGCGAGCTTGCGATGGGCGAGCTTTTTTACCGGCGGATATCCGAGGCAATTGACGCGCTCATTGCGAAAAAAAATGACGAAATAAGCGGCAAGGATATTACTGTCTATGTGCGCCGCGGAGCGCTTTCCTGCGCTTTGGGGCAAAAAAAACGCAATATTACCCGATTGCGTGAAAAATATTGCCGCGACGGGGGTATAAATCGTATATTTGTGCTTGAAAGTTGCGGGCTTTTGGGTTATAATATAAAAATAAGCATAAATAATTATAATAATTAAGTATGCGCGTGTTCAGACAAAACAACTACGGAGGCGTCTTTTGTACCTTAAGCAAATTGAGCTCCAGGGCTTCAAATCCTTCCCGGATCGCACGAAGCTGACATTCGGTCACGGTGCAACCGTTATCGTCGGTCCTAACGGAAGCGGAAAATCAAATATTGCCGATGCCATGCGCTGGGTGCTGGGTGAGATCTCATCCAAAAGTCTGCGCGGTACGAAGATGGAGGATATCATCTTCGGCGGCGCCGACAGCCGCAAGCCTATGGGATACGCCGAGGTTTCGGTGACGTTTGACAACACCTCAAAAAACGGCAGGATAGATTGCCCTTATGACGAAATAACCGTCACCCGCCGCTACTACCGTAACGGCGAGAGCGAATATTTTATAAACCGCAAGGAGGTTCGCCTGCGCGATGTGTATGAGATGTTTCTCAACACCGGCGTCGGGCGTGACGGCTACTCTATTATCGGTCAGGGCAGAATAGCGGATATAGTGTCCCGCAAAAGCGACGAGCGGCGCGGTATTTTTGAGGACGCCGCCGGAATTGCCAAGTACCGTCATAAGAAAAACGAGGCGGAGCGCCGCCTTGCTGCGACGCGCGACAATATGGAACGCGCGCAGGACATAATTGACGAGATAGGCGGAAGACTTGGCCCGCTTGAGCGCGAATGCGTCAAGGCAAAAAGATATATCGAATACACCGAAATAAAAAAGAAGTCTGACGTTCAGCTCTGGCTTTTCGATACGGAAAAGCTGAGACGTGAGATAACAGTCAGCGAGGATGAGCTGAAGCTTGCCGCGCATGAACTGAATACGGCATGCGAAACGCTTGAAACGCTTGAGGGGCAGAACGAGCATCTTTCCGAGCTGTCGCGCTCAAGCAAGGCGGAGTCGGAAAAACTGCTTCAGGCGATAAGGGAGCGCACCCGCGTGAACTTTTCGCTTGAAAGCGAGATAAAGGTCGCAGACAACAATCTGCGTCACGCGGAAGCGGCGCTTTCGGCGGCGCAGAGCGCGGAAAAGACGCAGGCGTCTCTTGCCGAGACCGAAAAAACAGTGGCGGCTTCCTACCGTGAAAAGGCACTTGAAGCCGCAGGCAGACTCAACGGTTTTATATCCGCCGAAAAACAGGCGCGCGATGCCGCCGATGAGGCGGACAGGAAGGCTTCGGAGCTTGACGATGCGATCGCCGCGGCATTTGACGAAATAGTAGCTGCGCAGTCCGAGGACGCCGACGCGGCGGCAAGGCTTGAGCTTATAGGGCGCTCCAAAAACGAGGGCGAGGGTCGCGGAGACGCGGCGAAGCGGGAGCTTGCCGAGTATGAACGCGCGGCGGCGGCGCTGTCGGCGGAGTGTGCGGGCACGGAACGCGCCGTTGCCGGATATGATGCCGAAACGGCAAAGCTCGCAGCGGCGGCTGAGGTGCTTTCGCGTGAGCTTGCTGCACTCCGTGAGCGCAGCGGGAATGATACCGTGGCGCTTTCGGGTCTGCGTGCCGAATGTGACGCGCTGGCACGGCAAACGGATACGCTCCGACGCATGGAGGAGCATTTTGAGGGCTACAACAACAGTGTGCGTCATATAATGCAGTGCTGCGCCGACGGCAGGCTTTCCGCCGCCGGAGGGTGCGGACGCGTTTACGGTCCTGTTTCAAAGCTGATAGAGGTGGACGGCAGGTATGTTACCGCCATCGAGACCGCGCTTGGCGCGGCGATACAGAATATCGTCGTTGACGACGAGGACACCGTAAAGGCGGCTATTGAATGTCTCAAGCGCGACCGCGCCGGACGCGCCACCTTCTGCCCGGTATCGGCGGTCAGGGGATACGGCGGATCCCTTACCCGCGAGATGGCGGAAGCGGCAGGGTATGCCGGATATGTCGGTGTTGCTTCCGAGCTTGTAAAGACCGAGCCGAAATTTTCTGAGATCATTTCATCGCTTCTCGGCAGGACTGTGGTATTTGACAATCTTGATAATGCCATAGCAATGAGCCGCGCGTTGAAATACACGGTGCGCGCCGTCACGCTTGACGGTCAGCAGATAAACCGCGGAGGTACATTTACCGGAGGCTCTGTCAGAACCGGAAGCGGGATACTGACGCGAGCCGATGAGATAAAAAAGCTCGCCGCCGAGCTTTCGGACAAGCAGGCGCGGGCTGACCGCGCGGCTGCCGAGCTTGACAAGCTCAACGCAAGGATAAAGGATAAGGACGCCGCTCTTGCCTCAAACGGTGATTCGCAGAAGCTGATAGCCACACTGCGCGCCGCCGAGGCAGCCCGCCTTGAAAAGCAAAAGGCAGGACTTGACGCTGACCGCACTCTTATCGAGCGGCTTCGCGCCGATCTTTCGGGCATCGAAGGAGAAGCTGAAAGATGCGACGAGGAGATAAAGTCGCTCATGGCTCAGCGTCGTTCCCTTGCGGAGAAAATAAGCGAGCTGACGGCATTCCGCGCCGACCGCGAGGCGGATCGCGGCGCACTTCTTGAGGAGCGTGACACGTATTCGCGCGAAGCTGCGGAGCTGACCGTGAAAATTTCCGAGGCTCGCAAGGATATAGAGGCGGCTAACGCCATGGCGGCGCTGTCGGATGAAAAAGTCCGCACGCTCAAAGCCGAATCAGATGCTCAGCGGGCGGCGGCTCTTGCCGCGCGCAGTGAGATAGAAACGCTGACGTCTCAGAAAGCGGATGCGGCGGCGAAGCTTTCCGACGGCGAGGCAGAGCTTGAGCGTCTTAACCGCGAGCGCAGCAGCGCCGAGGATTCCGGATTTGAATTTGAACGCAAGATCAACGAGCTGCGACGGCTGATACGCGACAAGCAGGACTTCAAGGAAAGCGCGGCGGCGAACAAGCTGCGCTGTGAAACAAGGCTTGAGCGTCAGAGAGCCGATATGGAGGCGCTCTCCTCCCGCCTTTGGGAGGAGCATGAGCTGACCCGCACGCAGGCGCTGGAGCTGGGGTATCCGCCTATAACCGAGGAGGAGCGACCGGCGGTTGCCGCGACTCAGACCGAATACCGCAACAAGATACGCAATATCGGTTCTGTCAACACCGGGGCGCTTGAGGAATACAACGAGGTCAGGGCGAGATATGACGATCTTTCATCCCAGATGGCGGATCTTACAAAGGCGAAAAACGAGCTTGAGGGCGTGATATCCAAGCTGGAGACCGAAATGAAGCGTGCCTTTTCCGATTCCTTTGACCGGATAAACGAAAATTTCTGCCGCACATTTACCGAGCTGTTCGGCGGAGGGTCGGCTCAGCTGTCGCTTACCGATCCGGACAATGTGCTTGAAAGCGGGATTGAGATCAAGGCGGCGCCTCCCGGCAAGATAATCAAGTCCTTGATGCAGCTGTCGGGCGGAGAGCAGGCATTTGTGGCTATCGCGCTTTTCTTTGCGATACTTCAGGTCAATCCGACGCCCTTCTGCATACTTGACGAGATAGAGGCGGCGCTTGACGAGGTAAACGTTGAAAGGCTTGCCGAATACATCAAGAGATATTCAGATGACACTCAGTTCATAATGATAACTCACCGCCGCGGCACTATGAACGCCGCCGACCGCATATACGGCATCACGATGCCCGAACACGGCATTTCAAACGTGTTCGAGCTTGATGTGGCGGAGATAACCAAACAGAAGGGAAGCAAATGGGATGGGCTTTTTGAGTAAGCTGCGCGAGGGTCTCGGAAAGACCCGCGACGCGCTGATGGGCGGCATCGAATCGGTGCTGCGTTCATTTGTAAAAGTAGACGAGGATTTTCTTGACGAGCTTGAGGAAATTCTAATAACCTCCGATGTCGGAGTCGGAGCAGCCGAGGAGATAATCGACGAGCTGCGCGAAAAGATAAAGGACGACAGGCTCAAGACCCGCGAGGACACAATGGCGGCACTGCGGGAGATAATTTCCGGCATGATAGGCGAGGGCGAACCGCTTCACCTTGACACAAAGCCATCGGTGATACTTGTGATCGGAGTCAACGGCGCGGGAAAGACCACGTCGGTAGGCAAGATATCTGCAAGACTCAGGTCAGAGGGAAAAAAAGTCGTGGTCGCCGCCGCGGATACCTTCCGCGCCGCCGCGATCGATCAGCTTGCGGTGTGGTGCGACCGCGCCGGAGTGGATCTGATAAAGCAGAGCGAAGGCTCGGACCCTGCCGCAGTGGTTTTCGACGCGGCAAATTACGCCCGCGTCAAGGGAGCCGATGTACTTATCATTGACACGGCGGGACGACTGCACAACAAAAAGAATCTGATGAACGAGCTGGCAAAGATCAACCGTGTAATCGACCGTGAGCTGCCCGGCGTATCAAGGGAAAATCTGCTGGTCCTTGACGCTACCACCGGGCAGAATGCCATAATTCAGGCAAAGGAATTCGGCGAGGCGGCGGACATCACCGGTCTTGTGCTTAACAAGCTGGACGGCACTGCCAAGGGCGGTATCGTGCTGTCGATACGCCGCGAGCTTGGTCTCCCGGTCAAGTTTATCGGAGTCGGCGAAAAGATCGACGATATGCAGCCCTTTGACTCAACCGAGTTTATTGACGCACTGTTTGCAGAGGAAGAAAACAAATGAAGCTGAAAATTCTTATAGCCTCCCGCAACCGGGGAAAGATCGCGGAGCTGCACCGGCTGCTTACGGCATATATCGACGGTGCGGAGCTTGAGCTTGTTTCGCTCGACGACGTGGGCTTTACCGGTGAAATTGAGGAAAACGGCAGCAGCTTTGCCGAAAACGCCATGATAAAGGCGCGCACGGCGGCGGATTTTTCCGGACTTATTTCGGTAGGAGACGATTCCGGACTTTCGGTCTATGCTCTTGACGGAGAACCGGGGATCTATTCGGCGCGGTACGCCGGAGAGGGTCATGATGACGCGGCAAACAATGCAAAGCTGCTTGAAAAGCTTAAGGGTCAGAGCTGCCGCGAAGCCGCGTTTATCTGCGCGATGGCGTGTGTTTTCCCCGAAGGCTGTGCCGTCGGTGGCGATCCCATTGAGGTCACGGGCGTATGCGAGGGGGAGATCCTCTGCGCGCCGCGCGGCGAGGGCGGCTTCGGATATGATCCGCTGTTCTGGTTTGACGAGCTTGGACATACCTTTGCCGAGCTTTCAGGCGATGAAAAGAATTCGATAAGTCACCGCGGAAGAGCGGCGGCGGCGCTTGGCAGAGAGCTTTCTGAACGAATTGCCGCTGTCGGCGAGGAAGCCGCTGAAAATTCACAGAAATAAAATTATTGGTATTGAAAATGAAACTGACATCAAAGCAGCGCGCACAGCTGCGTTCGCTTGCCGCCGATATTCCGACCATAATGCAGATAGGCAAGGACGGAATAAGCGAAAATCTGATAAAGACCGTTGGCGACGCGCTTGAAGCTCGGGAGCTTATAAAGCTCTCGGTGCTTGATAACTGCGGAGAGACGCCGCGTTCGGCGGCTGAGACGCTTGCCGAAGCCACGGGAGCCGAGGTGGTATCCACCATCGGACGCAAGCTGATACTTTACCGCGAGTCTGCAACCCGCAAGACCATAGAGCTATGAGCGCGCCGGAAATTACCGCCAATCCCTTCGGAATGCGCCGCATAGGTATTTACGGTGGGACGTTTGCGCCTCCTCATAACGGTCATGTTGCCGCGGCGAGAGCGTTTCTCTCCCAGATGCGGCTTGACTACCTGTACGTTATTCCGGCGTATCTGCCGCCTCACAAGCGGCTTGATTTCCTGGACGACCCCCGGGACAGACTGCGTATGTGCGAGCTTGCCTTCGGGAATATTGAGGGTGTTGTGGTCAGTGACACCGAACAGCGCAGGGGAGGAAAAAGCTACACCGTGGACACACTGCGTGAGCTGTCCGCTCCAGACACAAGGCTGTTTCTGCTTTGCGGCACGGATATGCTGCTGACGCTTGACACATGGCACGAGGCTGAGGAAATATTCAGGCTTTGCTACCCGATATATGTCCGCCGCGAGAGCGACGAGTCGCTTGACTCACGCATAGTGGCAAAAATAAAGGAATACTATGAAAAATACAATGCCGTGGTGCGCCGTGTGGTAACGCCGCCGATCGAGATATCCTCAACCGACGTCCGCCGCGCAGCCGCCGCGGGAAAGAGCCTTGCCGGTATGGTCCCGCCCGCTGTTGAAGCGTACATACGCGAACACGGTCTTTACGGTGCGCCTGCCGCGCCGCAGGTCTGAGAGAGGTGTTCTCATGTGCGTATCCGAAAAAGATCCGGCTTGGGGCATTGATGACGCGGCGCTTGACGCTTTGCGCGCACAGCTCCCCGGTATGCTGTCCGGCAAACGGGCGCGTCATGTGCTGGGTGTTGAAAGAATGGCGGTGACGCTTGGCGGGCTATTTACCCCCGATCCGGAGAGTATTCTGCTGCTGCGGGGGGCGGCGCTTCTTCACGATATTACCAAAGAGCTTAGCACCGATGAGCACACCGCAATACTGCGTGCTCACGGCGAGGAGCCTTCCGAGTGCGACATCCGCGCGCCGAAAACGCTTCACGCCCGGACGGCAGCCCTGATAATTCCGGAACGCTTTCCTCAGTTTGCCGACCCGCGTATTCTGTCGGCGGTGCGCTGGCATACCACCGGGCGCGAGGGAATGACGGTCTGTGACAAAATAATTTATTTTGCCGATTATATCGACGACACACGCACCTATCCCGACTGCGTTCGTCTGCGTGAGCTGTTTTTTGAAGCCGAGCCTGAAAAAATTCCGTATGAAGCACGTATGCTGCATTTTGACCGGCTGATAGCCATGTCATTTGACATGACGCTGCGCGATCTTATCGCCGAGGGTCTACCGATAAGCCCCGACACAATTGCGGCAAGAAACTCAATACTCTGCCGACTTATAAGATCCAAAGAAGAAAAAACAATAAAGGAAAATAAATAAATAAATGAAAGTTGAAATCAGATTCACTCCGGACGGAGTGCCGGAGCCTCTCTCGCTTGCCGAGGAGATATACCGTGTGCTTGATGCGCACCGCGGCGAGGATATTGCCGTGCTTCATGTCGGTTCTCAGATAGAGATAGCCGATTATTTCGTGCTTTGCACCGCCACCTCCACCACGCACGTCCGCGCGCTGACCGATGAGGTGGAATTCAGGACAAGCGAGGCGGGCGCCCCGCCGCTTGCCGCCGAGGGCAGGGGGGACAAGAACTCCTGGATGGTGCTTGATTACGGTTCTGTAATGGTACACGTTTTCACCAGAGACGCGCGTCAGTTCTATAATCTTGACAAGCTGTATTCCGATACCGAAAAGGTGGAGGTCTCTCCGCGCGCAGAAGCGGAGGAAGCGGACTCCGCCGAATGATACAGGCGTTAAGCCCGCGGTTGCAAAAGTCGCGCATGGTCGCGCATTTTCAGGAAACTCCGGTGTAAAAAACAATATCAGCTTGTAATAACACAGCGTTTTTTACACCTGTTGTGCCCGGCACAACAAAAAGAAAGGCATGGTTGATTGTTATGAAATACGATTATCTGGCAGTAGAGAAAAAATGGCAGGATAAATGGGAGCAGGCGGGGGTCTTTCGCGCTGTTGATGAGCCGGAAGCCGGAGGCAAGCCCAAATTTTACGCACTCGTTGAATTTCCTTACCCCAGCGGAGCCGGAATGCACGTTGGGCATATAAAGGCATATTCCGGACTTGAGGTCGTTTCCCGTATGCGCAGGATGCAGGGCTACAATGTGCTGTTCCCGATGGGTTTTGACGCTTTCGGTCTGCCCACCGAAACCTACGCAATCAAGACAGGAACGCATCCACGTGTCGTCACCGACAAAAACATTGCAAAATTCACTCAGCAGCTGAAGCGCGTGGGCTATGGCTTTGACTGGAGCAGAGTCGTTGACACCACGGATGAGGATTATTATCGCTGGACACAGTGGATCTTCCTCAAAATGTTCGAAAAGGGACTTGCCTTCCGTGATACTGCGCTGGTAAACTACTGCCCTAACTGCAAGGTGGTGCTGTCAAACGAGGACTCACAGGGCGGCAAGTGCGATATCTGCCACAGCGACGTGGTGCAGAAGTCAAAGGACGTCTGGTATCTGCGCATTACCGAGTATGCCGACCGTCTGCTTCAGGGGCTTGAAAAGGTGGATTATCTGCCGAACATAAAGCAGCAGCAGGTCAACTGGATAGGCAAGTCGGAGGGCGCGTTTGTAAACTTCGGCATCGCCGGAAAGGAAGAAAAGCTGCGCATTTACACCACCCGTCCCGACACCCTGTTCGGCGTAACATTCATGGTCATGGCGCCGGAGCATCCTCTTATCGACAAGTATTCCGCAGAGATAGCGAATATGGATGCTGTCACCGCCTACCGAGCCGAATGCGCAAAGAAGACGGAATTTGAGCGCACTCAGCTTGTAAAGGACAAGACCGGCGTGCGGCTTGAGGGACTGAGAGCAGTGAATCCGCTTAACGGCAAGGAGATCCCGATATATATTGCAGACTATGTTATGATGGGATACGGTACCGGCGCCATAATGGCGGTTCCGGCTCACGATTCCCGCGACTGGGAGTTTGCGCATAAGTTCGGAATTGATGTTATCGAGGTAATAAAGGGCGGAGATGTTGAAAAGGAAGCCTATACCGGCGACGGCGAGATGGTCAATTCCGGTTTCCTTAACGGCTTTACCAATAAAAAGGCTTCTATCCGCCGCGCTATCGAGGAGCTTGAGCGTCTCGGCGTCGGAGAAGGCGGCGTTCAGTACAAGATGAAGGACTGGGCGTTCAACCGTCAGCGCTACTGGGGCGAGCCGATACCGATAATTCATTGCCCGAAGTGCGGAATGGTTCCCGTGCCGTATGAGGAGCTGCCGTTGCGTCTGCCCGAAATGACCGAGTTTGCTCCGGGGCAGAACGGAGAGTCACCTCTTGCGCGTATAGATTCCTTTGTTCACTGCAAATGCCCGAAATGCGGAGGCGAGGCGCGCCGTGAGACTGACACAATGCCGCAGTGGGCAGGCTCGTCATGGTACTTCCTGCGCTATGTTGACCCGCACAACAACAAGTGTATTGCCGACTATGACAAGCTGAAATACTGGATGCCCGTTGACTGGTACAACGGCGGTAT
>DPGK01000040.1:92663-98078 GCA_003523225.1 Clostridiales bacterium
GGTACAACGGCGGTATGGAGCACGTGACACGGCATATGATCTACTCCCGCTTCTGGCATAAGTTCCTTTACGACCTTGGCGTCGTACCCTGTGACGAGCCGTATGCCAAGCGTACCGCACAGGGTCTGATCCTCGGTCCGGATGGCGAGAAAATGTCAAAATCCAAGGGGAATGTGGTAGACCCCAATAACGTCATTGACGCTTACGGAGCGGACGTGTTGCGTACTTATATTCTCTTTATGGGGGATTATTCAGCCGCCGCGCCGTGGTCGGAAAGCAGCGTCAAGGGCTGCAAGAGATTCCTTGAAAGAGTTGCCGACCTGCCCGGTATGGTAAAGGGAAGCGGCGTGACTCCCGCGCTTGAGTCTTCCTTCCACAAGACCGTAAAGAAGGTCACGGACGATTACAACAGTCTTAAATTCAACACCGCCATCGCGGCGCTGATGGGACTGCTCAATGAGATCTGTGACTGCGGCAGCCTCACCCGCGATGAGCTTGTGACTTACATCAAGCTGCTCTCCCCGGTAGCTCCGCACCTGTGCGAGGAGATAAACGAGAAGCTCGGAAACAGTGAAATGCTTGCTGTCTCCACGTGGCCGGAGTACGACGAGGGGAAAACGGTCGACGCGACGGTTGAAATAGCAGTGCAGGTCAACGGTAAGCTCCGCTCGACTGTTACCCTGCCACTGGATTGCCCGCGCGACGAGGCTCTTGCCGCCGCTAAGGCTGACGCGCGTGTTGCGGCGTCGATAGAGGGTAAAACCGTTGTCAAGGAAATTACCGTTCCGAATAAGATCATAAACATTGTCGTAAAATAAGCTGTATACCGCTATGACTGCGGTTGGCGGATTTTACACAGTACCTCATTGGGGCTGTTGTGCATAAGCGCAGCAGCCCCGGTCAATGTCGCATGATACGGATGGGATCACGCTTTGACGCGGTATCGTAACTGTACCTGATTGTGTTCGCCCAAAACTGTCAAAACGCGCACCATGTGCGCAGCTGTAAAACAAAGCACGGATCAATAATATGAATTCATCAAAGTTCACAAAATATTTCGGAGATGCACCGTTCTGGCGCAGCATAGCTCAACTGGCTTTGCCGATAGCGCTTCAGAACCTGCTCTCAAGCTCTTTTTCACTTGTAGACACTCTCATGGTGGGGCAACTTGGGGACATTCCCCTGTCTGCCGTGGGAATGGCGGGGCAGTTCGGCTGGTTTCTTTCAATGATACTCTTTGGCTTTACCTCCGGACTGTCTATGTTTGTGTCTCAGTATTGGGGCGCTCAGGATAGAAGATCAATACACAGGGTCTACGGTATCGCGCTGACCCTTGCCTGTGGGAGCGCAGCGGTCTTTACCGCCGCCGGTGCGCTTTTGCCGCGCGGAGTGATCTCGATCTTCAACCGCGAGGCTCAGGTGCTTGAGGTTGGCTCGTCATACCTTGCCATTGCGGCGTTTTCCTATCCTGCGATCGCGCTTAACTATATTTTTATGGGCGTGCTGCGCGCCACCGAGCAGGTAAGGCTGCCGCTTTGCGTCACGTCCGTGACCACCGTGCTCAACGGGATACTTGACTATGTCCTGATATTCGGCGTAGGACCAATTCCGGCTCTCGGCGCGCGCGGCGCGGCAATAGCCACGGTAATTTCGGCGTGGCTTTCTCCGATGATCATTTTTATTGTGTCGCTTTGCCGGAAAAATATCCTTATTGCTTCTCCGGCGGAGATATTCAATTTCAAGGGCGGATATTTTCCTGTTTTTCTCCGTCGCGCCATGCCGGTGGTTGCCAACGAAACGCTATGGGGCGCGGGAACGCTGGTCTTCAACATAATCTTTTCAAACCTCGGCGCGGGCAACTATGCCGCGGTCACTATCATGCGCACCTTTGAAAGCATTGCCTTTGTGTTCTTTGTAGGTCTTGGCAACGCTTCCAGCGTTATCGTGGGGAAATCTGTCGGGGCAGGGGACATCGACGCCGCCGTGCGCGATTCACGTCGTTTTTCGGTGCTTGTTCCCACCTTTTCGCTGCTGCTCGGAACGCTTATTATCATATTCAGCCGTCAGATAGTCGGAATATTCGACCTCGGCGGCACAATTACCGAGGATACGCTTACGACCGCGGTCTATATCCTTGCAATTTACGCCGCCGAAATGCCGATACGCAATATTCCGTATATAATGATATGCGGCATCTTCCGCCCGGGAGGAGAAACCAAGGTCGGCATGAAGTACGATCTGATGTTCCTCTGGCTGCTTTCGCTTCCCGCAACGCTGTGCGCCGCTTTTCTGTTCAGACTTCCTTTTCCCGCGGTTTTCGCCACCATGTACATTGCCGAGGATTGGCTGAAGGCGTTCTTCTGCGTAAGATACTACCTTACCGGAAAATGGCTGAAGCCGGTCACTCCTGAGGGTAAACGGGGACTTGAGCTTTATCGAGAGGGAGTCTCCGCGTCCTCAAAGGGATGAGGTTATCATGGCTTTTTGAGAAAAAATAAAAGATAAATCTGAAAAACTTCTTAAAAGACTATTGCAATTCAGACGCAAATGTGGTATCATATATAAATGTGAAGAATTGACGCGCGCGACCTCTCAGGCGTGGGTCGGGCTTCATGATTAACAGGGGAGGTGAATATCTTGGCAAATATCAAATCCGCGAAAAAGCGCATTAAAGTCATTAAGGCTAAAACACTTCGCAACAAGATGGCGCACAACCAGCTGCGTACCATTATAAAGAAGTTCCATGCTGCCGTCGAGTCCGGTGACAAGGAAGCTGCAAAGAGCGCATATCTGCTTGCTGTTAAGAAGGTCGATCAGGCTGCCGCGCACGGTATCATCCATAAGAACGCTGCCGCGCACAAAAAGAGCCAGTTCACAAAGGCCCTCAACGCAATGGCGTAAGCTCAGAGAACTTTCATATATCTGTCGATGCCCGGCAGAAAAAAAGAAAAAGGAACGCAAGTCGTGCTTGCGGCCTTTTTCTTTTTTTCTTATATAGCACTGCATATATTTTGCGATTGGAATAATGATGTTTTTTGTCTTATGCTATGCAATAAAGGGCGAAGAAAAATATTTTATTCAAATAATACTTTATATCAAATATATTATTGACAAATTCCATAAATTATATTATTATATAATTGAACAAAGCAAATAAGGGGTCATAAAGGCAATATGTTTCCGGCAGGCAATGCCTGTTACTTGAAGCACGGAACGGCATAAGCGTATGTGTTTGCATCAGCGTTACAAAAATGAATATAAAGCCGTGCATGACTTATCGTGCGTCGCTTTATAAATAAAAACAAAAAGGAGAAGCAAGGCTGTGAAAAACAACCAGAAAGCAAACCGAAGTTACCGAACCGCGTCAAAAACACTGTCCTTCATGCTCGCCGTAGTCCTGATAGCTGGAATGCTCATTCCGGTCGGATATGCGGACAGCACCGGGACAGGCGAGCCTGTAACGCTTAACTCAGAAGATGCGTCTGCCCAAGTGGAAGAAATTCCGTTTGAACTTCCTCTTCTTCCCGGCGATCTTTCTCCTGAGGAAGCAAAAACCGCTGAACTTGATATGTCAACTGTACCTGATGTAATAAGTGCCGAGGATATTATCAGTCAGAAGCATGTAAAAAGACTTTATGAGCAAGAGCCTGATGACTACACGATAATGTTTCAAAATCGTGATCTCAGCAAAACGACATATATTTTTTCTGTTCCGGTCAAAAATTCCGATACCGTTGATATGTCTGATATTTCCGCAATTCAGAATGTAAGCAGCATCAATGTAAGCCAGTCGGTATCGGGGGCTGCTGTACAGGTAAACAACGCAGCACTTGCGGTACGCTTAGGCAATCCGGATATTCCCGGCGGATTGATGTCGTACAATATCGGTACATGCGTCATAAGGAGTATCGGAGCGTCTGACAGTCTGATGTCAGAAGGCGGTTCGGCTGCAAGTGTTGACATTGTTGATGAGATACGCAGTATTGCAGATGCGCGCGCCGCGAATCCCGAAGCAGATGTGTCATCCGGTTTTAATCTGACTGTAAGAGATATGCCTGCGTCCTTGAACTCAGGAAGCGGGATCACGTATATCATGATGAACACATCTGATATTGCCGGCGATTATGCTATCAGAACCAAAAACAGCGGATTATATTATCTAAAAAATGTCAACAATAATGTCGGTATAGGAACAGGATCCAATTCAACTCCATCGGCGCGGTGGCTTATCGCAGCCTGCGGCGGGAATACATTTACGATACGTTCGCAGTCAAGCCAGACTATGTATATGATGGAAAGATCATCAGCTCCCGTGCTGCTTTACTACGAGTATTCGGAAAATCACCAGTGGTATATTACATATGAGACGACAGTGGACGGCGTGGAATACTGGAGCATAATGACGACGTCCTGGCGATATCTGTATCGGTCAAACGGAAGCGCAGGTCTTGTGAATGCGGATGATTCTCCCGACGATTCCTGCCTTTGGGGATTCATGAATAAGATAACCTGCGTTGACGTATCGACAATTTCAGTTGACGATCATGCAAATGTAATTGTGGGCGATGAGATCGATATTGAGTCACTTGTTACCTACTACCCGTCAAATGCAACATATAAGAATATAACCCTTACGGGAGTCAACAGCGGTATGCTTGATGAGCTTGAAACTGATACTCTGTTTGAAGTGCTTGCGGTAGGAGTAAACAAAGTCGGGGTTGCATACTCATATAATGATGATATATCCTCGGCACAGAGTGCAATAATCTGCTCGACCGGAGGGATAGATATCCGTTCGTCGTTTACACATATGCTGCGAACCAAGACGGACGCCTCAAAGCTGCTGACGCTGAATGTAAGCCAATCAAACCTCAGCTCTACCTCGCTTTCGCTGAGCGCGATAAACGAAACATGGAATTATCTTACTCAGGCGTTTACGCTGACTGAGGCTTATTGCGGCGCGTATAAAGTAACGGCAGCGCTTTCAACTGCGCAATACGAAGCTCCGGCATATAATGGCAGCGGTGTGATGACGGGAGCATATTATCTGGCGGATGAAAACACCAAAAACAACACGCTTGCGATGTCGGGACAGAATCTCTGCTTGACAACTTACAGCGCATCCGACGCTTCAAAGCACTGGTACATCGTGCGAAACGGTGCTTATTACAGCTTCATAAACGCGGGAAATACAAATTATGCGCTGAGCTTTTCATCAACGTCTGTCGGCGTCGGCAGCTACTCCGCTTCTTCCGACAGCTATAAATGGCAGACGACCTTCCTCGGTATGAACGTGCCGCTGATAAAGCAGTCGCATAATAACTACTGCGGCGTGGCGTCTACCCTGCAGATACTTTACGCACTTGACAGCAGCCAGATCGACCGGACGTCGGATGATCTTAAGGATCAGATGGA
>DPGK01000040.1:98261-100050 GCA_003523225.1 Clostridiales bacterium
ATGCACTTGCGCCGAGTATTATGTCGGAAGATTCTGGAAGTAGGTTTCAGATGGTGCAAGTCTTACAGAAAGAAGATGGACGGTATAATGCAATATGGAGCAACCCCGGAAGCCTGGGTGTACACATGCAAAACTGTCTTGAGCAAGGCAGACCGGGAATAGTGCATATAACTCCGTCTGTATTTCCGAGGTATATTGCTAATGGATGTGCTATCGGTGACGGACATTATATATGCGTCATCGGTTATGATTCGGTTTCAGATTATTTGGTTTTGTCCGACTGCTCCTGCTTTACAGTAAATTACGGGATTTATTTGGTGAGACCGTCAGAATTCAGCGGTACGTCCGTGTTGCAGGGAGTGGTCAGAGTTCCGCTTGTAAATTAAAATATAATTAAGGAGCAGTAAGATATGAAAAAAATAATTGTATTGATAGCTGTAATTTCAATAGTATCTTTGTTTTGCTTTTCTGCCGGCGCTTCTGGATCATCTGTACCGGAATTGAGTGAAGATGTTTTCGAAAGTCTGATGTGGAAGGTGTGTCATTCAACAACTGGACTGTATGACCTCAACACATTACAGACAGTATATCCCACTGTTCTTTTCGGATACGATTCGAACGGCGTCGCATACGCTGGCGGAAAATGCTACTACTACATTGACTACGGTAATAAGGATCTGAGCGGACGGCGCGCCGAAGCCTTTGAAGGGCTTAAGGAATGTGTGACACTTGAGCTTGCCGAGAAAATGACGGAGGATTTTCACGTCCCCGGCGGTCCTGACGTCGAGCTTATAAGACGCGGGAGCGACGGTACGTGGTATAAATTATTCCTTATTCAGCCGAGATTCTTTGTTTTCTCTATTGACGGCATATCCGTGAACGGCAATGAAGCCCAGGTGAAGTGTAATGTAGATGTCGGCGTTATAGATCTTGAAAGAATGGATACGCGACCTTACCCTTACGACAAAAGCATAAGAATGGACGCTACGGTCGAGCTTGTGTACACCGAGGACGGCTGGCGCATATCCGGTGGAGATGTGTTTGATTATATTCTCAATTATGCGGCTACGTCTCCGGAAACCGGAGACTCGGACGGCATGCGCGCGGCGGCGCTTGCAGCCACTGCGTCTGTTGCCGCTGTCATTCCCGCAGTGATTCTCACCGTTTCCCGCCGCCGGAGAAGGGTCTCATGACAGGTGTTTTGATTTGATTCTTCGGGTTCTATAGACGCCTATATTGCTTCACATTGATCAAGGGGGACTGTAATGAAAGCAAAACATTTTTTAACAATTATTATTGCCGTTATAACGCTTTTCGCGTTATGTATGATACCATGCGGAGCGGAGAACGAGCAACCGACGCTTGACAAAAAGACATTCAGGGAAATATATCGTAGCTTTTGGGGTGCTTCGATTAGTTTATATGATGTAAACGGTCATCAACATTATGGGGACATGGTCGAATTCGACACCGATTCAAACGGAATACCATACGCTGATGGGAAAAAATTCACTTATATATGCTATGAGAACACCGACATCAGCGGAAACTATGATTATGCGCTTGACATTTTCATGAAATGTATGACACCCGAACTTGCAAAGCGTATGGCGGAGGATTATCATGTTCCGGGCGGTCCGGATGTGGAATTTGTAAGACAGGAAAGTGACGGAAAGTGGTACAAATTGAGCCTGTTGACTATATGTCCTTGCTTTGAGCGCGATATTACCGAGATCATGGTAGACGGAACGAATGCCCGTGTAAAATTCATAGGCGAATTTACGGCGTT
>DPGK01000042.1 GCA_003523225.1 Clostridiales bacterium
TTTCGCCGCCTGCGGGCGGCGACGAGGGCTACGCGCCCCCGACCGCGCCGCCTTTTGAAAAAGGCGGGCGAAAACTTTCATCATTCTGACGAAAGCCCTTGCTTTGGTCTACAGTCTGCATAGGCTGACGCGAAACACGTCAGCCTGTGTTTTTTTGTAGCTTGCGCCTTAACAGTGCCTTCTGAGAGATACTTTCAGTGCTTTTACGGTATCGGTTATAATATTGATCTCACGCTCGGTGCAATCCTCTATTGCCTCCGAAAGCTGCCCGAGCGCAAGCTCGCGCCCGTTGGCAGAGTCGAATATCAGCTCGTCCGTGCTTACTCCGAGCGCGACCGAAATACCTATCTTTTCGGCAAGCTCCTCCTGCGAAAGACCTCATATCTTTCTGTGCTTTCTTATCTTTTGTCCTGTTTTGTAATAATCCATCATTTCATTCGCCATACGATAAGGACGGAAACGTAACTGAGCATTACGATTACAATATTAAGCGCTGACCGCAAGATGCAGATCCCCGCGATGATGGACAGCAGCCATATTTATTATAGCGCAAAAAACAATACCTTCCTCCGGCTACGATTACAGCTTCTCTGACACGGCAGTATGCCGCAGTACCTCTGACTCTTTGCAATTTACAGTTTATTTTTGTTGACTTACGCAGATATTTATGCTAAAATTATGATAGGATATTATATCAAACAGTAAGGAATGCTGTCGCAAGACGGCGATTCCATGCAAATATGCCCGGAGGAATTCACGATGAAATGCCAGAACTGCGGTAACGAATGCGCAGACAGCGCGTGCTTCTGCACCGAATGCGGTACACGCTTTGAATCTGTCTCCGAAAATAAAGTGGCGGAAAAACCTGCCGCGCCCTTCAATGATACATCAAGACCCGAACAGCCTGCAAGACCTGCTGTTGACGCCAAAGGAAGCAAACGGTGGCACGGCGTGAACGTCTTCGGCACGGTAACCAAAAGGACGCTTATAGTAGCCGCCTCGGCTGTGCTCGTACTGCTTCTTGCGGCAGTGTTGCTGCTTGCTCTGGTGAACCATTTCAGAACAAGCTCCGGATATACAACCGAAGTCAGCACCCGCTATGCCGCGCCCACCCCATCGACGCTTGCGGACAGCGATGGCAGGATATACGACCTTTCAGAATACGGAGTGGTCTCCTATGAAATCTACGCCTCCCTTGACGGCAGGACTGCGGCAATACTCGGATACTGCAATGCCGAGAAATCAGAGAGCGTTCTGCTGCTTCTGTACAGATCCGCGCTGTCCAAAATCGCCGACGGAGCGGTGGACTGCGCCGTTTCCGACAACGGCGCGGCAATAGCTTACACTCTTCCGGGAACCGACACCTGCTCGCTTTATCTTTACGACACCAAAAGCAAGACCTCCACGCTCATAAGCGGGGGCATTCCGACAAGTATTTTCGCGGGAATAAATCTGCCCGGAATTTATATGACTCACGGCGCTTTCGTGCTGTCTCCCGACGGCAGAAGCATTGCCTTTACCAAGCAGGTCAACGGGGGCGGCAGACGCCTTTACGTTTCGGTAAAGGGCAGCGAGCCGGTGGCTGTCGCCGCGGACTCATATCCCGTTGCGCTTTCAAACGGCGGCAAATATATTTATTACATTCGTAATAATGTTTCCCTTACCGAATACAATTTCAAATTCTCGGTCACTCACGGTGACGATGTACGCAATCTCTCACTTGACGCGGCGCATCTTGGCGACATTATTATCTTCAACGCCGACCGCACCGAGGTGGTATTCTACGACAACGGCTCCACGTACATCAGCCGCAAGGCAGGCGAGCGCCAGAAGATAACGGGAGCTGAGATAACGGCTCTCATCGTCCCCGGCGACGGTGCGGTACGGAGCGAATACCTTGACTTTGCCGTAAAGAAGATCTCGGTGTATGCGCGCAAAACGGTTGCGGGCAGCGCATTCGTGTCCGGCGGCGGACTGTATTACCTCAATCGGGGGCTTGAGATCTCCTGCATCACCTCACAGTTCGGCGGCTGCTCGGTCTCTCCGAACGGAAAAGCCATTTATTACATCGACACCACGGGAAGCCGGAACGCCCATTCCGGAAAGGTATATTATCTTGACAGCATTGAAAAGACCGGGGACAAAAAGCTGATCTCCGGCGATCTTGAGGCTACCGAAATACTTGCGCCGGATAAGTTTGACGGTGTTTACCTGCGCGACATTGACGACACTCTGTGGTTCGTCACCTCAAACGGCAAAAAACAAAAGCGTATCGCCGACGAGCTTTACCTGATGAATGTCGACGTCAAGGGGGGCGGCGTGTACTTTACCACCGAGCTTGAGGACTCGACCACCGTGTGGTATTCAAAGCGCGGCTCAAAGAAAAAGGCAGTTATAAAAGCAGAGCTTGCCGGAGTTGAAAGCGTCAATTTTATGCCGCGCCGTGTATTCTTCCGCACTTATGAGCCAAACGGAACGGGAGAAGTCAATGTGACATTCTGCCGCATCACCTCGGGCAAAAAATACGAGCAGGTGTTTGAGTACACAGACTACCCCGGATAAAAAATAATCGAATTCTTATTCAAAATAAGTTTTTCATATGTTCTCGCAGACTCCACATTGGAGGGTTATAATGTAAATGAAATACATTGAAAGGCTTCGGCAGCAATGAATATAGCATTTCTTCTCACTCCGAAAAGTCAGGTCACATACATATACGAGGACAGCACCTTCCGTCAGGCGCTTGAAAAACTAAGGCATCATGGCTATTCGGCAGTTCCGGTGCTGACCCGCGACGGCGGATATGCGGGAACGCTGAGCGAGGGAGACTTTCTTTGGAGTATGCTTGAAATGGGCGGAGCCTCTCTCGCTGATTGCGAGGGTATACGAGTTTCGGATATAAAAAAGACCGACCGCAACCCCGCAGTACATATCACCTCCGACACCGACGAGCTGATAAGCCGCGCACTTGAGCAGAACTTTATTCCCGTAGTGGATGACCGCGGCGCTTTTATGGGCATCGTGACCCGCCGGGCAATAATCGAAGCCTTTATCAAGGAAAGCAAATGAGCGAAAAAAAATCAAACGGTATCGCACTCAAAATAATATGCGCCGCAATTCCCCTTGCGGCGCTTCTTATCGTGCTTTTCTGCGTGTTATATCCCTCGGCAATGGCGCGGCGCGAACGCTCCGCTATTGTAGACAGGCTTGAAAGCCTCACGCCCGATCCCGCTGTTTCGGCGACGGTGACCGATATGTCCTCGTATGACCTCGGTATCACCGACGAGGACTCCGAGGTGATATTTGAAAAAGAGGATGCCGCCGAGCTTGCCGCACAGCTCGCAGAAGCACTCAAGGAGGCAAAATATTCCGGCAAAAAGGACGCTCCCGGCGGCAGCTGGGACACACGCATCCGTATTTTTTCTGCCTCCGGCGACAGCGTGACGCTTTACCTTGCCGACGACGGCAGACTTTACTTTGTCAGGGGAGTCACAAGATTTTACTTTACGCCCAAAGAAGATATCCTGCTGCCGACACGGTCGGATGCACAATAATTTTTACGGACTGCCCGCCGCAAGACATCGGGCAGTCCTTTTTCGCGAAAAAATGCTGCGGATCACACTGCATCGGGAGAACGCACGAAAATTTTTTCGCATAAAAAGACGATTTATTTCTCCATCCGCGAAAAATGTGGTATAATGTTGGGCAGACAAGATATTATCGGAAGCAGTCCGTGTAAGCTCCGGCGCTTAAGAGCGTTGACATAAGAAAACAAGCAAGAATCCAGTCAAATCAACGCTTTTAAGGGCATCGGTCAAACAGGTTAGCTCAAAAATTGAATAACCAAGCGACAAAAGGGATGTTACCGCAAGGCAGCATCCCTTTTCGCATACCCCAACGCCGCAGATTTTGAAAGAAGTCTGCGGCGTTTTTTTCTGCCCAAATCCAGAAAGGAGGCGCAGCCGGAATGTACTTTATGAGCGGTAAAAGCCGCGCATTTGAAATGCTCATGCAGGGCAAGCCCGGATTTGACCGGTACGAGAACGGCTGCACCGAGCATGAGGACTGTAACACCTGCCACTTCTACCGTCCGCACTGGAAATATCGGTTTTGTGTATATGCCGAGTGTCCGTATGAACCGGGCAGACAGACTGCAATCCGGCGCAGCAAGGCAGAGTGAGCGAAAGGAGATGATAGCCTATGGCAGTATTTCGGGTAGAAAAAAACAGCGGCTACACCGTTATGCCCAATCACCACCTACGCAATCAGGAGCTTTCCCTAAAAGCAAAGGGTCTGCTGTCCCAAATGCTGTCCCTGCCGGATAACTGGGACTACACGCTGAAAGGTCTGTCCCTTATCAACCGGGAAAAGATCGACGCGATCCGGGAGGCAATACGGGAGCTGGAAAGAGCCGGATATATTGTCCGCAGCCGGGAACGCGACGAAAAAGGACGCTTGCGCGGCGCAGATTATATAATCTATGAGTTTCCCAAAAAGCCAGTATCGGATTTACCTACATTGGATTATCCAACATTGGATAATCCAACGCAATTAAATAAAGATATATTAAGAACTGACTTATAAAAAAAAGAAAGATCAATTACAGATATATCAAGTACCGATTCCATTCCTATCCTTTCCCCTTACCCCTCCCCTTTGAGCGTGGACGGGGAACAAGCGGCTGCGCCGCCGGAACGGAAGCGAAAGGAAACGGCAGACAGCGAAAATGAAGCATATAGGATTTACCGGGAGATTATCTGCGATAACATCGAATACGACATCCTTTTGCAGGATAAGCGCATTGACCGTGACCGTCTGGACGAGATCGTGGACATTATTCTGGAAACGGTATGCAGTTCCCGCAAGAAGATCCGCATTGCCGGAGACGACTACCCGGCAGAGCTGGTAAAAAGCAAGTTTATGAAGCTGAACAGCAGCCATATCGAGTTTGTCTTTGACTGTCTGCGGGAGAACACCACTAAGATCCGCAACATCCGGCAATATCTCCGGGCGGTGCTGTTTAATGCCCCCAGCACTATTGACAGCTACTATACCGCCCTTGTTGCGCACGATATGGCACAGCCGGATTGGGGCAAGCCCAAAAGCAGCATCCCGGATTACAGCTATGAGGGAGCAGACAGCCTATGAGGATTTGCCTGTATCAGCGGGTGCATCCGCCTTAGAGAGGCATTTGTAAAGCTGCGAAAGGAGGTACATTTTGCAGGAAGAAGTAACGAGTAAGACTATCGCACTTGCAATTAAGACGGCAAAGTTGGACGGAAAGGTGCTGCAAGCAGCACTGCGACAGTTCATGCAGCTTTACCGCAAGAAACGGGATACGCCCCACCGTGGCAAACAAGCGTTGAAACAGCTTATGCGTCACGGCACCGGCGTTTCCAATATCGAAATCACCGACGCGAATATCAAAGCCTTTTCCCAAACTGCCAAAAAGTACGGCATTGACTTTGCACTGAAAAAGACAGATGACCGCTAGCCGTCAATGAGCATTTTGCGGGCATAGGTGGAGAAGCAGCGCGTTCCCATCTGCTGCATTTTCTTCTCAATCAATGCCCGTTCCTCTGCGGTGACAGGGACACGCAGCACAATGCTCCTCGTTCTGTTTGCCATTCGTTCACCGTCCTTTCCTTTTCCAATAATGGTTTGGGACTATCCCAACAAGCAGACGCGCCGCCACCCGGCAGGACGGGCGGGAGCGTTTTTCGGGAGTGTGGCTACACTCCCTATGCTTGCTACGGCATCTCTTTTCTCACTACTACTACGGTGAACACCCTGCATTTTTCCAAACCTATAAGAAATAGTTCAAAAACAATTCACGCCGGATTCTTGAAAAACTGCGGATATTCGTATATAATATATATTGTATTATTGTGTATGTTAGAAAGGAGCGGCGTATGAAAGGTTATCTCTCCATACGGGAAACTTCCTACAAATGGGGTATATCGGAGCGACGAGTCAATCAGTATGTGGCACAGGGACGCATCCCCGGTGCAGAGCGTTTCGGGCGTTCATGGGCGATCCCTGATGATGCCGTAAAGCCCACAGA
>DPGK01000031.1:0-258 GCA_003523225.1 Clostridiales bacterium
ATCTCTTGTGTCGGTACTGCCTGATAAAGAGTATCCGATATGCGAGATCTGCTCCCGCGTGCTTCCTAAAATAGAGGCACAGGAAAATGCATATCCGGAGCCTCCGGGAACGCTTCCCGAAGTCGGAAGGATACCATGCGCGGATACCTCGGACGTGGGAAAAACTCTTTCTGATATACTGACTCCGTCATGCCCCCACATCAACATAAGCGCGGCGTATTACTACGGAGTCGACACCGGCAAGGAAAGACTTGTGGT
>DPGK01000031.1:558-8184 GCA_003523225.1 Clostridiales bacterium
GACTTCGGCGGAGCGTCAGGATTCTACCGCGCAGTGGAAACCGGAAATTGCAGTGCAAAGCTGATCGGCAGATGCTACATCACCTTCCAGGAGGCTATGTACAGCGCGGTCTACTATACTGCTGATCTGGGTCAGCCTGCGGACGCCGGGGATGTAAAGGGAAACGTACTGCTTGCTGGAGTGATTGCCAAGGACGGAGCAAGAAGCTTTAAGGTGTTCAACGTAAGCGACGACCCGCAGTCGATGTCTGCGATAAATGTCGAGGCATTTGAAAAGATCTACGCCCGCTATAACGGACGCTTCGGGCTGGGATCGCTTGTTGCTGTAAATTAAAAGTATTTTTCGTGGCGCGTGGAGACTTAAAGCTTCTACGCGCCATTACAGTCTTATAAAAACATTTGGATGAATATTTTTTAAGAAAAACCTTGACATAATCTTCGGATTGTATTATAATATGTATTGTCGCTTTTTGTGCCGTCGTATTTTCGGTTTTGGAGGAGGCTAATGCTTATCGATCTTTCCGCCCTGCTTCGGGGTGAAACCAAAGAAGTTCCGGTCGATTACCGCGTTACCCTCACCGATGCCCCGGACGGTATTGAGTACACAGCCCCTGCCGAGGTACACGGCAAGGTCACTGACAGCGGCGGTTATATCCGCCTTGAGTCAGCGGCTGACGTTCCGTACCGCGGCGAGTGCGCGCGCTGTCTCGACCCGGTTGAGAGGGTGCTGCACGTCAGCTTTGTGCGCACGCTGATCCCCGAGGGAACGGCGAGCGAAAAGCAGCTTTCCGAGCTTGAGGATGAGGAGGATTACCTTATTATCAAGCGCGGCGTGCTTGATATGGACGAGGCGCTGTGTGAAGCGATCTATCTTGAATTTCCATACCGTCTGCTTTGCTCTGAGGATTGTCCCGGCCTTTGCCCGGTCTGCGGCAAAAAGCTGAAGGTCGGTGAGGTCTGTACCTGCCATAAGCCGGAGACAGACCCGCGATGGGACAAGCTGAAGAAGCTGCTTGAGAACGAAGAAAACGGCGGCGAAGAATAAATGGAAAGCAATTAAACAAGACATTTATCAGGGAGGTGTAGAGGTATGGCAGTACCGAAGAGAAAAGTATCGAAAGCCCGCAGAGACAAGAGACGCTCCAGCACATGGAAGCTCGCAACTCCCGGGATGGTCAAGTGCCCGAACTGCGGTGAGCTGGTTCTGAATCATCATGTCTGCAAGAGCTGCGGCATGTATGACGGCAAGCAGGTTCTCGTTGTTGAGGATAAGTAATCGAGGCGTTCGATAAGGACATCAGGAAAAAGTCGCCTTAGGCGGCGTGGACGGAAAAGTTCCCGGCTGCGCGTCGCGGCGGCTTTTTCTTATCCCGGCGGAGACCTTCCCACAGTTCAATCAAAAATCCGAGCAATTTATGGAGTAATATATGAAGATCAGAACAAAAATTGCCGCGATCGTTGCGGCGGCAGTGGCGGCGTCCCTGCTTCTGACGGGCTGCCAGCTTTCAACGATATTCGGCGGCGAAACCACAAGCGAGAATGCAGACGGCAGTGTTACCACTACACCCGTTACGGTTGCCGTACCCGAACCGATGGATCTGAGCGGAATTGACTTTTCCCAATATATAAAGTTAAATTACAAGGATATCCCCTTTACCGTGACCTCTCTGCCGATATCGCCGGGCGAGGAGGAGATCGACAGCGAGCTGAGCAGTATTCTGGTTTCATACGGGCTTTACGACCTTGACACCACCGCAGAAAAGACTGCGCTTGGGGATTATCTTGAAATAGAGTACACCGGCTACATGGAGGGCGAGACCTTTGAAGGCGGAACCAGCGAAAAATCCACAATACTTCTCGACACCGAAAAAAGCGGATACATCCCCGGCTTTGCCGACGGGCTTATCGGAGTGAAGCCCGGAGCTGAGGTTGAGCTGAATCTGACATTCCCGGAGAATTATTATGACGACATTGCGGGCAAGCCCGTGACCTTCAAGGTCAAGATACACGGCATCTGCCGCCTGCAAATGACCGATGAATCCGCCGCGACTCTCAGCGACGGCAAGTACACGACTCTTAATGAATACCGCGTATATCTTAAGGATTATCTGACCGAAATATCGGGACACAACGCGTTCAGCGAGGTGTACGATCAGCTCTGGAGCGAGATAATGGACCGTTCCGAGGTGATCTCATATCCCGACAAGCAGTATCAGTATTACTATTCGCTGCTGACGAATGACCTTATCAGCTCTGCGCTGAGCGCGGGTATGGATTACGACGCATATCTTGCCAAGAACGGAATAACCGCCGAAAGCATTGACGAGGAGATAAAGAGCTACATCAAGTCCGACCTTGTGATCTACGGCATCGCGGCGGCGGAAAATGTGGAGCTTACCGAGGAAGATTACAGCGATTACGTCAACAAGTATTACGCATACTACGCGCAGTATCTGATCTATTACGGATACACCACAGAGCAGATAGTTTCGTATCTGCGCAATCAGGCGTTCAGCGAGGCGGTGCTTTTTGCGGCGTTTTCCTACTGCACGCTTACCGAGAATACCGGAGCATCCGATACTCCGGAAACTACATCCGCTCCGAATGAATGATAATACTATCCGGGCTGCCGCGCAACGCGGCAGCCCGGATTCCTTTATTGGATCATTCCTGATTTTTATCCCGGCAGGGATGAGTATCGGCGGTACTGCTGCAGCATTCAAAGCCGCTGTCAACATAGTTGGCGATAAAGCGCGCGTGCAGCTTGCGCTGCTTGCACATAGAGCCGTGTTCCTCTCCGTTCACCGCAAGAACCTCGGGAAGGACAAATTTAATACACCTTACAGTCACGTCGCGGCAGTGAGGGCCGAGGTGCGCGGGTATCAAAAGAGTTTTCATTCCGCGTCGGTATTCTATGCAGTCGTCGACCTCGGTGAGTATCACGGCAAGTGCTACCCGCTTTCCGGGGCAGATATTCTTCAGCGTTACGTCAAGCTGAAGTATGCGCCCGAGTGATTCAAGTGAAATATCTCCGGCGTCGAACTCCAGCGTGTCGGTGCAGCCGTCGATGGTGATCGGTACTGGCTCGGGACACGTCTCGGGGCGCTCAACGATGTCGCACTCCACCTTTATTGTGGGAGAGGGGAAGGAAACGCTGTTGCCCTCGGCGTCGGTGTAGCTTACGCTTTCGTTGACCTCAACGTCTCCGGTGCAGCTTCCGGTGTGGCGGACTGTGAAATCAAGGTATGCCCCCTCATTCTCCTTTACTCCCAGTGCACCTATCCTCCAGACTAACGATGTGTCGCTGAGGATCTCTGCGCTGCCGACGGACGGCTTGGATAGCGCAACGATATTGAAGCAGGGGTTCAGCGTGTCGCGTATGGAGATCTCGGTAGCTCCGGGACGGGTAATATTTGCGGCAAGATCCTCGAACAGATCTTCAAGCTCCGAGTCGTCAGGCGTTATCGCCACATATGAGGATGACGGTTCGGACGCCCATGCTTCGAGCGCGTCGGCGTCAAATCCGCCGCTGCCCGAAAGACCTATACAGTAAATTATTATTCCGTCCGCCTTCGCGGCGTCTGTGATCGGCACGGGAGAGGGACCCTCCGTGGTCTCGCCGTCGGTGAACATTACGATTATACGGCCGTGCGTGGAGTCGGAGTCAAACATTCCGACAGCCGTGCTGAATGCGTCCGAATGATTTGTCCTTCCGCCTGCACGCAGTGCGTCCACTGCGTCATCAAGCTCTTCAACTGAGGTAATAAGCCCGGTATCTGCGGTTGCGGTGCTGGCAAAGCTGACAATGCCGATCCGGCTTCCGCCGCCTATCTGACCGTCGCCCGGCGTGTCGGTCGCCTCGTCAATTATCTCAATAAACCGTTTTGCGCCGCTTTTCAGGTTGGCAAGCGGACTGCCCGCCATGCTGCGCGAGCGGTCAAGCACCAGAACGATGTCAACCGGGTTGGTCATGATGTCCGGCGCCGCCGTAAGCGACAGGCGGACGCCGAATTCTCCGCCGCATTCGATTCCTGAGGTGGTAAGCTCTTTGTTTGAGTTTGTAATTCCCATACGTTTTTATCCCCCTTTTCAAAGCTTTTACACTTGCATTATATGCACAGCCAACCGGGGGTGACATGGGATACTGGAAATCGCGACTTTTTTGCATATATATAATAAAAAGACCGCCGCGCATGACGGCAGTCTTTTTATATTGATTGAACTTAAGCTCCTACATAGGGCAGAAGAGTGACCTCGCGGGCGCGCTTGATAGCCTTCTGAAGCTCGCGCTGATGCTTTGCGCAGGTGCCGGAAACACGGCGGGGAAGGATCTTGCCGCGCTCGCTGATGTACTTGCGCAGACGACCGGCTTCCTTGTAATCAATATAATCAATTTTGTCCTCGCAGAAAGCGCATACCTTTCTTCTTCTGCGGTTGGGGTTCTGCGGACGGGCAGCGCGGGGAGCGCGCTCCTTTTCGACCTGTTTATCCATAATAGCCTCCAAATAATTTTAATTAAAGTACGTCTCAGAAGGGCAGATCGTCGTCGCCCTTGATGACGTCAAAGTTTTCAGCGGCACCGGGTGTGGCATACGCCTCGGGGGCGTACTGAGCGGCGGGAGCCGCCGTGGTGCGCTGACTTTCGTTGCGGGAGTCGACGAACATTGCCTCGTCAACCACAACTTCGGTGGAATAGCGCTTCTGACCCTGCTGATCCTGCCAGTTTCTTGTCTGTATCGAACCTGTGATGCAGAGGGAAGAGCCTTTTTTGAAATAACGGGATATAAATTCGGCGGTCTGTCTCCACGCAACGCAGCTGATGAAGTCAGCCTGCTGCTGCGCCTGACCGTCTGCCGAGTGCGTCTGATACCGGCGATTTACCGCGAGTGTGAAAGACACAACCGAAAATCCGCTTTGAGTCTGCTTCAGCTCAGGGTCTCCGGTAAGTCGTCCGCACAGAACAACTTTGTTAAGGTTGAGGTTTGCCACGATCCAGTTCTCCTTCGTTCAGCCTGATGTCTTTTGACTTTGTGGATTGCTTATGCCGTGCTTTATCACTCTGCGTCGGCGGGAGCGGCTTCTTCGGGAGCGGCAGCTTCCTCGACGGGAGCGGCTTCCTCGACAGGAGCTGTTTCCTCGGCGGCGGCCTTTTCGGCAGCCTCGGCGGCGGCAGCGGCTCTTTCAGCGGCGCGGCGAGCAACTCTCTCGGCTACCGCTTCGTCGATCTTTACGACGATGGAGCGCATAACTGCTTCGTCGATATTGAGAAGTCTTTCAAGCTCAGTGGGGAATTCCGCAGGAGCCTTGAAGGTAACGACGGTGTAATAACCCTCGTTCTGGTCGTTGATGGGGTACTCGAAGCGGCGCTTGCCCCATTCCGCGACGTCTACGATCTCACCGTTGGTGTCGATGAGGTTTACGAATTTCTGCACTGTGGGAGCGGCGGCGTCGGTGCCGGTGCTGATGTCCACAATGAACATACATTCGTATGCGTTCATTTTGATTTCGTTTTCCATATTATAACCTCCCTATGGACTTGTCGTCCGTGCTTTTTTGGCACGGCAAGGAGACGGGAACACGCCTGCTCCCGCATCATTTGCTTATTATACCATAGCTTTTGGCGGCTGTCAAGACTTTTTTCGATATAAATGAAGGGCTTTTCGATATAAATAAAGGGCTTTTTATTCTCTGAGGTCCTTCTGCATGAAATATTCCTTGCGCATGGTTCCGTCCTTCAGCTTGAAGGCATTCGGCCTTTCCCCCACAACGCGAAAACCGAATTTTTCGTAAAGATGCCTTGCTCGGTCGTTGCCCTCGATAAATTCAAGCTCCAGTATCTCGACTCCGCGGTCTTTTGCCGCCGCGATAAGCTCCTCAAACATAGCGGAACCTATGCCGAGATCCCAGTAATCTTTACGAATTGCAATTCCGACAACGGCGCGGTGGCGCATTTTTATGCCGCTTCTGAAGGCAATGTCGCAGTTCCCGGCAATTTCTCCGTCAACACTGCAGCAAAGTATCAGCGAGTCGGGGGAGGCAAGGTTGTTTTTTATCCATTCCTCCTCTTTTTCGACGCTTATGGTCCATTCCTCCGGGTAGCGGATAAGAAAATCGGTCTCTCCGCAGGCGGTCTTTATACTCTCAAGCAGCTTTTCCGCATCTTCCTTGCGCGGGCTTCTGAGGATCGCCGTTTTCCCGTTTTTAAGTGTGATCTTCTTTTCTTCAAATATCATTGTTGGTCTCCTTTTTCGGATATAAAATGTGAAAATCGAAATCTACTTCGACTTGCACCGTAATTATCCTGATATCCTATGATCCTATAACAGACTATACTGAAATTTGGGTACGACAATACAAGCCCGACGGATACCGATAAATGGGATAACGCCGTCAGCTTCGACGCAGTAAATATTGATAACAGCTTCAGAAACCGCTTGGCAGACTGTCATTGCCGTAGTCCTTTCGTAAATGATTACCCAATATATCACATTTCAAATGCGATGTCAAGCCCATTTTGACACATATTTTTATAAACAGTTAAAAAATATGTGCAAAAGCGGCGTTTTTATGTTATAATTTTATTGTGAAAATACGTTTTGCGTGCTGTGCGCAAGCGGCACTGCGGTCGGAAGGGGCAAGACATGAAGCGCGGCAAGGACGACGGAAAAACCAAAATAACGCCGGATGCGACCGGGTCGGAAAACGGTAAAGCTGTCCGCGTTGCTTCCGCTGCGGTGCGGCGCAGACGAAAAAAAGCAACATGCGCGGTAATCACCGTACTTGTTGCTGTACTGATATTTGCGGCGTGGCTCTATGGCAGACTTTCCGGCGGAATTTCCGAGGGAGAGGCGCGGTTTTACTTTTTTGACGTCGGGCAGGGGGACGCGGCGGCGGTGGTCACGCGCGATGCCTGTATCGTGGTTGACGCAGGGACCGAGGCTTCCGAGGAAAGGCTACGGCTCCAGCTTGAGCGCGCGGGGATAAGGCGAATTGACCTTGCGGTGTTTACGCACCCGCACGAGGATCATATCGGCGGAGCGGATATGCTGATCGAAAATTTTGAGGTCGGCGCTGTGCTGATGCCGGATAATAAGTCTGACACGCTTACATACGCAAGACTGATATCGGCTTTGCAGAATAAAAACATTGAGCTTATACCGGCAGAGGAGGGATACGCCGCGGAGCTTGGCGGGCTGTCGCTTTGCGTACTTTTTGCGTCTGCCGACGCGACCGACGAAAACGATATGTCGGCGGTGGTGAGGATAAGCTTTGGAGAGACCTCGGCGATATTCACCGGGGACGCCGGCGAGAGCGCCGAGAAAATGATCCTTGAGAAATATCCGGAAGGGGAACTGAGATGCGGCATTCTTAAGGTGGGGCATCACGGCTCGTCCACCTCCACCTGCACCGAGTGGGCGGAGGCGCTGTCCCCACAGTTTGCGGTGATATCCTGCGGCGCGGTAAACGATTACGGACATCCGCACGATGAAGTGCGTCGCCGCCTTGCCGCCGTCGGAGCGGAGATCTTTCGCACCGACCTTGACGGAACGGTCTGCTTTGCCAGCGACGGCAGGGTGCTGAAGGCGATGAGGCAATAATGAATACCGGGGCTGCCGCGCTTTTGCGC
>DPGK01000031.1:8386-55136 GCA_003523225.1 Clostridiales bacterium
TGCCGCGCTTTTGCGCGGCAGCCCCGGTGGAATTATTCCGCTTTGGCGAGCGCGGTCTCGTCGGGAAGGCTCTCCCAATCGATTCCGGTGCGACGTTTTTCCTCATCCTCGGAGATCAGCACGGCACAGCCCGCGGTGCGCAGTGAAAGGTCAAGCGAGGTGTATATCTCGCCGCCCACAAGCACATGGCGGAAGTCGCAGCCGCTGTACTTCCCGGTGAGCGGATCATACTTCCTCGGCGCGTGCGCGCCGCGAAGATATACCGTTGTTTCGGAATCGTTGTCGGTGGTGTTCGAGCAGAAGTAAATGTCCTTGTTGCCGCGTCGCGCGTGGCGGTGGCTGTAAAGCCCACCGTTAGGCAGGTGCTTTTCAAGTCCGAGACGGACAAATTCGGTAAAGGGATTGTTGAGCGCCCCGGTCGATTCATACCGCGGGAAATCCGGCATATAAACGTCAAAATTGATACCGATATCCCTCAGCGCTGCGGCAAGATCGCGGCTGGCGACCATTGCGGTGCCGTCCGCCGCTGTCAGCGAGAAATAAAGGAAATACGCCTCTCCGCCGCGCTCGTTTGTGTTGTGGCAGTAGTCGGTAATGTATGAAGGATCGCTTGCCTTTTCGCCGAAGATATGATCAACTATTTTGCACAGCTCACGGTCCGCAGCGTCGCTTCCGGGGGTGTATTCAAAGGCGCGTCGGGGGAGCTGGCCTGTGGCTATTATCTTTCCGCCCGCGTCGTAATAATCGCGCAGCACGCGCATACAGGCGAGCGAGCACATCTCGCAGGAGGGAAGCACCACAACGCGGAACGCCTCATCAGGCTTCTGCCCCGGCATACGCAGCAGTCCGCCCTCCGCTGAGGCGCGTCCGGCAACCGCGTCCGGGTGAACCAGGATAACGTCATGACCCGAGCACAGGCAGATGCTGTTGATGACTGTCATGTAGTCGGCTTCGTAGGGAGTATCGGGGTATTCGTATCCGTCGGTTTCGGCCTCGTAAAGATTGACCGAGGAATGAAGCGAATATATGGGATAGATCACCGCAATGTCCGCGATCTGTCGTGTGCCGCGCAGCATACGGCGCATACGTCTGCCGAATGCGCAAAGCAGGTCGAGAGGTTCTTCGTTCTTTTCGGTAGGAAGCGGCAGGTGCATGGCAGTAAGGTTTGCTCCGCGCGCGATAGCGTGCTCCGCATCGCGCAGATAAAGCCCGCGTCGCAGTCCGCCGTAATCGCGGAACAGCTCGCACCCGACGTCGGTAAGCCCCAGCCCGAAGGCAGCGCCCGCGGCAACCTTTACCGAGTTCATTCCGTACATATACGCGCGTTCAAACACACCGCAGGGGGAGGCGGTATTGTCAAGCATTGCATCCCCGGTGATGGGAGAGCACTGGGTGAGCTTCGGTTCGGATATGTTCCCGAATACCGAAAGTCCCTTTTCAGCCGCAAAGTCATCCGCCGCACGCAGAAAGCCGTCGCGCAGCATGTGCGCACGGCAGTCGAAAAAGAGCGCCTTGAGGTGTGGCGTATCATTTCCCGCAAAATCAAACAGTGCAGGGTAATAAGGTGCTGGGTCAAAGCCGTACCTTCCCTCAAACACGCGGTTGAGATTTTCGTCCCAGTCGCGGCGGTTGGGCGCGCCGAAGCACAGATGACGGTAGCAGAGCATTGTGACGACGCTGCCGAGATACGGTTCGATGATATCCGCAAACAGCGAATATACCGAGCGTATGAACTTCATCGAAGCGTCGTATGAGAGGATATTGACGCGGCGGGTCTCGTAGTCGGGCGAGCAGTTGTATTCCGATATCATCCAGTTCCCGTAGGGAGCCTGCCATGAAAGAACGTCTCCCTGTACCCGGTCGCGCAGATCAACGGTGTCGCCGTTTCCCTCGTGCAGTGCCGTAACCGACATATGAATGCCGTCATGGAGTGTCAGCGTTACCGCCTCACGGTCGGAGCAGGGATAAGAGTGAGGTGTAAGCACGCGCGCTCTTGTTTCGTTTTCGTACAGTGCATCCTCAACGTCTATCCACGTCCGCTCAAGATATTTGTCAAGTGTGAATGCAACGCCGAGTCCGGCGTTTTCGGCAAGTGGAAGCAATGCTTTGTAAAAGCGCCTGCGCGCGGCAATCGCCTCGTGACCGTCCGAGTCTTCAATATCCGCCTCGGCGGAGGCGGGAAGATACGGTATTACTCCTCCTGCTCCCGCCTCGACATAGCGCTCAAGCACTCCCGCGAGCTTTTCGACCGGAGTGCTGAGATTTATAAAGACATATGGGCGCTCCGCAGTCGTGCCGTCGGCGGCGCATTCGGAAAGCTCCCAGATGCCCGATTCGTCCTCGGTGTAACCAAACTGATTCTGTGTTTTCATTATATTTTCCTGATGATGAATGCTTTTAGTATTATTATATTATAGCACCGGCGGGCGTTCTTGTAAAGTTGGAAAAACAAATTCGGAAAATAAATCGGAAACCGGACTGCGTAAGTCTGTTTTATCCACTATTTAAGCACCGTATTATGATGCGCATTAATTTTGCAAACGTCTCATTATGGTTTGACAATTGCAATGTCATGATGTATAATATATATCGTAAAATCTGCTCAAAAATCATTCTTCCGGAGGTCAGTTTTGGAAAATCAAAGACTCATCGGTACAGTTTCGCGCGGTGTCCGCGCACCCATTATCCGAAGCGGGGACGATATTGCCAAGATCGTTGCCGAAAGCGTCCTTGCGGCGGCAAAAAGCGAGAACATCCCGTTCCATGACCGTGATATTGTCGCCGTGACTGAGGCGGTCGTTGCCCGCGCGCAGGGCAACTATGCTACCACCGCGCAGATTGCCGCGGATATTAAACGTAAGTTTCCGGGCGGACATATCGGCGTGATACTGCCCATTCTCTCAAGAAACCGCTTTTCCGTCTGCCTGTGCGGCATTGCCGACGGCGTGCGGAAGATAACCCTTATGCTTGCATATCCCTCGGACGAGGTCGGAAATCATCTTGTCGACATCGACGAGCTTGACCGCGCCGGGGTCAATCCGTATACCGATGTGCTGACCGAGGAGCGGTTCACACAGCTTTTCGGGGAGTCAAAGCATCCCTTCACGGGAGTGAATTATATTGATTTTTACAGAAAGCTGATAGAAAGCCGCGGATGCGAGTGTGAGGTCATACTTGCCAACGATCCGTGCGCGATCCTTGACTATACAAAGGACGTTCTTGCGTGCGACATACACACACGCGAGCGTACCCGCCGCCGTCTTAAGGCAGCGGGAGCCGGGACGGTCTACGGGCTTGACGATATTCTTACCGAGTCTGTTGACGGCAGCGGCTACAATGAGTTTTACGGGCTGCTCGGCTCCAACAAGGCGACAGATGAGAGCGTAAAGCTGTTTCCGCGCCGCTGTCTTGCGGTCGTAAGCGATATCAAGGCGCGCCTTGACGCCGCGACCGGAAAGAATATTGAGGTCATGATATACGGCGACGGTGCATTCAAGGACCCGGTGGGAAAGATATGGGAGCTTGCCGATCCGGTTGTGTCTCCAGCGTTTACCGAGGGACTTGAGGGAACGCCCAATGAGCTGAAGCTGAAATATCTTGCCGACAACGATTTTGCCGGACTTGAAGGCGAGGAGCTGCGTGAGGCGATCTCCGAGCGCATACGCGCCAAGGAGGGCAGTCTTGTCGGGCAGATGGCGGCGCAGGGAACGACCCCGCGCAGACTTACCGATCTTATCGGCTCGCTGTGCGATCTTACCTCCGGAAGCGGAGACAAGGGAACTCCCATTGTATGGGTACAGGGCTATTTTGACAACTACACAAACTGATATTATCCCGTTAGGACGGAAAAACGATTATGGATTCAATGAATAAAAAAACTATTGCAAAGACGGAAAAAGACTCGATGCACTCGCCGGAGGCGTTGGAGCTGTTATTTTCACAGAGTGTTCTTTGCAGCTCAAAGTATGATCCCAATACCGGTGAAGCGGGCAGGGATACGGTGTATTCAAGATGGTATTCCACCGATTTTATTGATGTTTCCGCATACTGCGGAATAAAATACGAGCTTGCCGCACACAAGTACCTGATAAGCGCGGCGTTTTACGATGCGGGAAATAATTATCTTGGCGGCATAGGAACGACCTCAAGCTGTATGTATACCGTGGTAAGCGGTATTTGTAAGCTCCCACGCGGAACAAAATACGCAAAGTTCATCACCTTCAACGGCTCGCACGGATGCGATTCCTTTGATGCGCCTGCGGTTTACGGATTTTCCGGGGAACAGGAGCTTGAGTCGGAGCTTGGTCGGCTTGAATACCCCGCTCTTAAGATCGCCTGTCTCGGCGACAGCCTTACCGAGGGCGACTACGGCTCGTATGTCGTCGGACACGGTTGCCGGCACTATCGGAATTTCCCGTATTACCTCCAACGCGAGCTGGGATGCGAGACGGTAAATTACGGCAAGTGCGGTTATACCGCGGCTAAATATCTTGACTTTTTCAACACACCGGGAAATGTCGATGTGTCCGATGCCGATCTCATCCTTATCATGCTCGGCACGAACGGAGGTCTGACGGTGGGCAGCACTGCCCAGAAGGAGGCGTACCTTGCGCTTATTGATGCGGTTTCCGCAAAGATGAAGCAGGACGCCCGCATTGTGCTTGTGACTCCGCCCCATACTACGGAAAAGTCGGAAAAGGTCAGCTTTGGCAACGCCGCAAAGGTTTTGAACGCCGTGGAGACAGTGCGTGAGATCGCCGCCGCGCAGTCGCTCCCTCTTATCGACGCATATACCGGAAGCCCGATACAGTCGGATAAAGAAGAAGTATATCAGCCTTACGACGGACTTCACATGGCGGAGACCGGCTACCGTGTGTTTGCCGGTTACATGGCGGACGAGCTGAGAAAGCTCATAGGACAATAAAAACAATCTTACAAATATAAAACGAGGTAACATTACAATGGAAAACAAAAAATGGGTTGCCGGCTGGGGAACCTGTGAAAACGTGACCACGCAGACTATTGCCGATCACATTGAGGACATTACCTTTCGGTATGTCATCTACCCGACGCTTGACGCCGATGCCCTGAGACTGCATTTTTCAAATCTGCGCGGGACAGAAAAAATAAAGGTGAACAGCGTTTTTGTCGCCCGCCGCGATAAATGGAAGGCGGCAGTGCCCGGAACATCACGTGAGGTGTATTTCGGCGGAAGCTCCGGCTTTGAGCTTGAGCCGGGCGAGGATTGCGTGAGCGATCCCGTGGATTTCACCGTGCGCGCCGGCGAGGAATACTTCGTCAGTATGTACATTAAGGAAAGAACGGAACTGCGCAGCGGTCACTGGAACAGCGGGGCGTACATAACAAAGTATTATTCGCGCGGAGACTACGCAGGAGCGGATGATATTCCTCTGCTCAGCTACGGCGATGGCGGACCGTATGTTTTCCTGCATACCATTGATTATCTGACCGATTCCGACTGCTCCGCGATAATTGCCTTCGGCGATTCCATCACCGCACAGCCGTGGCCCGACTGCTTTTCACGCCGCCTTGTCGAAATGGGTATCAAAAACCGCGGCGTGGTGCGCAAGGCGATCGGCGGAAGCCGCGTCCTCCGTGATTACAGCTGCCGTATAAAGCAGCACTGGGGACTTGCCGGTGTAAAACGGTTTGAGAGGGATATTCTTCAGGCGGGAGCCGACCGTGTGTTCCTGCTTCACGGTATCAACGATATAATCCATCCCGGTGTAAACAACCCGCTGTGCGGCATGGAGGAGCTTCCGACCGCAGAGGAGCTTATCGACGGCTACAAATATTATATTGAAACAGCCCATAAGCACGGAATGAAGATATATCAGGGCACTATGCTGCCGTGCCCCAGATGCATGAACGACGGCGGAGCAAAAGAGGAGATACGCTGCGCCGCCAACGACTGGATAAGAAATTCCGGAGCTGCCGACGGGGTAATTGATTTTGAAGCCGCCATGTGGCAGGAAAACGACCATAAGAACATGATACCGGAGTACGACAGCGGCGACCATCTGCATCCCTCGCTTGCAGGCGCTAAGCATATGGCGTATTCCGTGCCTGAGGAATTTTTCAGATAATTCGATATTTTGCGGGATCTTGACCTGAAAAAATATTTTTTGCTCCCGGAGCTGTTTTATTGGCGGCTCCGGGAGCTTGTTTTAAGGAAAAAACATTTTTATAAAGCAAAAAACAACTCAAAAGGAAAAATAAAAATTAAAAAAACGAAAAAAAGTGGAGAAAAAATTCAAAAAAGGGGTTGACAAAGAGGTAAGAACGCGGTATAATATGTTAACAATGCCGTTTTCTACACACTTTTCAAAAAGCACTATTGCCCTGAGTGCGGGACAAAATTGCTTCGTGTCAAAAAATCAAAAATCGTTAACTCCAACTCTCCTGAAGCAAAAGATTTTGACTTTACTTGCGGAGATTCTTTTATGGTCGGTGATGTTGAATTTATTTGGAATGAATTCAAATGTCCTACCTGTAATAAACACATATCAGTTGACGAAATGCGCCGTATAGAAAACGCCAGCAAGTAAATGAAGAAAAATTATCCTTTTCAATCTCAAAAACCGACTGTTGCAAAGCCTTCGCTTTGCTATTTACGCAATTTAGACTAATTTATTCAGTGATATGTCCAGAAAGGTTTTCTGAATACTATTTGGGCGTATGATCAGCAGTAAAGCCACAACGAGCCATTCTATGTTTTCAACTGATGTAGCTGAAATTCGACAATATAATATGAATTATTGTTTATGTTCACTGAATAATGTACAGCGTTACGTTGCTCTCCTCATCCGTCGTCTTCGCCGCCACCTGTCTCGCTGCGGCTCGGTCACTCTCCGGTTCTGACAGTCCACCGGACTGTCATTCATTGCCGGAGCGCCGCTTCGCTACCCGCTGGGGAAGGGCTGACTGACTCCTTTCTGCTTCACATACAACTAAGCACTACATTAGCTGCACACAGTTCAGAAATCAGCACTGAGGTATTTGCAGACATTAAAAAAGCCTTCCCCAGCGGGGAAGGTGGCGCGGTTATACCGCGCCGGATGAGGAGGACATAATCTGTACTCTTTTTAATAAAAGGAATCAGACTACCGAAAAAAGATATCCCAGCGATCACGACAATAATAAGTTAAAGATTAAAACAAATAATCTTTATGTCAGCGTTTGATTTACATACATACTCATCCGCCCGCGGATAGAGGCGTCACCCCAAAAAAGGAGGTCGGCATGGACAAAATTGCCGTTTTGATTCCCTGTTACAACGAAGCCCAGACAGTAGGTAAGGTCGTTGCGGACTGGCGCACGGCTCTGCCCGAAGCAACAGTTTACGTTTACGACAACAATTCCACCGACGGAACAGACGAAATAGCCCGAAGCGCCGGGGCGGTCGTCCGCTATGCCAGACAGCAGGGCAAGGGCAATGTAATAAGACTTATGTTCCGTGAGATCGATGCGGAAAGCTATATAATGGTGGACGGCGACGACACCTATCCCGCCGAATACGGCAGAGAAATGGTCGACCTTGTGATAAAAGGTCAGGCGGATATGGTGGTCGGCGACCGGCTTTCCTCCACATACTTCAACGAAAACAAAAGACCCTTTCACAATTTCGGCAATTCGCTTGTCCGGCGCACGATAAATATGCTGTTCAAATCGGACATCAAGGATATCATGACCGGCTTCCGCGCCTTCAGCTTTGAGTTTGTAAAGACCTTTCCGGTGCTTTCAAAGGGCTTTGAGATAGAAACCGAGATGACTATCCACGCGCTGGATAAAAACATGAGGACGGAAAACGTGGTGGTAAGCTACCGCGACCGCCCCGACGGCAGCGTGTCAAAGCTCAACACCGGCAGGGACGGCGCAAAAGTGCTTCTTACCATTGCAAAGCTGTTTATGAACTACAAGCCCTTTAACTTTTTCGGTCTCATTGCTCTGGTGCTGTTTGTACTTGCGCTCGGATTTTTCATTCCTGTCTTTGTCACATACCTGGGAACCGGCGAAGTTCCGAATTTTCCCACCCTTATCGTCTGCGGCTTTGCCGCTATTGCGTCACTGCAATCGCTGTTTACAGGACTTTTGCTTCATAACATCGTTCAAAAGAACAAGCAGGATTTTGAGTTTGAGCTGATAAAGACCAATCGTGTTTTCCGCGAGCTTATGGGTGAGAAAGGGCAGAAAAAGGATAAATAATGAACACTGAAGCTCAGAAAGCAGGGCGACTGAGACCTTGCATGGTATTTTATATCATACTCGCCGCCGCGGCGGTGATATTTCCGACGATCTTCTTTGTGTCCGGACAAAAAGAGGCAGGAGTCGGGTTCCTGTTCTGGTGCTGTGTTGTATTTGGTCTGTTTATCAGCCGTCCTTCCTCTCTGCTTCATAAGCTCAGGACAGACAACATGGGCGTATGGGGGCGTGTGCTGACACTTGTTTTACTGATCGCAACCATAGCCGTGTGTATACTCCCGATGTCGCTTTCCCCATACTGGAACGGAGAAATTCCGGGACATCGCAACCAGTACGAAAAGCTCGCCGAGTCTATTCTTGACGGACACGTTTACCTTGACTACGGGGATGACACCAGTGCGCTTGAGGCGCTGGAAAATCCTTATGACCCTGCAAAGCGTACTGCCGCTCACGTAAGATTCCGTTGGGATCACGTGTGGTATAACTCTCATTACTATATGTATTTCGGGGTCGTTCCGGTTTTTCTGATCTTTATTCCATTCCGGCTGATAACGGGGCAGTCGCTAACTACCTACCACGCAACGCAGGTGTTTGTGGCGGCGGCGATAATAGGTTTCTTCATGCTGTTTTATCTGCTGGCAAAAGCCTTTTTCCCTAAAATGTCGCTTGGAACCTACCTTGCGCTTTCCTGTGCTTTCTCAATTCTGTCGCTGTGGTACAGCACCTCCGCGCCGGCGCTTTACTGCACTGCCATCACCTCCGCAATATGCATGGAGATATGGAGTCTTTACTTCTTTTTCCGTGCGGTCTATGCCGAGCAAAAGGAAAACAGGCAGATACTTTTGGCTGGAATAGGGGCGCTGTTCGGTGCGCTGGCGTTCGGCTGCCGCCCGCCTATCGCGCTTGTGAATATAATTGTTGTTCCGCTTTTGTATGTGTTTCTGCGTCAGCGCAAATTCAGCGCGCGTCTGCTTGGCAAGCTGGCGCTTGCGGCAATGCCGTATTTTGTGATAGGCGCGGCGCTGATGTATTATAACTATATAAGATTCGGCAATCCGTTTGAATTCGGTCAGACATATCAGCTTACCGTTGCCGACCAGACTCAGTACAGCAGCTTTGCCGATGCATTTGACCTCAGCAAGCAGCTTAACGGTATGCTTGAAAACTTTCTGGGTATGGGGCAGTTTACCAGTGAATTTCCGTATGTCCGTTACAGCGGCGCGCTTATAAACTTCCCGATCCTGTGCCTTTCCGCGGGGGTCATCCGCACGTCTGTTTTCAGACAGCTTAAAGAAAAAAAACTGCTGCCGGCTGTTATCGCGCTTTTCATGCTCCCGCTGATAATCACCTTTATAGATGTGCTGTGGTCACCGTATCTTATGGAGCGCTATCGCCTTGACATTTATTTTATCATGTCAATACTCTGCTTTATCATCGTTGGCTTGTGGTATAACGGCGTAGAGCCGCGCCGTCAGAACGCCTTTGGCTGCTTCATAATGATAGCGTCAATTATCACCGCCATTTATGCGTTTATGCTCTTTTGCGTCCCTTATGACGGCAACGCGGCACAGCAGTGCGAGGGTATGCTCGAGGGCATTGAACAAACGGTGTTTTTCTGGAAATATATTAAATAATTTTTTCGCAATATGCGATGAGGAGGTTTTTCAATGATCAAAGTAGGAATGTACCCGATGAAATCCTCACAGTTTTCCGATGAGGAATGTCTTCGGATAATAAAATCGGTAGGTTTTGACTTTGTGTGCCTTGGTATGCGCAAGATAGCTGACGGCGGACTCGGCGACATACTCAAGGCGTGCGAAAAGCTCTCTCTTCCCGTGGACAACATCCACCTGACCGGAAACGGGACGACCGATATCTGGGAGGAGGGGCAGGCAGGCGAGGATATTACCGCGCGTTACTGCCGTGAAATTGAATTCTGCTCCTCTATGGGCATTCATGTCGGCATTACACATGTGACGTGGGGACGTAAACCGGTATGTCCTGTAAGCGAAACAGGACTTTCCCGCTTTGAGCGCATTGCCGAATGTGCGGCAAAAAATGACTTTCTGCTTGCACTTGAAAACTCGGTTTATCCGGAGCATCTGTACGCCGTTATGGATCGCCTTGCCGATTCGCCGAACATCGGATTCTGCTTTGACAGCGGGCACCGCAACGCCTTTGCTCCCACCGAGGACTTCCTCGGGCGTTTCGGTTCGCGTCTTGCCGCAACTCATCTTCAGGACAATAACGGAAAGAGCGATCTGCACGTTATGCCCCTTGACGGCTGTGCGCCGTGGCAGGAGAACGCAAAAAGCCTTGCCGCTACGCGGCTCGGCAGCAGCCGCATAACCGCCGAGGTATCGGGAGATCCGCTGAAGAAGATGCCGGGTCTCAGCCGTGAGGAGATCGCCAGGGTCATATCCCCCATGGCGGTCGCGGGAGATGAAAAGATAGTACATATATACGACGGAGCGGTAACCTTCTACGAGGACTTCAGCTATACGCAGAAGATAGAGCGTCTTTACGCGGCAATGAAGCGCGTTGCCGGAATGATCGAGGAAGAGTTAAAGAATACAAACGCATGAGCCTCTCCTTCGGTATACCAAGCCATGACCTTCGCGCCGTAATAATTCGATCTTCGGATATATGAAAAGGAACTGTCACAGACGATGAATAACATAAGTATAACAAAAAACATTCCGGTAGTCGGCAAATATGACGTTGTGGTTTGCGGCGGAGGACCCTCCGGATGGGTAGCCGCCACTGCGGCGGCAAGAAGCGGACGGCGCACAGCCCTTATTGAGCGCTTTGGCTTTCTTGGCGGCGCACAGACCGCGTGCTTTGTGGTTCCGATAAGCGGATTTTTCAAAAACGGCGAGCGTGTAGTGGGCGGCATCGCCTGGGAATATGTCGAAAGACTTATTGCCGACGGAGCGGCGCAGGTGGAAATGCCCAAGGGACACGTTTCGGTCGACACCGAATTCTGCAAGCTCGAATCCCAGCGTATGGTGCTTGAAGCCGGTGTGGATATCTACACCAACTCATATATTTCCGGCGCTGTGCGCGATGGCAGCCGGATAAGCGCCGTTTACTTTGAAAATAAAAACGGAACCGAGGCACTTGCCGGTTCTTACTTTGTTGACGCGACGGGCGACGGCGACCTTTGCGCCGCTGCCGGCGTTCCTATGATAGTTCCGACCTCACCACAGCCGCTTTCGTTCTGCTTTGAGCTGAGCGGGGTCGATGTCACCACGCCGCTTTTGCGCGACTGCATACATCACAACGGCTACGGCGGAAAGCCCTCCTGCAACGCCGTCATACATGACTATCTCGACTCACTTTACCGCGAGGGAAAAGCGCCGATGTTCGGCGGTCCCTGGTTCAACACACTGCTGAACGGAGACAGGCTTATCGTCAATGTCACCCGCAATCCGGCAAGCGTGCTTGACAACCGCGCCTACGCCAAGGCGGAATGCGATATGCGCGAGGACATTTTCCGCATAGTGGAAATTCTTCGTGAAAAATTCCCGGAATTCAGGAACTGCGTGATCTCCGGCACTCCGGCTAACGCGGGAGTGCGCGAGGGCAGACATCTTATCGGACTGCACTGCCTTACCGGAGACGAGGTGCTTTCCGCAGTCAATTTCCCCGATTCAATAGCGCGCGTGTCGCACCCGATGGACGTTCACAGGATCACCGACGCCGAGCAGACGCTGGTTCAGCTTGCAAAGGCGGGATACGTACCCTACCGATCGCTTGTATCGGCTGACTGCGACAACCTTACGGTAGGTGGACGTATATTCTCCGCCGACGACATGGCGCACGCCACCGCCCGCGTACAGGCAACGGCAATGGCTATCGGCGAGGCGGCGGGACGTGCCGCGGCTTTGTGCGCCGCCGACGGAACTCCGGTACAGCAGCTTGACACGGATCTTTTGCGCCGCACACTGCTTGAAAACGGCGCCGTGCTCTGATACCGTTACCGGCTAAGCCAAAAGGGGGACGCAGAAGATACTACTGTGTCCCTTTAGAAATGTCAAAACCTCCCCCTGCACAGTCGGCAGAGGGAGGTTTACTTATTTACGTTTGATTTACGCTATAAATGTTCCGATAAGGTTGGACGCGAGCACTACCAGCACCAACGCAACTGGGTAGGTGGCGGCGTATGCCGCGGCAACATCGTCGGTTCCCGACACTCCGATAAGAGTTCCGAGCGCGGGGGTACTTGTCATTCCGCCGGTAAGCGAACCGAGGCTGTTGAGCATCGGGAGCTTAAAGACGTATTTGGCAAGGATATAGCCGAGTATCATGGGTATTATGGTCATGAGCGCTCCGGCGATGAAGCCGAAGAGCACCAGCATCGCGCCGTATTCGGACGCGGCGACCTGAGACACCAGCTCAACTCCGCCCTCAACGCCTGCGCCGATGAGGAAGAGCATGAGTCCCAGCTCGCGGAATACCTTGAGCGTGGAATCGGATATTTTAAGGCTGAGACCTCCGATGTGTCCGAAATGACCGAGAATGAGCGCCATGATGAGCGGACCGCCGGTCATTCCGAGCGAGAAGCAAGCCCCGGAGAAGCCATCCTTGGTCAGCGGTATTTTGATAGAGCCGAGCAGGATGCCCAGTACCACGGCAAGTCCGAAAACGCCGAAGCCGAATTCGTCAAGCTGAAAGCGTTTTTTCTTTTCGGTCTTTGCGGTTTCTTCAGTCTTCCCGGTTTTGGTTATGCGGATGGCATCGCGCTCACGCGCCATGTCGACGTGTGTGATCTTTGGGATTATCTGAACGAACAGCACAACACCGATGACTCCGAAGGGGTATGCGATAGCATGACCCAGCGCCACAAGTCCCTCCTCGGAGGCGACCTGCTTTGCAGCAGAAAACGCGGGGGTAGAGGTCAGCGCGCCGGAAAGCACGCCGTTGGCGAAGTCAGAGCCGATGCCGGGGATCAGTGCGAACACAACGGTCAGAGCCGCGCCGATAATGATAATTATAGCACCGAGCGGAACATATGATTTTGCGTTCTTTTTCAGATTGCGGAAAAAGTTAGGTCCGGCAATATATCCGACGGCGGTTACAAAGAGAACAAGCCCTACGTTTTCAAGGAACTTGTAGCTGGTGACAGCCGACGATTTTGCGCTTTCAATATAGAAGTTGGAAAGCACCGGAATATTCTGAAGTCCCGGCAGGGTAAAGAGATATCCGAACAGCAGAGCCATGATGAAAACTCCGGCGGTGCCAAGGGATACTCCCTTGATTTTAATACTGCCTATGGCATACCCGATAAGGCAGATCACAAACGCTCCGCAAAGCACCGTGGCAGTGCCGCTCATTCCGATGAGTTTGTTTATGAATTCCATTGTCTTTCAGTTCTCCGGATTATTTTGCTTCGTATCTGGGATTGCCGTGTGTGTAGCGCGGAAGAAGCATGGGAGACACCTTGTCGGTAACGATTCCGGCGGCTGCCATTTCTTCGTTGAAGCGGTCAATGTGGTCCAGGGTCAGCTTGCCGACCTCGACTTCCTTGGCGGCTTTTGCGGCGTTGACTCCGGCGTTTCTGCCGAAGACGATGATGTCAAGCAGAGAGTTGCCCATCAGACGGTTCTCGCCGTGGATACCGCCGACTGCCTCTCCGGCGACATAAAGACCGGGAACGTCGCTCTGACCGTTGGCGGCTATCTTTATTCCGCCGTTCTGGTAATGCAGTGTGGGGTAAACAAGGATCGGGACCTTGCGCATATCGATCCCGTACTTGGCGTACATACGCATCATGGCGGGTATGCGTTTTTCAATCGTTCCCTCTCCTCCCTTGGCTTCGATCATCGGGGTGTCAAGCCAGACACCGTATCCGCCGTCGGGAGTGGGAACGCCCTTATGTCTTGCACGGCACTCACGGATGATGGATGCCGCGGCAACGTCACGGGTCTCAAGCGGGTGCATAAAGGCTTCGCCGTCAACGTTTACAAGCATTGCGCCGATGGAACGCACCTTCTCGGTTACAAGAGCGCCGAATATCTGAGACGGATATGCAGCTCCGGTGGGGTGATACTGGAGAGTATAGGCGTAAAGCAGAGGAGCGCCTACGCGGTAGGCAAGCACCAGACCGTCGGCGGTCGCGCCGTAGTGGTTGGAGGTCGGGAAGCCCTGATAGTGCATTCTTCCTGCTCCGCCGGTTGCGATGATAACGGTCTTGGCGCGGGCAACCATCAGCTCGTGCGTTTCCATATTCATAAGCACAGCTCCGGCGGCGCGTCCGTTTTCGTCGAGTATCAGCTCGACGGCGGCGGTGAAATCGACCACGGGGATCGAGCGGTTCTGTACCTCATCGCGCAGCACGCGCATTATCTCAGCACCGGAATAGTCCTTGGCAGCGTGCATTCTCTTGCGGGAGGTTCCGCCGCCGTGGGTGGTTATCATTGTGCCGTCAGGCTCTTTATCGAACATAACGCCCAGGTCATTGAGCCACTTGACGGCTCCGGGACCCTCAGTTACCAGCTTTTCCAGCAGTTCGGGGACGTTTTTGAAGTGTCCGCCGCCCAGTGCGTCGAGGTAATGAATGGCAGGGGAGTCACCGGGCTTGTCAGCCGCCTGTATTCCGCCTTCAGCCATCATGGTGTTGGCGTCTCCGTGGCGGAGCTTTGTCACGATCATAACATTTGCGCCGTTTTCCTGCGCCATGATTGCCGCGGCGGAGCCGGCTCCGCCGCCGCCGATGACGAGAACATCAACGTCATAATCGGGAGCCTCGAGATTCACATCCGAAGCCTTGATGCGGCTGTGCGCCTGAAGCATTGCCGCCAGCTCAAGCGGTACTTTTTCGCCCTTGTTGGGACCTATCTTCAGCGTGTCGAACTGGGATTCGATATAGTCGGGGTGGAATTCGTGCAGCAGCGCGTCCTTTTCGTCGGCAGTCATGCGGCGGGGCTCCATGCCGAGTCTTGCGGCACGGGTGGCTTCCACCTTTTTAATCGATTCAAGCATTTCCTGTGTGTACATTGTTCTGCCCCCTTTATTTCTCAATTACTCTCTGATTGTAAAGCTCCTTCAGCTCGTCAAGGGGCTTGTTCATCAGCTTTTCGATAAGCTCTTTGAAGTCTCCGTTCTCTATCTCCTGTACTCTTTCCTCAAGATGCGCGCTCTTGGGAGCAAGATACTTACCGGTGAGACGGCGGGAGAGCAGAGCCACCTGCGGGTGAGTGATACCGGCAGGGCAGCGGGAGGAGCATATGCCGCACATTACGCAGTCAAAGGACGCCTCGGCGCACTTTTCATACTCGCCGCGCTGTGCATATGCTATGTACTGCATTACATTCAGCCCCTGCGGACATGCCTTTGTGCAGGCGTTGCAGCCGATGCAGCTGTATATTTCGGGGTAAAGCTGCATCATTATCTGTTCCTCGGGCTTTACCTTTTCAATATCGTAGACCTGCTTTACCAGCGGGAAGAAGGGGAGCGTTGCGACATACATATTGTCCTCGACCTTTGTCTGGCAGGCAAGGCAGACCTTCAGCTCCCGGTCGCCTTTGATGCGGTAGATGGTGGCGCAGGCACCGCAGAAGCCGCAGCGGCAGCCGCAACCGCGAACCAGCTGATATCCCGCATATTCCATCGCGCCCATGATCGTGAGGCTTGACGGAACGGTGTATTTTTTACCCATGAGGTAGACGTTTACCATATTATCCATAGCGTTTTTCTCCTTTTGAATCAATACTCAGGCGGCAGTTCATCAAGCTGATCGAAGCTGAACACAGGACCGTCCTTGCAGACATACTTTGAACCGATATTGCAGCGTCCGCATTTGCCGATGCCGCATTTCATTCTCAGCTCCATCGTCGTCCAGACCTGATCAGGGCTGAAGCCCTGTTCGTTAAGTCCGGCAAGCGTGAACTTTATCATGATGGGAGGTCCGCACATGACCACAGTTTTTGAGGTGTCAAAGTTCAGCTCCTTGACATAGTTCGGCACAAAGCCGACGTGCCCGTCCCAGCCCTCCTGCGGGCGGTCGATGGTAAGGTGAACGTTAAAGCCCGGCTCTTTCATCCATTCCCCGGTGATCTCGGGGTAATCGACAAGATCGTCCTTGGAGCGTGAGCCGTAAACGATATCCACGTTGCCGTATTTATCGCGGTTGTCGCGGATGTAGTTTATGACCGAGCGCAGCGGGGCAAGTCCTATACCTCCGGCGACAAAGACCAGATCCTTGCCCGCAAACACGGTGTCTACCGGGAAGCCGTTGCCGTAAGGACCGCGTATAGTAAGCTCCTGACCGACCTCGATGAGATGAAGCCAGCTTGTAAGACAGCCGCACTTCTTGATGCTGAATTCCATGTATTCATGGTTTGTGGGTGAGGAGGTGATGGAGAACATTGCCTCTCCCTTGCCGGGAATGGACAGCATTGCGCACTGACCGGGAATATGCTCAAAGCATTTGCCGCCCTCGCGCGCGTTTACGCGGAAGGTCTTTACGTCGGGGGTATCCCGGCGGATGTCGGTAACAACGCCTACGTGCGGAAAAAGAAGATTTTCGGATGACATTATTTCTGCTCCTTTCCCAAGGCTTTCATTACCTTGACAATGTTGAGAGCCTGCGGACATTTCATGACGCATCTGCCGCAGCCGACGCATGAGAAAACGCCCTCGTTATTTTCGGGATAGTAGACCAGCTTGTGCATGAATCTCTGCCGGAACCTTTCAACCTGTGTAAGTCTGGGCTGACCGGCGGACATGAGCGTGAACTCGGAATACATGCAGGAGTCCCAGCAGCGGTATCTCTGAACGCCGTTTCCGGTGTCATAGTCGCGTATGTCGTAGCACTGGCAGGTGGGGCAGACAAACGTGCAGGTCCCGCAGCCAAGGCATGCCTCTGAAAGCTCCGCCCACTTCGGTGAGTTGAACAGCTCCATGGTTTTGCCTGCGCCAAAGCCCTCGGTGGTAAGGTCGTAAAGGGGAGTCTTTGAAAGGCTTTCGCGTATTGCGTCCTTTTCGGCGGACACGGCGGCAAGATCGCCCTCATCCGCGTCGGAAAGCATTCCGAGGGAAGCAAGCAGAGCCTCGCCCTTTTCGGTCTTTGCGTCAAGGTAAAGGGTGTCTGCGGCGAAGGTGCAGCTTACGTCTCCGCACGGCTCGGCGGCGTCAATACCGAAGGTGTGGCAGAAGCAGGAGGTCTCCGGCTCAGTACATGCAACGGTAACGACCGTGCCTTTTTCGCGGCGCGCCTTGTAATAGGCGTCGGTCGGATTTGAAAGGAACACTCTGTCAAGTATTCCGATGCTTGCGGCGTCGCAGGCGCGCACGCCGAAGATAACAAATTCGCTTCCGGTGTTGCTGTTGTCTACAACGTCTATCTTTTTGCCTCCTTCACGCAGCCTCATCGCGTAAAGGTTCTCGCTCTGCGGGAAGAAAAGATCCTTGGGGGATCTTACGGTGTTTACGGCGTCTGCGGCGTACCTGCAGCCCTCGCTCCAGAGGGTGTATGTCACGTCCTTTTCGCCGCGCACCGGGAGGTAAAGCTCTTTCTGCGCCGCTATCGCCGCAAAAAGGCTGTCAAGTTCGGAGGTTTTGATCTTTTTCATTTATTTTTCCTCCTTATTTCAGATTTGAACCCGGCTCGGCATCGCCCTCGGTGAAGGCGGTGAGAGGACCGCGGGTCTCGGAATCGGCGCCAGCCTGGTATTCGCCGTAAAGCGCGTCGATATCCTTGATGAACTTGCGGTTCAATAGGTGCAGCGGAATATGCTGAGGGCATACTCTTGAGCATTCGCCGCAGTCGGTGCAGCGACCCGCCACATGGAAGGCGCGCACGATATGGAACATATTTTCCTCAAAGGTATCGGTGTTGGCTTTGGAGGCTATCCCGGACTTTTCATTGTCGAAAACGCACTTTTCGCAGGTGCACACGGGGCAGACATTGCGGCAGGCATTGCAGCGGATGCAGCGGGAAAGCTCTCCGCGCCAGAATGCAAATCTCTCGTCGGGAGTCATTGCCTCAAGCTTTTCCACCTCTGCCATTCGGGGCAGAGCGTCGGGATTGTTGCCCTCGTCGCAGATGATCTCGTCGGATATTACGTGTACGCGCTTTGCATCGCAAAGACATTTGTCGAGCTTTACCTCATCCTTTTTGACCGTGCTGTCACCGCGAAGGGTATGAACGGTCAGCTCATCTCCCTCGCCGTCCTCAACCGAGGTGATCCCGCGCAGTCCCATGCCGCGGAGCTTGTTTATATCCGCTTTGCCCGAGCAGCCGATACCCAGCACGTAAATCTTTTCGCGCAGAATGCGGTGCTCTTTGATGAGCATATTGATACCGTAGGTATCGCAGGGCTTTGCAAGGATGAGAGTAGTGCCTTCCTTTTTGCAGGCGGCGATAAGATATTTACAGAGGTTGGCTCCGCAGAATTCATCGTAAACGAATTTTTCGCTGAATTCCTCGGCGGTTTCAAACACGGCGGGGGTGCGCTCCCAGTCAAACTCGCCGCGGACCCAGCCCAGCACCTGCTGAGCCTTGCCCTCGGAGAGGAGTTCAAGCACCCGGGTCTTGATCAGTTCAGATTTTCCTTGCATCTCAGATCCCTCAACTTTTTATTTTCTCCCAGCTCGGTGACGGTTTTAACAAAATCATTCATAACTCCGGCAAATCTTACGCCCTCGGCGGCGGAGACCCACTCAACGCGGGTGCGCTCCTTTTCAATGCCGAGGTAGTCGAGCATCGAAAACAGCAGGGTCATTCTGCGGCGGGTATAGTAGTTGCCGGTGGAGTAGTGGCAGTCGCCGGGGTGACAGCCGCACAGTATAACGCCGTCGGCTCCGCGCTCAAATGCGCGCAGGATGAATATCGGGTTGACCCGGCAGGAGCACGGAACGCGGATGATCTTTACATTCGCAGGATAGGAAAGACGGCTGGTTCCGGCAAGGTCGGCTCCCGCATAGGAGCACCAGTTGCAGCAGAACGCCACTATCGTGGGGACAAATCCGGTGCTTCCGTTTTCTGCCGTCACGGTGTTTTTTTCTTCGTTTGAGTTCAGCGACATATCGCATCCACCTCCGCAAGAATTTGTCTGCTTGAAAAGCCCTTAAGGTCCATGGCTCCGGACGGGCAGGTTACGGTGCAGGCGCCGCAGCCCTGGCAGACCGCCTCGTTGACCACAGCCACACGGCGGTCAACTGTCTTCCCGGCGATGCGGAACTGCTTTGTCTCATATGTGATCGCGCCGTAGGGGCAGACATTCTGGCACATTGAGCAGCCGTTGCAGAGCATCTCGTCGGAATGAGCCACGCAGGGGTTGCCGGTCAGCTTATCCTTTGAAAGCAGGGCAATTACCTTAGACGCGGCGGCGGAAGCCTGCGCGACCGTTTCGGGAACGTCCTTGGGACCCTGACATACGCCGGAAAGGAATACTCCGGCGGTGGGGCTTTCGACCGGACGCAGCTTTGCGTGCGCCTCGGTGAAGAAATCGTTTGTATCCATACTGGCGGTCAGCATGGTGGCAATGCGGCGCGCGCCGGCAGAAGGCTCGATAGCCGCGGCAAGCACCACAAGGTCGGCGTCGATTATGACCTGGCGGTTTTCAATAAGGTCAGCGCCCTGGACCTCCAGCTTGTCGCCCTTGCGGGAGACCTTGCCCACGTTGCCCTTGATGTAATCCACGCCGTACTGCTCGACGGCGCGGCGGTAGAACTCGTCAAAGTTCTTGCCTGGGGTACGCACGTCGATATAGAAGACGTGCACGTCCGTGTCGGGATACTTTTCACGTATCATCATCGCGTGCTTGGCGGTGTACATACAGCATATCTTCGAGCAGTAGGTCTTGCCCTTGGAGGCGTCGCATCTTGAACCGACACACTGGACAAAAACAATGGTCTTGGGATGCTTGCCGTCAGACGGACGCAGGAGTATTCCCTTTGTGGGACCCGCCGCGTTCATAAGTCTTTCAAGCTCCAGAGAGGTTATAACGTCCTTGTTTTCGGCATATCCCAGCTCGCCGTAGCGGGAGGGATCTATCATGTCAAAGCCGGTGGCGACCACGATCGCGCCGTACTGCTTTTCGATTATTTCGTCCTTCTGCTCAAAGTCGATAGCGCCCGCCGAACAGTTCATCTTGCAAAGGCCGCACTTGCCGGTCCTGAAGTGAATGCAGGCGGAGGTGTCAATCACCGGCACCTTCGGGATCGACTGAGCAAACGGCATATAGATAGCTCCGCGCGTGCAGAGGTTCATGTCAAATTCCGAGGGGGACTTGCGGGAGGGACATTTTTCGGTACATACGCCGCAGCCTGTGCACTTGTCGGCATCGACGTATCTTGCTCTCTTTTTGATCTTTACCGTGAAATTGCCCACAAAGCCCGAGACGGACTCCACCTCGCTGTATGTGTAAAGACCGATCTTTTCGTTCTGCGCCGCATCGACCATCTTCGGCGTAAGAATACACGCCGAGCAGTCAAGAGTTGGGAAGGTCTTGTCAAGCTGCGCCATGTGACCTCCGATAGTGGGCAGCTTTTCGACGATGTCGACCTCATATCCAGCGTCGGCAATGTCAAGTGCCGACTGGATCCCGGCAATGCCGCCGCCGATGACAAGCGCGCGCTTGGTCACAGAGCTTTCGCCGGCAGTCAGGGGTGTGTTGAGCTGGATCTTGGCAACAGCGGTACGGGCAAGGATTATTGCCTTTTCGGTCGCCTCAGCCTTGTCCTTATGTATCCATGAGCAGTGCTCGCGGATATTTGCCACTTCTACCATGTAGGGGTTGAGCCCGGCTCTTGACGCGGTCTTGCGGAAGGTAGCCTCATGCATTCTCGGCGAGCAGGAGCAAATGACCACGCCGTCAAGGAAGTGATCCTTTATGGCATTCACTATCAGCGACTGACCGCCCTCGGAACACATATACTGATAATCTGTTGCAAATACGACTCCCGGCTCGTTTTTCATAGCCTCTGCCACCGCGTGGACGTCAACGGTCGCCGCGATATTGGAGCCGCACCAACAGACAAATACTCCGATTCTCTGCATATCCTTTTCTCCTTAGCCCTTGTATTTTCTGAATGCGCTGACTATCGCCTGCTGAGGCAGCTCGGGATCAAGCAGCGCGGGAATGTCGTCGTCATGCAGATGATTCTGACCCTGACGGCGCACCATCAGCGTGCGCGCCGCTTCGACGAGCTTTGCCGGCTCAACGCCGCGCGGGCATCTCTCGACACAGGCAAAGCAGGTAAGGCATTTCCATACCGATTCGGAGGAAAACAGCTTGTCGATCTCGCCGTTTTCGACCATATACACAAATTGATGCGGATGATATTCCATCTCGCCGTAAGCGGGGCAGGTTGCGGAGCATTTGCCGCACTTCATGCACTTACGGGTATTCACGCCGCTTATCTCCACGATCTTTGCGGCGGTCTCTTTTTCGTTGTTTATATTCATTTTCTGCCTCAGTTCTCCTCCGCCACGCCCAGCGCACGGGCAAGCAGCTCGGTGAAGTAATAAACGGGAAGCTCTCCGCCGCCGTTGACCTTGAGGTTGTACATACAAAGCGGGCAGGCGGTTATAAGACTTTCTGCACCCTCTCCGGAAGCCGATGCGGTAACTATTCTGCTTCTCTTTCCGGCAAACGCGCGATCCTCAAGCGTAACATATCCGCCGCAGCACTCGTTGCGCTGTGCGTATTTCACCGGCTGAGCGCCGAGAGCCTTGATAAGTCCCTCGATAGCCTCCGGATTTTCCGGGTCGTCAAAGCCCAGCTCCTTGCCGGGACGCAGCAGAAGGCAGCCGTAATACCCGCCTATCTTCTGACCCTTGAGGGGATTCACCACTTTCTTCGCCAGCTCGTCGTAGCCTATAATGTCCCGAAGTACCTCTATGTAGTGATAGACCTTGACTTCTCCCTCATAGGGTATCTCGTTCTGCATATAGCGGTTGACCCTGTCGCGTATTTCGGGATCGTTCTTCATGTCCTCGTTCACGCGCTTTATCACGTTGTAGCAGGCAGAGCACACGGTGACAAGAGGAGTACCCGCATCTCTTGCCGCCATAAGCGCACGGACGGAGGCAAGTCTCGGGGCGATCGCGTCGGACGCTGTGGGATAGACTCCGCCGCAGCACTGCCAATCGGGAATTTCGACAAGCTCGATCCCCAGCGCTTTTGCCGAGCGGCGGGCAAATGCGTCAAGTTCTTTTGCCTTGGTGCGCAGGGTACAGCCGGGATAATAACTGAATACCATTTTATATTGTTCCTTTCTGCGGATTTGGTAAAATCATTATTTCAGCCATTTCGGGGATGCCGCCTGAGCGCAGCATCCCCTCATGATTCGATATATAATCAGACCATCTGCTCCGGATGGAAGACCTCGTCGAATTTTTCGGCGGTAAGGAATCCGAGAGACACGCATGCCTCCTTGAGCGAAATGTTCTCGTTGTACGCCTTCTTGGCGGTCTTGGCGGCGTTCTCGTAGCCGATATAGGGGTTGAGCGCGGTAACGAGCATCAGGGAGTTGTGCAGGTTGTTGTACATTTTCTCCTTGTTTGCCTTGATGCCGACAGCGCAGTTGTTGTTGAAGGATACGATAGATTCGGCAAGCAGACGAGCCGACTGCAGGAAGTTGTAGGCGCATACCGGCATGAAGACGTTAAGCTCAAAGTTGCCCTGGGATGCAGCCATTCCGACGGCAACGTCGTTGCCCATGACCTGTACCGCGACCATCGTGACAGCCTCGCACTGGGTGGGGTTGACCTTGCCGGGCATGATGGAAGAACCCGGCTCGTTGGCGGGTATGGTGATCTCACCGAGACCGAGTCTGGGACCGGAAGCCAGCCAGCGGACGTCGTTGGCTATCTTCATCATATCGGCGGCAAGCGCCTTGAGAGCGCCGTGCGCAAAGACTATCTCGTCCTTGGAGGTGAGAGCGTGGAATTTATTATCTGCGGTGACGAAATCCTTGCCGGTCAGCTCGGATACGGCGGCAGCGACCTTTACGTCAAAGCCCTTGGGGGCGTTAAGTCCGGTACCGACGGCGGTTCCGCCCAGCGCCAGCTCCTTAAGCTCGGGCAGAGCGATGAGAAGCAGCTTCTTGTCCTTCTCAAGGCTTGCTCTCCAACCGGAGATCTCCTGAGAGAAGGTGATGGGGGTAGCGTCCTGAAGGTGGGTACGCCCGCTCTTTACGATGCCTTCATTTTCGGCTTCGAGCTTCTTGAAGGTGGAGATGAGCAGGTCGATGGCGGGAATAACCTTGTCCTCGATAGCGATGACGGCGGCGATGTGCATGGCGGTGGGGAAGGTGTCGTTTGAGGACTGGCTCATGTTGATATCGTCATTGGGGTGGCAGAGCTTTGAGCCTGCAAGCTCGTTGGCGCGGTTTGCAATTACCTCGTTGGCATTCATGTTGGACTGAGTGCCTGAGCCTGTCTGCCAGACAACGAGCGGGAAATGAGCGTTGAGCTTGCCGGAAATGACCTCATCGCAAGCCTGCGAAATGACGGCGAGCTTCTCGGCAGTCATTTTGGCGGGCTTCAGCTCGCTGTTTGCCATTGCGGATGCTTTTTTGAGTATTCCGAAGGCGTGTATGATCTCACTCGGCATGGTTTCGATGCCAACGCCGATGTTGAAGTTTTCGTGGCTTCTTTCGGTCTGAGCCGCCCAATATACATTTGCGGGTACCTTGACTTCACCCATTGAGTCGTGTTCGATGCGGTATTCCATTTTTTCTTCTCCTTGACCTGCATAATTCATGAATTTTTGCTTCTGTGCAGCGTTTTTTATGTGTTTTTTTCGATTCCGGAACAGCCGGAAAACGCCTTTGCACACATAGCGTATTATAAAATAATTATATCACTTTGTTATAAATATGTCAATCCCTGCGCGGCAGTTTTCGACTGAAAAAGACTACAATATTCACTGTATCGCGCAGGCTCAAAACTGTGCAATTGTCCGAAAGACGTCAAAAAGCGTCCGGAATGCGGGCATAAAAGGCAAAATATGCGAAAAATGTCGACAACACATCCATAGTGCCCCGCCTCCTGCCGCTTTACCGACGGCAACGCATATCCGGGCAATTCAGCAGACAATATTGTACTTTTCCACCATTCTTTGCGGCTTGTACGCCAGCTTTGACTGACGCAGCCCCGGCTCCCCGCAGTCCTCCTCACGGTTTATATACGCGGCACGTCCCTCAAACCGTGCGGCAAATTCGCGGAAGACCATCGGGTATGCGCCGGGGAAGCTGCGGTCTGCTTTTTCAATGTGAATATCAAGCATACCGGCAGTCACCTCGCCGAAGGTGAACGCCGCGACCTTCTCTCCGGCAAAAAGCAGTATACCCTCCTGCCCGTATGCGCTCCAGTTTGACAGCACCTCGTCGCACGCGGCGCGCTCGGCGCTGAACACCTCGTCCGTCTTCCCCTCCCCGGCAAGTCCGGCGTAGTAGCGGTCGAGAAACTCCCTCGCGGCGGGAATATTCTCATCACCTATATCCTCCACGTGCCAGTCGGGAAATGTGGATCTGAATTTATTTATATGATTTCGCTGCCCCGAAAGGTGCTTGCCTCCGAGGCTTATCATTTTTCCGGCTTCATAAACATAGTCGTTCCAGTCGCGATCCTGCCAGACCTCCGCCTCCGGGAAAAGGCTGAGCAGCAAGGCTCTTTCCTCCCATGAAAGACAGCAGAAGAAATGCGCACCGTATTCCGAAAGCCGATCCACCGCTTCTTTCACCTCATCGGCGTGCATAATACCGTCCGACTGCAGGTTCTCGTCACCGGGACAGTACACCTTTGGGCAGGCATAAGCATAAGAGTGAGCGTATGCGCGGGCGCGGGCGTCGGGAAAGGAATCCGGGTCAATATCCGGATCGACCGCATAGCGCAGCCAGAGCACTTCCCTGCCGCCTTGCTCCTCATATGCCAGCTCGCAGCCGTAATAGTCGCGCCACATGACGATATTACCCGGCGTCATATCACAAAGTCCGCCGCGATAGGAGGAAAGCACACGCGCAAGCATCGGAATATCCGAGATAAGGGGTTTTCTGAATTGAATCATAAATTACCTGTTTTATATTCTGCGAAATTATCGCTTGTGATTTTTATGGTCATAACCAGTTTTGGGGCTGACGCATTTAAGTGCGTCAGCCCCAAGCGACAAACCGACTTGCGGTATTTTATGCTGCCGCTGTTTCCGGTTCTGCAAATTATCAGCCGAGCTTCGCCTGGTTGATCTTGATGCCGGGGCCCATCGTAGAGGCGATAACGCAGCTCTTGATGTACTGACCCTTTGCAGAGGCAGGTTTTGCTTTTATGATAGCGCCGACAAGGGTGTCAAAGTTCTCGCGGAGCTTATCCTCGCCGAAGGACACCTTACCGATGGGGCAGTGGATGATGTTGGTCTTGTCAAGACGGTACTCGATCTTACCTGCCTTGGCTTCCTTGACCGCACGGGCAACGTCGGGGGTGACGGTGCCTGCCTTGGGGGAAGGCATAAGTCCCTTAGGACCGAGGACCTTACCAAGGCGTCCGATCATACCCATCATATCAGGGCTGGCGATAACAACGTCAAACTCGAACCAGCCTTCTTTGGTGATCTTGTCGATATATTCCTGATCGCCAACGTAATCCGCGCCGGCGTCAAGTGCTGCCTGAACCTTATCGCCCTTGGTGAATACCAGGGTGCGGACGGTCTTACCGGTACCGTTGGGAAGGACCACGGCGCCGCGGACCTGCTGGTCGGCATGACGGGAGTCAACGCCCAGACGGACATGGATCTCGACTGTCTCATCAAATTTCGCCTTTGCGGTCTTGCATACAAGACCCATAGCCTCGGCGGGATCGTACTGCTTGCTCTTTTCGTACAGCTTTACGCTGTCGGAATATTTCTTACCTTTTTTAGCCATTGCTCTTTACCTCCTCGTCTCTCATTCCTCGACGGTGATACCCATTGAGCGGGCGGTACCGGCGATCATGCTCATTGCCGTCTCAACAGAAGCGGCGTTGAGGTCGGGCATCTTTGTCTCGGCTATCTTTCTTACCTGATCCTTGGTGAGCTTTGCCACCTTGGTCTTGTTGGGAGTAGCTGAGCCCTTCTCGATTCCGGCTGCCTTGAGGATCAGCACGGGTGCGGGAGGAGTTTTGGTGATAAAGGTGAAGGAACGGTCGGCATACACCGTAATTACTACGGGGATGATAAGACCGATGTCGTTTTTGGTTCTCTCGTTGAACTCTTTAGTGAATACCGGGATGGCAACGCCGTACTGACCGAGAGCAGGTCCTACGGGGGGCTGAGGAGTTGCCTTGCCGGCGGGAAGCTGAAGCTTTATATAGCCCAGAACTTTCTTTGCCATTTTAAATTACCTCCAAATGTGGTTAGTTGCGGAAGAAATTGATAGATTTTTTCTTCCTCCCACGCGACTCTTTCCGAGCCGCTGTCAGTTTGCCGGGATGACGTTTTCTGTGTCAAGCTCGACGGGAATATCGCGGCGTCCTCTCTTGATGAGGACAGTGACCTTTTTCTGATTATCGGAGATCGACTGAACCGTGCCGGAGTAGCCGTCAAACAGCCCTCCCTTTACACTGACCTCGTCGCCGACGGAAATAAGAAGCTTTACCTTCTTTTCGTCGATGCCGAGAGCCTCGACCTCTGAATCAAGCAGCGGAGTGGGGCGTGAGCCGGGACCGACAAAGCCTGTGACGCCCGTGATGTTTCTTACCACGTGCCAGCTTTCCTCGGTCATTATCATCTTCACCAGAACGTATCCGGGGAAAATCTTGCTTTCAACCTCTTTTTCCTCGTCGCCTTTTTTCTCAACGACCGTTTCCACGGGAACTTTTACGTCAAAGATCAGGTGACCGAGTCCGCGGTTCTCAACGATCTTCACAAGGTTGGTCATTACCTTGTTTTCATAACCGGAATACGTATGCACCACATACCAACGCACTCCGACATTCATTTCGTTTATGTCGCTCATTGCTCAGAAGAGCTTGCCGAGGGCGATGATGCCCTTGGAGAAGAGAAAGTCAAGCAGACCGATAATGATCGCGAATATCACGACAAAAACGAGAACGATAATGGTGTTTTTCTTAACGTCCCTGGCGGGAGACCAGACTACCTTTTTAAGCTCGCTCTTAATGTTGCGGCAGGATTCCTGAACCTTCTTTTTGAACTTGGGATTCACAAAGTAAAGGATCAGCAGCACGATAATTATAAGCGCGACAATACCGAAGGAAATAACGGCGTCCCACGGGAATTCCTTTGTGTCCGTAGTATCTCCGGCGGCGCCTCCTGTGGTTTCGGCGGTCGTATTCTCCGCCGTGTCCTCCGCGGTGTCAGCCACAGTATCCGCTGCGGTCTCCTCCGCAGTATCGGCTGTCGTATCGGTTGCAAAAACATTAATCGAGAGCAGGGAAAGCATCAGCACCAGCGCCAGTATTGCACTGAGACTCTTGAAAAATCTGACTGATGTCATCTTACGCTCCCCCTTACTTGGATTCTCTGTGAAGAGTGTGCTTGCGGCAGAACTTGCAGTATTTCTTAAGCTCAAGCCTGTCCGGAGTGTTCTTTTTGTTTTTCTTTGTGTCGTAGTTTCTCTGCTTGCACTCAGTGCATACAAGAGTAACCTTGACTCTTTGCTCATTGGCCATGCTTTGCGGCACCTCCTGTTTTGTGATGATTTGACCTTACGGTCGGTGTACCTCCCTCCGTTCGGTGCGGTATGTGGTACCCGCACGGGAGCTTTTTTGATCGCACCGCAAAGGCACGAAAAAAAAGCCCTGCCGACAGAGGTGAAACTATTATATCACCCCGATAAGTAAATGTCAATAGATTTTTTGATTTTGAACGCTTTTTTTGATTTTTTTTGAAAAAGCTATTGATTTATCGCCCGGTGTGTGATATAATAAGCGAGTCATAGGGGTATAGCTCAGCTGGTAGAGTCGCGGTCTCCAAAACCGTTGGTCGTGGGTTCGAATCCTTCTGCCCCTGCCAAGAAAAAAGCCAAGTCGAATTTCGACTTGGCTTTTTTCAACTAAATCCGTCCTTACGGACGGGATAAATCCACCTTTGGTGGATGAAATCGCTTTGCGATGAAATCCCGCTTTGCGGGGAGATATAGGACGGATTTAATTTCATCTGAGGCGGTACGCCGAAGATTTCATCCGAGCTTGCTCGGATTTCATCGTGCAACGCACGATTTCATTGATTTTCTTCTTAATTTACGATATTGTCAAATTGATTGAGTTGCCGAAAGGGAGCACGCTTCGGCGTGCTTTTTTCAACTAAATCCGTCCTTGCGGACGGGATAAATCCACCTTTGGTGGATGAAATCGCTTTGCGATGAAATCCCGCTTTGCGGGGAGATATAGGAAGGATTTAATTTCATCTGAGGCGGTACGCCGAAGATTTCATCCGAGCTTGCTCGGATTTCATCGTGCAACGCACGATTTCATTGACTTTTTTTGATTTTGTGATATCATGATATTTGAAAGAGGCGATAACAATGACGGAAAATAAACTTGCAGATATGTCAAAAGAATTTGCAATAAAAGTATTGAAACTGACGGATGAAATCAAAGGACATTATTCCTTATCAAATCAGCTTGAGAGAAGCGGTACAAGCATTGGCGCAAACATACGGGAAGCAAAATATGCGCACAGCAAAGCAGATTTTATTACTAAATTGCAAATATCCCTTAAAGAATGTTATGAAACTGAATATTGGATAGAGGTTGCACAAAAAGCAGACATAATCACAGAAGAAATTGCAAAAACTATTTTGCACGATTGCGGCTCTATCCGCAGAATGTTGATTGCCTCTATCAACACGGCGAAGGAAAACAATTAAGACCCTCTTCTGCTTTTTTCATTTGATTTTTCAAATTTCCATAGATCCGGTTTCGATATTTTTTCGAGTCGAAGGATTCGAACCGGCGAATCGCAAAAATTGACCTGCTGAAGCCAAAGAAAAAAGCCACGGCAACAAAACCGTGGCAAATTCTATTCGATTTCAACTCCCCGACAAATTCCAATTTATCGAACAAAATAAATAACCCCGACAGATGTCGGGGTTATTTATTTGTTTACAGCGGAGCAATTATTAAACAACCGTACATAATTCTCCGTTAATTTTGCACGCCGTTCAGCCCTCCTTTGTTTTTTGCCGTAGCATCGTCAAATTCGAACCCATCCTGTTCCGGCAACGGAACAGGAGAGCTTTGCGCAAAGGTGAACTAAGGGACATAGAGGTCGGACGCGCAAAGCGGGGTTCTGAATCCCACCATCTCCACAAAAAAATGAAGGATGGCTTTGAGCGGCGCGCTAAAGGACAGTCCTATGCAGGATGCGGTGCAATCCGTTTTTCGGAAATATACCCGACTGATTTACGGCAGCAGGTCTGTAAAAGCTTTTTTACTTGAATAGGCGGATCGTTATAAGCCACTGTTCTTACGTGTCGGACGTGGAGGATAACCGCGATGTCGGTGGCAAGTTGCACAAAGCAATCGGTTAGTTTTGGCTAACCGATTGCGATTTCTCATGAATTTTGCGACCTGACTCAGAAATATTGAAAAAGCTATTGACAAATACACTTTGGGTGAGTATAATAACGCATGGTTAGCGAAGGCTAACTAATATTCAGGGCGTTCGGTTAGCGTATGCTAACTACGGTGCTTCGGAAAGGCAGAAAAATGATGCCGCTTACACTTGCAGAGGTCGGAGAAGTAAATATAATCAGAAAGATCGGAGGCAGACCGGAGGTTCGGACACATCTTGAAAACCTCGGTTTTGTAGCGGGAGGAGCCGTTACGGTCATAAATACCATCGGCGGAAATGTAATTGTCAACGTCAAAGAGTCCCGCATTGCAATCAGTAAGAAAATGGCGCAGAAGATCATGATCTGATCTTGCGCAGTCATTCTTAAATATCAAGGAGGGTAACAGGCATGAAAACACTAAGACAGGTCAAGGTCGGTGATACGGTCAGAGTCGTAAAGCTTCACGGCGAAGGGGGTGTCAAACGCCGTATCATGGATATGGGGCTGACAAAAGGCGTGGAAGTACATATCCGCAAGGTCGCGCCTCTCGGTGATCCGGTTGAGGTGAATGTTCGCGGTTATGAGCTTTCGATCCGCAAGGCTGACGCGGAAATGATCGAGGTCGAGTAAGTAAAAATATCCGGGGGAGTGCTCCCCATATTATTTGAAGCGTTGGTTAGCGACAGCTAACCGTGAAAGTGAGGAAATGACATATGGATATCCGAATTGCCCTTGCGGGAAATCCCAACAGCGGTAAAACGACACTGTTCAACGCACTGACCGGATCCAACCAGTTTGTGGGTAACTGGCCGGGCGTCACGGTGGAAAAAAAAGAAGGAAAACTTAAAAAGCATGACGGTGTGGTCATTACCGACCTTCCGGGAATTTATTCTCTTTCTCCCTATACGCTTGAGGAGGTGGTGGCGAGAAACTATCTCATCAGCGAGCGCCCGGATGCCATCCTTAATATTATCGACGGCACCAACCTTGAAAGAAACCTGTATCTTACCACACAGCTGACAGAGCTTGGTATCCCGGTCGTAGTAGCCATCAACATGATGGACGTTGTAAAGAAAAACGGGGATAAGATCAATACATACGGACTTTCAAAAGCGCTGGGCTGCAAGGTCGTGGAGATCTCTGCGCTGAAGGGAACCGGCATTATGGAGGCGGCAGAAGCGGCAATCGACGCTGCGAAAAACGGCAAGACCGTTCCGATGCACACCTTCTCAGGTACCGTGGAACATGCTTTGGCACATATCGAAGAGGCGGCAGTGCACAATATGCCCGAGGAACAGCAAAGATGGTATTCCATCAAGCTGTTTGAACGTGACGACAAGGTGCTTGAGCAGTTAAGACCGGACAAGGCGGTGCTTGACCATATCGAGAGCGATATCAAAGCCGTCGAGGAAGAAATGGACGACGACGCGGAGTCCATCATCACCAATGAACGGTATGTTTACATAGGTGAGATCATAAAGGGCTGCTATAAAAAGAAATCTGCCGGAAAGCTTTCGGTTTCCGACAAAATAGATAAGGTTGTTACCAACCGGTGGGCGGCGCTTCCGATCTTTGCGGTTGTAATGTTCATTGTGTATTTCATATCGGTAACAACTGTGGGTACATGGGCGACCGACTGGGCAAACGACGGTGTGTTCGGAGACGGATGGTATCTGTTCGGCATCGGCTCCAATAAATATGAAGCGGTTGCGGGTGATCATACCGCCGCGATGCAGGCTGTTTCGGCTTTTACCGGATTGGATACCGAGGCGGAGGATCTTGATCCCGAAGCTGCCCTGGCGGAATTGAAGGCTTTTGTGCCGGAGGCAAATACCGCGTCGGTGGATGTTGAGGACGAAGAAACACTTGCGATCAATACGCTGACCGCGTATTATGACGCAATTCCGGCTGGCGCGGATGAAGAAGCAACGGTTCCCATGACATATGTTGAAGCTGTTGCATATCTTGAAGCAAACGGCTTTGACGAGCCTGATCCGGCAGACTTTGGCGTATGGGTTCCCGGCGTTCCGGCGCTGATAGAAAAGGGTTTTGACGCTGTGAACTGTGCCGAATGGCTCAAGGGACTTATCCTTGACGGTATCGTTGCGGGTCTGGGCGCGGTGCTCGGATTTGTACCGCAGATGCTGGTGCTTTTTATCTTCCTTGCATTCCTTGAGGCATGCGGATATATGTCCCGCATCGCTTTCGTGCTGGATCGTATATTCCGTAAGTTTGGTCTTTCGGGTAAGTCATTTATTCCGATGCTTATCGGCACCGGCTGTGGCGTTCCCGGAATCATGGCATCCCGTACTATTGAAAACGAGCGTGACCGCCGTATGACGATCATGACGACCACTTTTATTCCCTGCGGCGCGAAGCTGCCCTTCATCGGCATGATCGCCGGAGCAATCTTCGGCGGCGCATGGTGGGTAGCGCCCAGCGCGTACTTTATGGGCATGGCGGCAATCATTATTTCCGGCATTATGCTGAAAAAGACCAAAATGTTTGCCGGCGACCCTGCGCCCTTTGTTATGGAGCTTCCCGCTTACCACTGGCCGACGGTAAGCAACGTGCTTCGTTCCATGTGGGAGCGCGGCTGGTCCTTCATCAAGAAGGCGGGAACCATCATACTTCTTTCCACAATAGTCGTATGGTTTACAACATATTTCGGAGTTGTTGACGGCGCATTCCGTATGCTCTCTGATGAAGAGGTGGAACACAGCATTCTTGCAGTGATAGGCGGAGCGCTTGCGTGGATATTCAAGCCTCTCGGATTCGGTACATGGCAGGCGACTGTTGCTTCGATAACGGGACTTGTAGCCAAGGAAAATATCGTCGGCACACTGGGGATCCTTTACGGCGGAGGCGACGGAACGGTTTATCAGACTATCGCTGTGGCGTTTACGGCGATCAGCGGCTTTGCTTTCCTTACCTTCAACCTGCTGTGCGCCCCCTGCTTTGCGGCGATCGGAGCTATCAAGCGTGAGATGAACAGCGCAAAATGGACTTGGTTTGCCATTGGCTATCAGTGCCTGTTTGCATACGCGATCGCTTTGATGATAAATCAGTTCGGCTCGGCATTCACCGGAAATCTGAATGTCATCGGCTTGATCGTGGCTGTTTTAGTGCTGGTGTTTATGCTCTGGATGCTCTTCAAGCCGTACAAGGAGTCCGCTAAACTTACAAAGACTGTAAGGATCAAAAAATAACATTTTCTCAAGAACAGGAGGAAGGCGAAATGCTTGCTTGGATTGGCGATAATATTGCTACGATTATCATTTGCGCCGTATTGGCTGCGGTGGTGACTGTGATCGTGATCGGCATGGTGCGCGGGAAGAAAAAGGGAAAGTCCTCCTGCGGATGCGGATGTGCGGGATGTCCGATGAGCTCCGCCTGCCACAAAAGAAAATAAAGCCGCAGGCGCTGACTTGCATTTTCCTGCTGATCTCATAAAAAAGGGGCTGTTGCACTACCGCGCAACAGCCCCATGACTTGTTATAGGCGAATGAATTTTTTATACCGGATGTTATAATACCAATATTTTGCAATTTCTGCAACTACAAGTGCGGGCAGAAGCGCAGACCGAGGTGATGCCGGTGCGTCAGCTTTGCGCCGAAAAGACCTCGCGGCGGATACGGCACAACTCGGAAATAAAGCTCTTTTCAAGGTCGGTAAGGCTGTGGTCGAGGCGGCGCAGCATCACGTCCTTGTAGGTTATCCCGCTGTCGGCACAGCGCCGCTGAACCAGTCCGCAGCGCCGCAGCAGCTCCTCAGGCTCCGGGGACGACCACATGAAGGTCCCGGGGTTTTGGGCAAGCAGCTCAAGGCAGGCGGCGCGATCCGAAACAAATATGCGCCTGCCCGCTGATCTTGCCGCGACGGTGTCTGCATTTCCTTTTCCGGTGGGCAACAGCGGTATCGAAAGAGTGGGACAGCTCACCTCAATCAGAGACGAAAGCTCGTCAAAGCAGGTATCATCCTTTGCCGCCAGCGGGCAGTCTGAGCCGAACACCGGCATGGGTGTGAATTCGGCTACCAGCTCGTAGTTTATTCCCCGCGTGTCAAGCCGTGTTTTGTAAAACCTGTCCTGCTTTGCGTCGTAGCGCAGAATTCCGAGACTGCAGGTACCATCCGCTACGGCGGATATGGTCTCGGTGCTGTCAGCCTCGCGGTAGATGACTTCAAGTGCCGGGGCGGAATCAAGCCCGGCGGATATTATTGCAAAGGTTCTGGCGATATATCCCGCTCCGGGAGCGGAAAGCGAAAAACGCTCCTTGCGCACCGTGCCGTTTCTGAACATTTCCTCGACCGAGTCAACCTCGGCGAGTATTTTTTTTGCGTATTGCAGAAAGACCTCGCCGTCCGGCGTCGGCGCCATGCCACGCGGCGTGCGCTCAAACAGCTCCGCGCCGAGAGCTGCTTCAAGCTCCCTCAGCGCCCGGCTGAGGTTTGGCTGACCGATATAAAGCCGCTCGGCGGCACGGCTCAGCGAGCCTGATTCGGCAATTTCAAGTGCGTATCTGAAGTACAGCAGATTCATTTTATTGTCTCCGTTGTTTTATTGTGAATTAGCCAATTGTAAAACTGCGTTTTACAATTGAGATCCGCGCGGCGGGGATACGCGCGCTTATCGCCGCCCGCCAAAATCGCGGATTTTGGCAGCTCCCCTCGGCGCGCGGACTCGCTTTGCACGTCTATGCGTTGTTTTTTCGTCGGCAAAGCAACCGAAAAAACGGATCTTATTTAAGATCTTTGACTTTTACAATCGGCTATTTATTGTAAATGCATCGACGTAGCGGCGGCTGTGGATGACCGCCGACCTCGCTTTGCAATCGTTTTGTCTAATAAACCTTTGTCCGCCTTTTGCGTTCCGCGCTTGCGCGTCCCGGAATGTGCGGGTATCGCGTTTCTGCCCTTGATATCCGGTGCTTGCGTAGCCTCAGTCGCGGAACAGTCTGTCGGCGCCGGTCTTTTTCAGTGCGGCGATAAGAGCCGCACCCAATATCCACGCGCAGACGATCTCTCCTATTCCGACGGTCAGCGCAAAATAAGGCAGCGAGCCTTCCGCGCCGTATACATAGCGCAGGATCAGCGGTACTATCACCACATTTGAGGCGACATACGGCAGCGGGGAGATGAACGGGTGTTTTTTAAGCGCGTAAAGCCCCAGCATTCCGATAAGGGACGCCAGCGAGCCGAATACAACGTCCCACGCAGCACAGCCGGTGACGAGGTTGGAGATAAGGCAGCCAAGCGCGACTCCCGGAATTGCGGCAGGAGTGAACACTCCAAGCACGCAAAACGCCTCGGAAAGTCGGAACTGGATAACGCCGCTTGCAAGTCCTGCGGCGTTTGAGATGAGGGTAAGCACGGTGTAGGCGGCGGCGATAATTGCGCCGCGGCAGATGAAGCGGGTGGTTTGTTTTGTGTTTTTCATTTTTTATCCTTTCGGACAGCTTTAGTTTTGTTTTGTGTGAGGAAGCTCTCGAACTCACATATACGGAGGGACACAGTTGGTACGCGTTTATATAAAGCGGAAAAGGATCGCGGATCGCTCTCAATCCATATTCCGACGGATCATCCGGCACAGCTTTTCGGTGGCGGAGGATGCTTCATGTGCGTCCGCTCCCGAGGAATACTGAGCCTTTTCGTATGCGGCGGTGATCTCTGCAATTTCCTCGTCGGAGCAGAGCCGGCGCCTACTCAGCTTTCCGCGCAGCTGCCGCGGGGTGTCGCTTTTCTTGGCAAACTGCGGCACGGCGTACAGCTGACGCACAAATACCGAATAAGCATAGCGCAGACGGGCGTTTTCATCTCCCGCCGCGCGCAGTCCGGCAAGAAAATCCCGGTAGCTTGCGTGCTGCTTTATCGGCTTTCCCGAACCGCCGACAGAGGCGTTTTGAGACAGCTTTTCCTCGGTGTCAACGTAATTCACCGCATCCTCGCGCATATTGGCGATAAAGTATGTCATACTGCCCGACACGGGGGAGAAGATAAGATCCACAAGCCGCAGAAGCAGATTTTTCAGCGATTCAAGCAGACGGCGTATTTCGGTCTGGCGGCGCAAAAGGAATATAATAAGTGTGACCGTCACAGTTATGGCAAAGAACACAAATATCCAGTAGTTTACGGTGTCGTTGGCTTCCTTAGCGCCGAATACGAACATATTGAAAAGCGAAACGCTTTCTTCATTATTGTCCGGCGAGTAGGAGATATCCGAGGAGGCGCTTTTTGAGTGAACGATGATGTAAAGTATTGCTTTTCCGGCGGTCGCAAGACCCACGGCTATCATATATCCGCCAAGCATCAGAACCAGCACGCAGGCTGTAAAGCTGAGCGCCAGCAGCATATTGTATCTGCGCGCGCGTGGAGTCAGAAACGCCGTTACAGTTCCGTGGTATGTTTTTGTAAGCGAATTCTGATTCAGCGCAAGCGCGGCGCTGAGGGTGTAGCCGATAAGGCATATGCCGGACATAGCTCCGGCTCCGCCAAGATAGCCGTAAAAGGCAAAGGCGATGAACATTATGCAGACGCAGGCGACCGAGGTGCGCTGGGACACCAGTCTTTCATAAGGCACGAACCACAGCACAGCTCCGCCCGCCATTATCACGGTGCAGAAGAGCATCAAGAAGAAGGGAAGAAGTGAATCCGGCTCGTAGTACGCACCCGGAGTATTCATGGCGTACTCATATTCTGCCCATGAGGTGAGCTTCATTATGAAAAAGCCGAGTACGATTATGATGATAAGAGGCACAAGCGCACGACCGAGGCTGAAATATTCTCCGTCCGATTCATACCCGCGCGAGTCAGTCTTGCGGTCAAGGCGGATGATCTTTGCCCATAATGCCATAATGAAGTATCCGACCGAAAGCAGCAGGGCGTTAAGCAAAAGACCTGCAAATCCGGCGTTTACCGAATTATAGATCCCGGACGTGCAGACCGAAAGCACAAAATACAGCGAGGCTATGCTGAACATTCTGTAAAGGCGGACATACTTTTTTTCGCTGTCGGTGTGAAGCTGTCGCATAGCTTACTCTTATCTCCTTTCTCGGGCGGTATACGGGTGTTATCAGAGGCTGAAGAATACGTCGATGTCGCCGGGTATCGTCCCGGTGGTGTTGCGTGTGGTGGCAATATAAAATACTACGTTTACTCCGTGCGTGCGCATGACCCGGCAGAAATTCAGCATCCTGCCGTCGATATAGGAGGAAACGACGATAAGATTTTCGTTTTCACCGAAAACGGCAGGGGATGCGGCGGCAAAGTCAAACATGCGCTCGGGCGGGAGCGAAATTGACAGGGGCAGTACCGCCAGCGTGCGCAGTGCGTCAAGCATACGGCTTCTGCCGCGCCACGGACCGTAGGTGGATATTCCCCCGTCGCCGTCCCGGTCTGTGGGAATAAAGCATTCATCCTCAAGTCCCGGAAGAGGAGGCGCGTTGACGAAAAGCCTGACCGGTACATCCTCGGCGGCAATGCGGTCAAGCAGTGAGGCGCAGACCGTTATACATCTTTCCACCGATGAAGGGTCGGAGGGAGTGTCGGGGCGCTGTTCGATGGGGCGGGAGTTCATGTTGAGGAGGAGTGAAAAACGGTGGCGGACGGTCTTTTCCTCGATATTGACCATCAGCCTGCCGTGAACGGCGGTGGATTTCCAGTTTATGCGATTCATAGGATCCCACACGGTGTACTCGCGCGAGCCGCAGATACGCTGCGGATCTGTAACCGGACACAGCGCCGAGATAATATCTCCGCATAACAGGCGCGAGGACGCAAAACGTCCTTCCAGCGGCTCGGGCAGAGGCAGTACGACAAGAGATGTGCGCCCGTGCTCCGTTGGCTCAAGACGTTTTGACACGGTGTTGAGTCCCAGAATATCCCCGACGCTCACCACCGCGCCGCCGAGATGATACTCGCCGCGTTTTTTTGCCCGTATCCTCCAGCGGCGGCGGATGCGGGAATTGCTGTGCAGTACAAACAAAGACTGCATTGACCGCGTGGTATTCACACGGCGCTTGCCGCTTTGGCGGTCGGTCTCGATAAGGGTAAATTCAAGTCCTTCGGGAAGGTCGGTGTCGGCTTTGAGATACGGGATGGGCAGGTGTCCCTCATTCCTTATTTCCTCGTAAAGATAAACGTCGTCTCCGACTATGACCTCAGAGGAGGAAAAGGTCGCGGTGTAGGAGAGCTTATCGAAGGCGCGGCGCTTGTAAAGATCGTACTCTATGACCACTGCGGCTACCAAAGCAATAAACACGGCTAAAAACAGCATCGGCGGCGTTCCTCCTTTCCGGATAGTGAAGTAGCGGTGACGGTGCGCGTCAGTTTGCTCCCACAGGGGCGGGTACGCTGTCAAGCACGAATTCAATCAGCTTTTCGTTGGTATCGGTAAGCCGGACAGTGCCCTGCGAATGGGCGATGATGCGGTGCGAGAGCACCGGAACGGCGACGGCTTTTACATCGTCGGGTATGACATATTCTCTCCCGTCCATTGCCGCCGCGGTGCGCGAGGCGGCAAGCAGAGCCAGTGTTCCGCGCGGACTTGCGCCAAGGCGTATGCGCTCGTTTTCGCGTGTGCTTTGCGTTATGCTGAGGATATAGTCGCGCACGGGTGCTTCGACCCGCACTTTTTTTACCGCTTCCGCGGCGGCGTTGATCTCTGCGGTGGAGGCGACAGGCTCAAGCGAGGCGAGCGGGGATGAGTCCGAGCCGTGAACGTCCATCATTGTGCGTTCGCTTTCGGTCGCGGGGTAGCCGAGCGACAGCTTCATAAGAAAGCGGTCGCACTGCGCCTCGGGCAGCGGAAATGTACCGAGGGATTCTATCGGGTTCTGTGTAGCTATGACAAAAAACGGGCGCGCCATGGGATAGGTGACGCCGTCGACCGTGGTCTGGAACTCACCCATACACTCAAGCAACGCGGACTGCGTGCGCGGGGTGGTGCGGTTTATCTCGTCTGCGATCAGTATGTTGGTAAACACCGGACCGCGACGGAAAACAAATTCCGCAGTCTTCTGATTGTAATAGTTGATACCGGTCACATCGGAGGGAAGAAGGTCGGGCGTGAACTGGATCCTTTTTACCTCACCCGAGACAGAGCGCGCCAGCGCCCGTGCCAGCGAGGTCTTTCCGGTGCCGGGGATATCGTCGAGCAGGACGTGACCGCCCGACAGCAGAGCATTGATAATAAGCCTGATCTCGGCTTCCTTGCCGAAGATAACTTTTCCAATATTGCGGCAGACAGCGTCTGCAAGTCTTGATACTTCTCGGATCTCCATATGTTCTGCCCCTTTGCATTTATTAATTGTATTATATCATGCGTTCACAAGATTGTCAATAGAGGCATTTAACATCCGCGCGGTATTTGCGGTAAAACTTCACCTATCCGGAACTTGCGCATAGACTGAAAACAGAAGTGTCGGGACGTGGTGCACCCCTGCAAGCAAGAAAGGAAGGTCATCCTATGGAAAGAAATGAACACACAAGAGAACCGTATCCCTCCCTGGAGGGAACCGTTGCAAACTGCCGTCTGGCGTGTGAGCTGGCGCGTTCGCATATCGGGGAGCTGAACTCCGTTTCGGAGTATATATACCAAAGCATAATGTTTGAGGAAACGATGCCGGAGCTGTCTGACATATTTGACGAGCTCGCAATGGACGAAATGAATCATTTCAGGCTGCTTGGCGAGCTTATACGCACACTCGGCGGCGACCCTGCGCTCCGCACTGCGGTGCGGAACAGCGGCGGACTGGTAATGAGGGAGGATAAGGGCTGCCGCGCGTATGTTGCCGCGTCGCGTGAGCTGAGGCGCAATATTGCAGATGAGCTGGCAGCGTATAACGAATACATGAGGCTTGCGGCGCTTTCCGAGCGCATGGGACAGCTTCCCGCGGCGGCACTGCTGCGCCGAATAGCCGCCGACGAGCGCGAACACAGGCAAAGGCAGGAGGAGCTGCTGAGGTAAGGCTAAAAGACCGACTCGCCGTCTGAGAGATATGCAAAAAGGGGCTTCACGTTCTCACGTGACGCCCCTGAATCCGTACTCATCATTGGGCTTGATATTTTTTATGTTGCGTCAGGACAGGCTGCCGCATTGAGTGAATCCGGTCGGAAATTTGCTATGCCGCTTTTTTGGGGGGTCGGGTCATGACCATTGCAATGACCGTGCCAAGCAATGCTCCCGTGAATTTTCCTCCCAGCAGCGGAAGTATCATGTCCGGCTGTGTGCAGGATGCAAAGCCCATGTGCGCCGCAAATGCGGATGCGCCGCAGACCAGAAAAGCACCGCAAAGCACCTTCCCGCGTTTATCCATATCCTTAACCATCACAAGCGCCGGCATCACCGTGATCGTGCCCATGATGATACCTGTGGTACTCGCGTCATTCAGCCCGGTTTTTTTGCCGATAAAGCGGAAGGGTACCGCAAGGATACGCCGGAGCAATTCCGCAAGAGGCAGACTGCCCAGCATCACAATAGCGATAGAGCCTACGATCTCAAGTGCCTCGGTAAGAGAAGCAAGCCCCGGTATCAGCGTTATGCCGGAAATATACTGTACGGCGGCTAAGGTAAGACCAGCGGTCGCCGCAATCTGGATCAGCCGCGCAAAGCCGGAAAACAGGCGGATAACAATGTCCGGAAAGCGTATCAGCCCAAAAAGCAGAACGCCGGACAAAAGGAAAATGGGTATGCACTGAAAGAGGATCACGATAAGCGTCAGTCCCTGAAGTAGTCCGCCGACTAAAAGCCCTACGGGCATTGAGATAAGCCCCGCGAGCATCCCCTTGAGGAAAAAAGGGCGGTCAGCCTCCGGAAGCACGTTCATTCCCACCGGAATTGTAAACACCAGCGTGCAGCCGAACATGGACGAAGCAATAATTCCCGAAAACCGACCGATCTCCGGATCATTCGCCAGCTCCATTGCAAGCTGATAGCCGCCCATGTCAATGGCAAGCACGCAGCCGAACATGGCGGGATCAATTCCGACGGCGGAAAAGACCGGGCGGATAATGCTACCCAGTGCAGTGGAAAGCAACGGTGCCAGGCATATGATCCCGGTCATGGAAAGAGCCATTGAGCCCATAAGCAGGAATCCGTCGTCAAACTTCTTCCCGAAGCCGAAGCGGTTTCCGATTATCTTATCAACGCCGCCAAGCAGTGCGCCCGCGGCAATCAGAAGCATAAGGATCCGGCTCATGATTATCTGCGCATTACAGCTTCAATATCGGCAATGGTCCTCGGAATGGCGGCGGACAGGTTTTCACAGCCGTTTTCGGTCACAAGGCAGTTGTCCTCCACGCGGAAGCCGATGCCCCATTCCTCGTGATAAATGCCCACATCCACGCAAAAGACCATATTCGGCGCAACCGTTTCGGGGACGGCGATGGCATCGTGACAGTCATATCCGATATGGTGAGCGCCGCCGTGCCACATATAGGTGCCGATTCCGGACACATCCTTCAGTACCCTCGCATCCTTCAGAAGCTGTGCGTTGTAGCTGCGGATAGTTCCGTCCACATCCTTCATTTTCATACCCGGCCGAATAATTGAAAACATATAATCGGAGGTCGCGAGGGCGCATTCGTAAAGCAGCTTCTGCCGGTCTGTGTATTTACCGTTGCAGGGAAAGCCGCGGGAAACGTCGGTTATCAGATTGTCGTACTGTGCGCCCACGTCGTTCAGCACCATATCCCCGTCCTGCGCCTGACCGGTGTAGGAATAGTAGTGGATGCAGAAATTGTTTGAACCGGCGGAGATGATAGAGGGGAAACCGGGGCCGTCCGGACCGAACTGACCGATGGCGCGGTCAAATTCCGCCTTGTACTGATACTCATACATACCGGGTCTTGATGCCCTCATCATTGCAAGAATGCCCGCGCCCGTGATCTTCTCCGCCTGCCTCAGCGCATCGATCTCACAGGGCTGTTTGAGGGTGCGCAGAGAGCGAATGATGGCGTTGGCGTTGCAGATATTGAGAAAGGGATAATCCTTCCGGACGACATCCGCCATGCCGTGCGCCGCCGTTTCGATGTCGTCGGAGGAATAGCGGAAGAGATCAAGATATATGTTTTCATAACGCCCGCAAATTGCCATTGCCTGCAGGTCGGGCAGCAGCCTGCCTTCGGGGCGGATGTCGGTAACGCCGGAAAGCTCCGCAGCCTGTTCAGCCGTCAGCCGCCTGCCTGTCCAGCGCTCCGCCATAGCGTCGCCGGGCAGCAGGTAAAGACGCTCGGAAAAGGTCTCGCCGTCCTCCTTGCAGATCACAAGCACGGAATTTTTCTGCCCGATACCTGTAAGATACACAAAATTACGCTGGGCGAAAAAGGGGTAATATTCATCGTTGGTCTTGCGGATCTCCCGCCCGGCAAACAGCACGGCTATCGAGCCGGGCTTCATTGAAGCGGCAAAACGCCGACGGTTTCCGATAAAAAATGACTTGTCCATAAAAACACTCCTGAAAAAACGTTTACGGCGGAATGGGGCGGTGACTTAAGAAAACATTGAAGCAAAAGACTGTTTAGCTTGACGGCTATGCCGTCTTTTGCTGTTTTTGAGTTGTATTGTGGGCTTCTTCGATAGCCCGTGTGAAATCAAATGCACCGATGAAGTTATAGACAATAGTGATCTCCCTTGTCTTGGATTTCTTGTCTGCGTGGGACATTTCGATGCGGTCAATAAACTCTCGGAGAACTGCCGCGTCAAGCTCCTGCATATCTGTGTACTTCTTCACCGCTGAGACAAATTGCCTTGGCGTTGGTTTTCTGCTGCTCCTGCTGTTTCAGCTCCTTGCGCAAAACCTCTGCCATAGATTTAAGGTTACTCTGTTCCAGCTCATAGTCGTGGGACATTTTGATAAATCTGTCATCGGACAGTTTACCCATTACATTGTCCTCATACAGTCTGGAAATGATGCGGTCAAGCTCTGCAATGCGCTTATCAGCTTTTGCCAGCGTATCACGCTTCCGCGCAAATTCCGCGTCACGTTCTCGCATACTGATGTCTGCGGCTTCCTGCATAAACTCGGCTTCGTGCTGGCTTACATACTGTATGGCTTCGCGCAGATTTCTCTGCGATTTTTATATTCTTAAACCTCCGCGTCCCTCCCCATATGGCGTATGGGGAGGGAACATTGGTATTAAGACAATAAGAATTTATCAGCTTATCAGCTACGGATATTACCAAAGCAAAGTCTTTTTCTTAGCGTGTAAATTTGCTTTTACGATGTCAAAGGTGTTTACTTTTCCGTCTCCGGTGATATCTCCGCATAACAACTCATAACCGGTTAATTCTGTTTTCTTCTTTGCATGCAGATTCATTTTTACGATGTCAAAGGTATTCACTTTTCCATCACCGGTGATATCGCCTTTCAGATGTATTTTCACATCCTGTGTCACATTCTCTGCGCCCACCGTGACGGTGTACTCCCGTGTAACATGGTTATTCTTCATCACCTTCATGGTGTAGGTGCCGGGAGCCACGCCCGCGATGGAGTAGCTGGCGGTGTTGCCCTGGATGACGGCTTCATAGGCCGGCTCGGTATGCCCTGCCTCAATGAGCTGCACGGTGACACTCTCGCTATCGCTGCCGTAGCTGGTGATGGTACCGTTCACCTCCACGCCCTTGGGCTTCACGGGCAGATCAATGTTCCCCACCGTTACCGTACTGCCATTGGTGACAGTATAGTAATTACCGCTGTTACCGTTACGATCATACATATACTCCTCACCGTTGACGGTAGGGAACTTATACTCACCCACCAAAATCGGGTGGGTGCCGTCTGTTTTCAGCGTGAGAGCAGCGCGCACTGTCCCATCATTAGTTTCCGGAACGGTGTTGCCGCCGGTGGTGATGTACGGCCAAGTGAGCTCCTGCACCGTTACGCCCTTCGGCACGCCGCCGACATCCGCGATCGTGGGCAGGGGGTCGCCGACGGTCAGGGGCGCGGGCATGGTCAGGTCGATCTGCCGGATCGGGGTGGCGGTAAAGGTCAGCGTGTCATTTGTGCGGGTGATCTTATTATTGGGCACCGTGAAATGCTCGCCCCAACTGCCGATCGCCACACTGGCGCTGGCGGCAAAGCTCGCGCCCGGGTTAGCCTTGATGGTCACCTGGACGGTATAGGTCTTGTCGGGGTCAAAGGTCACAGCACCGGGCAGGGCGTCATCCTCCGCGCCTGCGCTGTCGCCCACCCACCACTGACAGGAGATGGTACGCATCTCTTTGTTGTTGTAATTCAGCGAAATGCTTTCACCCACCGTTTTGCTCATAACCAGGTCGACCTTCGTCTCCCCGGAAATATTTGCCTCGGCAGCCTCTGCAAATGTCGCCGTTATGCCCAAGGTCAAGGGTTTACCGCTATAATCGTTTTTGGGGGTCGGCACATAGAAGATCAGCTCCGGGTTATAGAGTTCGTTTCCTCCGTAGGCTCCCCAAATATTATATTCATCATAATTGGAGATTTCCCACTTCTTGAACACCTTCCCGGCGGGCGGGTTCGGTACGACCCGTACCCTTGTGCCGACCTTGAGAGCTTGGCTAAAGCTGGTAATTTCCTGCTCCACACCGTTTTCGTCCGTATAGTAGGCGGTGCAGTTGCTGGCGTTATAGGTCGAAACCGGCACCCATTCCAAACTCGAAGCCAGCTTGAAGGTATACGCCGCGTGCGCGAAGTTGTATTCGCCGTTCGCCTTGGGCGCAAGGGTGAATACGCTGAGGGTACCCGCACCGCGCACATCAAAGGGCCCGGTGTAGCTCTGTGAGAGCCTGGGGGTTGCGTTGCCGTTGGTATCGTACGCTATGGTGGAGTTAAGGGGCCAGTTGCCATTCGGTTCCAGCGTCACCGTTACCACATTCTCCGTCATGGTGTAGGTGTTGCCGGATGGGATCAGCGTTTGGCCGCCCTCCTTGGTCGTCACAGTCACCTTCGGGGCGGGCAGTTCGTCCAGCTTCGACAGATAAACCGTGGTGTGCTGATGGCTCAATTTCCGGTATGTCACACCGTCCACGGTAAAGGCCTTGGCCAGCTTAAAGTAGAGGATACCGTGCGAGCCGCTGTCGGTGATGGTGACCTTGCCGTTTTCCACCTTGGTGCGCATGTTGGACTCGGACGGCTGCTCGCCTACCCGATACCAGACCTCATAGCCCTCGGGCGCCTCCACCGTCAGATCGATCGAGTCGTAGAAGTACTGCCGATTGCCGTCGCTGACCACCGTGTCGCCGTATTTCACCGTGGGTTTACCGGTGGGGCGCACGGCATAGCGCACCTCGGATCTTCTGTTCAGTATGGGGGCGCCGGCGTAGGCCTCGATGCGCACGTCCTGATCGGCGGTGACGTTCACATCAAAGGGGCCGGTGTAGAGATTGTAGCCTCCCCACTGGTTCTTGGTGTAGTCCCACAGGCAGTACCGGATAGTTGCCCCCCGCTCTGCCGTGATTTTCACGGTTTTGGTGCCGCCGGTGTCCTCAATCTTGGTGATGGGGTCGATGTACGGCGGGGCAACGGGCGGATCAAAGGTAAATGGCTTACTGAAGAAGCATCTGCTGGTTTGATCATCATAGTAAGCGATGCGGTAGCTCCCCGTCGGGATATTCAAAAACCTGCCGTTCATCGCACCATCTGTGCCGTAGGCGTTCTTATCGGCATACAGCCGGCTGTTGCGCAGGCCCATGACGGGGCTGCCTTTCAGGTCCTTGACGGCATAGGTGTTTTCGCCGTACCGGGGCAGCTGCGTGGGCACCAGCATGACGTCATATACGCCGCTTGTGCTGATATCGTCCGCCTTCTCAAAGGTCATGTCCTGATAGGCGTAGCGGGTCTGCTTGGTCACGCCGTCGTCCCACTGGACGCTGTAGCCCACATCGCTCAAGTTGGGGCCCGTCTTCATGGGGTCACGCACCGGCACCAGCACCATATCCTGCTGAATATTGGTGAAGGTCTGGGTGATGTTCGTCCAGCTTGTGCCGTTTTCGGCGACCTCCGGGCGCAGGGCGTCGTACCAGTAGAGGAACGTGCCCTTTCTGTCACCTGTGGTCAGCGTCAAGTCCCCACCCTTGCGCACAATGTAGGTGAGATTGAGCGATGGCTCCAGAACCTTGGCGTAGTAGAGCTGGCTGCCGTGTGGATTGTCCGCCGGCGCATGCGAGTCCATGATCAGTCCGGGGGACTGCTTCACGGTAGCGACGCCGGTGGTGGAATAGATATACTGGGCGAAGCCCCACGTGTACAGATAGTTGCTGGAGCCTAACTTGATTTGTTGATCCACGCGGTGGTTGCCGCGGTACATATTCTGCCCCAGCGTGATATTGCCGTGGACAGGCCAGTACCAGTCCAAATCGAAAGTACCCTCGGTATACCACGTGTCGACCACAGAAGAATAGGAGTCGATGGAGAAGCCCCCTTCTGCCTTTTCAAGCTTGAAGGTAGCATTATTCTCACTCAAGTAGATATTGTCGCTGGGGTAGCCGAATCTCCGGTTCCAGTCGTCACTTTGGTCAACAAAGGTGACCATGCTCTGGTTTTTGATGTTCAGGTGGCCGGTGGTGTTCACCGTCAGCGCTTCGCCGTCGCCAAAAAGGTAAATATCGGTGACGACATTCTTGTAGGAAATGATATCCACCGAAGCGTTGTCCAGCACCTGCATGGTGCCGCTACTGATGGCGCGGTTGACACGGCCGCCGGAATCGCTTTCACCGGAGCTCTTGACATTCCGCCCGGTTACCTCGATCTTCAGCTTGGCGTCGTCCTTCACGGTCAGTCTGCCGGCTTTGATGCCCGTGACAGCATCGCCCTCCGGGCCGCTCTTCCCATTATTCATGTTGATGTTCACGGTGGGGCTGCCGACGAACTGGGAAAATTCTCTGTATTCCAGTGTCACTTTTCCGGCGTTGATGCCGCTTACAGGGATGCCGTTCTCAACGGTAGGATCACCGACAAAGTTGATGTTCAGCGTACCGCCGCCGGTAATGGTCACATCGCCGCCCTCTTGGGTGCGAATGGCACCTGTATACCTAAAGGTGCCGGGGCGCTCCAAG
>DPGK01000017.1:0-16206 GCA_003523225.1 Clostridiales bacterium
CCACCGGGCCAGATAAATGGTGGGAACAACAGGGCTCGAACCTGTGACCCCATGCTTGTAAGGCATGTGCTCTCCCAGCTGAGCTATGCTCCCGCTCCCTGCTCTTCCTTGCCGGCGACGTGTTAGATTATATCACAGTCTTGCCATTTTGTCAATACCTTTTTTTCGATTTTTTCAATTTTTTTATTTCAGATACGGAACGCACATTTCCCGGTACATGGCAAGTCTGCTCTACTTCACTGCCACCGCCGCGATGTGTATCTTTCCGCATCCGGTGCCCACCGGAGAATTCCAATCAAGCCCACGTGGAAGCACTTCCCCTTCTTCAGCTCCGGCGACCGCGACGATCTTCATTCCGCAGCGTTCAAGCGCCGAGCGTATCTCCTCCATCGGATAGTACCTCTCCGACCACTCGTCGTCCGTACGGCTGTAAAGACCCGAGCCTGCCTCAGTCTCCTCAAACACCGTTACTCCGAAATCGCAGATGCCTGTGTCGGGATCAAAGTCATTCTGCCATGCGCAGAAGGTCTCGCGCCCGTCCTCTGTCACATCAGGGAAAAGGTACGCCAGCTCTCCGTAGTCATCCTCAAACCTTTTCCGGGTATTTATATCAAATATGAACACACCGCCAGGAACAAGATAATTGTGCACACATGAAAAGCACTCGTCAAGGTCGCCGTCCTCTGTCAGGTGATTGACGGAATCAAGACAGCACACCACAGCCCCCACCGTTCCGTAAAGCTCGAAGCTGCGCATATCCTGACAGAGGAGAAGCACGTTGCCGCCGCACCTCTCTCGTGCTATTTCAAGCATTTCAGGCGAGGAATCCACCCCTGTCATATCAAAGCCGCGTGCGGCAAGCTCGCATGTCAGAGAACCTGTACCGCAGGCAAGATCAAGCACCAGCTCCGGCTCGGCTCTGCCCGCGCCGAAGCGCGAAAGACCGTCAACGATAAAATCCGCCCATGCGGAATAGTCAATGTCCGAATTTACGGCGTCATAGATTCCCGCCGCGCCGCAATAGCCGCTCATTCCGGAAGCCCCAGCAGCGGGAAGAGCTTATAAATATCCCCCGCGCCCATAACGACCAGCGTGTCGTCCTCACGCAGCTCGTGTTTAAGCAGCTCCGCAATATTCTCAAAGCTGCCGCCATAGACCGCACTGCCGCCGTTCTTTTCGATCTCCGCCGCCAGCTTTTCTCCGCTCACGCCCATCGTATCAGTCTCCCGTGCGGCGTAAATATCGGCAACGATCACCCGGTCGGCGGCACACAGTGCGTCGGCAAAACCGTCAAACAGCTTTGCCGTGCGGCTGTATGTGTGTGACTGGAACACGCAGACAAGCCGCCCTCCGCACAAGCCGCGAAGCGCACCAAGAGTTGCCCTTATCTCGGTAGGGTGATGACCGTAATCATCGTAGACCTCCACACCGCGGAAGCTGCCTTTCAGCTCCATACGGCGGTGAGCGCCGGTAAATCCGGCAAGTCCCGCTGCTACGCGTTCAGCGTCAAGACCGCATTCCGAAGCGGCAGCAAACGCCGCAAGCGCGTTGTAGATGTTGTGAGCACCGGGAACTTTAAGCTCAAGATGAGCCGCAAGCTCGCCTTTTTTCAGAACATCAAAAACGGCACGTCCCTTTTTCATTGTTATATTGGCGGCGGAATAATCTGCAGTGGGATTTCCGGTGGAAAAGGTCACGACCCTTCCGGTGAAAAAGCGGGAGGCAAGCATTACGTTTTCGTCGTCGGCGTTCACAACGGCAACGCCCGCAGGACCCGTCAGCGACATGAAATTTGAAAAGGAACGTCGTATCTGCGCCATGCTTGAAAAATAATCGACGTGATCCATCTCAATATTGAGCACCACAGCGACCGTCGGATTGAAGTCAAGGAAGGAATCCATATACTCGCACGCTTCGAAGATGAAATTCTCCTCCCCGCCGATGCGGTATGCTCCGCCCATTGCTGCAAGCTCGGCGCCCGAGACGACCGTAGGGTCGCCGCCAGCCTCCATAAACGCCAGAGCGCACATGGAGGTACAGGTGCTCTTTCCGTGCATCCCACACACTCCTATACGGTTGCGGTAGCCTGTCATAACATATCCGAGGTAGTCCGCGCGAGAAATACAGGGGATGCCGCGCCGCTGTGCGTTTTGGTATTCCGGATTTTCAGGTGAGATCGCAACGGTGTAGACCACGGCGTCGTAATTCTCGACGTGCGCGGCATCGTGGGTGTAAAAAATTTCAATACCGCATTTTTCGAGACTGCGGGTAAGCTCAGTCTCCGTCCTGTCCGAGCCGCCGGTGCGGTAGCCGCGCAGGTGCGAGATGTGAGCAAGCGACGACATCGTGATGCCGCCTATACCTATGAAAAAAATGCTCTTGCAGCCGTCAAGCATTCTTTCTATCTTTTCTGATCCGTAATGTGTATTTGGTGTGGACATGGCTTGCGCCTCCTTGTGATTCGATAGTTATCCGTGCGCCAAAGAGCGCCGGATATTTGCTGCTGTCGACGGTCTTTCATCTAAATAATCACGAAAAATCCCCCGTTTGTTTGAATAACCGTCACAAACGTACTATATACTAAAGGTGTAAGAAACAAAATGGAATTCAGACTCGGAAATACCGACGGTCTCCGTTTTGACAAGTTCGCTTCCGACGCCGAGGATAAGCGGTCGGGCAATCAAGACATACGAAAGGAAAGCAAATCATGGAAATCACTGACATTAAGGTAAGAAAGCTGTTTGACGACGGTCCGATGAAGGCGATCGTATCTGTAACCTTCGACAATGAGCTTGCGCTCCACGACGTCAAGGTAATCAACGCGCGTGACAGATATTTTATCGTCATGCCCAGCCGCAAAAACCCGGACGAAACTTACCGTGACATAGTTCATCCGATAAACGCTCAGTTCAGAGGCAAGCTGGAGGACGCGGTGCTTGAGGCATATCATGCCGCAGTGGAAGCCGCAGAAACAGCTGAAGCCGAAGAAGCGGAAGCGGTAGTTGCGGAGTAATCTTAGCTGTGCATTCGGGGCACATTCATAATGAGGGGCTGTTGCGCTATCAGTGCAACAGCCCCTCGTTTTTCTGTTTCCGAAAACTACCCGCTTAGTGGGTGGTTCCATAGAGGCGTTGCCGATGAGAGGCTCCCCTGTGTAATGCGAACTGGCGCCGAAGGCGCCTGAGGGGATGTTTTGGAGACCATAGTGGACCATCCCTCCGTCACGGCATACGCCGTGCCACCTCCCTTTACACAAGGGAGGCTGACGTATCCCACAGCATTTGCGGCTGTGGGGCAAATTTGCAAACGTCGGAAGTATCGACGGACTTTCAGCCCAGCCGGTAATATGCCTTTATAGGGCTACCGGCTTTATCGGTGGTTATGACTGAAAGCCGCTGCCCTGAGCCTTAAAGCCTTGCGCAGGCGTGGGAACAGACTATTCCCTCCGGGCGCAGGTCTACCACACCGTAGCTGCGGCGGAAACCGGCGCCGGCAGTACCCGGATTGAACAGATAAAGCGGTTTCTCCGTGACTTCCCCGCCCAGCACCTCGCCCGCAGGCAGGTATTTTTCAAGCATTGTATGAGTGTGACCGAACATAAGCAGGTCTGCGCCCTTTGATGCGGCGTAAGCCGCCGCGCGCTCATAACCGCGCTTGACGTCAAAGCGGTGACCGTGCATTATCATTATCCGATACCCGCCAAGCTCAAAGGTCAGCTCGCTCGCAGGGGCGTCGCTGCGCGAACCGTAGGAATACATATAATCCTCAAAATTCCCCCTGACGCGCCATACCGGCAGGCTGCCCGTGTCAATAAACGAAAGATCCTCAATTCCGTCACCCAGATGCACCACCCCGGCAGTGTCGGGATCGGCAAAATGCGCCTCGGCTGCGCGCCTCAGCATTTCGGTCCTGCCGTGTGAATCGGAAAACACAATAAGCTTCATATCAGTATTGAAAGCAGCTTAAACTCCCGCCGCCGACTTTGCCGCACAGTCAAGAGCGCTTCCGAATACCGCTCCGCGAGGCGCGGAAAACCGGAATCTGCCAGGCTCGACCTCAATTTCAAGACGCTCCATCTCGCTCACCTCACCGTCAATGCAGACAGCCTGAGTTTTGTCAAATTCAAACACCGCACGGCGGCAGCTGGTGTAGTCGCAAAGCTCCTCGATTCCCTTTTTGGCGGGCAGAGTGCCGTCCTTGTAGTATTTGACCAGCGAAACGAATTTCATCCGCGAAATGTTTTTTATTTTTATTATATTTACAAGACCGTCAGACAGCTCCGCCATAGGCAAAGCGTCAAAGCCTCCGCCGCAGTAAGGACCGTTTGCGATCGCGCAAAGCAAAAGGCTGTAATGCTCCGGCTTACCGCCGTCCACACTCAAAGTGAATGACACTCCCGGCTTACGCACCAGAGTCTTTATAAGACCGAATATGTAAGCTAACTTACCCGGTACCCACTGCTTGCGCTTTATGCGCGCCGTTTCCTTTACGACCTCGCAGTCAAAGCCTATGTTAATCATATTCGCGGAGTATCTTCCGTTATACTTCACCGCGTCAATGGGGATAACACTCCCGTTTATCTGTGCCTCAACGTCAAAATAAAGCTCCTTCGGAGTGCAGCTGCAGCAGAAATCGTTGCCTGTTCCTATGGGAATAACGCCCACCTCAGCCCCTTCAACACGTGCCGCGCCGTCAAGCACCTCGGAAATCGTACCGTCTCCTCCGCAGGCATAAAAACGGCATTTTTCACCTGAGAATCTGCCGCCCTCAGCGCTCTCGCGGAGTATGAACTCGGTGGCGTCACCGGGATTCCGGGTGGTGTATATGAAATGATCCGCCCCCAGTCTTTTGCATTCGGCTTCCAGCTTTGAGCAAAGCGGAGCAACCTCGTCACCCTTGCCGGCAGCGGGATTCAGTATAAACACATGCTTCATAAAACAGCCCCATACAACTTGATTTTCTCACGGCAGACCTTGTGCGTCCTCCGTAAGAAAAATAATAATTCATCATTTTATTATATCATTTTTGATTTGATTTGTCTACCGCAAACGGACATTTTTCCGCAATAAATTTACTTATGGCAAATAATTTTATCGTATCAAAGCCATTTTTGCGCTCTGCACCTTTTTATCACGCTTACCCGCCACGACGTAACCACTTTTACGTCCGGGCATATACTGCTTATGAAGAATACCGCAAGGAAAGGTGTGCCCAGAATCATGAAACTGGATAGGAATGCGCTGAAGCGTTTGCTCCTGCTGAGCGACACACAGCTGAAATTCATAATAGAAAGGCTCGCCGCCGAAGCCGGAGTTGATATATCGGGCATGGATCTCAGCCCGTCGGCTCTCGGAGAGCTGAGACGTGCCGTTGACAGCGCAAGCGACGAGGAGCTTGAAAAGCTCGCCGGCGAGCTTCTCGGAAGCATCGACGGCACGAATGCGTAAGCATCGGAGGTGACGAATATGGCTGACGAAGGCACGTCAGGACTCGAAAACGCAATATCAAAGCTCATGTCAAATCCCACCCTGATGGCAGCCGTAAACGAGGCGGTCGCCGGTATGAAGACGCCGCAGTACGACAGCTCGCAGGGGAGCGGCAACAGTACGCCCGCCGAGGAAGCGGATGGCAAGGCTCCAGACCCGGAAAAGGATGAGAGCGCGAAAGCCGCTTCCGCCACGCCGGGCGGACTGCCCTTTGACCCGTCGATGCTCGCGGCTTTTTCCTCGATGCTCGGCGGACTCAACATAGGTTCAGGCAGTCCGGGCAGACATGGCGGCTCCGGTGACGAGGAACGAAAAAGAAGATGCGCATTGCTGTCGGCGCTGAAGCCGTATCTTAATCCGCACCGGCGCGAAACAATTGATTACATGCTTGGGATCGACCGTCTGAGCGACGCCCTGCACACGGTAAAAAAGCCGTGAGAGATCGCCAGCGAAAGATCCCGGAACTTTCGGAAACAGGAAAGGACGGCACATAAAATGTATTCAAGAAACGGTGACAGACGAATACCTCCGGGAATATCAATTCCCGATAACTACGGCGGAAACGCCTTTTCTCAGCGCGGCGGAAACGATGACGCCGACAGGCGGGACGCCCGCGGAGAAGGACAAAACGACAGCGACGAACGTTGCGGAGAACGCTGCGGAACACGGTGCGATCCGCGCTGCAACGGCTCGCAGTGCAGAGACAAACGAACCTCACAGAGAGATGAATGCCGTAACTCTCAGTGCGAAGAAGGGGGCGAAATGTGCTGCTCCGGACAGCGCGGCGAGGACTGCGGCAATCGGCTCGGATCAAGGCGAGAGGAGCGCTGCGGCTCGGATCGCCGAGGCTCAGAGATAGATAACGACTGCGGACGCGCCGGATGCGGTCGTGAAGACAAGGGCGAACGCAGACAGGACGAAAGGCGCGAGGAAGAAGGCAGAGAGAAAAAGGACTGCGACCGTTCCTCCACTCCCGCCTGCCGCGACGGGTTCATGAGTATCAGTATCGGTGCTGAAGAGCTGCTTCTGCTCGGCGTAATGGCGCTGGTCTTTTTCAGCGGAGGCAGGCGTGACGACGAGCTTCTGATATGTCTTCTGCTGGTGCTTCTTATCTGAACGGATGAGCGTGCTGTCAACCCAAAGCAAGTCTGCCGGGGCTTAAAACCTCCGGCAGACAATTGTTTCCGGATATGCGCAGCGCGCCTTCAAATACCGGGCGACCGGCTTATCACCGCATATATTTAGATTATTATATAACATTTTTCTTTGCAATTCATCTAATTTCGATATATTTCTAACAAAAACGCTCGATATATTTATAAAACTACATTATTCGACACTGCAGTGGTCTGCTCCACGGATGCCGTAAAGTACCGTCTGTGAAAAATCCGCTATTGCAACCGACGCGCATATATGATATAATTAACGCGAAAAAAGCACCGGCATCATGAGCCCGGTGACAGGAACCGCAAACAAGAAAGAAAGAAAAACGGTAGTGGCAATGAGAAGAAAGATCCTTATCACAGGCGGCTCGCGCGGCATAGGCGCTGCCTGCGTCAGGCGCTTTGCAGGTGACGGATGTGACGTGGCGGCAGTTTACCGCAGCTCTGACGAAGCGGCGCGCAGGACTTATGAGGATATAAAAAAAGCCGTCGGCGAAACCGACGCATCCCTTATCTTCATACGCGCAGACGTATCCGATCCCGCAGAGGCACAGCGCGCTTTTGCCGAGGCTGAGTCAGCGCTCGGTCATATTGACGTGCTTGTAAACTGCGCCGGAATAGCCTCGATAAAGCTTTTCACCGACATCACAGATGATGAGTGGAAGCGCATGATTGACACCAATCTTTCCTCTGCATTTTATCTTTCCCGCGCCGCCGCGCCGGGAATGATACGCCGGCACTACGGCAAGATAATAAATATAGGCTCTGTCTGGGGGCGTCTTGGCGCTTCCTGCGAGGTTCATTATTCCGCTTCAAAGGCAGGTCTGAGGGGGCTTACGCAGGCGCTTGCCAAGGAGCTCGGACCGTCGGGGATCACCGTAAACTGTATCGAGCCGGGGGTTATAGACACCGACATGAACGCCGCCCTCTCGCCCGAAGTACTCGCAGAGCTTTGCGACTCCACACCGCTCTGCCGCATCGGCACACCGGACGAGGTTGCCGCCGCCGCCGCGTTTCTGGCGTCGGATGACGCTTCATTTATAACCGGTGCTTTCCTCCCGGTCGACGGCGGATTTCCGGCGTAATTATCGCATACTTAACGGCTGCCGCGCGATGCGCGGCAGCCGTTGGTGATCTAAAAGCCACATTCGAGAAAAAGATTTCAGAACCGAAGTTTTATTACCTTTGATGGAATTTAAATAACTCAAATATCTATGGGCTGATCTGAGTGATTCACAGGTGTTAAAACTCACATATCCTGTTCTCCTCATCCGTCGCGGCAAGCCGCGCCACCTGTCTCGCTGCGGCTCGGTCACGCTCCGGTTCTGACAGTCCCCCGGACTGCCATTCATTCCCGGAGCGCCGCTTCGCTACCCGCTGGGGAAGGGTTTTTGTTACTGCAAATTATCAAGTGCAGTGTTCTTATCTTTGCCTTAGCGCAAATTTCTGAACTGTAGCTTAATGATTTTTTCAGTTGTGTAAGGTGAAGAATGGATTCAGTTAGCCTTCCCCAGCGGGGAAGGTGGCAGCCGTAGGCTGACGGATGAGGAGAGCAGATCCATGTGGCACATCATTCAGTGCGTCCAAACATTAAACGCCGTATTGATGCTCTCGGTCGCGCTTTAGATTACATTCCCGGAGCGCCGCTTCGCTAACCGCCGTAAAAATCGTATCAAACACATTTCAGAACATATCACTAAAAACGTCACAGGCATAAAGAAAGCCTTCCCCAGCGGGGGAAGGTGTCGGCGGAGCCGACGGATGAGGTGTTCTTTATTCTCACTGAATATGATAGCGTTCAGGTGACTCCTCATCCACCGCTTGCGCGGTCCCCCTTCTCCCACAGGAGAAGGCTTTCTTTGTGCCTGCAAATTCTTAAGTGCGATTTTCCGAACTGTGGATTAAGGCAGTTTTCACTTATGTGCGAGGCAGATGGAAATCAATCAGCCTTCCACAGTGTGTAGCGAAGCGGCGCTCCGGGAATGAATGACAGTCCGGGGGGCTGTCAGAACCGGAGCGTGACCGAGCCGCAGCGAGACAGGTGGCAGCCGCAGACTGACGGATGAGGAGAGCCGATTAATGCTGTACATCATTCTATGAGAAAACAAATCATCTTTTCTGCAAAATAAGATTTTCAGACAGCCAACGGCTGCCGCGCGATGCGCGGCAGCCGTTGTTTTTTCTATCCGGTGTCTGACTGAAGCCTTTATTTTCAGTCGTCAGTCAGGCTTCTGAGCCCTTCATTGAGAGCGTTGCAGTTGTTGACAACTGTGCGTTCAAGCTGTTTGAAGCGTGTTGCAATACCGCCCAGTTTGTCACCGACTATATCACGGAATTTCTGATGCACCGAGCTTATATTCTTGGTGTAGAGCACACCCGGGTCTATGTAAAGATTTTCGGTGATAAGGTCAAGCATCTCCCAGGATGCGGGATCCTTGGTGTATCTGCTCTTGAGCGCGACCTCGTAATAAGCAGGTGTTACCACGCGGTAGCTTTCGGAAGCCATGACCTCAAGGAATGCGCCCAGCATCTCGCGGCGGTCATAGGGCGTGGTGTTGGCAATTCCGAATGCCGTCATCTGGTCGTGAGCGTAGCTGTGATAGCCGTCCTGTTCCTCGTCGAGCATCGGCATAGGAACTATACCGTAGGTCTGGCTCATGCTGCGCAGGTACTCGCCCTCGGTCTCGATTATACGGAGGGTGACCATTGCCGCAGTATTTTCCGAGAACTTCTTGGCGATGTCAGCCTGCTCGCCGTCGCTTGACTTATTAGCTATACCTATCGCACCTTCGGTATCCCAGAACAGCTTCTGCATTTTCTCAACAGCGTTTACGGTACGCTCGATATCAAGCGAATACTGGAGGTAGTTGTCGGCGTCCTTGGTAAGTATGGGGAGCTTGAAGGCACTCCAGTAGGAGTCAACGCCTATCATGTCGCAGTTGGACACAAAACCGCAGATATCGTCCTCGGAGGTTACGCCGTTTGCGTCACTGTCCTTCCAGAACTTTGAGCTGAGCTCGATCTGGTAATCTATCGTCCACTTATGATCGTTGACGGTCTGATAGAGATCGGGAGTGTCCGGAACATCCTTGAACATATCAACATTGAAGAAGGTCGCAAATATAAAGCGGTAAGAGGACAGCGCGATGGCGCCGGTGCAGAAATACTGCTTGTTGCCGATGGAGGCAGCCTCATTGAAGCCCTGTGACCAGTAGGGGCGCGAAAGATCAAGGTATTCAAGACTTGCCAGATTCGCAAAGCAGTTTTCGGTCGTGTACCTGATTGTGGAGTATACGCTGTTTGCGAAAATATCGTACTGATGACCGGTTTTAGCCTGATTGCGGATGATCTCGGAAACAGCGTACTGGTTGCCGTCGATCTTTGTGTTGTCAATAACAACGCCAAGTCTGTTTTCAACGACCTTGTTGCGTCTCATAACAGCGCCGCTTATCGTGCCGCCGTCATCGTCCTCGACCGAGACCTCATCCTTGACCCAGTCTCTTGAACGGCTGATGATCGTTATTGCCTCAGAGTTATACTTCAGTGTATCGGGGACATTGTCGCCCACGTCGTATTTGCTCTTTACCTCCTCGGCTGTTGTTGTATCTCCGACATCGGGAGCCGCAGTCGTTGTGTCTCCGCCGCTTTTGGTTTCAGAACAGGAGGTAAAGCTGAGCAATACCGTGGTCAGAAGCATAAGCAGCGAAAGTGCCAACGTTAAGATTCTGATGGGTCTTTTCATTTTATTTCTCCTTGAAAAATTTAAATTTACGCCTATGCCACTCCCGGATCGCGGTCATTACAGACTGCGATCCGGGTGCGGTAATTACAATTTAAGGTGCGCGGAAAATGCGTTATCGCAGATATCAGTGATATTCGGGAAGCCAGCCCTTGTGAGCCTCAATAAGATCGTCGCAAAGAGAAACGATGTCGTCGATAGACAGCTCTGCGGCAGTGTGTGGCTCCATCATGGCAGCCTGATAGATGGTTTCCTTTTTCTTGGTCACAGCCGCTTCAATGGTCAGCAGCTGAACATTGATATTGGTGCGGTTCATAGCGGCAAGCTGCTCGGGGAGGCGACCGACGTGTGTCGGCTGAATACCGAGTCTGCCCACAAGGCAGGGCACCTCGACGCAAGCCTCGGCAGGAAGGTTGTCGATAAGTCCCGTGTTCAGCACGTTGCCGCCGATGCGGTAAGGCGTATCGGTGACGACAGACTCCATAATGCGGGAGGCATATTCCTTTGAGCGCTTGTGAGTGAAATCCGACTCAAGTGTGGCGCGCGCCTCAGCCCATTTTTCCTCATGTCTGATGCAGCGGCGGGGATATTCGTCAAGAGGAATGCGATATTTTTCAATAAGCTCGGGATACCGGCTCTTGATGAAGAAGGGGTTATACTCGGCATTGTGCTCGCTCGACTCGGTGCAGTAATATCCGAGACGGCGTATGTACTCAAATCTGACAAGATCCTTGAAGCCCTCGGGCGGATTTTCAAGTATCTCGCAGGCGCGGCGGCGAACCTCGGGAAGCAGGTCAACACCGTTTGCATCCTTCAGCTCAAGCAGCCATGCCATGTGGTTGATACCGGCGATCTTTTCGCTGAGCGGCTTTTCGGGAGTCATGCCAAGCTCCTTGAGCAGCGTGGAGGAGCACACCTGTACGCTGTGGCAAAGACCCACTGTGCGGACTCCGGTGTATCTCTGCATATAGCCGGAAAGCATCGCCATGGGGTTGGTGTAGTTCATGAAAAGAGCATTCGGGCAGACCGCAAGAATGTCCTCGGCAAAATCCTCAAGCACCGGGATGGTGCGCAGCGCACGGAAGATACCGCCGATACCCAGCGTGTCGGCAATGGTCTGACGCAGACCGTATTTTTTCGGAACTTCAAAATCGGTCACGGTGCAGGGCTTGTAAAGACCGACCTGGATCGCGTTTACAACGAAATCTGCTCCGCGAAGCGCGTCGCGGCGGTTCTCAACGCCGCAGTATTTGACAAGCTTTGCCCTGTCCTCGTTAAGATTGTGATTTATTGCATGAACGATACGGTAGCTTTCCTCAAGCCGTTCGGCGTCAATATCGTACATCGCAATTTCAAAATCACGCAGAGCGTCGCAAAGCATCATGTCTCCTATAACGTTTCTGGCGAACACCGAGCTTCCCGCTCCCATAAAAGTCATTTTTCCCATTCTGATAATCCTGATGCCGATCTCACGACCGGCGCCTTTCTGTAATAAAGATATGCCGCACAGCATTCAGTATAATTATACAATAAAAAAAAAAGTACGTCAATACAAATAATAAAATAATCCACAATTAATTATCACTGCGCCCCATGTGCATTTTATTTACAAATAGATGTTGCATTCTGCGAAAAAATAGTGTATTATAATTATAATATTTTTTATTAATCTTTTGAACGGAGCTGTGGGTATGTACGGATATATCCGTCCCGTCGAGCGCGAGCTGAGACTGCGCGAATCGGAGTATTACAGAGCGCTTTACTGCGGTATCTGCCGCGCGCAGGGACGGCAGTGCGGAAACATTTCGCGCCTTTCCCTCTCATACGATTCCGTCTTTCTCGCCCTTCTGCGAATTGCCGTTACCGGGGAACATATAAAAATATCACAGATCAGATGTCCGCGCCACCCGTTGCGCCGACGCACTGCGGCAGACTGCGCCGCGGCGGATGCCAGCGCGCTCGTATGCACGATACTGGCGCGCGAAAAAGCAAGGGATGACACGGCGGACGAAAAAGGCTTTCGACGCGCCGCGGCTAAAGCCGCAGGAGCATTCCTTTCCGGCGCGGAAAAACGCGCCTCCGCGCTGTGCGCCGAGGCGGCGGACACGATCTTTTGCGGGCTGCGCGAGCTTTTTGAAGCCGAGCGGTGCTGCCTTGGCGATAATACCGCAGGCGTGGATCAGCTTGCCGGAATATTCGGGCGGATGCTGGGAAGCGCCGCAGCGGCAGGGCTGGAGGGCAATGCGGCAAAAATAGTCCGCGGAGCGGCGGCAGCCGCCGGAAGATGGCTTTACTGCGTTGACGCGGTGGATGACCTTGCCGAGGACAAACGCCGTGGCAGGTTCAATCCGCTTCTGCTGCTTTACGGGCGCGATTGGCTGAGTGAGGAGGAAGCGCTGACGCTTTCCTGCACGCTTTCCGCCGAGCTTGACACGGCGCGGGCGGCGCTTGAGCTGGCAGACCGGGAAAACCGCACGTCAGCCCCGGAGGCATGGGCGATTTGCGAAAACATACTTACGCTCGGTATGCCGCTTGCAGCCGCGCGTGCAATAGATAAAATTACGCGGAAGCCCGACCGGGAGCAACATCCGGACGGGAATACAGTACAAGGAGTTCAAGATGTCTGACCCATATAAAATACTCGGAGTTGACCGCAGCGCAAGCGACGAGGAGATAAAAAAAGCGTACCACGATCTTGCGCGCAAATATCACCCCGACAAATACCGTGACTCTGACCTTGCCGAGCTTGCCGAAGAAAAGATGAAGGAAATAAACGACGCCTACGACCGCATTCAGAAGGAACGCGCGTCGGGCGGCTCAGGCAACTCCGCTCAGACCGGCAGCTCCGGCGGCACGGGCGGAAGCGGCGGGTACTCAGGCTACGGAAATTACAGCGGCAACAGCGGAAGAAGCGGCTACACCGGAGCGGGAGCAGAACGCTTTGCCGCAGTGCGCTCTTATATCAATCAGAACCGGATAGCCGAGGCGGAAGCCGTGCTTAACGGTATGGAGGCTTCACTGCGCGGCGCGGAGTGGTACTTTCTTATGGGATGCGTGCTCGTCCGCCGCGGCAATTACGTGGACGCGGGGCGGTTCTTTGATTATGCGTGCGAGCGAGAGCCGTACAATGCAGAGTATCAGAATGCGCGTGAGGAGCTGCGCCAGCGCGCCGGAGCATATGCCGGAACGCGCACCTCGGACGGCTGCGGCAACATATGCACCGCGCTTCTGTGCGCCAACTGCTGTTTGGACTGCTTCGGCAGGGGCTGCTGCTGAGGGTGCCGGATATGTCCCAAAAAAACGCACGCGCAAAAAGATCCTCCGCGGCGCGCAGGACAGCGCTCGGCGGGATAGTGTCCGCCCTCGTTCTTGTGGTAATGTACCTCGGCTCTGTCATAGATGTACTTGACCTTTCCGCGGCGGCGTTTGCCTCGATCCTTCTTATTGCGGTAATAGCCGAGCATGGCAGGCGGGACGCCCTCTGTGTTTTTGCGGTGACGGCGCTGCTTTCCTTGCTTTTGCTACCGAACCGCGCACCCGCTCTGCTTTACACCCTGTTTCTCGGATATTACCCGATGCTTAAGATAACGCTCGACCGTCTCGGGCGTCTGCGCGGGACTGTTCTGAAGCTTCTCACACTCAACACAGCGCTGACCCTTTCATTCCTTGCGGCGCACTACCTGTTTTCGGCGTGGGCGGACGAGCGCGCGCTTCTCTGGCTCTACTATCCGCTGGCAAATCTGGCTTTTCTGCTTTACGATGTGGCGCTGGGCAGAATAGTACGGCTATGGATGGTAAAGCTGAGATATGTTTTCAGACTTGACCGCAAGAAATAATGCAAAAAAATGCTGAAAGATGCAAAAACACATTGAAATAGATCATATTTTATGTTACAATACTGTATTGAAAGATCAATCGGGCTACACGGCAAGACCGCCCAGGCGGCAGAGAGGAAGGAAATGAAAATCCAAGGCTACGGAACTCGAACAGGAAAAAAGACGGCTTTCTTCGGAATGCTGTCGGTCATCACGGCACTGCTGCTTACTGCGCTTTGCATTCTTCCGGCGTCGGCAAGCGACATAACGCCCGACGATACATTTGAGGTGACGGAAAACCTCACAGGAATCGAAATTGCCTCAGCACCTTCAAAAACCGTATATGATATCGGAGAGTCCCTTGATGTTTCGGGACTCAAGCTCAGGCTGAAATACAACAGCGGACGCACCGAAACAGTTGCCGGCGACACCTCGATGTGTTCCGGCTTCGACTCCTCCTCGGCAGGAGAGAAAACGGTCACCGTTTCATACCGAGGGTTTATGACGTCCTTCAAAGCGGACGTAAGGATCGTAACCTCGGTCAGCGTGTTGCGCAAGCCTCAGAAAAGCGAATACTTCACCGGAGAGATGCTTGACCTCAACGGGCTTGTACTTACGGTGGAATACTCCGCAGGTCCGTCCGAAACATACGACACAGGATATACCCTTGTCGGAGGCTCTCAGCTGAGTGACGTCGGCGAGCATACCGTCACGGTCGAATTCATGGGCAAACGCGCCTCCTTCACCGTTACGGTCAAAAATCCCGTTCCGACCGATGCAAAGCTGACCTCGCTCCCCACAAAGACCGAATATACCATAGGCGACACCTTCAACGGCAGCGGAGCCGCCTTTACGGTTACATACAGCAACGGTGATACCGCAGTCGTAAGCGACGGAATTGATTTTTCCGGCTTTTCCTCCTCCGAAAAGGGCGAGGTGACCGTAACCGCAAAATGGCAGGGCTTTTCCGACACCTTTACCGTCACGGTAAAATACGCCGCGCACACACATGTTGCCGGCGGTGACCGCGAAATAGTGAAAAAAGCCACCTGCACCGAAACCGGTCTGGCAGTAAGATACTGCAAGATATGCGGCGAGGTCGCAGAGTCGGCGACGCTTAAGAAGCTCGAGCACACATACGGAGACTGGAAGGTCACAAAAGAACCCACCGCTTCCTCCGACGGCGAAAAGGCGCGCTACTGCCAGAACTGCGGCGCACTCCAGACGATGAAGCTGAATATGCTTTCCTCTGAGATATCCGACGGCAAGAACGGAACCGTCACCGCCGCGGGCGATTATCTCTTCCCCGCCGAAGCAAGGCTGATAATCAAAAGCATATCCGCCACCCTTACCGCCGACGAGATAAAAAAGTTTGAATCCCAGGCAAATGCGCTCGGCACAACGCTTGCCGCAGTGTACAGCATCACCTTTGAGGACGACGGACAGGCATTCACTCCCTCGGCAAAAATGACGTATAAGATCAGCGTTGCCTCCGCCGATCTTGCCGGACTTTCCGGATTCAAGGTGCTTTACGGCAACAACTCGGTGGATGCAACCTATTCGGGCGGCTTTATCACCTTTACGGTAAACCGCGTGTCCGGAAAATTTGCAATCGCGGGCGTAAAAGGCTCAGGCGTCAACACCGATCCTGTGGATACAACTCCCACAACAGTTCCCGGAGATGAATCAACGGCTACGCCTCCGGTCACATCGTCTCCCGAAACCACAGACGTTCCGGATGTGACCACCTCCCACGAGGCCTCTGGCACGGTTCCGACAGACACCGATTCTCCCGTCACCGGAGGGTCCACAAGCTCGCCTGCCGTTACCACCGATTCCGGAAACAGCGGCAGCGGTAAGGTCGGGAACGCGGTAAAGACGATAATTATTGTAATAATCGTAATTGTGGTTATCGGCGTGCTGTTTGAACTGCTGTATATCTACCTCAAGAATAAATTCATGCTTTGAGTCATGACAATTCAGGGGCTGTAAAAAAACTCGAT
>DPGK01000017.1:16515-35255 GCA_003523225.1 Clostridiales bacterium
CTGTGGCAAAATGACGGCTTTCAGCCGTCAAGACCAATGTCGTTGGGGGTGTTAAAAAATTCAGAAGGAATTTTTTAACACCCCTTGAATTACCGGTACTCTCAATATTTTCTGTTTTTTACGACATAGTTTCCGCCGCAAGGCGGCATCGACGGGGTGTGGCACATACGTGCGGCACCCCTCAGTATTTAGTCTCTGTCAGTTGTCGGACGAATCAATGACCGCATCAATGGCAAGCACCACGGCAAGCCCCATAAGCGAATCCTCTGTGGGAACGTCAATAAGATAGCAGTCGCCCCACGTAAACCACTTTTTGCTTATCGACGCCACGATACGCCCCGCGCCGTCGATAACAGAAAACTCATGCGACATCGGCGCGCCCTCGACCTCCCAGTCCGTGCCCTCAATGGTGTAATGCGAGCCGAAAAAGGTAAACGGTGTTTTTGATATCGTAACGCAGTGTGTGCCGCGACAGCTTACATCATACTTTCTGCCAAAGGTGAAAAGTCTCTGCTCGATGAGCGCCGCCTCTGATCCCTGTATGTCGTAGATATGCAAGACCCTGCCGAGCGAGATTATCTCGCTTTCCACATAATAAACGGGGTTTCCGTCCGTATCGGTAATATCGTATTTTGCCCCGATAGTAAAAATTCTTTGCCTGACTGTATATTTCATTAGCTTTTTTCTCCCGCGGTGCGGCATCAGCCGACTTCATGCGAGGATATTATAAAGGATTTTCCGCAAAGTGTCAAGAAATATTGCCCGGGGGCTTGCGTCGGACGCAAAAAATACATATAATATATAGTGAATAAATTTATTCCGGAAAGAAAAACCAAATGAGCATATCTGATATAATAAAACAAAGGCTTTTTGAAGCCGAACCGCGCGGACGCGCAATAATACTCGGGCTTGGAGTGTCAAATCTGCCGCTTGCCGAAATGCTGACAAGCATGGGCGCGGAAGTGTGTGTGCGCGACGCCAAAAGCCTCAACGCTCTCGGCGAGCGCGCCTTGGCACTGTCCGCCCGCGGAGTGGAATTTGTCTGTGGCGCTGACCCGACCATAGGTCTTGCCGAGGAAAAGGATATTCATGGATCTGTTATCTTCCGCTCGCCCGGAATACGCCCCGACGCCGGGGAGCTGCCGGAAGCGGTAAGGCGCGGGGCGCTCCTGACCTCGGAAATGGAGTGGTTCTGCGATGCAACGCCGGCGTCTGTCATAGCAGTCACCGGAAGTGACGGAAAGACCACTACTACCACGCTGACATACCTGCTTCTTTCAGAAGCGGCAAAGCGACGCGGAGGCAGGGTATATGTCGGCGGGAATATAGGGACTCCCCTGCTTGACAAAGCTGCGACGATGTCCGCCGACGATTATGCGGTGCTGGAGCTTTCCAGCTTTCAGCTCATGACTATGCACGGGACAGCGCAGAGAGCGGCAATAACAAACATCACCCCCAACCACCTCAACTGGCACACCGGCATGGAGGAATATACCCGTGCCAAATACAACGTTTCCGGTAAGGACACCGGTCTTTTGGTGCTTAACGCCAAAAGCCCAGCCGCCGCAGCGGCAGCGGATTCCGTACCCGATTTTAACGGAAGCGTGATCTATTTTTCGGCGTACACTTCATCATATGAGGAAACCGTGCCAAAAAATCATCGCCAAGGAGCAAAAAAAGCCGGAGCGGTCTTTCTGCGCGGGGACAGCATCATTTTTTCCGACGGCAATACCGAAGAAGAATTGCTTCGCCGCTCGGATATAAAGCTGCCCGGACTTCACAATGTTGAAAACTATATGACTGCCGCCGCGCTGACGCGCGGACTTATAAACCGTGAGGAGCTTTTGCAGGTCGCACGCACCTTCGGCGGCGTTGAACACCGCATTGAATTTGTGCGGGAGCTTGACGGTGTAAAATACTACAACAGCTCCATTGACTCAACTCCCACACGTACCGAAGCGGCGCTGTCGGTCTTCGACTGCCGCCCCGTGTTCATCCTGTGCGGGCGAGACAAGCACGTTCCCTTTGACAGTCTTGCCGCCGCGCTGTTTGACCGCGCAGGCGGAGTTGTGGTGTCCGGCGAGGCGATCCCCGTGATACGCGCGGCAATTGAAGCCGAAGCCGAGCGACGCGGCTCATACGGTGAGCTGCGCGTAGCGTATGAAGACGACTTTTGCGCCGCCATCGACCGCGCGCGAGAGCTTGCAAAGCCCGGCTCGGCGGTCGTTCTATCCCCCTCCTGCACAAGCTTTGACCGCTTCCGCAATTTCGAGGAGCGCGGCAGAGTCTTCAAGGACTATGTGAATCAACTCAAATAAAATGACTGCAAACAAAACAAATGATGTGTCCGCCTCATCTCCCGTCGGAGTGTTTGACTCCGGCGTAGGCGGGCTTACCGTCCTACGTGAGCTTACCCGTATCCTACCGTGCGAGGACTTTATTTACTACGGAGATGTAAAAAACGCGCCTTACGGAGCGCTGAGTCACGATGAAATACGCCGGAGGTCTTTGGAAATTGCCGGGGAGCTTATCGGGATGGGAGCAAAGGCGATCGTCGTTGCCTGCAACACCGCCACAGCCGCCGCAGTGGAAGCAATGCGCGCGGCTTATCCTCAGATACCCATAATAGGCACAGAGCCGGCGGTTAAGCCTGCCGCGGACGCCGGACACCGGCACATTCTGGTGCTTGCCACACCGGTAACGGTAGCCGAGGAGCGTTTTTCCGCACTCATACACAGCAGGTGCGGCACTGCCGAGGTCATTGCCGTCCCCTGCCCCGGACTTGCCACAATGATAGAGGAAGGACACACCTCGGACGAGCTGATCTGCAAATATCTTGACGGCATTTTTGCTCCCCTGCGCGGAAAATTTGACGCTGTGGTTTTGGGATGCACCCATTATCCTCTGGCGCGGGTGGCGATAAGCCGTGCTGCAGGCGGGGATATTCCGGTATATGACGGCGCGGCAGGAACGGCAAGACAGGCAGCCCGGCGAATCTCCGGATCAGGTCTTGGCGCCCCCGGGGACAAGCACGGCAGCGTTCTCTTTCTTTCAAGCGGAGACGCCGGAAAAATAGGAGCCTTTTACGAGGGGATATGCCATGAAGCATGACGTGCTTGAAGACCTGAATCTTTCCGCATACCGCAGGATAATGATAATAGGCGCGCCGGGCAGCGGCAAAAGCCGCGCCGCGCGGAGGCTGGCGTCAATAACTGGTCTGCCGCTCATACACCTTGACAACGAATACTGGCTGCCCGACAACAGGCACGTCGAGGGCGAGGAATGGCAAAGCCGTGTCGCTGGGCTTGCGGAGGGCGAAAGCTGGATCATCGACGGCAATTACAGCGGCACGATGGAAATACGCCTTTGCCGCGCAGAGCTTGCCGTCTGCCTTGACCCGCCGCCGCTCGTATCGCTCATGGGAGTTCTTTCCCGGCGCGGGAAGCCGCGTCCGGACATGCCCGATCATTTTGTCGAAAAGCTCGACCGCGACTATCTTGAATTCTGTATATACTCGCTTACCTTCCGCCGCCGCAAGCTGCCACAGGTGCTTCGTCTGTGCGGAATGTACCCGGAGGTTCCGCTTCTGCACCTGAAAAGCCGTGCACAGACCGACGCTTTTCTTGATGCCGCAGAACGCGAGCTTAAGAACATAAACAACAGTCAGGAAAATAACAAGGATGAACAATGAAGAACTGAACATACTCGCCTCCCGCGCGGAGGCTGAGCTGGCGCCGATATTTGCTGAAATTGACGAAAACTCCTATCGGCGCACCGCCGATGTGCTCTCTGCCTTTGAAAAGCACCGCGTCAGCGACGCCTGCTTTGCCGCAAGCTCAGGCTACGGCTACGACGACCGCGGGCGCGAGGTGCTTGACCGCGTGTACGCCGACGTATTCGGGACTGAGGCGGCACTGGTGCGGATAAACTTTGTAAACGGCACTCACGCCCTCTCCACCGGGCTTTTTGCCCTGCTTCGCCCCGGCGACACCCTTTTTTCGGTGGCGGGAAAACCGTATGACACGCTTGAGGAGGTCATAGGAATTTCCGGAGAAAAAAACAACAACGGCTCTCTTGCCGATTTCGGAGTAAAATACGCCCAGCACGAGCTGAAGGACGGACGGCTTGATACTGACGCGATCCTTGCAAGGCTTGACGCCGACCCGTCGGTAAAGGTCGTTTTCATCCAGCGTTCAAAGGGATATCTGAACCGGCGCACCCTTACGCCGGGAGAGATCAGCCTGTTTTACAGAGCCGTCAAAAAAAAGCACCCTGACGTATGGGTGGTCGTTGACAACTGCTACGGCGAGTTCACCTGCGAGAGAGAACCCGAAGCCGATATGCTTATCGGCTCGCTTATAAAGAACCCCGGAGGCGGCATGGCGGAGACCGGAGGATACATCGCCGGAACCTCACGCGCCGTCGAGCTTGCCTCCTATCGGCTGACCACCGTCGGCACAGGCGGAGAGGTCGGATGCACGATGGGCCAGAACAAGAATCTCTTTCGCGGATTCTTCTACGCTCCGCACACAGTTGCCGCGGCGCTTAAGACCATGCACCTTGCCGCATATATCTTCGAGGCACTGGGATATGACACCTCCCCCGCCTGGAACGAGCGGCGCGCCGACATAATCCAGACTGTCATAACACACTCCCCCGACGCGCTGTGCGCGTTCTGCCGGGGAATACAGTCCGGCTCTCCCGTTGACTCATTTGTCGCCCCCGTACCGTGGGCGATGCCGGGATATTCCGACGAGGTGATAATGGCTGCGGGAGCCTTTGTGCAGGGTTCTTCCATTGAGCTTTCCTGCGACGGACCTCTGCGCGAGCCATATACCGTGTATCTTCAGGGCGGGCTGACCTATGAAAGCGGCAAATACGGTATTCTCAAGGCGGCGGCAGCCGTCGGCAAACGTGAAAAACAAACCGAAAAATAAATTAACATAAGGAAATGAAAATGAAAAAAATTATTGCAGTTCTTCTTGCGGTCTCCGCGCTTCTGTCCGTTCTCGTGCTTTCGGGCTGTTCGGTATCAGGTGTTGAAGTTCCCGACGGCATGAAGATCGTATCATCGGAAAATGAAGCCTTCTACCTTTTCGTGCCGATCTCATGGGTGTCGAACGACTCGTCCGGAACAGCCTCCGCATACTACTCCGACGCAGACCGTTCCAATGTCAGCATGACCTGCATGGCGTCTGACCAGGTGATGAATATCGACGACTATGTGGCGCTGTGCCGCGCGGAGCTTGAAGCCGTTATTCCAAATTACGCTCCGGCAGGCGAAATTGAAGACGCAGTTCTTGGCGGACGCAACGGAAAGAGCTTTGACTATACCGCCTCTATCGGAGACGTAAACTACAAATACCGTCAGATCGTCGTTATCTACAACAACCTTTTCTACATTTTCACCTACACCTCAACCCCCGAGGGCTTTGACCTGCACATAAACGAGGTCGAAAATATAATTTCAAAAATAAGATTCAAATAAAATGAACGACCGCACCGACATTATATATCTTGACAACAGCGCCACGACCGAGCCGTCCCCAGGCGTTATCGAAGCCATGACAGCCGCCGCAAAATGCTACGGAAACCCGTCGTCGGTACACGCGGCAGGGCTTGAAAGCGCGGCGCTGCTGCGCGGCTGTCGCGCCGAAGTCGCGGCATCGCTGGGACTGCGCCGATCTGAGGACTACCATATCATTTTTACCGCCTCCGGCTCTGAGGCAAACAATCTTGCGCTCCGCGGCACGGCGCTGGCAAAGAAAAGACGCTTTTCAAACCGTATCATAACCACCGATTCGGAGCATCCGTCGGTTCTGAACACGCTTGGAGCGCTTGCCGGAGAGGGGTTTGAGATCGTAAAGATCCCCACACGCGGCGGCGCGCTGGACTTTGAGGCATACGAAAATGCACTTGAGGCAGGCGCTCTCATCGTATCCCTGATGCTCGTCAACAACGAGACCGGCGCAAGGTACGACGTGGAGCGCGCCTTCCGCGCGGCACACAGGAAGAATCCGGATACCGTCACCCACTGCGACGCGGTGCAGGGCTTTTGCCGCGTGCCGTTTACTCCGGCAGGGCTTGACGCCGACCTTATCACCGTCAGCGCCCACAAGATCCACGGTCCGAAGGGCGTCGGTGCTTTGTGCGCCGCCCCGCAGATGATCAGATCAAAGCGACTGTCACCCGTCATTTACGGCGGCGGTCAGGAGGAGGGCTACCGTTCAGGCACGGAAAACCTTATCGGGATCGCCGGATTTGCCTGCGCCTGCACCGAAGCCCGCGAAAGATCAGCTGAGGACTCGGCACATATGGAGAGGCTGTACAAACACGCGCTGGAGGTGCTTCCGGCGTCCGGAGTAAGGCTGAACCTTCCCCAAAAAGCCTCAGGACATATCATCAGCATCACACTGCCCGGCATCAGGAGCGAAACGATGCTGCACTTCCTCTCCGAGCGCGGCATATATGTATCGGCAGGCTCTGCCTGTTCTTCGCATTCGCACGGTCCAAGCACTACGCTGCTTGCCTTCGGGCTATCCCCCGCTGACGCCGACCGAACACTCAGAGTCAGCTTCGGCGCGCAGAATACCGAGGAGGAGATCGACCGACTTGCCGACGCACTGCGCGAGGGCATCTCCCGTCTTGTAAGAGCCGCAAGATAAAAACGTTTTCAAACGCAAACCGATGCAAAATAAATACTGCTAACCGGCATTTATTGGAGAGACGCATTATGGCTGTAGTTAAAAACGAAATACCGATATTGGAGTATGATACCGAGCAAACAGCTCTCATCAACCCCACCCACGAAAAATTAGATTTGAAGCTGCCGAAGAAATGCGTTTTTGCCTTCCTCGGTGAGTATATAACAGAATATGCAAACAAGGCGGAAACCGTCAAGGTGTCCGAATTTCTCAGTATAACCAAACGTTATCCCGTCTACATAACAAAGTACAAGGGAGAGGAGATCACACTCTGTGAAGCTCCCGTAGGCTCTGCGGCATCGGCACAGATACTTGATTGGCTGATCGGCTACGGTGTACGTGAGATCATCTCTGCCGGTTCTTGCGGTGCTCTTGAAAAGTTTGCCGAGGGCACGTTTCTTGTCCCACACAAGGCTCTGCGTGATGAAGGGACATCCTACCATTATGCGCCGCCTTCTCGCTATATGGAGATCAGCGAAAGGGCGAGAAAAGCAATAAAGGAAACCGTGACCCAGCACGGAATGAAATATCAAGAGGTCATCACTTGGTCAACTGACGGATTCTTCCGTGAAACCAAGGAAAAGGTTGCATACCGCAAGAGCGAAGGATGCTCCGTCGTCGAAATGGAGTGTTCGGCTCTCGCCGCTTGTGCCACTTTTCGAGGCGCAACTTGGGGAATGATACTCTATACCGCCGACAGCCTTGCCGATTTGAATAAATACGACGAGCGAAATTGGGGCAGTAATGCGTATGAATATGCCCTTACACTCTGCCTTGATGCAGTCATAAAATTATAAAACAGAACGATTTATTATTTGCGTGTTGATATAAGAAAATGGAGTATTCGCCGCTGGCGGCAATGAAGCGGCCGCTTCATTGCCGTGAAGCGCTTGCTATGTTCGCGTAGAGCGAAGCGCTCTGACCTCCCCATGTGGCAAAGCCGCGCTTCGTTGTTCATGCGCCGCAGGCGCGCTTCATTTGCACTCAGAAGCTGACGCTTTACAATGTAATATTCACAAACCGGGCTTTCCCGTCCGATCAGGCGGGAAAGCCCGGTTTGTTTATCGTAATACTTTATATATCCGCGTCCTTCATATACCGTGCGCCATTTTCGGCAATGAAGAGCTTTCTTGCCGGGAGGTTGTCTCCGAGCAGGGTGTCAAAGATGCGCTCGGTAGCCGCCGCGTCGGTGGGGGTAACGGCAATAAGCCTGCGCGTTGCCGGATTCATTGTGGTCTGCCACATCATTTCAGGCTCGTTCTCGCCCAGACCCTTCGAACGCTGAAGCGTGTATTTTTCCTTGCCCAGCTTCTTGAGGATCTCCGCTTTTTCAAACTCATTGTAGGCAAAAAGTATTTTGTCCTTTGTGGTTATCTCAAAAAGTGGTGTTTCGGCAATAAAGACCTTACCCTCCTTCAGCAGGGTAGGCAGAAGACGGTAAAAAAGCGTCAGAAGTAGCGTGCGTATCTGGAATCCGTCCTCGTCGGCATCGGTGCAGATGATTATTTTCGACCATCTGAGCGACTCAAGGCTGAACGCCGAGACCTCGCTGTTCTTTCCCTTCGCCTTGGTTCCTACCTCTGCCCCGCAGCCGATGACCTTGAGCAGATCTACGATAATATCGCTCTTGAATATCTTGTCATAGGAGGACTTAAGGCAGTTGAGCGTTTTACCGCGCACCGGAATTATCGCCTGAAATTCCGCAGCGCGTCCCAGCTTACATGAAGTGAGCGCCGAATCTCCCTCAACGATATAAAGCTCACGGACATTAGGGTCTTTTGAGCGGCAGTTGACAAATTTCTCGACCCGGTTTGCCGCGTCTATCGAGCCAGAGAGCTTCTTTTTGATGTCAAGCCGGGTGCGCTCGGCATTCTCGCGCGAACGCTTGTTGACCAATACCTGAGAGGCTATCTTGTCCGCCTCTGCGGGATTTTCGGTAAAGTAAATTTCAAGATTCTTCTTGATGAAATCGGTAAGCGCCTCGTAAATGAACGAGTTGTTTATTGCCTTTTTGGTCTGATTCTCATATGATGTTATTGTGGAATTACTGCTGATGACAAGCACAAGACAGTCGGCAATGTCGGCAAAGGTGATCTTCGACTCATTCTTATTGTATTTGCCCGTCGCCTTGAGATATTTGTCAATTCCATAGACGAAGCCGACACGCACTGCGCGATCGGGTGAGCCGCCATGCTCGAGAAAGCTCGAATTATGAAAATATTCAAGCATTGTGACTGACTGTGAAACGCAGAAGGAAATATCCGCCTTGAATTTATAGACAGGCTTGTCCTCACGGTCGCGTCCCTGAGTTTCAAGGTGCCACAGCACCGGCTGAGTCATTGCGCTGTCCCCTGCCGCCTCGGCAACATAGTCGCGTATCCCGTTTTCGTTGTAGAAAACCTGCTCGGTGAACTCTCCGTTCTCCTCAAACAGGAAAACAAACTTAACGCCCGCGTTTACCACCGCCTGACGGCGAAGCACGTCGACAAAAAACTCCTTCGGAATATTTATATCGGTAAAAACGTCAATATCGGGCAGCCAGCGGATGACTGTTCCGGTGCGGCGTTCGCTCTTTGAAAGCTCGCGCACACCCAACTCACCGACCGGACTACCGAGCCGGAAGCTCATGAATTTGACGTATTTTCCGTCAAAGGAATCGACCTCCATATACTTTGAGGCGCACTGAGTGGCAAACGCGCCAAGACCGTTAAGACCCAGAGCATACTCGTATGACGCAGACTCGGCATTGTTGTTCATCTTGCCGCCGGCATACGGCTCGCAGAAAATAAGATCCCAGTTGTATCTTCCCTCTTTTTCGTTATAGTCAAGCGGGATGCCGCGACCGTGGTCGTCGACCTCTATCGAATGGTCAGCAAACACCGTGACCTTTATCTCACTGCCGTAGCCCTCTTTTGCCTCGTCGACAGAGTTTGAAAGTATTTCAAAAAAAGCGTGTTCACAGCCCTCAAGCCCGTCAGAACCGAAGATAACGCTCGGACGGAGTCTGACACGATCCGCCCCCTTGAGCATAACTATGCTCTGGTCGTTATATTGCTCTGTCTTCCTGCCCGCCGCACTTTTTTCCTTTTCAGCCATATGCAAGGATTTTCCTTTCGCTGATCTGATATCTTTTGTTATTATACCACAAATATTATTTTTAGTCAAGTACGACGCCATGCTGCTGCGCAAAGCTGAGTTTTCCGTCCCCGGTACGTATGCCGACACGCGACGCGCAATATTTTTTTACCGCTGCAAAAAGAGGTCTCTTGTACACATTGCACAAAAACATTGTGTACCATAACCACCCCCGACCTCATTTTTTTATGACAAAAAATCAATTGACAGTTGAGATTATTTGTGTTATAATAAACCTGTAGTTTATAATCCATAAACTTGCGGTTTATTTCTCACCATCTTCACATGAAAGGAAAAAAATTATGAAAAGAACACTTGCTTTGATCCTTGCTTTGCTCATGGTCACTCTCATGTTTGTCTCATGCTCTGACAATACACAGGGTGGCGAAACTACGACAGCAGCACCGTCCGGTAACGTTTCGGATACTCCCGACGTAACTACCGCAAAGACTCCCGAAACCACCAAGAAGCCCGAAACCACAAAGAAACCCGAAACCTCCAAAGAGCCTGAAACCACAGCCGCTCCCGAAATCCCTGTTCCGGAAGTAGTCGAAGGCATCATGGTCTATTACGAGGACTTTGACTACTATGCAAATACCACCGGCTCTCAGGCGGTGGCAGATCTGCTCGGTTGGCAGATCCGCAACAAGACCATGGAAGGCGAGCTGGGTGCGCTTACCGACAACACTGTTCAGTACTCAATTGAAAACGGTATGCTCAAGCTGCTCAACTACGACAACGGAAACATTGAAGGCGAAGACTCCTACATAAAGATCCTCAGCGACGAGTACATGAAGCCTGCCGCCATGGACGACTACACTATTCAGTATGATGTAACCTACCTCGCTTCCAAAAACGCCAAGAGATATATCGTTCTGCTCTGCAACTATGACGGTTACGACAGCTACAACTCCTTCCACCTCCGCGTGAACGGCACTGCCAACAACCAGAACCGCTGCGCCGGAAGCTGGACGACCTATGATGTTCCCGGTGAATTTTACGCAGCTGCCGACGATACCGAAGCCAAGGGTTCTTCTATCGCCAACAAGCTGTTCGGCATAACCTACGACGGAAGTGCCGTGCTGTACAACAAGTCTCTTACCATTAGATATCAGGCAAACCACGAGCTTGGTCCGACGGTATGGATCCGCGACAACAGCGCCGCCAATCCTGAGTTCGTATGCGTCTCCAAGCCGGATGCCGGAGCAAGCGCTGCCTTCTACTGGAACATGATCGACAGCTACGCCCTCTGCCTCAAGGCAGGATCCAAGATCGACGGCTATGTTGACAACATCGCTGTCTGGACCGGTCTTGGCGATATGCCGCTCGACGTCAGCACCACTACTTACGAAAACACCATCGCAAGCTATCTTGATGCTGTAAAAAAGGCTCAGTAATTGACCTTTGAATAATCGCTGATATGACCCATGGGGCTGACTCACACTCGTGAGTCAGCCCTCGTTTTATTTGATAACATATAAAAACAACGCAAAAAGCCACCGCATAAGATCTCGCACTCTTCGGAGCGAAAAAATAAAAGGCGATGCAAAACTCAAAAAGATGTCCGGCAAGGTCGACATTATGTCGATTTTACCGGACATCCGTTTTTTTTGTCTTTAGTCGCGCGCAGATAAAAGCACAGCCGGGCTTTGTCACAGATACCGCACCGCGGTGCGTTCTGTCTCAAGCCCCGCGCGGAAGCGCTCCATGTACCTCTCAAACCCGGCGGCGTCGACCGGATCGGGACTGAGAGTTGTTACCTTTGCGCCCGCAAACACCTGCTTTTCGAGGTATTCACCAAGCGTCTGCCCATTCGCTTTTTTCGCGGTAAATGAGGCAAGCAACGCCATTCCGTAAGGGCCGCCCTCCCCGGCGGTCTCCATACAGCTTACCGGAGCACCGGCTGCCGCCGCAAGATATCTCTGCCCTACGCCGGGGGTCTTGAAAAGTCCGCCGTGACCTGTCAGCACGTCAATAACGACGCCCTCGTTCGAAAGAATGTCCATTCCTATCTTAAGCGTTGCCAGCGCTGTGTAAAGCTGGGCACGGATAAAGTTTGCAATCGTAAATTCGGCGTCGGGACGGCGCACAACTATCGGTCTGCCCTCGTCAAGCGCGGTAACTCCCTCTCCTGAAAGATAATTATATACCGTAATTCCGCCGCAGTCCGGCGCTCCTTCAAGACTTTTCAGGTACAGTCGGCGATATATTCCCTCTCGATCTGCCACCGCGCCCTGAAGCTCCGCCGCATCGCAAAGCAGGCTCACCCATGCGTTCATATCCGCAGTGCAGTTATTGCAGTGTACCATAGCCACCGGCGCTCCGTCCGGAGTGGTAACTACGTCAATTTCAGGATGGGTCTTCGACGGCAGATGCTCAAGCACCACCATTGAAAAGATGCTCGTTCCCGCGGAAACATTGCCGCGACGCTGCAGTACGGAATTGGTGGCGGTCATGCCCGTTCCCGCATCTCCCTCCGGAGGAGCAAAAGGAACTCCGACATGCAGAACTCCGCCCGTCAGCTCAGCGCCCGCAGGCGTAAGCCGCCCCGCGTACTCTCCGGCGGGCAACACACGCGGAAGGATATCCGATATATGCCAAGGGAAGCCCTTGTCCGCAACAAGTGCGTCGAATTTTTCTATCATACCTGCATCATACCCAAGCGTTTTGCCGTCGATTGGGAACATTCCCGATGCTTCGCCCGCGCCCAGTACGTTCTCTCCGGTCAGAAGAAAATGAATGTACCCCGCAAGCGTTGTAATATGCGCGATATCCTTTACGTGCGGTTCGCCGTTCAGCACAGCCTGATAAAGGTGTGCTATGCTCCACCGCTGAGGAATATTGAATCCGAAAAGGCGTGTAAGCTCTTCTGCCGCAGTTGCCGTCATGGTGTTCTGCCAGGTTCTGAAAGGCACAAGCAGATTCCAGTTGCGGTCAAAGGCAAGATAGCCATGCATCATGCCGGAAACGCCCACGCATTCGATGTCCTCAGGATATACGACACCCTCAAGCGCTGTACGCAGACCGCGCAGTGCCTCGCTAATATCATATGTCCAGACTCCGCCCTCACAGCTGCTTCGCCATATATAACCGCCACTTGATACCGGGCGGTACGCCTCGTCTATCTGAACCGCCTTGATGCGGGTAGAGCCAAATTCAATTCCGAGATAAGTTTTCATATTGAACCTCAGATCTAATAAATAGTTTCGGGGCTGCCGAAAGTTTTGCAGCTTTCGGCAGCCCAACAACCGACTGAATATCAGTTTTTCTTTCTGAAGCAGACAACGCCCGCTCCGGTAAGGCAAACGACACACAGAACAACCGCTGAGGCAGTCAGCGACGATCCGCACCCGCCTTTTGAAGATGTGGCGTCAGTGGTTACGTCAGCCTCCTGAGTTGTGGCTTCGGGAGCGCTTGATGTTGTATCGGCGTCCTTTGAAGTATCAACAGGAGTCGCCGCAGTGGTCTCGGGAGTTGCCGCTGTGGTTTCAGGAGCAGCAGTAGTTTCGGGAGCTGCTGTCGTTTCGGGAGCAGGCTCGGTGGCCTCAACCGGCTCAAGCGCCGGGTTGTAGTTCAGCGCGTCAAGCTCAACCTTACCGAGATTGGCGCAGGACTTTGAAAGCGTGGTATAGCCGCAGTTGTTGGAAACGATCATGGCGTATCTTGAACCGCTCTCCTTGCTTTCATTGACGAGCAGACCGAATCCGAACGCAGTGTTCTTGCCGTCCTTGAGATTCGCAGCCAGCACATCGGCATAATCTGCGGTGAAGTTGAAAGCGATCTCAAAGCTGTAGCTGCCGTCAGTATCGTTGTCGTAAGCGACCGCAAGCTGAAGTGTTCCGAACAGGCAGTTATCGGCGTGGAGGCTTCCCCAGCTCTTGGCTGCGTTGCTCTGTATGTTGTCCGTCGCGGTCATTGCGGGATTGACGCGGAACTGCGCACCGCTTATGACGCTGGTGTAAGCTATGTTGGCGTCGGTCACGCCGGGAGTAAAGTCATAGTTGAGGTCAACGACCATGTCAACACAATCCACGCTTGTGGCAAATGCAGCGCCGGGATTGCGTGTAACGTCGGTTACGTGACAGTAGATGAAGAGTGTCGTCTTGTTGAATACCATCCAATATTCAGCATATGAAGTAGCATCGTCCTTATTGGAGTAGGAAGCGATCATGGTGTCGGAGGTATCATAAATGTCGTCCTTGACACCGTCAACCACGGCTGTACCGTATGCCGCATGATAGACCAGCTCGGGGTTACCGGCGCTGATCACGATTCCGTTTTCAGCAGACACACCAAGCACCGCAACTGCGATGAGGGAGATGCAAGTAAGGATTGCAAACAGTTTTTTCATTTTATTACCTCTCACTATTCAATGGTTCTCATACCTTTTTGCCGGATCTTGAGGTGATCACAGCAGCAAACGCGCAAAGGGATACGAAAGCGCAGACTGCAAGAAGGATCCAGACTCTGCCGTCTCCGGTGTCGGGACTGGACGGAGCTGTTGTAGTTTCGGGAGCTGCGGTAGTTTCGGGAGCAGCAGTGGTTTCAGGGGCTGCGGTCGTTTCGGGAGCAGCAGTTGTCTCGGGGGCTGCGGTTGTTTCAGGAGCTGCAGTGGTCTCGGGAGCGGCAGTGGTCTCGGGGGCTGATGTGGTTTCGGGAGCGGCAGTGGTCTCGGGGGCTGATGTGGTTTCGGGAGCGGTGGTCTCTGCCGCGAATCCGGAAGCGTCAAGCTCTACTCTGCCGAGGTTTGCAGTGTTGCTGGACAGCACGGTTCCTCCGCAGTTATTGGATACTGTCATTGCGTATCTTTTGCCGGTTGCCTGATTGCACTCGTTGACAAGAAGACCAAAGCCCATAGCGGTATTGACGCCCTTATCAAGGTTGGCTTTCAGTGTAGCGGCGTAATCAGCGGTAAAATCAAAGGAAAGCTCAAAATAGTAGCTGCCGTCGGTAGCGTTATCGTATGCTACAGCAAGGCGGAGAAGGCCGTTATCAATGTTGTAAGAATAAACTGTTCCCCATGTTGCCTTGGCGGCATTGGCACTGATGTTATCTTCAGCAGAAAGCGCGGGGTTTACACGGAACTGTGCGCCTGCCGCTATTTTGCCGAAGCCTGTTCCACTGTCGGTAACGCCGGGGGTGAAATCGGGAGCAAGGTCAATTACCATGTCCACGCAGTCCTCGCTTGTCAGGAACTTTGTGCCGGGGAAACGGGTAACGTCGGTAACATGGCAGAAAATAAACATTGATGTCTCGTTGAATACCATGCGGTATTCGGCATAGGAGGTAGAATCGGCTTTGCTTGAGTAAGCCGAAACCATAGCGTCGGAAGAAGCATAGATGTCGTCCATCACGCCGTCAACAACAGGCGTACCGTATGCGGCATGGTAAACGAGTGTGGGGTCACCGGCGGTGACGATGGATACGTTTTCCGCTGACGCGCCGATAGCAGCGGAAACAAGCAGAAGTGCGCACAGCAGGAATGCAGAGAGTTTCTTCATTTTCTTTTTTCCTTTCTTTCTATTGGTGGTTAATATTTTGGTTACACAAAAGATTTATAATATTGCTCAAGCTGTGTTGTGGGCGGCTTGAGAGGGTCACAGTATTTGCGCGGCCACAGTGAACGTCCCTTTTCCTCTGCGGTGCGCTTCGCGCCGTAGGACTTGCAGACTATTCCGCCGATACGTGCACCCTCGGTGACGCACTTTCCGGCGAGGATATCCTCCTTGCGGAAAACGGCGAGATGTATTTCCTTATCCCCGTAGCGCTCGCGGTCATATACCGCGTAGACCTTGCCCTCGTCGTCAACAAAAGCATCGGGGTACGCGACCGAGGAACGTCCGTCAAGCAGCAGAAAATGCGAGTAGCTTCTGCCCTCGTCGTCGGAGAGCATGGCGGTCATGTTGTTGCGCTTGTCAAAATTGTGATGATGGATCATAAAGAAGCTACCGTCCGGGAATTTGCCGAGATACATTCTTGCGGAGGGGCTGGGGACGCAGTAGATGTCCGACTTTGTCCAGGTCTTACCGCCGTCAAAGGACTCGGAATAAGCAATTCCCGCCGAAAGCCTCATAAGCATCAGCAGGCTTCCGTCCCGGCGCTCGCAGATACAGTTCTCGTCAAATGTGGTATCCTCGTGATATGCACTTCCGAGATATGAAACACTGCGGCCGCCGTCAGTGGAAATATAAACATTGGATTTTTCAAACTCAGGGCATGAATAAAATCTTGTGACAAAATTATGCCATATGGATACTGGGTAAAGGTAAGCTCCGTCGTGACGGACAATAGGCTTGCACGCCATAACGCCGTCGCAAAGACGAACCGGCTCGCTCCAGTGGGGCATATCGTCATCCGGGTTTTCGCATCTGCTTGCCCACACGCCTCCGCGCCCGTCCCAATAAACATAGGACTGCGCCCAGAAGTGCCAGAGCACGCCGTCAGGCGACACCCAAAGTATCGGCTCGTGCATACGCACCGCCTCCGGATGGTCTATTATCAGATAGTCGTTACGCCAGGTATATCCGTCGTCATCGCTGTATGACATACAATTATAATTATTGGGGCCTTCGTCAACACCGCCGCCACTGTATGCGGCAAAAAGTCTGCCGCTTTTTACTTTGGCTATCGTCGCAGCGCTCTGCCAGCGGCGTCCGCGGCGGTTGAAGCACTCCTCAGGCTCGTCGGGATAATATAGGAAGTCGGGCTTTGTCAGCGCAACATCTTTGTCCGGATTAATATTCTCCGGAGTAAATTGTGTTCTCATCGCTGTCTCCTTGTGCGGAATAATTCGTTTATAATATACAATATTACGGACGGACATTCAATAACATTGACACAAAAAAAGATAACAAAATCACAATTAAAATTTTTTCCACTTTTATAATTTGTGATTTTGTTTATAAATATTGTGATTTTGTATTGAAAAGTGCGCGCTTTTTATGCTATATTAAAAAAGAAATCAGCTGTGCTGGTTATTTCATTAAAATAATTGAAAGGCATCACTTGGATGATACAAAGCAATCTTAAATCCCGGTTACACGAAAATCTGGTTGGCACGCACATTTCAATGCCCGACAGCATCGTCAGCGAAATACTCGGCAGACTCGGCTTCGATTTTATCTGGATCGACACCGAACACTCCGAAATGCCGCTTTCGACGCTTCGCAACCACCTGACTGCCGTAAACGCCGGCGGCACCCCCGCTCTTGTGCGTGTGTCAATGAACGATTACAATCACGTCAAGCGCGTAATGGAAATGGGCCCGGACGCGGTTCTCTTTCCTATGATAAACACCCCGGAGGAAGCCCGTGCGGCAATGAGCTTCTGCATGTACCCGCCCGAGGGACGCCGCGGCTTCGGTCCGCTACGCGCCGTTAATTACGGAATCGATAACATTGACGAATACATAGCCACTGTCAACGAGCGCACCTGCCGCTTCATTCAGATCGAAACCGAAACGGCTGTAAAGAACCTGCCCGAGATCGTAAAGAACCCCTACATCGACGGTTATTTCTTCGGCCCCTGCGACCTTTCCGGCTCTATCGGCGAGCTTAACCAGGTGTTCGGCGAAAAGACACAGAAGTTAATAAAGGAAGCCATTGCGATACTGAAGGACGCCGGAAAGCCCATAGGCGTTTCAACCGGCTCGACCGATCCGGAAGTCACCAGCTTCTGGCACGACCTCGGCATCAACCTTATTTCGACAGGCACCGACTACGACTATATCCTTCAGGGCGCCCGCGCCAACCTTTCAGCGATGAGGACGTTCATGAAATAATTCCCGGAGGAACCCCAAATGCTTGAAGCCAATCACGTTTTTGAGCAGCAGAAAAAAGATCTTCTTATAACGCCCCACTGTCATTCCACCATTGAGATCGACTGTTTCGTTTCTGGCAGGGGCAGATACAGCGTAGCTGGTCAGGAGCACGAGATCGCCCCCGGCATGGTATTCATCTTCTCAAACAGCATCATTCACCGTGTGATCGATATTGATGAAGCCGAGCCGATGGAGATATTCAAGGTTCACTTTTCACCCTCAATACTGTGGGAGGACAGCCGTTTTTCCGAATTTGAACGGATATTCTTCCGCACATCCGGATGCACTGTGATATCGCCCGACTCCCCCTTTTCACTGCGTATACTCAATGTTCTCAAGGAAATGGTAAACGAACAGGAGAAGCCCGGCTACTGCACCGAGGAGCTGCTGCGTGAATATCTTTACATCATCTGCATCATGACGGCGCGCCACACCCAGCAGACCGAACCGGCTCTGCTTGAGGAGCAGTACCGCGGTGACAACCATCTCGCCATATTCTCTACCATTGAATATATCAACGCTCACCTTGCGGACAATCTCTGCATCGACGACCTGGCGCAGATGGCGCAGATGTCAAAAAACAGCTATCTTTTCTGGTTCAAGCATTTCAACGGCGTTTCCCCGTACAACTACATTCAATCCAAAAGAGTGCTCAAGTCCCTCAAGCTCCTCAAGCAGAACATGACCGTTACCCGCGTTGCACTTGAATGCGGATACAACAGCAGTGTGAGCTTCAACAAGGCATTCAAAAAGGTTATGGGATGCACACCAAGCAGTTGGCAGCGCAGCTGCAGCGAATAAGGCGGCGCATATCCGACTGCACACTCCCCAAAAACAAAGAAATGAAAAAAACAAATTTATTGGTTCTGCTCCTGCTCCTGCTCTCGTTGCTGCTCTGTCTTTCCGCTTTGCTTGCCGCCTGCACGCCGGACGGAGAAAAGCCGGATGACACCGGCAGCAAACCCCCGGAAGTCAAGCTGAGCGTTGTATCCGGAGGAGCGACCGGGTACAAGATCATTTTCGGCGCAAACGCCGCCGACGCCGAAAGTAAGGCGGCGCTAAATGTATCGGCGGTTGTAGAT
>DPGK01000017.1:35469-35855 GCA_003523225.1 Clostridiales bacterium
ACCTTGTAGCTGTACTGATACTTTGCCGTGTAAAATTCCAGTACCCAGCAGGGATGACCCTGATTGCGGCTCAGCTCCTCCTTGGTAAAGACAACCTTTTCCGTTCCGGGAATTTCGGCATCTGCAAGTGCAATCTCCTTCGCCTTTTGCAGCGGTATGAACAGCAGCTCCTCATTCTTACTGAGAATGCCTCCGAGCACTGCATCTATGCGATAGGTCCACTGCGTTCTGCCGTCGTTGAAAATGAATTGATAATACGGAGTTTTGATTCCGCCGTCTACAAGCTCCTCTGCGGTAAACACTACTTTGCCGACGTCGGAACAGCCCGAATCCTTCAATGCCGTTTCCTTTGCGATTTCCACATAAATGTATCGGCGGTTGTAGAT
>DPGK01000017.1:36104-52025 GCA_003523225.1 Clostridiales bacterium
ACCTTGTAGCTGTACTGATACTTCGCCGTGTAAAATTCCAGTACCCAGCAGGGACGACCCTGATTGCGGCTCAGCTCCTCCTTGGTAAAGACAACCTTTTCCGTTCCGGGAATTTCGGCATCTGCAAGTGCAATGGCTCTTGCTTCCTCAAGGGATATAAACAGTGCCACTTCATTTTTTGCAATGATGTCGCCGTTTATCGCGTTGATACTGTATGTCCACTGCGTATGATTATCTTTGAATACAAGATGGTAGTAGGGATATTTGATTCCTTCGTCAATAAGTATTGCCTCGGTAAATGTAACCCTTGTTGCACAGCCGGCGTCGTCCAGAGCAATCGCCTTTGCCTTCAACATGCCGATGTATTTTGTGTCGATAACAACGGAATCAACCTCCTTCTGCAAGCTGACAAGCTCATCCAGCGGCAGTTTCACGAGAGCTTCCGCCGACAGGTTACTGTTTTTCGCCGCGTCACTGACAAGCTTTGCCTTTCCCTGCGAAATGCTGTACTTTTTCGCAAGGGCTACATCGTCGGAATTATCCGATTCGGAAACATAAACCAGAGTATGCACGGAGGTTTCTTTTTCAAGTACCCTGCGAACATCTTCCGCCACAGCTTCTTTGAGCTTGCCATTTTCGCTTAACTGCCTGTCGAAAGAAATCAAAACCGTGTCGTTTCTTTCCATATATCCGCCGATTTTATATGTGGCAAGCGTAATGGATATTGCATTTTTCAGACTTTCGCCCTTCAAAGACGCTTCGCCGAGTACTTCCTTTGCGTCCTCGTTCAGAAAACGCACCGACTTGACATTTCCGTTTTTTGTAATCGTGTACTCTACTCCGGGGCTAATCTCCATCGTTACCTTCCCCGCTTCCTGATTTCCGAGCGCAATCGGGGTAACGACGCCAATGCCAATCATCAAAACGAGACATGCCGCCAGCGCCGCAATCCATTGACTGCGAATTTTTTTACGGTGCATATGCACCTGCGGGTCAGCTCCCGAAATCAACCGATCGTCGATCTGACCGATTGCATTCAACAGTCTTTCTTTTTTCATAAGTGAACACCCTCCTTTTCAAGTTGTTTTTTCAGTTCGTTGCGCATACGAAACAATAAAACCTTAACATTGCTTTCACTCATTTTGTAAGAATCCGCAATATCCTGTATTGAACACAGATACCAGTAGCGGCGGATAAAAATATTACGGTTCTTCAGAGAATGAGCGTACAAAAAGCGATTGATTACGGACACTATCAGAGAATCTTCCACTGCCTGCTCCACATCCGTATTATCGGATATACAATTTTCCAGCTCGGACAAGGCAATTTCAACCTGACCGTAGCCTCGTTTTGCGACGGTATTGTGTTTGTAACGGTTGAGTGCAAGATTGCGGGTAATTTTTCCGAGATATGCCGCCAGATTATTCGGTCTTTGCGGCGGAATGCTGTTCCATGCGCCCAGATATGTATCATTCACGCATTCTTCCGCGTCTGACCGGTTAAACAGAATGTTGTAAGCGATCGCGTGACAATAATTGCCGTATTTATCCGCAGTAGCGGATATCGCCTTTTCTTGTCTCGCAAAAAACAAAGCGATGATTTCAATGTCATTCATGTTTTTCTTCCTTTCTTTGCGCAACGCCCTTCACCTGTATAGACAACAAGAATTCCGTTGCGTTACAGAAACGCGGTAATTTTTTCATCTTTCCGGATCAGGGACGAAGTCGCAAAATAAAATCTTTCATTTTGTTTGACTTTTACGGGTAAACAAAAAGCACAGGGAAAAATTTCTCTGCGCTTGCGATGAAGGCGACGCATTGGAGACGGCTCCTGCTGTTCAAAGTGTTAAACCGGCTCATTCTTGCTTTGCGTGTTATTATAGATAAAGTGCTCATTATTGTCTTGCATTCTTCGACAAGCGATATATTGGAGAAGGCAGAACGATATGTGGGCGAAAATGTTTGCACCTTTATTATACCAGATAAATGCGATGTGTTCAAGTGGATCTTATTTTCTGTACGCTGTTTTTTACAGTAAATTAGTTTCCGCGGCTATTTTTGCAGTCGTTTGACAAGTAAAATACAAAAAACGGCAAAAGATGTGCAAAATCATTGCACTTTCTGCCATTTAAAATGGGTACTGCAGAGTTCAAATCCTGCGGGGAGCCGTTTTTTGAAATGATACCTTTTTTTCTGCACTCCATATCCGCAAACCTCATGATTGCAAAAAAGCGAGAAAACGCGAGACCCCCCAAATCGTGAGATTTCGGGGGGTTTGAAGCCATACTCTGTTTATATATAATTCATGGCGGTCAGCCCTTAAAAATTGCGGTGCAGTAGTCAAAGAAAAAGCCTTCCGAAAAAAGAGAGTGGATTGTGCTGTAAATGAGGCACAAGCTGCTTTTCTGCTGTCAGGGGAATTTTCTGAAGTGGTGGATAAAAGCCGATTATAAGCAAAAAATCAGCCGAAAGTGGGGCGAAAAGCCTCATTTTCGGCTGATTTTTGGTCGGAGTGACAGGATTCGAACCTGCGGCATCGACGTCCCAAACGTCGCGCGCTACCAACTGCGCCACACCCCGAAGTGTGAAAAATATTCGATTTTTAGGTCATTTTCCGTAAGTGGTCAAATCTGTGGTCAAAACATTTTGCTTGAGTTTTTTTGAAAAGAGTAACACCCGAAAAAGTGAGTGCTTTCAAGGGTTTTCGAGCGTTTGAAAAATCAAGAAGCAGAAACCGCCTGCATGCTCCCAAACTTCGCGCGCTACCAACTGCGCTACACCCCGTATATTCAATTATAACACGCGAAAAATCTTTTCAATTGTAAGGTCGGATGTCCGATCTATTGATCTATGCCATGAGTTTTGCCGAAACAAGCATCAATGAGTCCGGATCACGATACACCTGAATATATGTATCTCGGCACAAAGTGCCGGCTTGTACATCATCCTTGCGGTTCAGGTTTTTTCCGTCTACCGTCTGTACTCCGCGCCATAGGCGCGGAGTACAGAGCAGCAGTGCGCCACCTACGGCGTATTTCTACTCAAGATGCAAGCTGTCGCAGTTGAGAAAATCGTGTGCTCCTATCAGGGAATCCGTGGGGATAATGCTTTGCGCACCGCATTTTCTGCAGAAAATGCGGATACCGCCATCCGTCATCTCGGCGTCGTACTCTCCTTCTCCGTCGGGACATCGACAATATATCTTGCCCTCCGCCTCAAGGTCATGAATAACAAACATTATTATTTCAAAGACCTGCGGGTCGGGCAGCACCTCGCCGTCGCCGCCGAATGCTGAAAAATCGCTGATCCCGTTTTCTTCAAGCATATCAAGCAGCTCAAGCTCGCTTCTTGCAAGCTCGGCGCGCACATGATTTTCCTCCCCCATAAAGCAGATGTTTATATCGGAGTACGGACACGGGATCACAAACAGATCGCGTCCGTAAAAAATTTGCTTATTGACGGTAAAAACGTGCGGCTTGCGGCAAAAGATGCAGGGGACTGTCAGTCTTACCTTATCATCCTGCAGTACCACGTCAAGCTCGCTCTTGCCGCAGTCGCATTTAAGTTTAAGGCGGTTTGCCGAGAGTGAGAACATCCCGACGATGCTCAGCACTCCGGCACCGCATTCGGGGCATCTGTATGCCACCGTTGTCTTTTTCGGTTCAAGAATCATAAAACCACACCTTTCGGATTTTCGGCACATTACACCGATTTCAGTATATGCCGCATACGGCTTTCAATGCTATTGAGCTTATGTGCCACGGGTGTCCTTACGACTCCGCTCCGTTTGTCTTTTTATCAGCCGAGATTCTTAAGGGCGCTGTCCTTGAAGGATACTCCCACCTCGGTCTTCTGAGCCTCATACCACTCGTTGTACTTCTCGTCGAACACTCCCGAAAGAGCAGTTGACTTCCATGCGACCTCGCCGTCTCCCACGAAGTACATGATGTGAGCGCCGTATGTCGTTTCAACGATATCGACGTCGCCGACTTTTCTGGACTCGTCATAGATCCATGCGTCAAAGCTCTCGACCATGTAGTCCTTCACAACATTTTCGTAGAAAATGTTGCTGTCCTCATTATACTGATTTGCAAGAGCTTCAAAGGCTTCCTTGGTCTGCTCGCCTGCCTTGTACTCGGCAAGTATCTCCTCAGCCTTTGCCTTGGCGTCTTCTGCAGAACCGTAGGTGTCTTTTTTGAAGAGAATGTGTCCGACATTCTTGGTGATGCTCTCGTCGCGGCGGGCGGCGGTATCAACAAAATATGCGGTGTAGGTGGACTTCTTGTCAGCCTCGGAAGCAATGGAGGTCGTGTCGCCCGCCTTGCGGTCGGATGCAAAGAGCCACTTTGTAACGTCTGTCGCGTCCTCGGCGGTCGGATCGGAATATTTTACAGAGGATGTTTCTTTCACCGAGTCATACGCGCTCTGGACCGCCTCAAGCAGATCATCGCAGATCTCGCCCAGCGCCTTCTCATATGTGCCTTCCTTTTCAACTGCGGGCTTCTGGATCTCCTCGATCTCGCCCTTGATCTTTGCCGCTACCGACTTGAGAAGCTCCGCCTTATCCTCGGCGAGCTTTTCGGCGGTGGGAAGATTGGCTTCGTCAATATCCGACTTTGCATCCTCATAGAGGCTATCAAATTGATCGGAGGCGTATGTGCCGATAATGTACTCCTGCGCCTTGGCTATGAAGGAATCCTTATCGGTGCAGGCGGCAAGCTCCTCGGCAAGCTTTTTGGCGGCTGCCTTATCGGACTCATACGCTGACTTTTCTTCGTCGGTAGCCTCTGAGCCTGCAAGCTCAAGCTCTGCCGTAAAGGTATAAGAATACACATCGGCAGTAAGGAGTGATGCCGGATTGTCTGTGCAATACTTTTCAAGCTCATCGTCGGTTATGCCGGCTTTAACGCGCTCCTGATATGCGTCATAGAACTTGGAGGAAAGTGCGGAAAGCTCCATGGCATGACGTACATTGCTCTCGCTGACGCCGTTGCCGTACTGCTGAGTAAGGAAATAGCTTGCGCTGTATCCGCTGTAACCGTTGCTGGCATACAGCTTGGCAAGCTCCTCGGCGCTTTCCTTCATCGCCTTGATGGATTCGTCAATGGTCTCCTTGTCGCTGTCATCCAGCTTCATGCCCTCGGCTCTTGCAGCCTCGCAGAGCACAAGCATACTTTCCACCTGGCTCTTGGCCTGCTCGACAAAATAATCGTACCAGCTCTTTGTGGAATCAAGCGCGCATGTCTGCGACTTAAGACCTGTAAGAGAAGTATCGTTTGAATCAATTCCGAATGTTGAAAGATACGACGTACCGTACTGGCTGAGAGTATTGATGTAGTTGTTTTTAAGCGTGTTGACGAAGTAGGTCATTTCGCTTCCGTTGATCTTATAGTTTTCGGATCTTGCAACAGTGAGAATACGCGGGACCCACGAGGTGACTGCCCACAGAACTAAGCACGCCACAAGCAGAACCGTGCATGCCGCCACGCCTATACGGGTAGCGAGCTTGGATTTGTCAACATTATTCTTTTTGCTGAATTTTGCAGGATCGGCAATGATATCACCGGCTCTTGCATTTCTCGATCTGGTACCTTTTCCCATTGTATGTACCCTGCCCTTTCCGACGCGGGCTTACAGCCCCGGCTTGTACCTGCTGTCCGTTTTGGCGGACAGGCGCCATCTTTTTGTTTATTTTAGTTTTTGACTGTTCCCGGGGTCAGAACGGCGCGCCTGAAAGGACGCGCCCGTCCGCCCGCAAAAAGACACAGTATATTATAACTGTATATACTGTTCGTAATGTGAACGCAATTTGAACTTATATTAAATTTCGTTCACATGATACAGAAAAATTTGCTTTTCCGATTATAGATCTATGATAACGGGTATGACCATCGGGTTGCGTCCCGTGCGGGATGTCAGGCACTTTGCGACCTCACGGCGCACACGCTCCTTCATGGTCTCGATATCGGGCTTTCGCTGTGACAGCCCGTTCTGGATCTCCTCTGCCGCCGCCTGCTTTGCCTCGTACAGCAGATCCTCCGATTCCGGAACATAAACAAAGCCGCGCGATACTATCTCGGGAGCGGTCAGAAGCAGCCTTGACGTAATATCGACCGAGGCAAAGACAACTACTATACCGTCCTGCGAAAGGTGCTGTCTGTCACGAAGCACCGCCCGTCCGACGTCTCCGATACCGTAGCCGTCGATAAGCACCTTGCCAGACGGCACGCTTGTCCCCCATACGGCGCTGTTGCGGCCGATCTCAAGGACCTTTCCGATATCAGGAACGAAGATGCGGTCTGCGGGGATCCCGGTAAACAGCGCAAGGTCACGGTTTGCCGCCAAATGGCGGTATTCGCCGTGGATAGGCATATAATATTTCGGCTTCAGCAGCATCTGAAGCAGCTTTATCTCCTCGGCGCAGGCGTGCCCGGAGGTATGAACGCCGAAGAATACCGAATCCGTAATGACCTTGATGCCGGCTCTTGAAAGCTCATTGATTATTCTTCCTATGAACTTTTCATTCCCGGGAATGGCGCTTGAGGAAAGCACCACAAGGTCTGAGGTGGTAAGCGTTACCTGCGCGTGATCGCCGTATGCCATGCGGTAGAGCGCCGACATAGGCTCACCCTGACTTCCGGTCGTGATAAGTGTCAGGTCGCCCGGACGGAAGCGCTTTATATCCCCGATATCGACAAGCGTCCCCTCGGGGAAATGCATATATCCCAGCTCACAGGCGGCGCTGACGACATTCAGCATACTGCGCCCAGTGAGAGCGACCCGCCTGCCGTGACGTACAGAAATATCTATTATCTGCTGAACGCGGTGGACATTTGATGAGAAGGTGGCGACCACTATCCTCTTGTCGGGATTGGCGGTAAAGAGATTTTCAAGTGTCCCGCCCACGCTTCTCTCGGATGGAGTAAAGCCGGAGCGCTCGGCGTTCGTGGATTCGCACATCAAAAGCTTTACGCCTTTTCTGCCAAGCTCGCCGAAGCGGGTAAGATCCATCATCTCTCCCTCAATGGGAGTCACATCGAGCTTGAAATCTCCCGAATGCACGATAAGACCGCGCGGGGTGTTGAGCGCGATGGCACAGGAGTCGGCTATCGAGTGGTTCACATGGATGAACTCTGCCTCAAATACGCCGAGCTTGACCTTATCTCCGGCTTTTACAGTGATAAGCTGCGGCTTGAAATCAAGATGATGCTCGGAGAGCTTGTACCTTATTATCCCCAGCGTCAGAGCCGTACCGTAAACGGGTACGTTGAGCTGCTTGAGAACGTACGGAATAGCTCCGATGTGATCCTCATGTCCATGCGTCAGCAGTATTCCGCGCACCTTTTCGCGGTTTGCGGTAAGGTAGGAGATATCCGGGATCACAAGATCAATGCCCGGCATATCCTCCTCCGGGAATCCCATCCCGCAGTCGATAACGACAATATCCTGCCCGAATTCGACCGCCATCATATTCTTTCCGATCTCGCCAAGGCCTCCGAGCGGAATTATGCGCAGCTTTGTCTCTGTCTTGCGTTCGGCACTTTCCTTAGCCTGTGCGGAGGAGGCACGACCCGGACGCGCTCCCTTCCCCGAACTGCGGGAATTATCCTCAGGTTCCTCCGCGCCGTAGCCGTAAAAGCCTTCCGCTCCGTTCTCCTCGGCATCGGGAGTGATGTCGGGAAAATCAAACAGAGTCGATCTTGAAGCCTTTTTGCGGTTTACGCGCCCTGTTGCGGCGGACTGCTGCGCGCTCGACGAGCGCTTTGCCGAGCCACCGCGCTTCTCCTCGGAGCCAGTGGGCTTTTTGTTGTTTGCGGCTGAGTTACTGCGCGCAGAAGTCGCAGAGGCTGTCTGCATTGCAGTATTCTTCCGCTTGCTGCGCTGAGGACCGCCGCGTGACGCAGGGATATTGCCCGCAATATTCTTTTCTTCAATGTTGTTTTTTTCTGTCATAAACTGATCGTTCTTTCCTTTCCGAAGGCAGAAAACAAAAACCGGTTGCAGCCGACCTGCCGCATAACGCCGTTGATACACGGCATATACGGCAGCACCGTAAAAAGATAAGCGTCAAGGGCGCACAAAAAGAGCACGGGCACAGGAATTCCGCAATGGCATGATAAAAATGCCGCAGAATTGCAAAAAGCCCGACGCTCGGAAAAGCCCCGCAGCGGTTGTTTTCTGCTTTGCTATGTTGTATTTTTGTTTTATTTATCTGATGCGGCGTCGCTTCCATGCGCGTCCCGCAAAAAAATCAGCAATAGCCGCCGACATGGCGGCAAGACACTTGCAATATTATACACTGTTTTTTCGATTTTGTCAAGCACACAGCATGTGCCATAGGAAATAAACCAGCAAAGCCGCGGCTATACCTGCGCTCATACCGAGTATAAACGCCAGCACTCTGCCGCGCATGCGTCCCGACGACCGCTCCTTACCCGCTGCGCGGGTGCTGCGCTCTGCGGGCAGTGCTGATCTGCCGCGTAATCTTTCCGCCTCGGCAACTATTTTTTCCGCTTCAAGCAGCATTTCATTTTCGCCCGCACTGTCGCCGCAGCAGTCGGCGCGAAGCACAAAATACGCGCACTCAAACGATCCGCTGCCCGAACCCTGCAGATTCGGCAGAAAAATTATCTGTCTTCTTGTTCCCTTTACCATACTGAGCGACCTCTCTCCTTTTACTTACCGTCCAATGACCGACGCCCGACTGCACGCACAGCGCACTCCAAAGTTCATTCATTGCTATTATTTACCGGTTTTTGCTTTGAGATTCACCCGAAAAGCAATCTTACAAGCAAACAGGAAAGAAAAACACATAAAAGCATTACCACCAGCGCCGCCGGATAGGTGTGACGCGTTCGTCTGACTCCGACCGAGGAAAAATAAACCGCGGTCACATATGCAAGCGTGTCAGAACTGCCAAGTATCACTGCCGCGCAGAGAGACGGAAAGCTGTCCGCCCCAGTGTCCGACAGTATTCCGGAAAACACCGCAGTAGAGGCGCTGCCCGACACCGGGCGAGTAAGCAGCAGCGGAAGTATTTCGGACGGTATCCCGATACGGTCGGCAAACGGAGAGATAAGCGAGGACAAAAAATCCGCAAGCCCGGACGCGGAAAACAGCGCCACGGTCACGTTGAGCAGGACAAGAGTAGGCAGCATTGATACCGCACTTGCAAACCCCTCGCGCGCACCTTTTACGAAGATCCCTACCCCGTCCCCGTGAGAAAGCCGCGGGGAGAGCATTATTATCGCCGCGCAGACAATTACCGCCGGAACTGCAAGAGAGGATATGATCCCTATCATCGGACATGCCCCACGCGCAGCTTTTTGGCGCCCTCAGACTCAGACCCGCGCCCCGCCGCAAGGGATGCTTTGCGCACCCTGCCCGCCCCGGCAGCCAGTCCGCGCGAAAGCACGACCGCGCTGAATGAACACACCGCCGAGCATATCCAGACCGCTGGAACGATCAGAAACGGCTCGGCAGCTCCGGCGGCGCGTCGAAGCGTGCAGACCGTTGTGGGGATAAGGGATATTGAGGAGGTGTTCAGTACCGCAAGTGTTATCATATCGTCGCTGGCGCACCCCGGCGGCACACCCACGGCACGGGCGCGAGCGTCCAGCTTTTTCATTGCGGCAAGAGCATACGGCGTTGCGGCGTTTCCTATGCCGAGAATATTTGCGCTTATATTCGCCGCTATTTCCTCCACACCGCAGCCGGAGTGCACGGCATCGGGAAAAATAAGCCTCAAGAGCGGCGTCACCGTTCGGGTAAGGACGCGGATAATTCCGGCGCTACGCATAAGCTCCATTATCCCGCACCAGAGGCACATAGATCCGCAGAGCGTAAGTGTAAGCGTAACCGCGCCCGACGCGCCGTCCAGAACTGCGCAGGAAAGCTCCGCCGCTCTGCCGGACACAGCTCCGTAAACCACCGAGGAAATACATATCAACGCAAGCATTACCGAAAGCATTCTGACCTCCTGATGAAATACAATACAGTAAAAGTATTAAAAAGTTATTATTCCACATTTTTTCGAGGCGTATTATGAATTAACATTTAACATTTTACGCCTATATTGTAAAATGGTCAAAAAATGTCGATTAAGGGGTTGACCAAAGATGAAAAAAGTTGTAAAATGCAAATACATTATAGGGAAAGAAGTTATAATTACAATGAAATCAACTGGTATTGTACGTAAAGTCGACGAACTGGGCAGAATCGTGCTCCCTATGGAGCTGCGCAAGATGCTTGACCTCAATGTCAAGGATCCGGTGGAAATTTTCGTGGACGATGAAAGGATCATTCTCCAGAAATATTATCCCGCCTGCATTTTCTGCGGAGATGCCGATGACGTTATTTACTATAACGGCAAGCGCATCTGCGCAAAGTGCCTGAATAATCTTAAGACGAAATTCTGATTTCCTCATAAGATTATATTTCTGTCCTGCCGCTTATATGCCCGGAGGCGCGGATCTTACATAGCACCAATGTCCCGGATATGTATACGGCAAAAAAGCATATGCTCTGTCCGCAATGTCAGCGCATATGCTTTTTCTTTTATCGCGGCAAAAAACACTGCGCACAGCGGATATTTATCCGTCTGCACGCAGTGTTTTTGTCAGCTTATATCCTTTACCGGGTATCCCTCGGCCTCCACTGCCGCCCGCAGTGCGGAGTCCGGCACCTGCGACACAAGCGTAACGACCGCCGTGCCGCTTTGTGCGCTTACATTCGCCTCGGACACGCCCTCCAGTGCCTCAAGCGCCTTCTTCACGCGTCCCTCGCAGTGGCTGCACATCATACCTTCAACACTCAGTGTTCTTGTCATAGCTTTTTCCTCTTTTCCTTCTTCCGTTTCCTCCGCCCCATTATCGGTAATTATCGCGGAGGTGATCTGTTTTCTGATCTTTTTATCCTTTCTTGCGTCGTGTACTCTGCAAAGGTTCAGCCGCAGTGCGTTTGTGACCACACAGAAGCTCGAAAGACTCATTGCCGCCGCGCCAAACATCGGGTTCAGCTTCCACCCAAGTACGCCGACAAAAAGCCCCGCGGCAAGCGGAATGCCTATCGCATTGTAGAAAAACGCCCCGAAAAGATTTTCGTGAATGTTTCGCAGTGTCGCCCGGCTCAGGCGCACAGCCGCCGGAACGTCCGCAAGACTGCTCCTCATAAGCACAACATCTGCGGCGTCAATTGCAATATCGGTACCCGCGCCAATGGCAATACCGATATCAGCGCGCGTAAGCGCCGGGGCATCGTTGATGCCGTCCCCCACCATAGCGACGTTCCCGTACTCCTTGAGCTTCCTTATCACATTTTCCTTGCCGTCGGGCAGGACTCCGGCAACCACCTCATCCACGCCCGCCTGTCTGCCTATTGCTTTTGCGGTGCGCTCGTTATCCCCCGTAAGCATTACCACGTGAATGCCCATATCCTGCAATTCACGGATAGCGCGCGGGCTGTCCTCCTTTATCACATCCGCAACGGCAATTATCCCGGCAAGCTCCCCGCCGCGGCAGAAAAAGAGCGGCGTTTTGCCCTCCTCTGCCAGTCTTTCGGACTTTAGCCTTACCTCATCGGAAATAACAGTCTGGGTGCTTATAAAGCGGTAGCTTCCGCCAAGCAGACGCTGTCCGCCGCACACGGCTGAAAGCCCGTTGCCGGGCAGAGCGGTAAATTCCGTCACCTCGGCTGCCGACAATCCCATTTCCTCCGCTCTCCTGACTATTGCCTTTGCCAGCGGATGCTCGCTTTTGCTTTCAAGCGAATATGCCAGCTTCATCAGTTCCGCCTCATCCTTGGCGGCAATTGCGACCGCATCCGTCACCCTCGGCTCTCCCTGAGTGATCGTTCCGGTCTTGTCAAGCGCGGCTATCTGAATCTTCCCGGTCGCCTCAAGCGACGCTGCGGTCTTGAAAAGAATACCGTTTTTCGCTCCCACGCCGTTCCCCACCATGACGGCAACCGGGGTCGCCAATCCCAGCGCGCACGGGCAACTGATGACCAGAACCGCAATGGCATAGGACAGCGCGCCGCCGACCGATTCACCGGCAAGCATCCAGCCGATAAAGGTCAGAAGCGAAATTGTCATTACCGCCGGAACAAATATTCCTGACACCTTGTCCGCCACCTTGGCGATCGGAGCCTTTGTCGCCGCCGCGTCGCTGACCATCTGAATGATTTTTGAAAGCGCGGTGTCCTCCCCGACGCGTGTAGCGCGACAACGTATAAAGCCCGACAGGTTTATCGTAGCGGCGGAAACACTGTCTCCGGTGCTTTTGTCCACCGGAATGCTTTCACCCGTCAGAGCCGCTTCATTCACCGCGCTGACGCCGTCGATAACCACACCGTCAACGGGAATGCTCTCGCCGGGTCGCACAACGAACACATCATCCTTTTGCACCTGACCTACCGGAACGGTAAGCTCCGTCCCGTCCTTCTCAATTACGGCAGTCTGCGGAGCCAGCTTCATAAGGCTTCTGAGGGCATCCGTCGTTTTGCCCTTGGAATGCGCTTCAAGGGTCTTGCCAACGGTTATAAGCGTCAGTATCATTGCCGCCGTTTCGAAATAAAAATCATCCATATAAGCCATGGCAGCCTCAGAGCCGCCGCTGACCTGAGCCGACGACATTGCAAAAAGCGCCCATGTGCTGTAAAGGAAGGACGCCGCCGCCCCCATTGCGACGAGCGTGTCCATGTTCGGGGAACGGTGGATCAGCGCCCTGAAGCCGCTTATGAAGAATTTTTGATTTATCACCATGATAATGGCGGTAAGCAGTAGCTGAAGCAGACCCATCGCCACATGGTTGCCCTGCAAAAATCCCGGAAGCGGCCAGCTCCAGAGCATATGTCCCATTGAAAAATACAAAAGGATCACTAAAAATATTGCCGATGCGATCAGCCGCTTTTTAAGCATGGGAGTTTCACGGTCTGCAAGCGCATCGTCGGCGGAAGTATTCTGCTCACGTCCTTTTTCCGCCTTTTTTGCGCTTGCCTTGTAGCCCGCACCGACAACCGCCGCAATTACAGCTTCGTCGGAGGCAGTGCCTTCAACCCCCATTGAATTTGTCAGCAGGCTGACACTGCACGAGCTGACCCCTTCTACCTTCGACACAGCCTTTTCCACCCGCGCTGCGCACGCCGCGCAGGTCATACCCGTTACGATATATTGTTTCATTTTGATATTAATACACTTTCCTTGAATGTAATTATGCGTTTTCCGTTTGCCGCTTGCCGTCATACGTCCGTATGCGGACATATTCACTTCATCAGCTTCTGAAGCAGAACGACCAATTCGTCAATGACCTCATCGTTTCCGCGGCGGATATTGTCCGCCACGCAGGTGCGCACATGATTGGCAAGCAGCACCTTGCTGAAGCTGTTCAGCGCCGCATTCACCGCCGCGACCTGCATTAAAATATCTGTACAGTATGCATCGTTTTCAAGCATATTCTGGATCCCGCGCACCTGACCCTCAATGCGCCTGAGCCGGTTCATCAGATTCCGGTATTCCTCTGCCGACCGCTCCTTAGTCTTTTCCACGTGCGCCTGCTTCTGACAGCAGCAGCACTCAGGCGTCGCGGCCGATTTTTTGCTCTTTTCCACGGTATATCCTCACTTTGGTTTACTTGATAATAAGGAAAGCACTCCGATCTGACATCAATCAAATGCCGTCCCCAACACCCCCAAATACCCACATGGGGTATTTGAACATGTAATATTATATACCCCCGGCGGGTATTTGTCAAGTGGTTTTTGCAAGTTAATTGATGATTTTTACGCATATCTGCACATAAAGTATTGTACGCAAGCGTGAATTATATCCATGTATAACCCGCAATATGCTTACAGGGATTCCGAAAAACCTTCTCTTGCTTTCTGACAAATATTATGGCGATTTATCATCCGATGCGTTGTCTTAATTATACCCCGTAGTGGCGGATTCCATATCCGCCCGCTCCCCCATGCGCGCGGTATCGTGGATGCGAACCGGCTCATTACCGAGCAGAAACGTAATAAATGATTTCGTTTTTACACACTGAATGATGTGCCACATGTATCTGTCCTCCTCATCCGTCAGCCTATGGCTGCCACCTTCCCCGCTGGGGAAGGCTAACTGAATCAATTCTTCATCTTATACAACTGAAAACATCATTAATCCTCAGTTTAGAAAACTGCACTTTAGAATTAGCAGTAGCAAAAAGCCTTCTCCAGCGGAGAAGGTGGCGCGGCTTGCCGCGACGGATGAGGAGGACACCTTAATGACGCACAAAAGTCTGTTCTGGCAAATAATCAACGTGAAAAAAGAGCAGTGAGATAAGAAAGTAGGGGCTACCATTAGCCGTCCGCGGACGAGCGATGCTCGCCCTATCTGTTTTAAACATCGCCCTTAAAAGAAGCGATCATTTTCGTGGGTTCGGCGTTTGCTCTGCCAATTTTACGCACAAACAAGACCAATATCCGTAGGGCGGGGCTGCCGCACCTGAGTGCAGCAGCCCCATAAGCTCATTTATTCGGAATAATAAGCGTTGAAAGCGATTTTTTCTGCTCCGCCGTCGGCAGACTCAGCTTTCCGTTTTTCAGCAGTATGCTGATGCAGTGGCATAGAAACCATCCGTCCGAATAAAAAGTAAATTGCAGTTCATATTCTCTCACCCTGCGCAGATGCTCCGGCACTGCCTCAAGCGCGGCTTTGAAATACGGCGCTTTTATTGCGTCAAATTCAGCCTTGTGGCGTTTTTTGATCCTGCCACCGATCTCCAGAAGTCTGTCAACGATCTCGCGCCCGGAAAATGTGACCACCTGCCACGCGGACTTGAAATATCCGTCATAATCTCCGTTGGTCTTAACAAATCCCCTCTGCGCCAGCCAGACGTATTCATCCTTTGAGAGCACGTCCTCAAACTCCCGCTCGTAAAGCGACAAGACGCGCCCGCACTCAGCCGCATAGGTAGTGTTGACGCCGACCCGCTTATCCGACCATTCGGAATCTATCTGCCACAGCGTATGCTTTTCAGTAGCATACCAGCTAGGTCCGCACCAGTTTTTCATATAAACATAATCGTCGGGCAGCCGGACATTATCGGGTACTACCGACGCGTGGCAGATATTATGTCCACCGTCAGGACGTATTGTCGCCGCCTCGTCAAAGCTGATGCCGGCATCCATCATTTCCTCCCCGGACTGCGCGGCAATGTACGGTATCAGCGACCACATAATGAAATTACGGTCGGCTCGTTTGCTTTCCCTGAGTGTTATTGACCCGTCGGTCTGCCCGCACAAAATATCCGGGCTGTCGACCGATCCGCTTGAGATCAATTCGTCGTACAGCTCATTGGCAAAGATGTCCGCCGCCTTTTTGTACATTTCGTCCTGTAATATCAGAAAGTCGGGGGAGCATTCGGAAATGATGAAATTAATGAGGTATTTGTCCTTTTGTTTAACAAGGAATCCGTATTCCTCAAGGTATTCCGCTTCTCCCTCCACGTAAACCGGAGACACTCCCAGCGCATCCGCGATCTCATTTACTGTCATAGGGCGCTGTCTTACGCAATAGGCAATATTCTGCGAGAGTGCAGAGCGGAAAAAGTTTTCCGGAGGCGTCGTACCGCAGTTGCCGTTAATCCCGACATAATGAAACTTTATCGGGTTGAATTTAAGTTCGCTTGCTGTTCTCATGGTATCCATACCTTTCTTAAGATCTTTTTTGGCTTCGAACAGATGCCACTTGACAGTGCCGATGGGAAGTCCAAGCTCGGATGCTATCGTATTCTGAGTTTTATTCTCAAAATAATACGCAATTACGATCTTCCGCTGCAATTTAGAGAGAGACGGAGAACGAAATCATCTGCGGACAGGCGCAGGTGTCGCCATCGTCCAGCGCAAGGCAGTTTCCGTCCTCGCAGTTGCAGCACTCCCGGCG
>DPGK01000009.1 GCA_003523225.1 Clostridiales bacterium
AACGATATTTTCACTTGTGTAAGATGAAGAATGGATTCAGGTAGGGGCGAGCATCGCTCGTACGCGGACTGCCAATGGCAGCCCCTACTTTCTTATCTCACTGCTCTTTTTTACGTTGATTATTTACCCGAACGGACTATTGTGCGGCATGACTTTGTCCTCCTCATCCTCTTCCCACGCTGGAGAAGGCTTTTTGTTTTTGCATATTATTTTGTTCAGTTTTCTAAACTGCGGATTAATGATATTTTCAGTTTTATGGGATGAAGAATGGAGTTAATCAGCCTTCTCCAGCGTGGGAAGAGGATGAGGAGATCAGATTAATGTTGCACGTCATTCAGTGCATCAAAAAGCAATAATCTGTCATGTTACGGTTTGCTCCCGCCGGGACAAACGGCACGATTAAAAAAGCGGCGGGAGACAAGCTCCCGCCACACGGGTTGTTGGATGATCGGATAAATTTGCAATCTAACTCCGCCCCACCCCATACCGTCCTGATCCCGGGTTGCGGCGGACGAATGGATACCATTAGTTATGATGTCTTTTCTTTTATTTTTCTTCACTCTTAACTTTACAGATCCCACAGCAAAGGGCTGAGCCATTCGCTTACTGATAAGCTTATGACTCAGCCCCATTGTTAACCTTTGGCGTTCAGCCGCAGGTCGGGTTTATTTCTTTTTGCAGACAACGGCTGTGCCGAAGATGGCAACAAGCGCTACTGCGGCATATGCCACGGAAGAACCGCAGCCCTTCTTTTCGGCAGGAGCGGCAGTGGTTTCGTCTCCCCCGGGAGCTTCGGTACCATCAGCAGTGGTTTCCGGCGCCTTGGTGGTCTCGGGAGCCTTGCTGGTCTCGGGCTTTTTGGTGGTTTCGGGCTTTGCGGTAGTCACTTCATCAGCAAACAGCGGCTCAACGGTTATTGTGCCGGCAGCGGAAGCGGTAAAGGTCGTTCCGGGCTGGTATGTAGTACCGTTGATATTGAAGCCGGTAAGGACCTGACCGTCGCGGTACCAGATCTCGTAGGGCATATACTCTGCATCCTCAGCGGTGGGAAGCTGTACGGTCTCGCCTGCTTTGAACTTGTAGGCAGGCATGGTCAGCTTCTGAACGTCGGTAAGATAACCGGGGGTAGGATCGCAGTATGTGCCGCAAAGAATGCCGCGGCGGATATCATATGCGTGCTCTTTGTTGGTGATCTCGGTCAGCAGTGCCGCACCCTCACCCTTGGCGTCAACGGTGTAGTTGAATGTCAGGTTGGCCTGGCTGCTGAGAGAACCCCAGGAATCAAAGTCGTTGTTGATCCAGAAGACCATATCCTCAAATTCACGGTAGGTCTTCTCATCGTAAATGTTGATATAGCCGTATTTTGCATTCTCGTCTTTGGTGGTATCACCGGTGTTGGCGGCAAGGTTGAGCATATCGCTGTACTTTGCAATACCGTAGGAACCGCACTTAGAGTTTTTAAGGTTAAAGTTATTGCCGTGTCCGCCGTGCTTTGTGTCGGAGTTGCCGTCAAAGGCAATGACCTTTACATTGTCGGGGATATTCCAGAAAGAGCGGAAGTCTGCCATCGACATACCTTTGCCCTCATTGAACATAGCAAGATATGCTTCAAAATACATGCACCATACAACAACGCACTCGCCCGGCTCGATGAAGAAGGTCTCGGGGTTGGTGGGCAGATTGGAAAGATCACCTACCGGCTTTTCGTTGTCGGTCCACTGGAGAGTCGAGCCGTCAAGATAGTTGCCGGGCTTGTTCTCCCACTGGTTGTTGGTGAGGAAGGGAGTGATCTCAACGATGGTGCTTTCATACTGATCATTGCTGGGCTTGTTGCCGTTGTAGGTTATGCAGTAGTCGTAGAGATTGATGGTAACACTTGAATTGTTGTAGATCTCAAAGAACTCAAAGGGGTCTTTTCCGTCTGTATAACCGGCGATACCGTTTCCGCTTGTATCGGGGCAGATCTCGGTTATAACAAGGTCAGGCTCTCTGGTCGTCCACGCAGGAGCAGCGGCATCTGTTGCGCCGACAAGCGCGGCAGACGCAGATAAAACGATAAGTATTGACAGCATAAGTGCTGTGAGCTTTTTCATTTTCATTACCTCCGTATAAATTGTGCTCGTGAAAATTATACAACATTAACAGATTGATGTCAAGCCGACTTGTGATTTTTTATTCGAAAAAGTGAAAATAATCATTTTGACCAACATGTTTTGCAACTTTGGGACACTTCAAGTAAATTTTATTTACTTCGGCACTGTCTTTGGTTCCTCTGCAAGGCGCAAAAATCGTAAAAAATTTTATATAAAATAGTTGACAAGTTATATAAAGCGTGATATAATATGCTCCGGAGAATGAGGCTTGGGCAGCATTCCCGAAGCACTTAATGACAAGGAGTCCGTCATGGCAAAGCGTGTATATTCACTTGTGCTCTCGGACGAGGTGGTAGGCGAGGTCGACCGCCTTGCAAGGCGGCTGGGGACCAACCGTTCGGGGCTTATAAATCATATTCTCGCCGAATATCTTTCCTGCGACACGTCGGAAAATACCGTAAGGGATATTTTTTCGGCTGTCGAGGAGCTGCTCGGCTCGCGCGAGGTCTTTCGCGTCGCGGGAGCAGACTCGCGGCTTTGCCTGCGTTCGGCGCTTGACTACAAATACAATCCCACCGTGCGCTACACGGTGGAGCTTTCGTCGGGCGGCGGCGAGTTCAGAGCCTATCTGCGGACGCAGAACTCACTTCTACTGCTTTACATGACCGCCTTTTTCCGGCTTTGGGCGTCGCTTGACGGTCCGGGCAGCCGCTGCGGCGAGGACGGCAGCTTTTCGCGCCGCTTTTCACGTGCCGCAACGGCGCGCAGTACCACGGAGGCGGCGGAAAAGATTTCGGAATACGTCGGCGCTTTTGACGAGGCGATGAAGGCGTATTTTGCGCGGCTCGACGACCCGCGCGCCGCAGAGCAGAGGGTAAGGCAGATTCATTCGGTGCTGGAAAACAGCATCTGAGATATCCGTCGGTGTATTCGCGGAGGACAGCGGAATTTACCTTATTTAATATTTATCATTATCATGCAGACAGATCGTCAAAAAGGAGTTGATATATATGAATCTTCAGAAATATACACAGAAAAGCATTGAAGCGCTGCGCGCGGCACAGTCTGACGCTACCGAGCGCGGCAACAGCCGACTTGAGCCGGAGCACGTTTTTCTGGCGCTGATGCGTCAGGAGGGCGGTCTGATTCCGGAGCTGATAAAAAAGGTCGGCGTTTCGCCGGACGCGGCAATACGGGAGCTTGAGGACGCAATAAACAAGCTGCCGCGCGTAAGCGGTCCGGGCGCGGAGGGGCTTTACATCTCCCGCGCCTGCGAGGAGACGCTGAACGCCGCCGAGAATGAAGCTGAAAAGATGCGGGACGAATATGTCTCGGTCGAGCATATCATGCTCGGGCTGTTCGACAAGCCCTCCGACGCCGTGCGCTCGGTGCTTCGCAGGACCGGACTTGACCGCACTGCGTTTCTTGAAGCCCTGCGCTCGGTGCGCGGAAACCGTCAGGTGACCTCCGACGACCCCGAATCCACCTACGACGCACTGAAAAAGTACGGTCAGGATCTTGTGGAGCTGGCGCGCGCGCAGAAGCTCGACCCGGTAATAGGGCGTGACGAGGAGATAAGAAACGTCATCCGCATCCTCTCCCGTAAGACCAAGAACAACCCCTGCCTTATAGGTGAGCCGGGCGTGGGCAAGACCGCAATAGCCGAGGGACTGGCACAGCGTATAGTGCGCGGCGACGTACCCGAAAATCTCAAAGGGCGCACCGTTTTCTCGCTCGATATGGGCGCTCTTATCGCGGGCGCAAAGTTCCGCGGCGAGTTTGAGGAACGTCTTAAAGCCGTACTCGGCGAGGTCAAGGCAAGCGAGGGCAGGATAATCCTTTTCATCGACGAGGTACACACCATCGTCGGGGCGGGAAAGACCGACGGCGCAATGGACGCGGGCAATATTCTTAAGCCGATGCTGGCGCGCGGCGAAATACACTGCATAGGAGCCACAACGCTTGACGAATACCGCAAATATATCGAGACCGACGCGGCGCTTGAGCGGCGTTTCCAGCCGGTAATGGTGCCGGAACCGTCGGTTGAGGACACGATCTCCATCCTCCGCGGACTTAAGGAAAGATACGAGGTATACCACGGAGTAAAGATCCACGACCGCGCGCTGATCGCCGCGGCGACCCTTTCCAACCGTTATATTTCCGACCGTTTTCTGCCCGACAAGGCAATCGACCTTGTCGACGAGGCGTGCGCCATGATAAAGACCGAAATGGAGTCGATGCCGCAGGAGCTTGACGACGCATCCAGAAGGATCATGCAGCTTGAGATCGAGGAGCAGGCGCTTACCAAGGAGACAGACAATCTCTCACGCGATCACCTGACGAAGATACGCGCCGAGCTTGCTGAGCTGCGCGAGAGCTTTGGCGCGATGAAGGCAAAGCTTGACAACGAAAAAGCCTCGATTGCCCGGGTGCGCACTCTGCGCGCCGACATTGAAAAGACCAACGCCGACATCGAGCGTGCGCAAAACGAGTACGACCTCGGCAAGGCGGCGGAGCTGAAATACGGAAAGCTGCCGGCACTGCAAAAGGAGCTTTCGGAGCTTGAAAAGACCGTCCGCGCCGATTCCGGCGACTCGCTGCTGCGCGACGAGGTCACCGACGACGAGATAGCCCGTATCGTGGCTCGCTGGACAGGAATTCCGGTGTCAAAGATCATGGAAAGCGAGAAAAAGAAGCTGTTGGGGCTTGAGGACGTGCTTCACCGCCGGGTCATCGGTCAGGACGAAGCTGTCAAAAAGGTCAGCGAGGCAGTCCTGCGCTCCCGCGCGGGCATTCAGGACCCCAACCGACCCATCGGCTCATTCCTTTTCCTCGGACCTACCGGTGTCGGCAAGACCGAGCTTGCAAAGGCGCTGGCGGAAGCGCTGTTTGACGACGAAAAAAGCCTTATACGCATAGACATGAGCGAGTATATGGAAAAATTCTCGGTCTCGCGTCTTATCGGAGCGCCTCCCGGATACGTCGGCTACGACGAAGGCGGACAGCTCACCGAGGCGGTGCGCCGCAAGCCCTATGCCGTCGTACTGTTCGATGAGATTGAAAAGGCTCATCCCGACGTCTTCAATATCCTGCTTCAGGTGCTTGACGACGGCAGAATAACCGACAGCCGCGGCAGAACGGTGGACTTCAAAAACACCATAATCATTCTGACCTCCAACCTTGGCTCAGATCTGATACTTGACGGTATCACGCCCGACGGTGACATTTCCGAGGAGGCGCGCCGCGGCGTGGGCGAGATACTGCGCCGCAGCTTCCGCCCCGAGTTTCTGAACCGCCTTGACGAGACGGTCTTCTACAAGCCGCTGACGCGTGAGAATATCGGCGCGATAGTAGATCTGCAGCTTGCAGACCTCTCACGCCGTCTTGAGGATCGCCAGCTTCACATTCTTGTAAGCGAACCTGCAAAGGCGAAGATCGCCGAAAACGGCTACGATCCGGTATACGGCGCGCGCCCGCTCAAGAGGTATATTCAGTCCGTTATCGAGACTCTTATCGCAAAGACGGTGATAGCGGATGACCCGATGCCTGACAGCACCATAGTAATTGACGCTTCCGACAGCGGCGAAGGCTTTGCCGCAAGCGTGCAGGCTCCGCCCGCCGGCAACGAATGACCGGCAGTGGGACTTAAGGAAAGAACCTCGCGGCTCAAAACCGACATTCCGGCTCTGTTTCTCTGTCTGCGCCGCCGCGAAACACCGTGGTACGCCAAACTGTTGGCGGGAATTACGGTGGTGTACGCCCTGTCTCCGATCGACCTTATCCCGGATTTCATCCCCGTGGCGGGGTATCTTGACGACCTGATACTGCTGCCCGCGCTTGCGGCGCTGACAATAAAGCTGATACCCCGCGATATATTTGAGGAGTGCCGGGCGCAGTCGGAGGGAATGTGGGCGAACGGCAAGCCGAAAAAATGGTATTACGCCCTGCCGATAATCATTTTCTGGCTGATAATTATTTTCCTCATCATAAAAGCGGTGTTTCTGCACTGAATCACTTGCAGGAACAAAAACCTTCTCTTAAGGAGAGCAGAGCGGCGTTTATGCAATGAAAATGAAAGCGCGACCGAGCGCATCACGACGGCACTTAATTCGTTTGGGCGCACTGAATGATGTGCAGCATTGATCTGCTTTCCTCATCCGTCAGCCTGCGGCTGCCACCTTCTCCAGCGTGAGAAGAGGATGAGGAGGGCAAAGTCATGCCGCACAATAGTCTG
>DPGK01000008.1 GCA_003523225.1 Clostridiales bacterium
CATCGAGTTTTTTTACAGCCCCTACGGTTTGAAACAGCGGGTTCCCAATATTTATGGCTGGCGCACCGGGGTGCGCCAGCCATTTTTATATTAACTGATATTCTGACAGTCCGGATGAAATCAGTCGAACAGTCTGCCGTACTTAAGCAGTCTTTCGTACTTTTCCTTTGCCGCCTTTTCAGCCTTCGAGAAGAGCTTCTCGGCACGCTCCGGGAACTGCTGTGCCAGTCTGCTGTAACGGGTCTCGCTTGTAATGAACTCGCGGTAGTCGGCAGTCGGCTCTTTGGAATCCACGATAAGAGGATTCTTGCCCTCTGCCTTAAGCGCGGGATTGTAGCGGAACATCTGCCAGTATCCGGCGTCAACCGCACGCTTCATCTCCTGCTGGCAGTTCTGCATACCGCCCTTGACGCCGTGCATCTCGCAGGGTGCGTAGCCGATGACGAGCGACGGTCCGGGATATGCTTCCGCCTCGGTGAGCGCCTTGAGCAGCTGATTCATATCTGCGCCCATAGCGACCTGCGCGACGTATACATAACCGTAGGACATTGCAATCTCTGCAAGGTTCTTCTTGCCTATCGCCTTACCGGCAGCGGCAAACTGAGCGACCTGACCGATCTGCGACGCCTTGGACGCCTGTCCGCCGGTGTTGGAATACACCTCGGTATCAAAGACCATGACATTGACGTCCTCGCCGGAGGCAAGAACGTGGTCAAGTCCGCCGAATCCGATATCGTATGCCCAGCCGTCTCCGCCGAAGATCCAGACCGACTTCTTGGCGAGGTAGTCCTTCTCGGCGAGTATTTCGGAAGCAAGAGTGCAGGCTTCGCAGTCGCAGTTCTTTCCGGCTGCCTTCAGCTCCTTCATGTGAGCGAGCATCGCCTCAGCCTTGTCACCGAATGCCTTCTTGCCCGCGTCGGAGGACAGGAACGCAATTCCCTCGTCGGCGGTGAGAACGCCGTCCTCAAGTGCCGCAACGAGCTTGTCGGTAGCCGCGCCGTTTGCCTTTCCGTCGTCGTAGCTTGCAAGCCATTCGGCAGCGGCTGCCTTGATATCGGCAGTTGCCCACTCGATGGCGGCAAGAGCCTCTACCTTGTTTTTCAGCTTCTCGCGGATGGTCTTCTGACCCAGCATGATTCCGAGACCGTGCTCGGCGTTGTCCTCAAACAGGGAGTTCGCCCATGCCGGACCCTTGCCGCTTTCGCGGTTGACGGTGTACGGAGTGGCGGGAGCGGAACCGCCCCAGATGGAGGAGCAGCCTGTGGCGTTGGAAATATACATTCTCTCACCGAAGAGCTGGGTTACGAGACGTGCATAAGAGGTCTCGGCGCAGCCTGCGCAGGAGCCGGAGAACTCAAGCAGCGGCTGCTTGAACTGGCTGCCCTTGACGGTGGTGTTGATAAGCTCGGGCTTTTCGGAAACGTGCGCTACGGCATAGTCGAAGGGAGCCTGCTGGTCGAGCTGAGTGGGCTGAAGCACCATTTCGATGGCGCTCTTGGCGGACGCAAGCTCGGCGGCTCTCTTTGCTGCCTTCTTGGGATCGTCCGGGATCTCCTCGGCGGCGACCTTCTGGGCGTCCTTGAGCGCCTTGTTTGTCACAGGGCAGGCTTTGACGCAGAGTGTGCAGCCCATGCAGTCCATCGGGCTTATCGCCATGGTGAACTTATATGCGGTCTTGATGACCGGTTTTGCGGCAAACTTTGTCGCGGCGGGGGCGGCGGCAGCCTCCTCCTCGGTCATAGCGAAGGGACGGATGGCGGCGTGAGGACATACAAACGCGCAGTTGTTGCACTGGATGCAGTTCTCGGGCTTCCATGTGGGAACGTAAACGGCGACTCCGCGCTTTTCAAAGGCGGCAGCGCCCTGCGGGTATGTACCGTCGGCGCAGTCCGCGAAGGCGGAAACGGGGAGAGAATCTCCGCGCATAGAGTCAACAGGCTCAACGATGCGGTTCACGAAGTCAACAAGCTCCTTGCGGTCGCCGGATGCCTCAGGCTTGGGAGCGTCGGGAGCACAGTCTGCCCATGCGGCGGGGACGTCTACCTTTACCAGAGCGTCAGCTCCGGCGTCGATAGCGGCATAGTTGAGGTCAACAATTGCCTGTCCCTTCTTGATGTAGGACTTATAAGCCATCTTCTTCATGTATTCAATAGCCTCATCCTTGGGCAGGATCCCGGCGAGAGCGAAGAAGGCGGACTGAAGCACGGTGTTCTTTACCTTACCGTTGCCGATGCGCTTGAGAGCGATGCCGGTACCGTCAATGATATAGAAGTTGATATTGTTCTTTGCAATATACTTCTTGACGGCGGCGGGCAGGTGAGCGTCAAGCTCTTCGGGCTTCCATGAGCAGTCAAGCAGGAAGGTTCCGCCCGGCTTTACGTCCTGAACCATATCATACTTATCAAGATAAGCATGGTTATGGCAGGCGACGAAGTCGGCCTTGGTGATATAGTAGGGGCTCTTTATGGGGTTGTCACCGAAGCGCAGATGAGAAATGGTGATACCGCCAGTCTTCTTTGAGTCGTACTGGAAGTACGCCTGGATATACTTGTCGGTGTGGTCACCGATGATCTTGATGGAGTTCTTGTTTGCTCCGACGGTACCGTCGCCGCCCAGACCCCAGAACTTGCAGGAGATGGTTCCGGAAGCCGCAGTGTCGGGGACAGCATGCTCACTGAGGGAGTGACCGGTCACATCGTCAACGATGCCGATGGTGAAGCCGTCCTTCGGAGCGTCGGCGGAAAGATTCTCGTAAACGGCGAATACGGAAGCGGGAGTGGTATCCTTGGAACCGAGACCGTAGCGTCCGCCGACTACCTTTATGCCGCTTCTGCCCTCGCGTGCAAGCGCGGCGACCACGTCAAGGTAAAGGGGCTCGCCGAGAGAACCCGGCTCTTTGGTGCGGTCAAGGACCGCAATTTTCTTAACGGAAGCGGGGATCGCCTCGCAGAGCTTGTCCGCGCAGAAGGGACGGTAAAGTCTGACCTTTACAAGACCGACCTTTTCGCCGTGCGCGTTGAGGTAATCTATGACCTCCTCGGCAACGTCGCAGACCGAACCCATCGCAACGATGACGCGGTCGGCGTCGGGAGCGCCGTAGTAGTTGAAAAGACGGTAGTCTGTGCCGAGCTTTTCATTTACCTTATTCATGTATTCCTCGACGATAGCCGGGAATTTCTCATAGTAGGGGTTGCATGCCTCACGGTGCTGGAAGAAGATATCGCCGTTTTCGGCTGAGCCGCGGAGGACCGGATGCTCGGGATTCAGCGCGCGGGCGCGGAAGTCGGAAATTGCATCCCAGTCGACCATATCCTTGAGGTCTTCAAGCTCCCAGACGTCGATCTTCTGGATCTCGTGAGAGGTGCGGAAGCCGTCGAAGAAGTTAAGTACCGGGACTCTGCCCTTGATAGCGGCAAGATGCGCTACCGCGCCAAGATCCATTATTTCCTGCTGGTTGGTCTCGCAAAGCATTGCGTAACCGGTCTGACGACAGGCATAAACGTCGGAATGATCGCCGAATATATTAAGTGCGTGAGAGGCAACGCAGCGCGCCGAAACGTGGATAACGCCGGGAAGCAGCTCGCCCGCCATCTTGTACATATTGGGGATCATAAGAAGCAGACCCTGAGAAGCGGTATATGTCGTGGTAAGTGCGCCCGCGGCAAGAGAACCGTGTACTGCGCCCGCGGCGCCTGCCTCGGACTGCATTTCAATGAGCTTTACTCTTTCACCGAATATGTTGCGCGCGGGCTTGCCGAGCAGGTTCTTATCGGTAGCCGACCAGGTATCGGTGATCTCAGCCATGGGGCTTGAGGGCGTGATGGGGTAGATAGCGGCAACTTCCGTGAATGCATACGAAACGTGTGCAGCAGCGGTATTGCCGTCCATAGAAAGCTTTGGACGCTTGATTGCCATTTGCTTTTCCTCCGAAAATATATAAATTTTTTAATGTTGTCAAATTGACTCACAGTATATTATACAGCTTAATTCCGGAAAAGTAAAGGGCTTTATGTGAAATTTGTCGCTTAAATATCTGACGCTGCGGCATTATTTTTCCGAAAAAACGAAAAAAGTCCGCCCGGCGGCATAAAGCGCACGCAAGTCTTGACACAGGCGTCGATGTGAGCTATACTTAACATGGTTACGGCTATTGCCATAAAGATCGAAAAACAAAGGACAGGTAACTAAAATGAAGCTAATATTTCTTGGCACCGGTCACGGAGTTCCCGCGCCCGACCGTCACTGCTCGGCAACTATGTTTGAAGTCGGTGGGAAGCGTTACCTTATCGACGGCGGCGCGCCTGTCGTTGACATAATGCGTATGCGCGGAATTCCGGTGGACGGTCTCAGCGCCGTTTTTGTGACTCACCGTCACAGCGACCACACCTTCGGGCTTGCTATGCTCATCAACATCACCACATGGTACTACAAAAAGGCGGATTACGACATCTACCTTCCCGAACAGGCATGCATCGACGCCTTCCGCGCGATGCTGAGATCGTCTCTTGACAGTACTGCCGACGACAGGGTAAGAATGCACGTTTTTGCGGCGGGAGAGGTATATTCGGACGATACGATAACTGTCCGCGCCATCAGTACGAACCACATGAACGGCATACACCCCTCATACGCTTTCGTTATCGACTGCACCGGCGACGCCGCAGGCGAGGACAAGGGCAAACGCATCATCTTTACGGGAGACCTGCATCAGGGCGACGCCGCCGACTTCCCGCAGATAATACTTGACGAGGAGTGCGACGCGCTCGTGTCCGAGCTTGTCCATTTCAGACCCGACGTCATCATCCCGCGCTTTGAGGCGTGTCCTGCAAAACGGATAATCGTCAATCATTATACCGATCAGAGTTCTGACCCTCCGGAGCTTGAGATAAAGCTCCGTGCCGAGGTTACATCAAAGCCCATCTGCCTTGCCCGCGACGGAGATGAGTTTTTAATATAAAAGCACAATATCACGCCGCCCCCGACTGATGCGCAAAGCATCAGCCGGGGGCGTTATTATGTGAAATCAGGCGGTATCTTCCGTTTTATACTCAATATTCCGTTTCGACCGTAACGCTGCCGTCGGGAGACATCCGCACTACCGACAGTCCGCACTCATACGCGCGATAGTTCGGTATGCCGCGGCGCTCAAGCTCCTCGGCAAACTCCGTCCACGGAGCGTCGTCGCAGTCGGAGACAAGTATCCGGGGATCAACCGCATCAAGCCATTCGGGCGTGTTTGAAGTAAACAGCGAGTGGTGGTTGGTCTTTGCAACGTCGGCGTGCAGCGCCGAGCCGTATTTTGCGACAAGCTCGGCTTCCCGGCTGTAATACAGGTCTCCGCTTGTCAGATACGAAACATTTCCAAGCACGAATTTCATCGCCAGGGATATGTTGTTCACAGAGCCGTCGCCGAGCTCAATTTCCCGGACGTTTTCAAAATCCTCCGGCTGGGGATTGAAGATCTCGACCTCAGCTCCGCCGATGCTCAGCCTGTCCCCCGCACGCAGGTCGCGTTTTATCACTGTTCCGTGAGAGGCAAGAAGCTCGGTAAGCGCCTTTTCCGCGTTCTTGTGCTCAAAGCCTGAGTAAAGATAGGTTCCGATCCCTCCGCCGCGCGAAAGCAGATATTCCTCAACCAGCGGCGCACCGCCGATGTGATCGACGTGCGGGTGCGACAGAGTAAAATAATCGAGCCTGTCAAGCTCAAGCCGACGCAACAGGGTCAGCGCGTGAACCGCACATTTTGGAAGGCCAGCGTCTATCATCATCGTCTTGCCGTCGGGGAAGATGATGAGCGTGCAGTCGCCGGACTTGCCGTCAATATCATCCACGGTAAGATCGGGGGTCACGATATACATTGAGCCGTCGCCGCCGCGCAGCACCTCGCGGAGCTTTGCCGCCATTTCGTCGTAGCGGCGGGTGGTATCGGCGTATGTAAATTCAGCCGAAAGCAGTGACGCATTACCGCGCGAGGAGCACCCAACCCGCACCTGACGCTGCCACTGCCTTTTTGTTCCGGCATAATGCACCTCGCAAATAGCGTTTGAATCGCGAAACGCCTTGAAATCGACCGCGCGAAGGGTAGAGGGCAGCGAAACAGACACAAGCGCCGGGCATTTTTCAAATGCCTTCGGACCAATTACGCGCAATCCCTCGGGAAGTGTGACGCTTGTCAGCGAATCGCAGCTGCCGAAGCATCCGTTTCCGAGATATTCAAGACCTTTGGGCAGGGAAACAGAGCTGACCTTGCGCAGGTGCCCAAACGCATAGTTGCCGACAGCCGTGATACCTTCCTCAATTACGATGCCCGTTATCTGCTCGCGAAAGCCGAAGAACGGGGTTTCCTTAACTTCGGTGAAATTTCTGATGCGACCGCTGCCTCTTACCGTCAGCACCGAGCCGTCAAAAGACCACACCGCGGACTCGCCGCAGCTTCCCGACAATTTCTCATCCATAAAATCAAACACCTTCCTTTCCGGGTTCATGCGTCAAAGCCGCATTTGCCGCGCCGGGGAGATCTCTCGCCGCCGGCTCCGGCATCCGGACTTTCTTCAATAATAATATTATACAATAACACAAATGAAAAATCAAGTGCAAAGATGCCATTCACTGCTTTGTGCGCGCTCCGGGGTTGTATATCGGTGTAAGTTATGATATAATCTTTCTTGCATACCGGGGTAATTCCGCGCCGCGTTAATAAGGTCAGACGAGTCACGGAAGCTCGGCTTTTATTTTCAAAAAACAGGTTTAATAAAATCTTAAGGATTCTGCATATTGAACATTAATGTTTTTTATGCGATAATAATATCAACAAAAAATGAACAGCAGGAAAGCGGGGACATATTACGATGATAAAAATTCTTGTGTGCGACGATGAGCGCGACATTGTATCGGCGCTCAGAATATTCCTGACCGGACAGGGCTACGAGGTGATCGAAGCATACAACGGCGATGAGGCGATTCGCGCAGTGCGGCGCGGCGGAATAAGTCTTTGCTTGCTTGACGTGATGATGCCCGTCACCGACGGGCTGACTGCCCTCAGGATCATAAGAGAGGAATCAAACGTCCCGGTGATACTTCTTACGGCGAAAAGCGAGGACGGCGACAAGATAATGGGGCTTGATATGGGAGCTGACGATTACGTTACCAAGCCCTTCAACCCCGCCGAGGTGATAGCGCGGGTGCGCTCACAGCTGCGGCGCTATATGCAGCTGGGCGGAGGCAGCGTTACGCCCGGCGTGCTTAAGGCGGGAGGCATCGTGCTTGACACCGAGCGGCGGGAGGTAACGATTGACGGCGACCCCGTTACGCTGACCCCCACAGAATTCGAAATACTCAAGCTGCTGCTTGAATCCCCCGGCAGAGTTTTTGCTCCGCGCGACATTTACCGCCGCGTCTGGGGCGGGGACGCAATGGGAGATGAAAGGACAATTGCTGTTCACATAAGACACCTGCGTGAAAAGCTGGAGATCGACCCCTCCGCTCCGCGCTATATCACCGTGGTATGGGGTCAGGGCTATAAAGTGGAGGAAGGAAAATGAAAACACTTAAAAAACAGACATGGGTAAAGGTAATTGCGGCTATCCTTTGCTTTCTTGCGCTGCTCTCTCTTGCCGTCGAGGTCGCCTGCGCGGCATTTCTCAGCGCGTCGGGCGCATATATGCTCACGGAGGAACAGTACAACGAGGAGATGTATGACTCCGTCGCCATAGGATACGGATATCTGAAGCTGAACGAGCTTATTTTTATGGACACCACTGTCGACGGCAGCATACTCAGTCATCCGGACGTCGAGTATTTCAGTATGTATTGGGGCAACATAAGAAGGGTACACCCGTTTTACGATACCGACTGCTGCAGGATAAAAATAACCCGCAAGGATGACGGTAAAGAGGTTTTCTCCTCAGCGGGGATCGAAGGGGAAAGCCTGTATTCTACTGCGTTCGATGTTCCCATTGAATATTACTGCCGGAATGCCGTCGCTCCGGAGGGCGAAGCGACAGATGAGCTGAAAAGCGGAGAGCTGAAGCTTGAGGCGTTCACCGACGTATTTACCGTCGAGGTAACGCTTATCCGCGGCGCGCAGCCCATGGATATCATGAGCTTTCTGCTGATAATGGGCGAGTGGATATGGCAGATAAAATATTCCGTTTACCTGTTTATGATCGTTTCGCTGGTGCTTACGGTGCTGCTTTGGGTGTTCCTCTGCTCCGCCGCAGGACACACAAAGCAGGACGATTCGATCCACCTCCGCTTCCCGGCACGTGTGCCGCTTGACCTTCAGCTTTGCATTGTAGCCGCGCTGTTCATCCTGCTTGGTCTTCTCTGCATAGAGATCATGGAGGAGACGATACTCCAGTGGCCGCTCGGGGTTGCGTTATGCGCAACTTCGGTGATGCTGGCAATTGCCGCAGTGGAATGGCTGCCTGTATCCTTTGCCGCGCGCGTCAAGGCGGGCAAATGGTGGCGCAACACGCTTATATTCATGATACTGCACTTCATCTGGCGCATTCTGCGGGCAATATGTCGCGGTATCGTATCGTTTGTACGCAAAATACCCTTCATATGGCGGACTTTGCTGTTCGTCGCAGTGATCTTCCTTGCCGAGCTCATCGCGGTTGGGACAAGTCTTTGGCTACTGTTCCTTCTGTTGGATCTGATAATTCTGGCAGTGGCAGTATGGTATTCCGTCAGCGTCGCAAAGCTCAGAAAGAGCGCGTCGGAGCTTGCCGCAGGCTCTCTCGGAACCAAAACCGACACCGCCTTCATGCCGTATGAGCTGAAGCAGCTCGGGCGCGACCTCAACAGCATGGGAGACGGACTTTCCCGCGCCGTGGAGGAAAAAATGAAGAGCGAGCGGATGAAGACCGAGCTTATCACAAATGTCTCGCACGACATCAAGACCCCGCTGACCTCTATTGTAAATTACGTCGAGCTGCTTGGTAGAGAAAACCTTGACGGCAAGGCGGCGGAGTACGTCGAGGTGCTCTCGCGCCAGTCAAAGCGGATGAAAAAGCTGATAGACGACCTTGTGGAGGCGTCAAAAGCCTCAACCGGCAATATTTCCGCCGAGCTTGCGCCGCTTGATCTTTCGGTAATGGCGGGGCAGACCGCCGGAGAGTACTCAGAGCGGTTTGCCGCACGCGGACTGCGGCTGGTCGTGTCGGGCGTTGAAAGCCCCACAATAGTCCGGGCTGACGGGAGACTTGTCTGGCGCATCTGGGACAATCTTCTTGGCAACGTCTGCAAATATGCCATGCCGGGAACCCGCATATATCTCAACGTGGAGCGCCGTGGCGATGTCATAGCCACCGTTTTCCGCAATATATCCGAACAGCCGCTTTCAAAATCGGGCGAGGAGCTGACCGAGCGGTTCGTGCGCGGCGACAATTCTCGTTCGGGCGAGGGCAGCGGACTGGGGCTTTCAATAGCCGCAGGTCTTGCCGCCGTGCAGGGAGGAACGCTCTCAATTACGGCTGACGGCGACCTTTTCAAAGCCGAGGTCTGCCTGCCGGCGATCACAGACGGATCTGCCGATGCAAAAACCGCGCCCGCGCAAAGGACTCCGGTAGACCCGGTGTCGGCATCTCCGGCTTCAGCCGCTCCCGCATATACAGCACCCGCGCCGGTGAATATTCCTGTTCATGTCAAATCGCAGACTCCGTCGCCTGTTGTATCGTCACAACCTGAGCGTCAGGAGGCAACGTGCGATACCGCACCGTGCAATACGACCGCAGCGGTCGCACCAAGCGCCGCAGACACGGCGGAGGAATCCGCCCCGGAAACAGCAGATTCCCCCGCAGACTCCAAGGCGGACGACTCCGCCGACATACAGTAATACGGTCATTCCGCCGCATACCGCAATCGGAAAACAGAATAATTTTTTCACTGAGCTGCCGCGCCAAGCGCGGCAGCTCTCGGTTTGCAGAAAAATTTTTATCCGACAGAAAGCCAAAAAATCATCTATCCTTTTGGGGAATGTAATTAACTAAATTCCATTGAGCAAATTTAATGGGTTCACTGGTATTGAAAAAATTCAGTTTTTGTCCTCCTCATCCTCTTCTCACACTGAAGAAGGCTTTTTGTTCTTGCAAATTATTTTGTTCAG
>DPGK01000007.1 GCA_003523225.1 Clostridiales bacterium
CTGCTTTAATAATTGCTCTCAAAAGAAGCCTGCGGACGAGCGATGCTCGTCCCTACCTGCTTCAATAATTGCTCTCAAAAGAAGTCCGCGGACGAGCGATGCTCGCTCCTACCGGTTTTAATCATCGCCCTTAAAAGAAGCGATCTTTTCGTGAGTCCGGCGTTTGCTCTGCCAACTTTACGCACAAACCATGCCCGCCCTACGGTGTAAAACGAAGCTTGATCATTTACAGGTACAAAGAAAGCCTCCCTTGTGCAAAGTGTAGCGAAGATTATATCAGCACTCTGCGACATTTCGTTTTCCGGTCGGGCTTCTTCAATATTTATGCTTGACAAAGCGGTTTTTGTATGATAGAATGTAGCTGAAAATTAGAACGGTCGTTTGATACAACAGCGCGTCGTTTTCAGCCGGCTTTGTCCTGCGGTGTATTGCGGCGTAAGGAGCAGAAAGCAGAAAAATGAAAATTTCCGGCAGTCGGATACTCTCCGACATCAGATCAGATATCAAAAACAGAAGCGAAAACGCAAGGGAAAGAATAAAGGCCACCACCTTTGAGCTGCTTGCCGCGCGCGGATATTCAAATGTCTCATTGCGCGACATTGCGTCCGAGGCGGGCGTGGCGCTGAGCCAGATCGCCTACTATTATCATAGCAAGGAGCTGCTTATCTGCGAGGTGGTGGGAGAGGCGCTTGAGCGCGGCGCGCAGGATTTCGCTGAGGCTATGGATAAAGCGGAGGGCGATCCCGTATGCGCGGCGAGCGCGTATTTTGAGAAAGTGCCGGAGGAAAACGACGCGATCTGGCGCGTGCTGCTTGACTTTGTAAGTCAGTCAATATGGGTTCCTGCGTTCCGTGAGCGCGTCTCCGGATTTTTTGACCGGATATCGGGAATACTGGAGGAGAGGATCGCCTCCGGAGGCAAGGACCCGTCCGGCGGGTACGGCGAGACAGCCAAGGACATCGTATCCTGGCTGTTCGGCTCGTCCGTTATGCGTCTGCTTGCGGCGCAAAGCTGACTTTTCGGTGAGAACTGTTTTGAGAAAGGGATCTGTTACAAAATGAAAATTGCAATAATCTGTGACGTACTGGGTAAAGAAAACAACGGCACGACCATCGCGGCGATGAATCTGATACGCTCCCTGCGCGCCAAGGGACACGACGTGCGCGTTGTCTGCCCCGACGAGGAGCGCCGTGGAGAGGACGGCTATTATGTGGTCGAAAAGATAAATTTCGGGATATTCAATGAATATGTTGCCGAAAACGGAGTGGTGATCTCCCGCCCCGACGAGGACACACTGCGCACCGTAATTGCCGACGCCGACGTTTGCCATCTGGTGACGCCATTTTTTCTGGCGCACAAGGGAATGGAGATAGCCCGCGAATGCGGCGTTCCGGTGACGGCGTCCTTCCACTGTCAGGCGGAAAATATATCAAGCCATCTTTTCCTTATGAACGCCTCCCGCTTCAACACACAGATATACAAGGTGCTTTACAGCTACATTTACCGTTACTGTACCGCGGTGCATTATCCTACGCAGTTCATCTGCGACGTATTCGAGCGGGAATGCGGACACGAAACGAACCACTACGTTATCTCAAACGGCGTCGGAAGTGAATTTGTCCGCCGCCCCTGTGAAAAACCCGCCGAGTACGCCGGGAAAAAGGTGGTACTGTTTACCGGACGGTATTCAAAGGAAAAGTGCCACAGGACGCTGATAGACGCAGTCCCCCTCACGCGCGACCCGGAGAGGATACAGCTCGTGTTCGCCGGGTGCGGTCCGCTTGAGGAAAAGCTGCGCGAGTATTGCGCAAAGCAGCTCCCGGCGGACAACCAGCCGCTGTTCAGATTCTTCTCACGCGAGGAGATGCTGCGGGTGCTTAATTACGCCGATCTTTATGTTCATCCGGCAGAGATAGAGATCGAGGCGATCGCCTGTCTTGAGGCGATAAAGTGCGGACTTGTGCCGATTATTGCCGATTCGCCGCGCTCGGCGACGCGGTATTTTGCGCTTGGCGAGAAAAATCTTTTCAGATACGACTCTCCCGCCGACCTTGCCTGCCGCATTGACTGGTGGCTTGACCATCCCGATGAGCTTGAAGCCTGCCGCCGCGAGTACGAGGGGTACTCCGCGCAGTTCGACCGCGACCGCTGTATGGACAGGATGGAGCAGATGCTCTTTGACGCGGCAAACAGCAGGAACGCGGCGGTCAAAGGTTAATATCCATATTGTATTTCGCCCCATGAAAGGCTTTGACATCTATGATATTTGATATCGGCAGAAACAACAAGTCAAGATCAAAAAACAAAAACGGCGCGACCGCTTCGTCCGAAGCGCGCGTGCGTGAGGTGCTGTATTCCGACGAGAGAAACGACGATTTTGCCGGAGGTGCACATCATGACTCCGCGGCTGTTGACGGCGGCTACCGCTATTCTCACGGTCCGGTCTGGCAGCTTTCCTCCTTTGTGCTTTATCGGCTCATTGCCACTCCCGTGGCGTATTCCTTTTGCAGACTGCGCTTCGGCGTAAAGATAAAGGGCAAAAAGAATCTTCGCGGTCTGCGCGGCGGTTATTTCCTTTACGGCAACCATACGCAGGGCGCGGCGGATGCGTTTATTCCCACGCTTATCACCTTTCCGCGGCGGTGCGATATCGTGTGCGGGCGTGAGGCGGTCTCGATACCGATAATAAAACACATAGTTCCGATGGTGGGCGGGATACCGCTCGGCTCGACCGTCAGCGGCTGCCGTAACTTTTCGGACGCGCTCGGCGAACGCATACGCTCTGGTCACGCCGTAGCGATATATCCCGAGGCGCACATCTGGCCATACTGCAATTATATACGCGATTACCCGTCGGGTTCTTTTATGTATCCGCATAAGATGGAGGTCCCCGCTGTGGGCTTTACCGTCACCTACCGCCGTCGGCGCGGGCTTCTCAGCAAGCTGCCGCCGCTTACCACCGTTACCGTGGGACGTCCGGTAATGCCGGGCGAATATGAGAGCCGCGACGAGCTGCGGGGGATGATACACGGTTTTATGACTGATACGGTAAATTCCGAGGGAAGCTGCGAATACATAAGGTACAGTAAAAAAACATCCTGAATTACAGCAACGGAGTGCTAAAATGAAAGTTTGTCTGTCAAACGATTCCTTTCCGCCGCTTATCGACGGAGTTGCAAACACCGTGGTCAATTACGCCACGGTCATACAGAAAAAATACGGCAGCGCGCTTGTCGCTACCCCCAAATATCCCGGAGTGAAGGACGACTATCCCTTTACCGTTCTGCGCTATCCCAGCATCAACACGGTGAAGATGGTGGGATACCGCACGGGGAATCCTTTTGACGCAATAGCCATGCGCAAGCTGGCGGATTTTGCCCCCGATATACTGCACTGTCACTGCCCTATGGCGTCTCTGTTTCTCTCGCGCGAGCTGCGCAACCTCACCGGAGCGCCGATAATATTCACATATCACACGAAATTCGATATAGACATCAAGCGTGCACTGAAAATAGGCTCGCTGAGCGACGCCGCAATACGTGCCGTTGTTGAGAATATCGAGGCGGCGGACGAGGTGTGGGCGGTAAACGCCGGAGCTGGTGAGAACCTCAGAAGCCTCGGCTTTACCGGAGAAATACGGATAATGCCCAACGGGGTGGAGTATCCGCGCGGCGCGGCGCCCGACGAGGATATTGAAGCCGTGCGCGTCGAATACGGTATACCCTCCGGCTGCCCGGTCTTTCTGTTCGTGGGAAGAATGATGTGGTACAAGGGGCAGAAGATCATACTTGACGGACTGAGAAAGGTCAAGGCGGAGGGCAGGACTTTTTCCATGATCTTTGTCGGAGACGGCTCCAATCTTGACGAAATAAAAAAATACGCCGCCGATGCGGGGCTTGAGGGGGAGTGCATATTTGCCGGGGCTGTCCGCGACCGCGCAAAGCTGCGCGCGCTTTACAGCCTTGCCGATATGCTGCTTTTGCCATCGGTGTTTGACAACAACCCCATTGTGGTAAAGGAGGCGGCTGCCTGCGGAACTGCCAGCGTGCTGGTCAGGGATTCAAGCTCCGCCGAGGGCGTGACAGACGATAAGGACGGACTGCTTATCGGGGAGGACGCCGATTCTATGGCGGCGGCTCTGCTGCGTCTGTGCGACGGCGAGGCGGGCGCGGAGCTTTCACGCCGTCTCGGAGAGGGCGCTATGAACGACCTTTACTGCTCGTGGGAGGAGCGCATAGACTCCGCTGTCGCGCGCTACCGTGAGATAATAGACCTTAAAAACCGGGGCGAGCTGCCTGTGCGCCGCGCCAGATACGACCGCGCCATCGAGGTGCTGAGCGAGGTGCAGAACGGGCTTGATAAGGTGCGCGATTTCTTCACCGGAACGGGAGATATTTTCTGAGCATACGTTTATAATGGTATAATAGATGTACCAAATATAAAATCCCCCCAGCTGCCGCGCCTCGCGCGGCAGCTGGGGGGTGATTATCTGCACTAATAGACTATTGTGCGTCATTAAGGTGTCCTCCTCATCCGTCGCGGTGAGACAGTACTTAATTCGTTTGGGCGCACTGAATGATGTGCCACATTAATCCGCTCTCCTCATCCGTCAGCCTGCGGCTGCCACCTTCCCCGCTGGGGAAGGCTACCCGAACCCATTATTCATCTTACACAAGTGAAAATATCGTTAAACTTCAGTTTAGA
>DPGK01000026.1:0-153 GCA_003523225.1 Clostridiales bacterium
AAGGAATTTTTTAACACCCCTTTCCATAGAGCATTTTTCCGTTTTACAATCCCGCCGCAGCGGAGGCTCCACTGTGTAAGGGGAGCTGGCACCGAAGGCGCATGAGGGGTTGTTTGGGAGATCATAGTGCGACAATCCCTCCGTCACGGCATA
>DPGK01000026.1:379-23428 GCA_003523225.1 Clostridiales bacterium
ACACAAGGGAGGCTAACGTATCCAGCCGTATTTGCGGTTGTGGGGCAAATTTGCAAATATCGGAAGTTTCAGTGTGATTACAGACACGCCAGAAACATACCCATATTGAGCTGTGCAAGCAAACGGCTTTGCCGGCGGTTATGACTACTTTCATTTTATATCATTTTTCCGGTGTGCGTATATTTCTGTCCGGTTCAAGTGAGCACTGGATATCCACCGTACCGTCCGACTTTACAAACGGAGATGCGGTATCGTTTTCGTACTTTACCCTGTCCTCCTCACGCCGGAAGTCCGGGATCTCGTACATTCTGCCGTTTTCAAGGCAGCTCCGCCATCCGAGTATCCCGCACGACGCCATCGCCGTGGCGCGATAAACGTCAAAGAACGGTTCGCGCTTGCCAAGCAGCACCTCGACAAATTCGCGGCAGACATAATAATCCCCGCCCGAATGACCGCACTTTGCCGCCTTATCTCCGTCATACGGGAAGGTCGGCGCATATACGGAATCGCGCGGACTGCCCGCCGGTGTGTTGTATGAGTTGAAGCCGACACGTATGCGGCTGCCGTCAAATCTCACAGTCTCAACATCCCCCTCGGTGCATACGATCCTGTACCAGCTTCCGTGCGCGCCTACCGCGCCCCAGCCGCAGAAGGAAAAGACCGAGCCGTCCGACATTTTGCAGGTCATCTGAGCATACGGGTCATTCCGCGCATATGTTCCGACCCCGACCTCCGGACGCTCCACAGCCTGAGCCGATATGTAAAGCGGCATGGCCTCCGTTGCATACATAATAGGTCCGACCGAATGAGTATTGTAGTACGTCGGCGGAATGTGGTTGCGCCAGTGTTCGGGAGTCGGCGCGTATCTCAGTCTCTCCGCCGTTGACATCGGGTGAATATACTCGCCCTCACCGTGCACCGCTCTGCCCAGTATCCCGCTCTGATACACTCTACGCATTTCCTGACACGGCGCGGAATAGGGATAGTTTTCTATAAGCATATATTTTGCCCCGAGCTTTTCAGCCGCCTCGACCGCGCGCACAAGCTCAACGCCCTCCGCCATTGTGCAGTTGGAGGCGCACTCAGACAGCACCGATATCCCCTTTGCAAGCAGGCGTATTGCGTATCTCTGATGCTCACAGTAGTAGTTTGCCAGCACGCAGGCGTCCATGTCGTGCAAAATGAATTTCTCAAAATCCTCGTATACTCCCGCGCCTTCGGAAATGTACGGCTTGATCTTTTCAAGCTGCTTGGGGTCGCGGTCACACACCGCAACTATATCGGCTCCCGCCAGCTTGAGACACGCCGCCAGCATGGTTCCCCGCCAGCAGCCGAACACACCTATTTTCGGTCTTCTTTCCTCGCTCATATCCGCTGATTCCTTTCGTTTTATCCCGCGCACGCAGGTTTTTTGTATTGAAATTATAATTACTGCCTGTTCATTTGTCAACAGTATTTTTGATCGTTTTAATCACTTTTACTGTTAAGTTTTCGCGAACCGTTTTTGTGCCTGTGCTAATACTATAAACGCGCGACTCGCCTTATATAGGTACGGTCAAAGACAGTTCGATAGCCGCTTTTTATTTGATGAAGCAGGCGCAAAGAAAAAGCTTCGCAAAAAGAAAGCCTCATGAGGGGATCTCGCTGCCTGCGGGCGGCGACAAGGGCTATGCGCCCTCAAGCCTTTTGAAAAAGGCTTGAGAAACCTTTTACTTTTACCTGCCCGCGCAGGCTTTACGACAGCCAATGGGGGCTGCCGCAAGCGGCAACCCCCATATGCGGTATAAATGCCGCAGGTGAAATATTTGTTTTTGCGGTATCAGTCCGCGGTAAGTCCCGAACGCTCGATGCCCTGTACCAGGAAGCGCTGGCAGAACAGGTACATGATAACAAGCGGGAAGATTATCACAAGACCGCAGGTGTTGCGTATCGCGGAGTAATACAAGTTCTGTCCGGCGTAGTTCGTCTCAAGCACCCTCGGAATTTCAACCATATCCGGCATAAGCCTGATCTTTGTGTTCGTAAAGAACAGATTGGTATAGAAGTCGTCAGTCCACTGCCATGAGAATGCAAACAGGAAAACTGTGATCATCATCGGAATAGACAGCGGGAGAATGATCTGAAGGAAAGTGCGGAAAACGCCCGAACCGTCGATGTAGGCTGATTCTTCAAGCTCGTCAGGCACGCCGCGGAAGAACTGACGCATCATGAAGATGTAAAGTCCGTTCTTGAATCCGAGACCTGTCAGAGACATGATGATAAGCGGCCAGAAGGAGTTATTGAGGTTCATAGCACCGCTTTCAATGATACTCTTGATGAAGGCGTTCTTGGAGGTCTCCGGGAAGATGTTGATCATCGAAAGAATGTTGTTCAGCCATTCAATGTTGCCTACAGTAGCGTGACCGGAAAGCAGATGGGTAATACCCAGCACGTCAAAGAAGCGGAACTTCATGAAGAGCGAAAGCTGAAGGGTCGGGTGCGGAACTATCATCGTCAGCATGACGGCGAGGAACACGTACTTTGAGCCTCTGAATTTGAATTTTGCAAATCCGTAACCGATGAGGGTACATATAAATGTCTGGATAAGTGCCGTAGAAGCTGAAAGCAGCAGTGTGTTTCCGAATGCTTCCCAATAATCGTTGGCAAGTATCGCCCGGTAAGTGTCAAGCGTGAAGTGCATGGGTATAAGCCTTACTCTTACGTCGACAAAATCCTCAGGCGCCATGACCGAACCGGAAATCATTGAGAAGAAGGGGTAAAGCACGATGTAGGAAATACCGATAAGAAGGACAAGACGGAAAATATACCATACGACCTTTCCGACGAAAGCACCGTTGATGAATTTTGCCTTAAGTCTGTCCTTAAGCGGAGTTCTTTCAAACTCTACTTTTATCTTGTTCTTGGATTCCTTTTTGATACGCGGAGATTCCTGTACGTTATTCATTTGTACTTACCTCCTCTCAGTCTTTCTTCTGGTAGAAGACGACACCGGAGAATATCGCGGCGACAACTCCTACTATCAGCATAACAATGAGGAAGTATATCCACGACATTGCGGAGCTGATAACGTTACCGTTTGTTTGTGTGTACTTTGCTGCAATGAACTTCATAACCGTGTTGGAGTCGGTCGTGAACGAGTCTATGATCGTATAAACAGCGTTGACAAGTATCATAGGGCTTATCATCGGGAAAGTTATCTTCCAGAAGGTCTCCCAGCTTGAGGCACCGTCTATCTGGCAGGACTCATAAATTGCAGGGGAAATGGACTGAAGTCCGGCAAGGAATATAAGCATCTGAACGCCGGAACGGTTTACGATATCGTAGATGTTGTTGATTGCAGATACAACATAATCGACTATCTCGGTACCGACCTTCATATTTGAGAACAGATACTCAATGTCTATTGCCGAAACCAGCTCAGCCGTGGTGCTCTGTCCGGAGTTGCTGATACTGTCTGTCTCCTCTCCGTATTCAGCCATGATATTCTGCGCGTTTATTGACTCCATAAGACCGGTTGAAAGGATAACGGGTATGAAGAATATCGCACGGAATACCGCACGTCCCGCCATCTTCTGGTTCAGAAGGACCGCCATGAAGAGCGAGAAAATGATGATCGCGGGAATATCGAACAGAAGCTCCTGAATACCAACAAGCAGGGTCTGCGCGAACTTGGGGTCGTTGATAAGTGCCTCTTCATAGTTCTGCCAGCCTACGAACTCTGTAACAAGTCCGCCACCTGCCTGTACGCTGATGCGCTGGAAGCTGTACTTGATAGAGTCGAAAATCACGGGCAGATAGATCAGTACAAAGCCGATCACGAAGGGCAGGACAAACAGCCAGCCCGACCGCGCCTTGCGCCTGTCAAGAGAGGCAATGCGGCGTTTCTTCGGCTGCTTGGCGCCGGCGCCCTTGGTGCTAACAGTATTTTTAAGTTGAATATCGTTTGTCACTTAAAGCACCTCTCTTTCAATCATTTGCAGTGAAGTAAACGCTGTTACCGTCGGGCGTTACCTTTACGCCGCCGTTGCGGGCGATCGTGTAGGTGGTGCCGTCAAGCACTACGGTCACATCAAAGAAGTTGTAGTTAAGAATGAAGAATATTCCATTCTCGTATGTTACCTTGACGATGTTGCCGCCGTCATCGGTATACTTGGTGTACTTGTACTCGCCGTCATCCTCTTCGTCGGAAGTATCGGGAGTGGTATCCGGAGTTGTGGGATCGGTTGAGATCGCCGGCAGCTCGGGGATCTTCTCAACGATCTCGGAGGCGATATCATAGCACTGGGCAACGATATCACGTGCAAGCAGGAACAGCTTATCTGCTTCTGCAGCCAGCTTTGCGGACTCGTCCTTGGCATACTGAACGTCTGCCTTGAACCCGGCGGAATACTGTGCATCGGGAAGGAGAACCTCTGCCGCATATGCCGCGTTGTCGGCTGCGGTGAGAGCGGAACGTCTCTGGTTCTCGATCTTCTTGATGATACTGTTGATGGTCGTTACCTGACCGCTTGCTTTGCGCTTTGCAGTGCTCTGAGCAGTGGTGGCGTTGCGGTAAGCCGTGGCAGCGTCGGTCTTTGCCTTCTTCGCCGCGTCATCAGCCTGCTTGGCGTTGTTGTACTCGGCATCGGCGGCGAGAAATACGGCGTTATCAGCGTCATACTGAGCCTTGCCGGCACTTGCTTCTACCGCCGCCTTGGCATTATTGAGAGCTGCAAGTCTGGTGTCAACAGTTGTCTTCTGGGTTGCGTAGCTGTAAACCACAGATGCGATCTTGGTGTCCTTGTTCTTGAGCGCGGTGTAAGCGTCGTTGCTGGCGGTAGCCGCGTCAGTGTACTTCTGGTTAGCTGCTGCGTAAGCATCGGGATTGGCGTTCTTGTCGATAGCGTCTCTTGCTTCCTTGGCGGCTGTCATTGCAGCGTATGCGGTCTCAAAGGCTGCCTTCAGGCTGAGAGCCTCGGCGTCAGCAGTGGCAAGAGCCTCGTCGAGCGCGGTCTTGCGGGTCACAAGTGTCGCCTCAGCCGCATCATAGCTGGTCTGAGCAGAGTTCATTGTTGCAACGAGCTTGGCGTGAGCTGCATTTTCGGAAGAATCAAGCGCCGCTTTTGCAGCAGTGCGCAGTGCAGTCTTTTCGGCAAGCACCTTGGCGGTTTCCGCAGCGTCGTTTGTAGTAGTTTCGACCAGAGCTGCATAGGTATCGATATCGGCAGTTGCCTGCTTGTAGTCGGCGACATACTGCTTGATAGTATCAAGCTGGTCGAAAAGTCCGCGGTCTGTACGTCCGGTGGTGGGATCGATCACCGCACCCGTCCCGTAGTAGCTGTTGCTGATGGTTGTAAGCGCGTTCTGTGCGGTAGTTACGGAATCGATACGTCCGGAGAGTGCTTTCTTGCGAAGCTCCTCGGCAAGCTTTGCTTCCGCAGCCTCTTTTTCAGCCTGCGCGGCTTCCTCAAGAGCCTTGAGATCGGCTTCGATCTCATCTGCATCGGGAACACGTTCACCGATCAGGAATTCGTGACCGACGATCTGAAGGAGCTGCAGGTCACGTGTCAGCTCGTTGAGCTTGGTGTAATACTTTACAATGTCGTCCTTGAGAATGTCATAACGCACCGAGTAGTACTGGCTGAGGTTTCTGTCTTCCTTCAGCTTTTCATAGTTCTGATAGCAGAGCGTGAAGTTGATGCTTGCTCCGTTTTCGATCGCCTTCAGGAAGCTGTAACCGATGTTACCGTCCATATTGATAGGCGAACCGGACATCTGCACATAGCTGTGAAGCACAACACCGATGAAAGGCACTGCATTGCTGGATTTGTTGAAACGGCTGGAATCCAGCGGTACATTCATAATGTAGTCAATGTACTTCCAGGTGTACGCGTTTGCTCCGTCTGTCATGACTTCATCGAAGTCCTCGGACATGGTCTTGAACAGATCTACCGTGAACTCCTCGGAGTCTGCGCGGTGGTAAGGCTCATCCTCATCGAAGTCGGAGTTGAGGTCCGTTCCGAGAGTTGCGACCGAAATACCGCTCTTGCAGCCTTCCGGATAATACTTGAGCAGGTTCTCTGAGAGCTTGTTGTAGAAATGAGTGAAATACGCGGGAGATATTGCAAGCTCGTAGCGACCTACATAAGTCTGCATTGTGGCGCTGTAATATCTCTTTGAGGTGTACTGGTCGTTTATGGTTCTGACGGCGTGCTTCTTGAGAGACAGTCCGTCAAACAGCGTATCGGTTTCACCGCTTGCGTAAACAAAGTCGAAGTCCGGGAAGATGCCGAAGCCTTTTTCGTTGGCGTACTTGACAAGCTCCTCGTATCCGTCTTTGCCGCCGACCGATTTTTCCCACTTAAGATTGTACGGCACCTGGCTGTACATACCGCCGTTTGCAAAACCGGTAAGTCTGAATTTGATGTTTGTGATCCCGCTTTCCGCAAGATCGTCGTATATAGTCTTTATATCCTCGAAAGTGGTAAGCGGGGTCATTACATTGACCGGAACTGAAAGGATCTTCTCAACGGTCTCAATAGTTCCGAATGTCTGCAGGTAAAGCGGGATATCCTCGTTTACATCCGCCTCGGTGAGCTTTGTCAGGTCGCCCTTGGATACAAGATAATCGCGGTAAGCCTGAGCCATACCCATCCATGTGGGGGAATAATAGTCGGTGATTCCCTTTTCCTCGGCGATCTTCTCGTCGGTCAGCATGATGTAACGGATCTTGTAGTTTCCGACGTATTTACGGGAGGAAACGACCGTCCACTGTGCGTTTGAACCGACTGAGATGATGTTTGCAAGGTTCATGTTGTCACGCGGTCTGGGATAGAACTGCATTTCAACATAGTTGTACTTGTGGACGCCGCTTGTGTGGTTGGTCGAGAGAGTGGCAAGAGAGTCGCCTTCCTCGATTATAGCCACAAATCCGCGATCCTCTTTGTAAACGGATTCCACATCCTCGTACACGGCGGGAGTGACAACTTTTCCGTCTGCGTCATATTCCGCCTCGCTGACAAGCTGCTTGTCTGTGCGTGTCTCGTGGTAGTTGGACACGATACCGAAAACGGGATATCTGATGACCTCGGTGTGACCGCCCGTTATCTCGTGGTAAGCATAGTCCTGACCGTAAACCTTACCGCTGACGATAGTTGAGCCTTTGTTTACCAGCTCCTCGTGACGGAACAGTGTTCCCGAACCGTCGGGGAAGAAGTTGTAGCCTGTAAAGGTATCGGTCTTGTCGTCAAGGTAGTAGTTTGCGCCTGCGCCCATGAAGGGGAGAACGCTGATGTAGGTCAGCTGATAAAGTGACTCGGTGAAACGCAGACCGTTTACCGGAACTCTTACGGACATGCCCCATTCGTCAAGCGTGTACTCAAGCGCGAGCTTGAACAGAGCCGGAGCCTTGTCGCCTTCGCTGTCATATTCGGCGTCCGCATGGTCCTTATCAAGCTCCTCGTAGGTGTACTGAGGAACATAGGTCTTGATAAGAGTTTCTATCTGCATTGTCTCAGTGAGGGTGGCGTCGGGAGTGAAAACGTAAATGGCGTGCTCCTTGCAGATCGGATAGAGCAGTATCATTTCGTTTTTCAGCGTCTCGGTCTCAGCCTCGTTGATGTCATAGCGGTCATAGTGCGCTCTGAGCTTGTTGAACATGAACCAGCTGCTGTTACCGGATTCGGTGATGATCTTGGTGTACATCGACTCATGGTAATAGTCGCGCCAGTTTACTTCTCTGACCAGTATCGGCTCGGCAAGCTCCATTCCGGTTTCCTTGGAGTAGTACTTACCGTCCCGTTCGTAGCAGAGGTTTTCATTGATAACGCCCTTTTCCGCAAGCTCGCGGGACTCGGCGTTTATTTCCGCAGCGTAAACGTCAAGGATGTTTTCCTCAAATCTTTCCTTGAGTATGCGCTTGGGAACCAGCATACGGTTTTCTTCACGTCCGATCGTGTATTCGACGCGGATACCGTTTTTGATATTTTTGAACTTGATCTGTCCGCGGGAGGCAGCCTCCTCAAAGCTGTACATGAACTTTTCGGTATCGTTGTCCTTGTACTTGACAACGATCTGAGAAAGCAGCTGCTTTTTGACGGAATCTGAACCCGATGTCGCAACATCGTAGGGGTTGGAGAACAGGATCTGTCCGGACGCCGTGTTCTTTGTGGCAACCTCACCGGTAAAGGTGTCTACCCAAAGCTGGTATCCGTTCTTTTCATACATAAGATCCATCTCCGCGAGCTTTTCCTCAGCGGATTCGAATTTAGTTGTGAGATATTGTGCAAGTGTTGCCTCGTAATCTATCTCATCGGTTTCCTTCTTGGTCTGTTCGTCGATTTCGTAGACGGGGGTAATCTTTTTTGCGGATATACCTATCGTCAGCGTACCGAGCAGTAACACAACAGTCAAGAGTGCCGCTAAAATTCTTTTCATATTAATCTTAATCTCCTCCTGTTTGTTATAGACGGTAGTTGATCTCGATGATGATATTGGAAACAAAGCTGATTATCTTTCCGAGCAGCGTGGTAAAGAGAATACCTATGAACATGATGAACGCCATACCAACTATGGTGCCCAGAGAGGTAATGAAGTTTTTACCCAGCGAATAATCGTGAGTGACCATCATTCCGCAGAAGATGAGCATTCCCGTCCAGATAAACGCGATCGTTCCGATGAAGCTGACGATGTCAAGCTCGGCAACGGTTGCAAAGTTGGAATAGATAGTGGCGGGAATCACAAGAAGTATCAGCGGCAGCAGAGAGTAAGAGCAGGCAATGAATATATCCTTGAAGCTGCCCTCGCCGTCGAACAGTGTTGTAAGACACCAGTTTGCCGTGACCCAGAGCATAAGGGGCACGATAACGCTTATCGCCTGTGACACTATCGTGGTGTAGCTTCCGCGCGGGTTGACAAGATAACCCGAGCCGATCTCCTGATAGAAGAAGGTAAGCACGGTCAGCAGGACGTACACAAGCGACGCACGCAGCGAACCGCGTTTTTCGTGCTTGAGGTCCCAGAAACCGTCAAAGGGGTGGAAGATGAGGTGGAAGCCAAATATAAGCTCCTCCCAGAAGGTTCTCTTGCCTCCTGCTGTGGAAACGCGCTTATTCAGCTTTCCGGCGTATCTGAAGAAGAGTACGACCGCTGCGATGATAACGCCTGCGATTACGGGAACAAGCAGAACGTACTTGGCGATCCATGCCTTACGGATCTCCTTGTAGGCGTCCGACCAGTTGTCCTTGTCGTATGCTGCCTCAAAATACTTGAGAGCGTTTTCGTAGTCACCGTTACGTGAGTAAGCCTGACCTATACCGATGTAAGCGGTGTCAAAGTTGGAGTTTCTCTTGAGTATCTCGGTCCAGTCGTCGATGGCACGGTCAAACTGACGCTCGTTCTGGTTTTTCAGAGCGTTTATCAGAATATCGCCGTACTCTGTGCGCTGGAAGACTGTAAAGTTCTTCTGTGTTTTGTCAAGCACCAGCATTGTTCCGTCGCTCTTGTAAACAACAGCGGCGATCTTTTGCATATTACCGAGCTGGTTACCCGTGTCGCCGAATGCAAACAGCAGATTACCGTTGAAGTCGTAGGTAAATACTCTGCTTCGCTTTTCGTCGATTATCGTCCATGTCTTCTCAGGTCCGACGGCAACGTCGACTATCTTTGAAGGACCGGTGGTCGAACCGTCAGTGCTTGAGGTACCGACCTGAACTTCACCGGAAGGCGGATAAAAACCGTTACGCTTCATAACCTCGGTACCCGAGTTATTGAGCAGCTTTACCGGCGCGTAGTCACCGCTTTTGGACTTGTTCTTTATCGCGTTCTGCTGAGCCTTCGCATCAAGCGAGGAGGTCGTGACATAGATCAGCTTGTCGCGTATCGCGATATTATTATATTCGGTAGGAATATAAGACTCGGTCTGCGCGCGCGCGGCGTCGGACATTATCTTTCTCCACACCTTATCCCAGGCGGAGATCGAAACCTTCTGAGCACCGATGATGCTTATGAAATCACCGGTATCAGACATTACGATGATACCCTGATAGGTGGTGGAGGATACAACGTACAGACGGTTGTAATCGTCAACGGCAAGAGCCACCGGCTTGTAGACGGAATCGTCTTCAAGGATCTCGTCCTCAGGCTCGGGGATTATCGCAAGGAAATTACCGTCGCGGTCAAACGTGACTATACGGTTGGCATCGGTATCGCACACAAATATGCGATCCTTGGTCACATACACGCCCGAGGGGTTGGTGAACTTATCGGGAACACCCTGCTCGTTGGTGAAGTCCGAAATAATGAACTTCAGCTTATAGTATCTGTCGCATACAACTATGCGGTTGTTTGCTGCATCGGCGATGTAGATGTTATCCTCATCATCGACGAACAGATCGCGCGGGTCGTCCAGCGTCTTTTTGGAATCAAGTCCTATATAGGCGGAGTCGACCGTCATCACCGGAGTGTATGCATCCGGTGAGTAAAGCGGAAATCCGGAGGAGGAGTAGGTGTAGGTCTGATATGACTTGACCGCTCCCGCGGGAACCGCAAACAGTGTTATCAGTGCGACAAGGAGAGCCGCAGCCGATATGTATCGTCTCTTTTTATTCATTGACTGCCTCCTTAGTCTTTCATACCGCTCGAACCCATCGTTTCAATGATGTTCGACTGTGTAATAATGAATACCATGATAGGTACAAGCATCATAACTACCGTTGCCGCGGCGCTGGCGCCTGCACGCTTGATACCGCCGGCGGTTATCTGACCGATAGCGTAGTTAAAGGACTTGAGCTGTTCGGAGTGGATATAGACCGATGCACCGGCGTTCCACAGATCCTGGAAGCAGTAAACTATAAGCGTCAGCCATGCGGGCTTGACCATAGGCATTGCGATCAGCCAGAAGGAGCGGAACTCGCCCGCGCCGTCAAGACGCGCCGATTCAAGCACCGAGTCGTTGACGTGGGTATCCATGAACTGCTTCATGAGGTAGAGTCCCAGTGTAGCTCCCCATGCGGGAACTATCTTTGCCCAGTAGGTATCAATCATACCGAGGATACTCATCGTCAGGAAGTTCGCAACAGCAGTAACTGTTTTGTGGAACATCAGCGAGGTCCTTACCGACTTGAACATCATCTTGCCGCCGGGGAATTTGATCTTTGCCATGGCGTATGCTGCAAGGGATGCAAAGAACAGGTTTCCGAGCGTACCGGCAACAGACACGAATACCGTGTTGAATATGTAGCGGGAGAAGGGGACCCAGGAGTCGTTCATCAGTGTGAACAGATCCTTGTAGTTTGAAAACGTCGGTCTGATAACGTAAAATCTCGGCGGGAACATCCACAGCTCATCAAGAGGCTTGAAGGACTGTATAACGACGTAATACATCGGGAGGAACATGAAGATACCGAGCAGCGTGAGCATCACGGTGATGCCGAAGTCGCCTCCGACCGAACGGTTAAGAACGACTTTATGTTTTCTTGTTCTCAGTTTTGCCATCTTACTGTCCCACCTTTGAAATCATTTTCTTGACCAACATGTTGGCTCCTATCATTATAAGGAAGAGCACCACGGCTATGGCTGACGAATATCCCGTTTCAAAACGGGCGCCGCCGTAGTCGTTAAGGTGATGCACGATGGTCCACGCACAATAGTCAACCGATGGGTTGCCGCAAAGTGCGTCAACAACGCCGCCAAAGCCGAAGGACTGGGTTATCGACATGATAGCACCGAACATCAGCTGCGGCTTCATGGACGGAAGGGTTACATACCAAAGCTCCTGCCATCTGTTGCGGACGCCGTCAACTGCCGCCGCTTCGTAAAGCGAGTGGTCAACGCCCTGAAGACCGGCTATGAAGGACAGGAACGATGTACCAAGGGACGTCCAGAGGGCGACCACGATACAAAGCGGCATTACATATTTTTTGTCCTCAAAGAACTGAATTGCTTCGGTAGTAATGCCAAGGTCAAGCAGAACGGCGTTCGCCCAGCCGTATGAGTCTCCGGAGAACAGTGTACCCCAGATAAGATAGACCTGACCGGAAATCGAGGGAGCGTAGAATACCAGTGTTACCACCGCACGGATCTTGGGCGGCAGCTCGTTGATGAACCACGCGACGAACAGCGACATAAGGTATGACGCCGGTCCGACGATCACAGCGAATATAAATGTGTTCTTGCAGGCGATAAGGAAGATATCGTCGTCAAGGAAAAGGCGGATATAGTTATCGAAGAATACGAAGTTGGGCATCTGCAGGATGTTGAAGTCGGTAAAACTGACAACTATCGAAAGCAGAACCGGTACAACGGTGAACAGAGTGAAGACTATCATGAAGGGGGCAACCATGACGTAAGCCGCCCAGTTGCGCTTCATTTCCTTCCATGTCCACGCCGCACGGCTCATATCTTTTCTGGCGACAGCCTTTTTCGGCGCTTCCTTTGCAGCCTGCGCTTTTTGCAGTGACATGTGCTGTTTTCTCCTTACTTAGAATTTGTTTTGCGCGACGGTCTTAATAAATCGTCGTTCCGGAAGTGGCGGGGTAGGAGGACTGATAAGACTTCAGCGCGTTGGCGCATTCAGAAACCTTCTTGGCGATATCGCCGAAGAGGTTTGCATCAGCAGCGCCGAGAGCTTCACCGGCAGCACGGAGTGCGTCGATGTACTCATCCTCGCAGTAGGTTGAGTAGGTGGGGATATCCTCCATCGCCTTCTTCAGCGCGTCGATCTGCGCAGTGTAAGCGGAAGCGGAAGAACCGAGAGCATCAAGCGCCTCGTATATCTGATCGCGACGCAGCGATGCAAGCGTCTGACCTACCTCAAGAGTGGGAAGTCCGAACTCCGATCTCTTACGGGTAATTTCCTTGTTGATCGTCGTAATGTAGCTGAGCAGCTCGCTTACGGCGTCGGCGTTATCGTTGTAAACAGCAAGGAAAGCAAACTTGGTGTAACGACCGATAATGTATGCTCCGGGATAGTTGGGAATGGAAGCGAGGTTTGTGAACTGAGCGTTGAGGTTTTCAAACTCCTCACGTGTCCAGGGCATTGATTCAAGCGCCTGAACGTTCGCGGTGGCGTATTTCGCAGAGTCGCCCATGATAGCAACCATTTCGTTTGAATAGTCTATCTGGCACTGTGCGCCGACATGCCACTTCATGAATTCCCATGCATCCTCTTTCTTGTCGCAGCTGCTTATCATAACGATCGCGTTTACAGAGGAAACCGAAACGTTGTTGATAGTGCCGTCTTCACGCTCGAAGCCGGGCAGAGGCAGGAACTGCCACTTACCGCGAAGCTCGGTCGCAAATACGATCAGCTGGTTGTAGGTGCCGTTGTAGGATGCGATACCTATCGGCATCTCACCGGTACGGAAGCGGTTTGCGAAGTCGTATTTATAGGGGAAGGAGTACATCTTGAACAGGTTGCACATCTGCTCAAAGGAGTCAAGAGCCAGGTTGGAGTCAAGATTGATCCTCATACCTTCATCGGCAAAGAGCGTGCCGCCCATCTGGTAAAGGAAGATCTTGTAGTCATTGCTCATAGCAATGGTCATGTTGTTCTGCTGCAGCTTGATAACGGCGGAAAGAACATCTTCCCAGGTCTTAGGGATCTCAATGTCAAGCTCGGCAAGAATGTCGGTGCGCAGGAACATCATCGGGAAGTTCTGCTCCTCGGGCAGACCGTAGCAGTGGTTCACGCCGTCGGCGTCGGCAAGCTCAAGAACGAACATTGCCGCCTCGGTGAACTGCTGATTCGGGTCGCCGGGTGTGGTGTTAGTGACCTCCTCGAAGCCCTTGTAGGTGCTTATGTCCTCAAGCGCTCCGCGGATAGCGTAGTTGATAACGCTGTCGTCGCCGAGACCGATGTAAACATCAGGTCCCATGCCTGCCAGAATTGAAGGAAGCAGCGTGCCTCCGGCGACCAGCTTAAGGTCTACGGAAATTCCGGTAGCGGGAGTGAAGTCGTTGTTGATAAGGTTACGGATGACCTGAGACTGGTCACGTCCCTTTGCAAGCCAGACCTCGACCGAGCCTTCGGAGCTGACCTCGGTAGCGCCCATGCGGTTGTAGTTACGCAGGAAGCTCTGAATGAAGCTCGAGAACTCGTGTGCGAATGACTGGAAGAAGTTTGCCTTTGCAACCGGTCTTTCAGCGTCAACGCTCTGGATGTAGATGACGTCCAGCTTCAGCGGCTGGGTCTTTGCGTCGTTGAGCCATGTACCAAGCGAACCGATACGGCTCTTCAGCTCGGTAAGGTTTCTTGCTATCTCATCCTCGGGGTCGCTTCCCATACGGGCAAGCAGCCACGCGGCGCGCTCAAGCGTTGCAACATTGGAGCTCTTGATGCCGGCGAGCGACGTCAGCTCGGATGCCACGCTGTAAAGGTTGCGGGATTCAAGAATGATATGAGCCACGGTTTCGGGCATGACGTCAAGGAAGTTGTAGTCACGGTTGGCGTCAGGATCGGCTCCGGTCAGCTTCATTATAGAGAGGTACGCATCGTTGATAATGGCGAGCGAAGTGTTGACCTGACGGACAATGTCGCCCATAGTGCCGAGCGAGACCTCAAGCTCGATGGTGTATTCAATACCGGCGGCAAAGTACATCTCGATGTCAGTGTAGAGCATTTCTTCCTTGCCCTTTGCATTGACGCCGTAATTGCCGAAGCGCAGAGCCTCTGTCTGCCAATCGGTGCTGTAATTGAATCTCAGCTCATTTGCCTCCTTGAAGGGAACGCCGTTGTAATAGCCGAGATCGCCCTCCTTGAGTCCCTCGCCGCTGTAAACGGAAAGGATACGGGAGGAATACATACCGTCGTTGATGTTCTGCATAAAGCGGGTGATTATCGAATACATACCGCTGCTGTTCACGGTAAAGGTATATCTTACCCACTGACCGGGCGTCTGCCACTTGTCACCGCCGATGGTGTTAAGCACAGTGCGCGATGTATCGGAGGGGCTGCTTACCGCAGAGGCGCGGTCCTCGATAGGATATATCGTGGAGCTGGAGGTCCTGTGGGGGATCTCAGCTTCCAGCTTTACAACATCCGTACCCTTGGGCTGACCCTCGTACTGCTTGAGGTATTCCTCATAAGTAGGAAGATCCTCAACCGGGAAAAGGGTGATGGTCTTTATAGCCATAGGCTCGTTGACCGCTTCAAGGGTAATGGTGTTCTCGCCCTCATTGAATATAAATTCGAAGGGTTCGGTATAGAAGCCGTCAACGTCACGCAGCTCATAGGTCCTCCATTCGGGATCCTGCTTCATCGTTGCGCGCAGCTCGTTTTTGTCGATATCAAGCTTGAAGGGGCGGGTAGCGCCGCTCTTGATATCCTCGATGCTCATACCGTTTATGGTTGCTTCATCATAAACCGTAGACCATACCTTTGAGAAGGTTATGTAGTATGCCTCGGAGAAAGGTACCTTATTATTAATAAGGAAGGTACGCTGTATCGACGTCGATTTTCCTTCGACGGGATAATACTCAATAGCGATACCGTACTTTGCAGTCTTGGGAACATTGAAACGATATACTACCGAACCGCTGTCGGGAGTATAAAGCGACTCAACACCGTCGTATGTCTCCTTGCTGACCGCAGCGTCAGTTTCGGTCTTGTCGTAGTCAAGACCATTGATAACTATTTCGCTTCCGGCACGCGGATACAACGTTTCATCCGAATGTTTTTCGGTGTATTCGTCATAACTTGAGGCGTTCAGCAGCCTCTTGACGTCGTCAAGCGTTTTATCGGTTACCGAAGCACCGCTTGATGCACCGTCCGCGGCAAACGCCGCAGTAGTCAGGCTGCCAAGAACGAACAGCATTGACAGCACAAGTGCCATCAGTTTTTTGAGTTTCGTTCTCATCTTCATCTTCTGTGGTTTCCCTCCTGATTGTTTTTCCTGTGCCGGGGGAGCCGAACACGGGTAATTTGTTCCGCGTTTTGTTTTTATTCTGCCCGATACCGCCGCCCTACAGGGGCAAAACGGCATATCCGCATATCAGGCAACGGATTAAGACCTTTGCGGCGGCGGCGGAAATAAGCGTAAGCCGCGCGCCGGGTGTCGCAAAGCGCTTTTCAGCGCAGTGCGGAAAGCCGAGCGGTACAGACCGCAGCGACCGCAAAAGCCTCAAACCGTGACACATTCAGATAGCAGATAAATAAGGCAAGCCGGCAAAAACACAGGTCTTTGCCGAAATGCACGGGCAGTTTTCCGGAACCGCAACGCGGAAAAGCAGTCCGGAAGCCGCTTTCCGTCGCCGCAAGACCGTCCTGACCGCCGAAAACGGCGGCAAACGGCAAAGCAACGCCGGAAAGAATAAAAGAATAAGTTCAGACAACGTCCGGATGTCTCAGATATCTTTACGCGGCGGTACCTGCCCGCCGCGTAAAGATACGGTTTTGTTTGCTTTCGCATGACATCTTGGACATATGAAATCTGCCTTAATTTGTAGTGTTATAATATCATAAGCTCAAAAAAGTGTCAATAGGTTTATCGCGCGGGCTTGTTCGGGAAGGGTGTGTAAGGGGCGTTTGGTTTGCGTCTCCGCTTTTGACGGTCAAATGAACGCTTTCGCCCCGCTTCATCACATTTTCTACACCTTTTGAAGTCATATACGTCTATGGTAAATTAAAATTACTTTTTTGAAAGCTTGTGTGTTTGAAAAACCGCGTAAATCGCGAAAAAACCAAGGTTTTTGTGTTGTTTATGTGATTTTTAGCCGCCGGGTAATTTACAGTTACTACGCTTCGTCGGATTGATTGCTTGCGCAACCGTTGCCGCGATAAATCATCCCCGAAAAACCGCCTGTTTCAGCTCCGGAAAATATTCGGATGTACAAATTGCACAAAAATTCCGACAGGCAATAAAAAGAGGCAACCAAAGGCGGCAGAATACGCGGTTTATTTCTTTTTGTCGCCTAACAAATACATATTTTTTCATTTTTGTTATAATGGCTCTTCTGGCGTCCGTCCGCGCCTTATAAGCCCCGGCGGCAGATCGGAAAATCCCCGCATATGCTTGCACAGTGCGCCCGTTGAGGGCTTTTGACGCTTCCGCAGCCCGCCCCCGATCATTCTTTAACGGTTATTACCACTACCGTATTGTCCGCGCTGATCCTGAGCCAGCAACTCTGCCAGCCGCAGGTGGAAAAATCAAGCGTCAAGGTATTTGCCCGACCTGCCTTAAGCCTCATCGTTTGACTATCTGTGCTTCCAAGATTATCATCGCTCTGATAGCTCATGGCACTGACAAAAACTTCCGTGTCGCATACGGCGGTCAGCTTAAGTGTCACCCTTCCGTCTTCTCCTATCAGCCTTATGTCTGTCACTTCAACCTTCACAGCCGATGCTGCCTCATAAACATGACTGATGCTAAACTCTCCACCGCTGAACACACCGGTATAAAAATCGTAAGGATAATAGTACCATGCTTCTTTAAGCATTTTTTTAAGCGAATCGCTAATTTCAAGGTATTCACCGCCGCCAAGATAGTCATCCACACGGCATATACGTGACATATCCGGAGCAACCCGGTATATCCCACCGCAGTCGCTTATCCAAAGCGTTCCCCGCTCGACTGGTATATCTCCCGCGCTGAAGCTCTCAAGAGCCGAATCAGATATCTTTTTCGCCTTCTCCCCGGTTGGCTTCAACCCGTTCAGCGCATCAATGATATTACCGGCAAGCCCGCCATCCACTGCCTTTGCGGTGATACCCCAGCCGTCCCATGTGAATCTTCTGAGCGTCAGCTTCGGCTCTCTCCAGCTCTCACCCGTCTTTAATTCGAGACCGCAAAGCAGTGGTTCGGGGCTATCAGCAGTCGGCATTGAAAAGGAAAGCCGCACTTCACGGTAGCCCTCGACCGTTACAGTGTCGCTCCTCACCCGTTCATAATCCTCGCGGTACACAAGTATCAACGGATCACTGTACTCTGCCGGGTCTGATGTGCGCCGCAGGTCGGTAAGCGTCAGACTTGTCTGCTCGCGGCTCGTGAGCGTCATAAGAGTTCCGTCTTTGACGTCGGGCAGAAAATGAGCGGACATCCGGAAATCCCCGCCCATAAGGGTCGATATCACGCTGTCAACGCTCTGCCCGAACCTTACACCGGTGGGAAGCGGCAGACCCTCAAGCTCCAACTCAGCCGAAAAGCTGTTTGATACCGAAAATGTGCCGTCCTCCTTCTCCTCCATAACGCAGTCATATCCTACTCCCTTTCCTCCGTATGCGGATATCCCGCAGACCTTTTCGCCGTCAAAAAACGCCGCCTCGGGAGCAAGCCCGCATTCCTTCAGGCTTTTGCCGTTACAGGTGAGCGAATCAACAAAATCAAGCATTTCGCTCTCAAACATTCCCCGGCAAAGCCCCTTTGAGTCAAGCGCGGCAGAGAAGTTTGAAAGCGGCTCTGTCGGTCCGACATTCCGCAGGCTTTCCTCTACGGCACCCCCGGAGCCGTCGTTTTTTCCGGTCGTTCCTGTGCATCCAAAGGCAAAAAGCACCACGGAAAGCAAAACACAGACCGTTATCAGGGACATGACTCTTACTTGCATTTTCATTGTGATTTTCTCCTTTTGATAATATTTATGCCGCACAAGCGGTGATTCTCGCACAGTGGAAAACCGTCTTTTTATAAAGCGCGCCGCCCAAGGAGTTATCAGGCGGCGCGGGGAAAAATTATATTACGCTTCTTGACACAATATCAAAATACTGCGGGGACGCCCAGAGCTTTACGCGCAGAGAAAAGTCGGGCTGTGCTTCCCTTCGGGATATAGCGCTTTGGATCTCATCCGCCGTTTCGGGATATTTTGCGGCAATACGGCGCAGGGCGCGGCGGGCATGAGTATAATACTGAACGTAAAGCTCGCCGCGGTCGTGGCAGAACTCATCCGGCGTGAAGGCGCAAACGCGGGCGCATTCGTCAGAGGCTATTATATCGAGCAGTACGGGGATCGCCTCGCGAACCTCGCAAAGACCGCATATGGCGGCGGCGCATACGGAATATGGATGCGCGTGGAGGCAATCGTCGTTAAGCCCATCGCGGTCGGCAAGCATTTCAAGCAGAACAGCGTTCAGCGCGTCGCTTCTGTCCCCGGCAGCGCCCAGCGCGCGCGCCGCGTTGAAGCGTATCCTTTTATCCGGAGAACCGAGCGCGGCGCGTATGGGAGAAAGCTCCTCAAGACGTGAAGCGCAGAACACCGCCCATCCCGCAAACGGAGAAGCAAAGTCCTCAAGCAGTGCCTCCACCGACTCATACCTGCCAAGACGGTGCCCCTTCCTGTCGGCAAATCTGTAGCAGTCGCCGTCGCCAATGCAGCCTGTCGCGCAAAGCTCATCCCTCAGCTTTTCGTACGGAAGCTCCTCAGGGCTTACTCCCTCTTTTACCGAAAGAGCCGCCAAAAGACCCGCCGCCTCGCCCGAGCGGTAAACGTCGCGTATCATCCGAAACCCCTTGGATATGCTCATGTCGGCGGATATCATTCTGCCGGCGGTGATAAGTCCGTCAACGCCGCGCGGCAGCATGGTCCCCGCCGGGACCGGGAATTCGATCGCCGTGCGCCAGAGGTTGCATACGGCGATCCAGCGGACATAATCGTCGTCGTAAAACGCCGATTCAACGGCGTGGTCGTCAAGATGTGTGTATGACCAGAAAAGCGGTTTGTCGGTTATCCTACCCGCGGCGATATCGCCAAGGCGCAGGGTTTCGCGCCCGACCACCGAGCGCCCCTCGCGTATTCCAAGATGCGGCTGTACCGAGAGAATGCGTTCGCCTTCGGCGTAATTTTCGCGCAGATACGCGGGAGAGGTGCAGGAGGAAACGGCGCAGCGTCCGTATTCAAAGGGATCGTACTGATCCACAAACCCGCTGTCGTAGTTTTTGTAAGCAAGGCGGTCGCCCGCGTCGGTCTTTTTTACATAGAGCCGCACATTGCAGTAGGGCATAAACGGCTTGCCCTCTTCCCTGCCGCACCTCATTTCGCACCCGGCGCTCATAGCCACCGAGCCGTCCCCCGTGCAGTCTATCACATATTCAGCCGAATATGACCTCTCTCCGTCGGGAGTGAGCAGACGGACGCCGCGCACCCTGTTGCCTGTCATATATACTCCGCAGACAAGCGAACCGTAGAGAACGTCAGCTCCCGACGCGGTGATGAGGTCGTCATCCGACAGCATACCGATAAGGTTATGCGCATCCGGCAGCATTCCGTCGGCGGAATATTCCCCGAATCTCTCATCTATCTTCCGGTATACCCCGCCCTGCGCGCCGTAATAGTATTTCCAGATGCCGGTGTTTGTCACCGTACCGCCCGGAGACGCAAGCGATTCCACTCCAAGCACGCGCAAGCCGAAGCCTCCAAGACGCATAGCCGCCGCAGTTCCTGCCGTTCCGAGCCCGGCGACGATAACATCATATTCACCGTCAAACGCCGGGGCGACAGGCGTGTCGGAAATATGTCCGTCCCGGAACTCACGCAGTATGTATTCGCATTTACTCATTGCCATCACCTCCGCCGCTAAGCCTCGCGGCAAGCGCCGCACCGGAGTCAAACGCCTCAACGGCGTTTCTGCATTCCGAATCAAAATCAAAAGCCTCCGCAATGCAGTCGATAAGAATACCGTTACCGTCCGACGCCACCGCAAAGCGATGCTCATACACCCACCGTTTCGCCTCTCTGAGAGACAACTGCTGCGGCACGGCGAACGATGCATACCCCTCGCCGGGAAGTGCCCCGCGTATCACGCCGTCCGGCAGCGGCGCACCGTCCTCAGGCGGAATTGACAGCACCGCGTTTAGAGTGTGCGCGCGCAAGACGTCCGCATCGGCACGCATATCAATAAAGCGGCACGCCGAAAGCGTAAGCCAGCCGCCGGTCGTGAAAACCGAAAAACCGATCGGTTCACCTCCGCTCGTTCCAGACAGCGCCGCAAGGTCACCGTCAGCTATCCGGGAGCGGCAAAGCGTCACGACTGCGCTTTCGCAAAGACGTCGGCAAAGCACCGGAGCAACGGCGGGAAGATGCTCGCCGTGCTCGTTCAGAGCGCCCCGGCGGCACAGCTCGTCTTTGAAATCCTCACCCGCGGCAGTGGCGGGACGGCAGAAAAAACCCCTCCCGTCCCCACGGTAGGCGGAAACATAGTCGCAGCCTATGACCCCGCCCGGCTCGATAAGCAGCACACGCTGTCCTCGGGCGGCAAGCGAGAGTGCCGCGGCGCACCCCGCAACCGTCGCGCCGTAAACAACATATCCGTAAACGGTATTGTCCATAAAGAACACACGCCCCTTTCGGTGATCCGGCAAGCCTTACCCGCCGGTCTTGTTGAATTTGTTGAATTTATATCCTGTAACGTTTGAGTGCAGAAATCCTATTTCCGCAACCGCAAATCAGAACGCAGCCTCGTAAATTGAAATTATGTCCTCCTTAGTCAGCGGAACAAAGCTGCCGCGGCTTCCCGCCTCAGCCTTTGCCGCCATTTCGGCAAAATGGGTCTTATCCGTAATTCCTACCGCGCGAAGATTGGCGGGCATTCGCATAGTGGTAAAGAAGAACTCCGCAGTCCTGTCGACTGCCGCCTCCGCAACTTCGGAGTCTTTACCTTCAAGACCCCATACATTACGTCCGTAAGCGGCAAGGCTTGCTGTCTTCCGTGGGTCTTTTCTGAGAACGAAACGCATCCATGCGGGAGTAAGGATAGCCAACCCCTCTCCGTGGGTGATATCATAGAAAGCGGAAAGCTCATGCTCCATCGGATGTACGCACCAGGCGACCTCCGCTCCTCCGCTCAGAAGTCCGTTGATCGCCAGACTGCCCGCCCACATGAGGTTTGCGCGCGCCTCGTAATTATCCGGCTCGTCGAGGGCGATGGGACCGTATTTTATGCAGGTCTTGAGCACAGCCTCACACATATACCCCTGAAGGGCAGCACCGGCAACGTTGGTAAAATAGTTTTCAAAGGTGTGACTCATCATATCGGCAGTTCCCGCTGCGGTCTGCTTTTGCGAAACGGTAAAGGTATATGTGGGGTCAAGTATTGACATTACCGGCTTCACATGGTCGCTGCCGGTACCCCACTTTTCGTTTTTGGACATATCGCTGATGACTGCAAATTTGTCCATTTCACTGCCGGTAGCCGAAAGCGTCAGCACAGTATACACGGGCAGCGCTGCTTTGATCTTTCTGCCGTCCAGCACCAGATCCCAAGCGTCCCCGTCGTAGCAAGCGCCCGCAGCCACGATCTTGGCACAGTCAATGGCAGAGCCTCCTCCGATGGCAAGCACCATCTCGATCTTGTTTTCCCGGCACAGCGCCACGCCGCGGCGCACCGATTCGATGCGGGGATTCGGCTCAACGCCCGAAAGCTCGGTAACGCTCAGCCCGGCGTCGGAAAGAATTTTCATCGCGGCATCGTAAAGCCCGCTGCGCTTGATGCTTCCCCCGCCGTAAACCAGCAAAACTCGGCTGCCGCTCTGCCTAAGCTCTGAAAGATGGCAAAGCTGATCTCTGCCGAAATAAATAACGGTGGGAATGGAATATCTGAAGTTGTTCATCGTAGGACCTCCTGATTTTTTTGTTTTATATGTATATTATACCGCACACGACCTACAAACGCAACAAGCGGAAGGCAAAATTGAAAATTAATTCACATGTGATGTATCTCGGACAGAACTCAGAATAAAATCGTCAGGATAAAATTTATGCGACGCAAGTGTTTTTTTCGCACAAAAAAGATCCAAGCCCTAAGACTTGGATCTTTTGGTGCGAGTGTGCAACTGATTTGTCCGTCGTGTGATAAGAAAAAAATCAGCAGTGACGACCCCCGAAATTGGAAGCCGGCACTGCCGGTGGTGCGAGAAACGGGACTTGAACCCGTATGGTGTGTACCACACGCCCCTCAAACGTGCGCGTCTGCCAGTTCCGCCACTCTCGCATGCCGCCCGTATTCGGGCAACGCAGATATTATACAGCAAAAGAATGCATTTGTCAACCCCTAAAATCAATTTTTTTCTGGAAATCTAAAAAACACTTCGCGTGTCGACAGTTCTCCCCCGGAGCGCCGCAAACGCGAGGGGTGTTAAAAAATTCCTT
>DPGK01000027.1:0-8485 GCA_003523225.1 Clostridiales bacterium
TTTCGCCGCCTGCGGGCGGCGACGAGGGCGGCGCGCCCTCGACCGCGCCGCCTTTTGAAAAAGGCGTGCGAAAACTTTTCTTATTTTAATAATACCTTGCCAACACTTTGAAAACAGCGCAGCGCTCGTGGGCGCTGCGCTGTCTCAATGTTTATGGGGCTATGTGACAGGCGTTTTACGTCGGTCACTGTCCGGCGCCGGAGGTCTCGCCGAAGACCCAAAGGTAGTAGTCCTCAAGCATCGGGACGGCTGCAGTGGCGTCCTCGGAGGGCTTTTCCTCCGAAAGCACCCGAAGCACCGCGCCGCCGGTCTGCTCGTCGCGCACGATGTTGGTCACGCGGAACTTATCCTGCATTTCGGTGACCCTTGACGCTTCGCACGGGACCAGCCACACCTTGCCCTCGATCTTGGATACCAGCTCGTGCGGTGGCGCGTTGTCGGCTATCACGCCTTTTTTGAGCATGATTATATCCCGCGCTATGAACTCGATATCGCTTACGACGTGGGTGGCAATAATGACGATTTTGTTGAAGGCGATCTTTGATATGTAATTGCGGATAGCAATGCGCTGTTTTGGGTCAAGTCCGGCGGTCGGCTCGTCAAGTATCAGCACCGAGGGGTCGCCAAGCACCGCCTGAGCCAGCGCAAGACGCTGCTTCATGCCGCCCGAGAGTGCTCCGATGCGCCTGCGCGTAACGTCGTCAAGCTCCACTGCGTCAAGGATATCGTTTATCTGCTGACCTATGAATTTCTTTTTCTCCTTCCGCTTCATGCCCGCGCCCATATCCTTAAGCGCCGCCATGTACCACATAAAGCGCTCGACGGTGAAATTAGGGTACATTCCGGGGTACTGGGGCATAAATCCCAGCTTCTCGCGGAAGCGCACTCCCATTTTCAGCACGTCCTCCCCGTCAAAAAGTATCTCGCCGCTGTCCGCCTTAAGGTTGTCGGTGATTATGTTCATCAGCGTCGATTTGCCTGAGCCGTTCGGTCCGAGCAGCGCGTAAATGCCGGGTTCAAGCTCCGCAGTGAAATTCTGAAGCGCTTTGTTTGAACCGTATGCTTTTGATACATTGTTGAGTGTCAGTCTCATTTTTTCTCCTTCTCCCTTCATCCGTAAGGCATAGACAGGTCGTTTATTTTTATATGGAAGTTTTCACCGGGGCAGCATGGGTGTGATTCCTGTGTCCGCGTTTTTTGTGCCCTGCATAGTGCAGTCGCGTAAGGAATGTGGAAAGCGCAAGCGCCGCGCTTAATACCGCTGTTACGGCGATAAGCTGAGTCCATTTTCCATTTCCGGCTGACACCGAGGCGCTGAGCGCACCCTGCGCCTCAAACAGGAGTAAAAAGTCAAGGTTTTTCCCGGCTTCAAAGCCGATGCGCACGCCCGCCGCCGGAAGCAGTGTTATTGCCGCGGCTGCCGTTACCACCGCCGGGGCGCGTCTTGTCAGCCCGGAAAGGCAGAATACGATAAGAGCCAGCGCAAGCGCGGCAAATATTCTTACCGCCAGAAAGATGAAAAAGTATTCCGCGACCGTTGTGCCTGAGCCGACGGCGGAGAATTTTTCTATTGATACGACAGGTGCGCTGAAGCCGTAAAACCCGAACCTGCGCCATACTGTAAAGAGTGCTGCTGCTTCGCTTACAGCGACGCACGCGGCGGCGGATACAAGTCCCACTGCCAGCTTTGCGTGCCAGGTCTCTCCCCTTCCGCGCTTTGTGGCACGCAGTATCTGAGCGAAAGGATTCTTGCCGAACTCCTGTGCGAAAATTCCGGTAAGCAGAATTACTATCGCCGCCAAGAGGAAGTAGTCAGGACCGCGATAAAAATACGCATTCCAGCCCTTGTCATTGAAAAATTCAGCCGGAGCATCAGCGCCTTCCGAAACTATGCCGAGATATGTTGAATGTCCAAGCAGCTTCTCAAGCGCTGTCTGCTCAATGCTTGCCGTCGAATACTGTTCGTTGTAGGCGATCAGTTCTTCATAGGTTATCTGTTTATTCTGATATGCCTTTTGCATATCCTGAAATTTTGAGGTAATGCTTGCGGCGTTATAGTATGCCTCGGATATCTCCTCATGCTTTTGCTCCGTCCATTCGCCTTCGTAACGGGCAATGTAATCGTCATAGATCTTGTCTATATAGCTCGGCTTGGAGTTTATCACGTCGGAGCGGGCGAAAAACAGGATGCCGGCGGCAACAAGCAGCAAAGCAAGTATGCCGGTGCGCATTGTCAGCCACAGCTTTGTAAGCTCATACGAGCGCAGCGAAAGGGAAAAGCTCCTCGATTTGACCTTCTGACGCTTCTTTACTGATGCGCGCAGCTTGTCGCATATGGTGTTCCAAAGCTCCGCCGCCTTGCGAAGCGGTCTGAATGCCACGAGGAAACGGTTTCCGGGGGAGGTCTTTGCGTATGTCACCGCCGCCGACAAGGCGCAGATAAGAACGATAAGCAGTGAGGCGCACACTAAAAACGGCAGGTAATCCACCGGCTCGCCGGATATCCCCAAGGCGTTGTAGCGCTCGCAAAGTCTTATGCCCCCGCTCAGGGATATAAGGTTAAGATAATAAGGCGCTTTTTTGATCACTCCCGCGCCGGAGTAATAAAGGGCGAAATTAAGACCGGTAAGTGCCGCAGCGGCGACAAAGGATATCATGCTGTTGCCGATAAGTACCGATAAGAGCGCCGCGACTGTGGTGCATATGAGAGATGCAAGTATGCGTTGACCCAGAAATACCGGCAGGTATCCGCCAAGAGATACGATAAGGGGCGAGCGGCGGAAGATATCCGCCGACTGGAGCGGCTGTGTGGGGTCGGAAAGCCCCTGGACGGCGGCAAACACGGCAAGGGCTTCAAGGGTCAAGACCGCCGTTGCAAGCGCCGAAAGCAGAAGCACGGTGATTATTTTTGCCGCAGAGGTCGGTCCCCTGCCGCGTTTGACAGAGCGTATCAGCGGACTCATGCCGCAGTCGTTTTCGCAGGTAAATACCACCGTGCCGATCGCTATGGCAAAAACAATTGAAAGTATGCCGCAAAGACCGAAGCCGTAAAAGTCCTCCCAGCCGCGTGTCAGTACAAGTGACAGCTCCACCCTGTCAAGGACGTCGGTATACAGCTTTTCGGCTCTCAGCTGATAGCGGCATTCGTACGCATTCTCGCTCATGCCAAGCAGAAGATACTCGTTATAGTTGTTCTTTGCGTTGGCAATATACTGCGCGGTCTCGCGCTCAAACGCGAGGTTTTTCTTTATCGCCTGCTGTACCGCCTGAATCAGCTTAATGTCCTCATTGTAAAGTCCGTCTGTATAGACTGCGGCGCGGGTCTCAATATACTCTCCGCCGGCGCTTTCAACTTCTTTTTTGCGCTTCTGGCTTTCCCTGCGGTAGGCGGAAAGCTCGCTGTAATATGCTTCAACTCCGTCCGGGTCGGCGGCGTATGCCTCATAAACACGTGAGAGCGTATCACTGTCAAATGCGTTTTCGCTTTCGGAACGCCTTGCCTCAACAAAGCATAGTATTCCGTTCAGCAGAAAGATCAATAAAAATGTAACCGAAACGAACCTTATAAGGGACAGCTTTTTTATTTCGCTGGATATAAGCATAAAATTACCTTGCCTTTCTGCGTGGGATTGGATCTCACAGGGCTTAATTTATATGCGGTGTGCGGAGCGCGTAGGGCGGCGCGGCTTATTCCGCTCCGAGCAGTGGGACGGGGGTGATTTCTCCGGTAGTGAGGTCGATGCGGGAAAAGCCTTCATTTTCGGTCGATTCTACGGTGTATTCCGGCGGCTGAGCCGATGTTATGTATGCGTACAGGTAGTTCCCTGCGGCGGCAACGCATTGTATTACCATATGCTCGTACTCAAAAAGCAGTTTACGCGATCCACCGTCAAGATCCGTAGAGTATATCTGTGAACTACCGCCGTACAGCACAGCGTTCATATCGCGTATTACTGCGTTTGTCCTTTCCGCCTGATCCAGATCACTGTATTTTTCGTAGAGCTTGTTTACATCAAGGCTTGCATATTCGTCAACATTGGAAGTAATGGAATAGTAGAGCACATCCCCCGAGATACAGAAGCCTCCTGTAAATGTATCTATGTCAAGCTCTTTTGCGGAGTGAGTTTCGATATTATAGACACTGATATATCTGTAGTTATCCTCCCCGTCGTAAAGATAAGCCCGTGGACCGTATGTGACAATGGGCGTATAAAAGCCCTCCTCCCGGCGCATATCCTTGCCGTTCCAATCAACCGAGCACCAGCTGTTTCCGCTTTCATCGGAGAACACGATATATATCCTTTTGTTTGTTACTGCAGGAACGCCGAATGACCTTGAATCGGAGTAGATGACAGTGGTTTTATCCTTTTCAACATCGTAGCTGCGCAGGACCTTGACCAGTGATTCATTTCCGTTTTCATCCTTCACGTATTCCGGCAGAGCGGCGAAAAACATATGCCCATATACTGTTCCGCCGCAAACCGCGGGTGCTATGCCTGATTCTCCTACCGAGTTGCGCGGAAACAGCTCACGTGTCTCTCCGGTAACTGTATTATATATCATATATTTTTCCACTGTACCGATCAGTTCTTCGTTCTGGGTGGTCGGATCATATACTGTATAACGTGAAGAAATTATGTAAAAAAGCCAATCCCCAATAGCTTTCAGATTGCGTATACGAGCGTTATTATCATACAGATAGTCAACATTCAGCGGACAGTCGGAGCCGTACATATGCGTACATACAGGGTCAACACAGGCGCTGCTTACGTTTCCGGTCTTAAGGCTGAGACGCACTATTCGTTCCGCCTGACGCTTCATACTTATGCCGCTTGACTTTTCTTCCCTATATGTGTACCTTTCCTTGTAATATAAAAAGTCATTTATTTGAACGGCATTATTTTCAAAAGCGTTTTTTACCATCTGACCGTTTTTGGTAAAATATTCTCCTTCATTATCTTGCGGCAAAGCGTTGCACCCGGCAAGGCAGGCGGCAAGCATTATAAGCGCTTCTGCGGTGGCAATGAGCTTTGAAAATAGCTTCGTGTGTTTCATTTGGCATTGTCCTCCTTGACGGTCGGCATTGAGTTTATTTCAGGATTCGGGGGATGATGTTGGGAGACGTAAATATTTTATCAGCCTTTAATTGAAATGCGCCGCTGTTCGGTTTTCCAAGGGACGGAATAGCGGCGCAAATCAGTTGTGGTTTTGTATATATGGGTTCAATTGTATTTTTCAGCCTGCAAAATACCGGTGCAGAGAGGATTATATACCCTTAGCGGGACTGCATTTGTACTTAATGTTTTATTCTGTAATAATAGTATCACATTTTTTAGTATATGTCAACATATTACCAAAAATATTTTAACTATTTTTGTTTGTTTATGACAATATATAGCCGACTTTTCTGACACATCGGAAAAATGAAGATAATTTCGTAAAAACCTTATTCCGCGCCGAGAAGCGGGACGGGAGTGATCTCGCCCGTTGTGAGGTCGATGCGGGAAAAGCCGTGGTTGGCTGTTGTTGTTACCGTATATTCCGGCGGCTGTGCGGTTGAGACATATGCGTAAAGATAGTTGCCGGAGGCGGCGGCGCACCGCAATATCGTGTGTTCAAATTCAAAAAGCAGCTTTGGGGAATCTCCGTTATGCTCAGCGGAGTAAAGCTGTGCCGCTCCGCCGTAAAGTGTGGCGTAATAGTCGCGCGAGACTGCCTTTTGCTGTTCTTCGGGGGCAAGATCGGCATATTTTTCGCGCAGTTTTTTCATATCAAGCTGTTCGTATGCGTCGGCGGATGTAATATGGAAATAATACAGCTTATCTTCGGAAATACAGAAGCCGCCTGCCACGTCGTCGGTGTCCAGCTTCTTTGCGGTGCGTGTGTCCAGGTCGTACAGCCACGCATACCTTCTGTTCGCGTCATGGTAGCAGTATCCAAGGTTGCCGTATGCCACGACAGGGGCGTAAAAATCGTCCTCATCACGAAGATCTCCGCCGTTTCTGTCAACGGAGTACGCCTTGTATTCGGTGCCTCCCATATATGAGATATATATTCTTTTGTTGGTTACGGCAATAGAAGCGAAGGATTCGTCGGAGGTGTACAGCACGGTTGTCTTATCGTTGTCAACATTATAGCTGCGCAGAACGTAGACCAGCTTTTCTGCGCCGTCATCATCCTTGGCAAATTCGGGCAGGGTGACGAAGATCATGTTTTTGTAGACCGTTCCGGATATCAGTGCGGGCGCAGCGCCGGATTCACCCACCGAGTTGCGAGGGAACAGCTCGCGCAACTCCCCCGTTACAGTGTTGTATATCATATAATTCATCAGGGTGATGAATGAGTTCTTCCCCTGTCCGTCCGGATCGTCCACCTGGATATACTCTGACATAACGTAAAACAGCCAGTCACCCACTGCCTTTAGGTTGTATATGTTTCCGGTGCCGTAAAGGTAGTCCTTGTTCAGCGGGCAGCCGGAGCCGTGAGTGTGCGTACACACCGGGTCAACGCAGGCACTGCTTACATTTCCGGTCTTGAGGCTGAGGCGCACTACACGCTCCGCCTGACGCTCGGCGGTCTTACCGTTTTTAAGCTCCTCTTTGTATGTATATTCTTCAACGTAATACAAGAAGTCCCTTATCTGAACCGCGTTGTATAATGCCGATGACCTGTATATCTGACCGTCGGCGGTAAATTCTTCGGCGTCCTCAGAGGGGGCGGTGCCGTCATTTCTGCCGCACCCAGCAAGGCAGGCGGCGAATAATATCAGCGCTTCGGCGGCGGCAGTAAGCCTCAGCAACAAATTTCCGTGTTTCATTTAACGTATCTTCCTCCTGCCCTCTGCCGGGCAAAATCAATATAAAAACGGATATTTTCTGATAGATAATATGCGTGGTTTTGCGCCGCCGTGCGTATTCTTTTTTAACTCTGAACGCACAGCGGCGCGGGAGGGGATCAGTCAGCCGTAAACGGCAAGGCCTCTCAACTTATGACGTTGTTGCACCGTTTATCTGATGCGTAACGGTAACAAAAGTTTGATTAGAGATATTTGTAAACAGCTCATCGAATATGTGGTGGATGCTGAAGAAGGTTATTGTGTAATCCGAATCGACCTCGCTTCCGTCTACCACAGACTCTATTCCTTCTGCGTACGGCTCGGCAGTTTTGCAGTCACAGTCCTGAATTACTTCATTGTCACAGTTTATAACAAACGAAACCTGTGTGGTTACACGACCGGTAAATACTCCTACCGGACCTGCGTCAACAAATACGGTCTTTGCAAGAAAATTGTTATCGGTTCCGGTGCCGCCGTAGTTGGTGATGGATACCCATGCGTACGATCCTCTGAAGGTTTCCGAGGCATCGGTGAAAAATTCCTTATATTCGTCCATTGATTCAAATACGTATGCCGAGGTTGGCATGATAGCCGGTATCAGCATAAGCAGTGCGATGGCAAACGCCGAGATCCTTTTAATTGTCTTTTTCATTTTTGTTTCCTCCGTTAATAATTAATTTTTATTTTTGTGTCAGGGGCGCGTTTCCCGTTCGTCGGGTACTCTCAGGATATATATTACTTCTTACATAAACATTGGACTCACTCCCTTCATCAGTTTTATTTCCCATGCACAATAATATCACACAATTTTCCATTTGTCAACACTTTTTGCAAAATAATTGAATTATTTTTCTATTTTATGGAACGATACCAAACAAAGCATTTATAAACAGCATAAACCGACGAAAAACGAGTCGCGTTCGACACGGTTCGCACGGGGCATTGAAAAAAAAGAAACTGTGTGATATAATAAGTGCATTATTGATGACGGCGCATAATTCGGAGGAGAAAATGTCAATAGAAAGAGTAAGAAATTATTTCAGAGAAAAGGGAATAGACGGAAGAATACAGGAGTTTGAGCTTTCAAGTGCTACCGTCGCGCTTGCGGCACAGGCGCTGCATTGCGAGGAAAGCAGGATAGCCAAAACACTGTCCTTTCATGCGGGGGACAGAGTTATCCTGATAGTTGCAGCGGGGGACGCCAAGATAGACAACGCAAAATACAAAGCCTGCTTCGGAACAAAAGCAAAAATGCTTTCGCTGGACGAGGCGGAGCCTCTTATCGGTCACGCCGTGGGCGGAGTATGCCCCTTTGCCGTCAACGAGGGAGTGGAAACGTATCTTGATGTATCGCTTAGGCGCTTTGACACCGTTTTCCCGGCGTGCGGCAGCTCAAACAGCGCAATTGAACTGTCGATAGGCGAGCTTGAGGAATATTCCGGCTTTGCTGGCTGGGTGGACGTCTGTAAGCTGTCCTGAAGCACGAAACCGAAGCAGTAACGCCCGGTTCGGTATTTGCTGCTTTGAAGACGTTCGGCTTTGGCTCGGACTGTCACATTTCCAGTGTAAAATGAAAATCAGGGGTGTTAAAAAATTCTTTCTGAATTTTTTAACACCCCAAACTACATTGGTCTTGACGGCTGAAAGCCG
>DPGK01000027.1:8673-12034 GCA_003523225.1 Clostridiales bacterium
TGGTCTTGACGGCTGAAAGCCGTCATTTTGCCACAGTCAAAATCAAGGGAAAAACCGACCAAGATCGCAGTAAAATGACGGGTTCTCGACCGAAATTTTACAGGGTCTGTAAAAAACATTAAGTTTTTTACAGACCCTGTTTTTTTTGATAAAGCTACGGTTCAGTCTTTCTTTTCGGGAAGCTCGACGGGAGCGTCGACGACGCTCTTCTTGACGGATTCGATTCCGTTGAGGCAGCCGGCTTTTGCCTTGTAGCCCTCAGAGGTGGCGATGATCTCGCCGTTCTTGGCTTTCAGTCTGAAGCGGTACTCGCCTGACTTGTCGGTGTACATCTCGAACTTCGGATGCTTCTCGGTGGCGTAACCCTCGACGGTCTGGTCCTCAACATTGGCTACGGGAGCGTTGTTCTTTACAGACTCAGCGCCGTTCTGCGCGGATTTGAGCGCGCTGTAAACTTCAGAGGTTGCAATGACTTCGCCGTTGCCTGCCTTGAGGTCAAACTTGAAGCCGGTTTTTGTTTCTTTGATAACAAATTTTCCCATTGTAAGATCTCCTTTCGCATATAATAATACGCTATACCCATTATAACACAGAAAAAGCCGGTGTTCAAGCATAAATCGCAAAAAATGCGGCATTTCCGCGAAATTTCTTTCTTATCGTTATTCTCGGCTCAGTCCCCGCGCGCAGGTTCTTCGGCGATGGCTATCACCGCGGCGGAGGCGTCGTCGCGGCTGCCGGCGATGCGCGCCATTCGCAGGGCGCGGCGGGCGGTATCTTCAAGTGAGCGCGCGTCGCATGAGGATAGCAGGTCAAGCAGCCAGACGTAGCTTCCGTCGGCGTCCTCGTCTGTCCCGGCAAGCACGCCGTCCGACACCATAAGGATTATATCCCCCGGCTCTACCGAAAATTCGGTCTTTCCGGCGTCAAGCTCTCCGATAATGCCAAGCGGCACGCTCTGTGAGGAGAGCGAATATATCTTGTCTCCCCGGCGCAGGTAGGAGGGAGCCGCGCCGCCCTTGTACAGCGCGGCTTTTCCGGTAAGCAGGTCGATCTCCAGCAGATCCACCCCGGCAGAGCATTCCTCTCCGCCCTTGCCGCGGATTATGCTGTTGAGCAGCCGCAGTGAGGTCTCAACGCTGTTCTGAGCCGAAAGCATACGCTTGAGAAAAACTCCGCAAACTCCGGCGGTAAACGCCGCCTCGCTCCCTTTGCCCATTCCGTCGCAGATAAAGGCGTAAAAATAGTCGTTGCGGTTTTCAAGCCTGCACACGGTGTCGCCGCACACTCCGCCGTCCGGCGCGCCGCGCGCCGCAGAGAAGGAGGCGTTCAGCCGCCGCCGTGCGCGCAGGGTTAGCACCGGCTCGTCCTGACCCATTACAAAGGAAGGGTCGGTCAGCGGAACGCCGACAGCAGTCTCAAGCGTCCGGCGCAGATCGCACACCCGCGTGCGACAGCGGGTAAGGTCGGCGCCGACGGCTTCAATTCTGAGGCGACGTTCGCCGATGACGCTTACCGACTTGCTCTTTACCCCCATTTCCTCTAATTTCTGCTTCACAAGGTCGCTTGCTGCGGGGTCAGGCGAGTGCTCGCGGCGGTTGCTTTCCGCCGCGTCGGCAAGGATGCTTGCCACGGCGCGGTAGTCGCAGGCGAAAAAGGAGAGTCTTTCGTCCTCCAGCGTCCGCCGCAGTCCGGCGGCGGCAAGCGTTTTCATGCGTTCGGAAATATCGGGCAGGTGCGCACATCTCGCGGGCAGTCGCCCGTCTGTCCTGATGGTTCCGCGCCCGCCGCGTAGCGCCGACTCCGCCAGCGCGCAGAATGCCGAAAGAGTTGAATCATACTCAAGCTCCCAACAGCGCTGTCGCTCCGGGCAGTCGGAGCAAAATTCATCGCTTGTCTCATCGGCGATACGCCTCAGCTCCGCTTCTCCCGGTCTGCGTCTGCATTCGGACAGCTCGCTGAAGGCGGCAGACAGCTCGCCGAAGGCGTCCGAAAGCTCACCGAGTCTTTCACGCGCGTCGACAAGCGCCGGGGCGGCGTCGGTCTCAAATGCGTTGCCGTCCTCGGTTTTTGATGTGTGTTTTAGCGACAGCAGTGCGGCGTCGGCGGTGCAGAAAAGCGCCATACCGGTCAGCGCCGCGGGAAGAACGGTAAGGATACCGCTGAAGCCGTCAAAGAAAAGCCCGCAAAGCGAGATGACAAGCGCGGCAATTGACGCTCCGCCCACCGAGGAAACGCGAAACATTGCCCAAGCCGATGCCGCGGCGGCGGCGTATGCCGGCGCCCACAGCCATCCGAGCGCCGCCCCGCAAAGAAGTCCAAAGCCCACCGAACGCCCGAGGCTTCGCCGTCTTGCCGCCGCAAGCACGAGCAGGGACGCGGCGGCGTGACCGAGTGAAAAGCCCGCGACCGAGTCGGCGCGCAGTGAAAGCACGGCGCAGAACAATACTGCCGCCAGCGCCGCGTCGTATCTGAACGAGGAATATTCAAGCGCGGAAAGGCTGAACCGCCCTTTGGCGGCGCGTTCTCTCATTGCCTTGTAATGAGTGCGCAGTACGCCGTCTGATGCTCCCTGCCTTTCATGGCACGGCTCACTGTCAGGATAAAAATCCCGGCGGCGGAATATCGGCTCAAAAATTCCCGCCGCGACAGGCGCAAGTATCATTGAAATTATTGCCCCGCGCAGGTCGTAAAAGTAAAATCCGCCCGTCGCCAGCTTCCACAGTCCCGCCGTGAATGCCGCAACGGAAGCCGTAGCCATGCGCAGATATATGTTCTCCCCGAAGGCGCTGTCCCGCATACGCTCCTTCTTGCCCGGCGGGTCAATAAGCGCTCTTACCGTCAGGCGCAGTGCGGTGGTAAGCAGGCATACCGCCGCAAGTATCACCCCCTCGCTTTTCCCAAGCGTCAGCGCCGAGAGCAGCAGACCCGTCATGATAAATGGGACTCCGTTCGGCGCTGCCGCAAGCAGGGCAAATCCAAAGGGGCGCGCACCCCACATTGTGGCTCTGCCGAGCAGGAATGCGGCGGCAGCAAGCGCCGCTTTTCCCGGCAGAGTGGGCGAAAGCTCTGCCGACGCGGCGCATATGCGCCGCCATATATCAGACGCCCGGCGTCGTAGGCGCTCCCCGGCAGACGCCGTAGCGGTCTTTCCGCTGTCTGCTGCTTTTTTGTCAGTTGTTCTGAGCTCCCCGCTTTTTTCACTGTTACCGTTCATTTTTGCATCCATGCCTTTCAATATCCTGTCAATTGTGTGAATTATGTAATTCAATGCTTCAATATTGATTATAGCCGGATGCGTGTAAAAAAACTGTCGCACTGTGCTATCGGGAAAGCAATATAAATGTCGCCGCGGCGCGTCATT
>DPGK01000027.1:12233-16530 GCA_003523225.1 Clostridiales bacterium
CGTCATTTGACGCGCCGCGGCGAAAAAAGAGTATTACGGTGAAAAAATATCGTTTATCCTCTGTCGACCGTTATAACTCCGCAGAAGGTGGGGTCGATCTCCCGCAGCTTTGCGCAAGCCGCGTCCTTTATCTCATCGTCGCTCATTTTCTGCTCAAACGGGGCAAGAATATCAAAGATCAGGTTGGTGTGAGTTTTGCCCTTGACCATGCGGAAGTCATGAATGCGGAATCTTTGGTCGATCTCCTCTATTTTAAGCTGAGTCAGGCGGCGCGTGGACGAGACCTCCTCGTCGTCGGTGACGATGGGGTCAAGGTGGATGGTAGCCATAACTCCCAGCTCGTCGCACAGCCTTTTTTCAATGTTGTCGATAAGGTCGTGCGACTCGAAAATGTCCGCCGAACCGTCAACCTCGACATGGAGAGACACTATGCTTTTACCCGGTCCGTAATTGTGAACGATAAGGTCGTGAATGCCAAGCACACCGCTGTATGAGTTTACGATGTCGAGTATCTTTTGGACTACCTCCTCATCCGGAGCTTCGCCGAGCAGTGAGTTTTTGGTATCGTTAAGTATCTTGATGCCCGCCCACATGATGAGCAGTGATACCAGTGCGCCAAGATATGCGTCGGCATTGAAGCCGGTAAAGCGCAGAACGAGCTGAGACACAAGCACCGCTCCCGTGGCGGCAACGTCCGAAAGGCTGTCGGCGGCGGTGGCGCGCATTACGGAGGAGTCGATCTTTTTGCCTACTCCCCGGTTGATAAGGGCAAGCCACAGCTTTACAAGTATCGACGCGGCAAGCACGCCCACCGAGAGCCATGAAAATTCCGTCTCGCCGTGAGAGAATATCTTCCCCACCGACTCGCGAAGCAGGTCAAATCCGATAACAAGAATGACAAAGGAGACTGCCATTGACGCCACGTATTCTATGCGGGCGTGTCCGAAGGGGTGACGGCGGTCGGCGGGCTTTGCCGAAATGCGGAAGCTGACAAGCGAGATAAGCTGAGAGCCGGCGTCGGAGAGATTGTTTATTGCGTCTGCCGATATTGACAGCGCGCCAAACAGTGTGCCGACGGCAAATTTTCCGGCAAACAGCAGGATGTTCATTACTATACCGACGACGCTGACAAGAGTTCCCCATGCGCGGCGGACTCCGCTGTCCTTTACGTTGTCACGGTCTTTGATAAAGAGTTTTCCGAGAAGCTCGGTCATTGAAATTACACCTCGATAAGTAAAAATATAAGATAAAGATAAATAAAAACAGTATGAAAGATCACGGCGCTGTGACGTGTCAGTCTGCGCTCTTATTTACGGAGTGCGGACCTGTGGCATCAAAGGGGGGAATTGACACGTTGTCCGATCTGTCGGCAAGCGAGTGGCGGTATTCCACCGGAGTGCAGCTACGGAAACGCAGAAAGGCGCGGTTGAAGGTGCGCTGTGTGTTGAAGCCGACAGCGTCGGATATTTCGGTAACCGAAAGCTCGCTGTCGCGCAAAAGCCGGCAGGCGTGCGAGATGCGCAAAGAGTTTACGTAGTCGTTGAAGCGTATCCCGAGCTTGCTTGAAAACAAATGCGAGATATAGTATTTGTTGAGGTGAAGCTCCTCCTCAAGCAGGTCGAGAGAAAGATTCCCGGTGTAGTTCTGCGAGCAGTAGTTGACCACCTCGCGCACGGCGTGAGAGTCGCCGGGGTTCACCCCGTCAAGCGTTATCATTGGCAAAAGCTGACCGAAAAACGCGGTCAGGTAGCCGCGCAGTATCTCGTCGCGGTACTGCACGTCAAGACGGCTGATCTGCGCCATCCCGCCTATAAGCCCGGTAAGACGCTCAAAGCTGCCGACGTTCCTTACCACCGACGAGCGGGGCAGAGTGGAGTTGAAGATCCCGGCAAACTCCGGCACGAGATCGGGGCTGACGATAAAGATGCTGTAACGCTCGTTACTTCTGTCGTGACTGCGGTACTGGTGCAGCTGATTTGGAAAAGCTATCAGCAGGTCTCCGGGAAGCACGGTGTACTCCACGGAATCCACCCACGCCGACACCTTTCCTTCTATAAGATAAAAGAATTCTATGTGATAATGCAGGTGGGGGCGGCAGCCTAATGAAATTGTTCTGCCGCGGTCGGAGCGGTAGTAAAAATCGGTACTTCTTTTCTCGTACCGCAGGCTGGGGACAGCGCCTGACGCGGCTGTATTTTTGTTTTCCGGTTTATTGTTCATTGTATTCGTAAGCGGAAGGATCAATTCCAGTATTTCCGGTCAAGGCTTCGCAGCTGTATGGCTTCCGCGATATGCTCCGCCTCGATCGTATCAGACCCTGCAAGGTCGGCAACGGTGCGCGCCATGCGCATCACCCTGTCATATCCGCGCGCCGAAAGCCCCATTTTGTCGTATGCGGCGCGAAGCAGTGTAGAGGCGCTGTCGCTTACGTGGCAGGTGCGGCGCAGCTCTCCCGCGTCAAGCTGGGAATTGCAGTGGACCCCGGTAATGCCGTCCCGTGCCATCCGTTCGCGCGCAAATTCCCGCGCCCGCGTCACTCGCGCGCGTATCTGCGCCGAGGTCTCGACCGGAGCGCCCTCGGACGAAAGCTCGTCATAGCTGAGGGAGGGCAGCTCGACTTCAATGTCGATTCGGTCAAGCAGCGGACCGCTGATCTTGGAAATATACCGTTTCACATCCCCGGGAGAGCAGGAGCAGGGGTGGGTGGGGTGACCATAATAGCCGCAGCGGCAGGGATTCATCGCCGCGACCAGCATGAAAAAGCAGGGATATGTGACTCTGCCGCTGGCGCGCGTTATGGTGACGCGCCTGTCCTCAAGCGGTTGACGAAGCGTGTCGGTGACGAGCTTGGGGAACTCCGGCAGCTCGTCCAGGAACAGGACGCCGTTGTGAGCCAGCGATATCTCGCCCGGCATCGGGTTTGCGCCGCCGCCCACAAGTGCCACCGCCGACATCGTATGGTGCGGCGCGCGGAAGGGTCTTGCGGTCAGCAGTGACACTCCGTCGGGCAGAATTCCGGAAACAGAGTGTATTTTTGTGACCTCGATAGCCTCCTCAAAGGTCATTGGGGGCAGAATTCCGGGCAGACGCTTGGCAAGCATGGATTTTCCCGTTCCGGGAGGACCGATAAGCAGGATATTGTGACCGCCCGCGGCGGCAATTTCCATTGCCCGCTTTGCCATCTGCTGACCCTTTACGTCGGCAAAATCCAGCCCTGCCGAAATTCCGGTGTCGTCAAAGACGTGTGCGTCGCCGGCGACGGGTGTCAGCCTGTTTACGCCGTTGAGGTGATCCACAAGCTCCTGCACCGAGCGCACACCGTAAACATTTATGCCCTCCACCGCAGCCGCCTCGCGGGCGTTGGCGGCGGGGACGAAGAAATCGGTCTTTCCCGCCTTCTGTGCCGCCGCGCACATACAAAGAGCGCCGTGTATCGGGCGCAGCTCGCCCGAAAGGGAAAGCTCCCCGGCAAATACGCAGCCGTCAAGCGGCACGCCCCGCTTGATGACTCCGGCGCAACGCAGAATTCCCACAAGTATTGCCGTGTCAAATGCCGAGCCCTCCTTGCGGCGATCCGCAGGGGCAAGATTCACCGTCAGCCCCAGCTCCGGAAAGCGGAAGCCGCTGTTGAAGCAGGCGGTGCGCACGCGCTCCTTTGCTTCCTTTACCGCGGCGTCGGGAAGCCCGACCAGTTCAAAATATGGCAGAACGGGCGCGCCGTCGACCTCAACGGTCACAATAAAGCTGTCAATGCCCGAAAGTCCCGCGCTGTAAATTACCGATAGCATAGCTTCCCCCATTTCCGTGTGTTGATTAATATATAAGTATATCATATTAAGCTGAGAAAATAAAGGGGGAAAATGAGAAATAAATCGAAATAAAGCACAAAAAATGCCGGAAAGCGGTATCTGGGAGACAAAGTCAGTATAAATTCTGCATGTGTGGCAAGATTACAACCAGCTTTCGCCGGATGGTTCAAGGGTTATTAATTACAATCCCTCCGTCACGGCTGCGCCGTGCCACCTCCCTTTACACAAGGGAGGCTTATTAAATTCGAACAAAATCGCCTCTTTCGGACAAAAATCAATAGTCTTTTGTTTGTTCAGACAGTGCCGATATGTTCGCCGCCATAATGGCACACTCCGTACAGGAGGCGGTCACGCAGACGCTTTTACGATTCACGCAGGGTTATTTCCGGTAACTTCATTGTATCTGAAAACAATATCGATTATGAGTGCTTTAACGATACATTGCTTTAACTTACGGCTTACCGCAAACCAAGGCTCCCTTGTGTAAA
>DPGK01000025.1:0-26745 GCA_003523225.1 Clostridiales bacterium
GTAAGGAAGTATCATTGTATATTCTGCGTGTCGTTGCCCGCAAACCGCTACACTTGCTTTCCGGCGCGGTGTTGGTCGCTCGGCTGTCCGGGCGGTGATAACCTCGCCCGGATAGCGTCATGGCGCACCCGCCGTATGGCTCGACGCAAAAGGAACGTATCCGATTTGCCCTAAAACTTCGTTATGGGGCTTGCGCTAACGCGGCAGCCCGTTTTGTTAAGTTGTGTTTGTCATAATATCGTGAATATCGGATGCTTTTCGAGTGATAAGGAGGCTTTTCGGTCTGTGCCTAATTGCAGACGGGTCAAAACACGTTTATAATAATTTCGCTTTTTGGGGTGTGTGCCGCTCAGAATACGGTTTCAATGACCTTGGCTGCTCCGGGCGGGGAATAGCGCCACACGTCTATGTGCGAGGTGCGTTCGCAATCAATGAAATATTTTATCGGAGCCGGTGGCTGAGGTGATGTATGCGCGTCGATAAGCACCAGCTTTACCTTCATTCGTTCGGGAAGTATGCTTTTTATGTAGACGGCGGCGGTATCTCCGATCTTAAGTTCGTCGGCATTCAACTCTCCGCGCGGCTCGGCAAGACCGGCAAGATTGGGAGTCAACTCAAGAAAGATACCGTAGTTTTCAATGCTTCGCACAGTACCGGCTACCGTTTGTCCTACGGAAAAGAGCGCGGCGTTTTCCGCCCACGTTCCGAGCAACTCTTTCTGAGTAAGATACAGCCTACCGCTTTCATGGTCTACGGTTTTTATTACCGCGTACGCGTATCCACCGCAGGAAAGCCGGTCGCGCGGGTGCGATATGCGGGATACCGAAAGACTGTCGACGGGCATCAGTGCGCTTATTCCGCAGCCGACATCGGCAAATGCGCCAAAGCTTTCAAGATGGGTTATCTTCACCCGTATAATATCCCCAGGCATAAGGTCGGCAAGATAGTTCATGGCGCATTCGCGCTGAGCATCGCGTCGCGAAAGGCGCGCGACGGTCCTTCCTTCCACGGTGTCAAGCGAGGTTATTTTGAAGCACACCGGTTTGCCGACGCGGGTTATTACGGCAATATCCTTTATCTGTTCTCCCGGTCTGCACCATACCGTCTCCTCGCGCGGCATTATTCCCTCAATACCGCCGAGATCAAGATGAAGATTCATTCCGCTGTCGCACATAAGCGCGTATTCCTCAAGTATTGAGCCTGTCATCATTGCGCGCTCAAGGCCTGCGACGGAATTCAAAAAAAGTCTGTTTTCAGGTGTGTGTATCAGCATTCCTTCGGGTTTATACTTTCGTGTCATGTTGCTTTGTTCCTTTCCTAATAGAAAAATCCGGTCCTTTGCTAAATGATATTAATCAGACTTCCGGAATATACCGCAAAGAGCACTGTCTCAAATATGTTTTTGTGAAACAGGAAAGGCAATGGTGTGAATGACGGGCGAGAAATCAGCCCGAAATGGGGCAAAAAGATGAGAAAACGAGAGATAATGAGGCGCTAAATTAAAAAAATCGAAAAAAAGTGAAAAAAGCTATTGACAAGGTGTAAGAGTCATGGTATAATATGCGAGTTGAAAGAAAACACATTATCAAAACGGAGGAAATCACCAAATGTCCACCTTTATGGCGAAAGCCGAAACCGTTGAGCGCAAGTGGTATGTGATCGACGCCGCGGGCAAGCCTCTTGGCCGCACCGCTGTCACCGCCGCCACCATTCTCCGCGGCAAACATCGCCCCGAGTTTACGCCTCACGCAGACTGCGGCGAGTATGTTATTATCGTTAACGCCGACAAAGCGGTACTGACCGGTAAAAAGCCCGAGCAGAAATTCTACCGCCGTCACTCCGGATACATCGGAGGTCTTAAGGAAGTACAGTACAAACAGCTTATGTCCGAGCGCCCTGAGTTTGCAATGGAGCTTGCCGTTAAGGGCATGCTGCCTCACAATTCACTCGGTCGTAAGTCCGCCACCAGACTCTTTGTGTACGCGGGTCCTGACCACAAGCATGCAGCGCAGCAGCCTGTTGCTTACAACGCCTGATAGGGAAAAGGAGACTGAATAATGTATACAAGTGCAAAGCCTTATTTCTACGGAACAGGCAGAAGAAAAAAATCCGTTGCCCGCGTTCGCCTTTACCCCGGAACGGGCATGATCACCATCAACGGCAAGGATATCAATGAGTATTTTGGTCTTGAGACCATGAACCTCATCGTAAACCAGCCGTTCGAAGTCACCGGCACCGCCGGAAAATTTGATATCGTTGCGACAGTTGTCGGAGGCGGTTTCTCGGGTCAGGCAGGCGCTATTCGCCACGGTCTTTCCCGCGCTCTCGTACTGGCTGATGAAGCAAACAAGGCTCCCCTTAAGGCTGCCGGTCTGCTGACTCGTGACCCTCGTATGAAAGAAAGAAAGAAATACGGTCTCAAAGCAGCCCGTCGTGCATCCCAGTTCTCCAAGAGATAATTTCTCCGGAGATGCTGTGCTGCATCGGTTGCAGCGACTGCTCCCACAAAAATGGGCTGCGGCAAATTTTTACCGCAGCTCTTTTTTTACTGATTTTCGTTGTCTTGTATGTATAACGCACAATTTTTTTAATATTATTTGTTGAAAAAACAGATATCGGTATAGACATTTTCAAAAAAAAGTTGTATAATTAAAAGGTATGGATGCGCCCGCAGCAGTAGATTTTCGGGGCGCTTGAAGCATATTCAAATAATACATAATCAGGAGGAAAAATTCAACTCATGAAGAAGAAATTGACTGCGGTCGAATTTCACGGTACTCCGGAGCAGGAAGAAAAGCTTCTTGCGGTGATTGCCAAGTATGACGGAGTCAAAGGTAAGATGATGCCAATACTTCAGGAGGCGCAGGAAATCTACGGATATCTTCCGGTGGAGGTTCAGAAGATCATCGCCGAGAAAACCGGCGTTTCCCTTGAAGAGGTTTACGGCATTGCCACCTTTTACTCTCAGTTCAAGCTCAACCCCGATGGTCAGATAGCTATCGCGGTATGTCTCGGAACAGCTTGTTATGTAAAGGGTTCCGGTGATGTACTCGATGAGATATCAAAGCAGCTCGGCGTTGCTGTCGGCGGTATTTCCGAGGACGGCAGATACTCTCTTGACGCCACACGCTGCATCGGCGCTTGCGGTCTTGCTCCGGTGCTTACCGTGAACGGCGAGGTTTACGGTCGCATGACCAAGGCAGATGTTGCTACGGTTCTTGCCAAATATCGTGACTGAACAAGGGCGAAAGGATTACATGAAGATGGAACAGATTATAAAAACGATTGAAGACCTTAACGGCGTTAAGGCAAGCTGTCTCAAGGAAATGGCACTCCGCACCGGCGGAGATGCCACCGGCGGCAAGCTGAAAAGAGAAATACTCGTCTGCGGCGGTACAGGATGTACCTCATCCGGCAGCCCGAAGATCAGGGAGCAGCTCAACGAGCTTCTCAAAGCCCGCGGAGTTGATGACGAGGTAGAGGTCGTAATGACCGGTTGCTTCGGTCTGTGCGCTCTCGGACCTATCATGATCGTTTATCCCGAAGGTACTTTTTACAGCATGGTTACGCCCGACCATCTGGAAGAGATCGTTGATTCCCATATCATCGGCGGAACCCCGGTTGAAAAGTATATGTACCATGAAAAGGCGGAGAACAACAAGCTCGTACCGAGACTTCAGGACACCCGTTTCTTCAAAAAGCAGCACAGAGTCGCCCTGCGTAACTGCGGCGTTGTCAATCCCGAGAGGATCGAGGATTACATAGCCCGCGACGGTTATCAGGCGATCGCAAAGGTACTTACCGAAATGACCCCCGATGAGGTCATTCAGACGATGCTTGATTCCGGTCTTCGCGGACGCGGCGGCGCCGGATTCCCGACCGGTCTTAAGTGGAAGTTTGCTTCCGGTAACCGCGGAAATGTAAAGAAATATGTATGCTGCAACGCCGACGAGGGTGACCCCGGTGCGTTTATGGACCGTTCAGTGCTTGAGGGCGACCCGCACGCAGTGCTTGAGGCTATGTCGATCGCCGGCTACGCCATAGGCGCTGACGAAGGCTATATTTATGTCCGCGCCGAGTACCCGATCGCTATCCACAGACTTCAGATAGCCATCGATCAGGCACGCAGTGCCGGACTGCTCGGCAAGAATATCTTCGGAACAGGCTTTGATTTCGATATTTCTCTCCGCTTCGGTGCAGGCGCTTTCGTATGCGGCGAGGAGACTGCTCTTATGACCTCTATCGAGGGTAAGAGAGGCGAGCCGCGTCCCCGTCCTCCGTTCCCGGCTGTAAAGGGGCTTTTCGCACAGCCTACCATCCTCAACAACGTTGAGACATATGCCAATATTCCTCAGATCATACTCAACGGCGCTCAGTGGTTCGCCACCATGGGAACCGAGAAGTCCAAGGGAACCAAGGTATTTGCTCTGGGCGGCAAGATCACCAACACCGGTCTTGTTGAAGTTCCTATGGGTACTACACTGCGTGAGGTCGTAGAGGACATCGGCGGCGGTATCCCCAACGGAAAGAAGTTTAAAGCGGCTCAGACCGGCGGACCTTCCGGCGGATGCATTCCCGCTCACCTTATTGACACCCCTATTGACTACGATAACCTTATCGCTATCGGCTCGATGATGGGTTCCGGCGGACTTATCGTTATGGATGAGGACAACTGCATGGTCGATATTGCAAAGTTCTTCCTTGAATTTACCGTCGATGAGTCCTGCGGTAAGTGCACTGCCTGCCGTATCGGTACAAAGCGTCTGCTTGAGCTGCTTGATAAGATCATCTCCGGCAACGGTGAGCTTGAGGATCTTGACAAGATGCAGGAGCTTGCCATGTACATCAAGAGCAATTCGCTCTGCGGTCTGGGTCAGACTGCCCCGAACCCCGTACTTTCAACTCTGCGCTATTTCAAGGATGAATATATTGCTCACATCGTGGAGAAGAGATGTCCTGCCGGCGTATGCAAGAAGCTGGTGCGGTATCGCATAGTCGAGGAAAACTGCAAGGGATGTACCGCGTGCGCGAGAACCTGCCCGGTAGGCGCTATCTCGGGTACGGTGAGAAATCCGCATAAGATCGACCCCGCCAAGTGCATCAAGTGCGGAGCCTGCATCCAGAAGTGCAAGTTCGGCGCAATCGTCAAGGAATAATTCAAGGAGAATTGAGATAATGGAAAAAGTTAATGTAAAGATCAACGGCAGAGATTATGCCGTAGATAAGGGCTGTACCGTTCTTGAAGCGGCAAGAGCCGCCCATATCGACATTCCCACGCTCTGCTACCTCAAGGACATAAATCAGATAGGCGCTTGCCGTATTTGCCTTGTTGAGGTTTCCGAGAATCAGAAGCCTTACCGCATGGTCGCATCCTGCGTATACCCCGTAAGCGAGGGCATGGCAATACGCACAAATTCTCCTGCCGTTTTCAATGCGAGAAAGACCAACCTTGAGCTGGTGCTTTCAAACCATGAAAAGCACTGCCTCTCCTGCGTGCGTTCCACCACCTGCGAGCTTCAGAAGCTGTGCAACGAGTACGGAGTTGACGAAAACCGTTTCGGCGGCGCTGTCAACCACTACGAAATAGACGACGCCTCTCCTATAATCAGAGACAATAACAAGTGCATTCTTTGCCGCCGCTGCGTTGCTGCATGTTCTGCTATGCAGGGAATCGGCGTGATCGGTGCTAACGACCGCGGATTTGATACCCACATCGCCTGCGCGTTTGAAAAGCCGCTTGCCGAGACATCCTGCGTAAATTGCGGTCAGTGCATAGTTGCGTGCCCTGTCGGCGCACTGTACGAGAGAGACGATACCGACAAGGTGCGCGACGCTCTTGCCGATCCCGAAAAGCACGTATTTATCTGCACCGCTCCTTCCGTTCGCGCTCAGATAGGCGAGTGCTTCGGCTACGAGCCGGGTACAGACTGTGAGGGCAAGATGGTTGCCGCACTCAAGGCTCTCGGCTTTGAGGGCGTTTACGACATGAATCTTACCGCCGACCTCACAATAATCGAGGAGGCAAATGAGCTTATCGGTCGTATTAAGAACGGTGGCACGCTGCCTATGATCACCTCCTGCTCACCCGGATGGATCAAATACTGCGAGCATTACTATCCTGAATTTATTGATAATCTTTCCACCTGCAAATCTCCTCAGCAGATGTTCGGTGCTGTCATGAAGACCTACTTTGCCGAGAAGATGGGCTATGATCCCAAGGATATATTCTTTGTTTCCGCCATACCCTGCACGGCTAAGAAGTTTGAGGTCGGCAGACCCAATCAGGCGGCGTCCGGATATCCTGATGTCGATGTAGCGATAACCACGCGCGAGGTCGGCAGAATGATCGACAAGGCGGGAATAAAGTTCCGCGAGCTTGAGGACGAGGCGTTTGACCAGCCCTTTGACGTCGGTTCTGGTGCCGGTGCTATCTTCGGAGCTACCGGAGGCGTTATGGAAGCTGCTTTGCGCTATGCCGTTGAGATCATCCTCGGCAAGCCGCTCGAGAAACCTCTTGAGACCCCTGAGGTCAGACGCAACGGCAATGATATCGGCTATCGCACCGCCTCATACAAGGTCGGTGAGACAACTGTGAACGTTGCTGTTGCTTCCGGAACCAAGAACGCCAAGGCACTGCTTGACGACGTCAAGGCGGGCAAGCTGGATGTTCAGTTCATCGAGATCATGGCGTGTCCCGGCGGATGCGTAAACGGCGGCGGACAGCCGTATCAGCCCGCGTCGGTAAGAAATACCGTGGATCTGCGCGCTCTGCGTGCTGCGGTCCTCTATAACGACGACAAGGAATGCGACATCCGTGAGTCTCAGAAGAACGCGGCGGTCATGAAGCTTTATGACGAGTATTTTGGCGCACCCAACAGCCACAAGGCTCATGAGGTGCTGCATACCTCCTACGTAAAGCGCGGACTGTAATATAGCAGATACCAGATAACAATAAACATAAACCTCACCCCCGCAGCGGTATTACCGCCGCGGGGGTGAGGTTTATGCACAAAAAGATATGAAAGATTTTTCAGTGTCTCACGATAAGTGCAATGATCAGCAGGTGCAGGGGATAGAAAAGATAAAATGAATACTGATACAGCTTGCGCAGGACCGGGCTTTTGATATTTACGCCGCGCTCTCCGTTATAAAGAAGAATAAACGGCAGCGCTGCTATTGCCCAAAGCTGAGTTTTTCCCCAACTGCTTACGGGTTTGAGTTTTATGCCGGAAAGAAAAGATATTGAAGCTGACTCTCCGAGAGCTTTCAGCGCCTGCGTTGAATAGTCAAGCAGTATAAATCTGCCGGCAAACAGTATTCCCGCGATTACCGTCATTGCGATAAAGAACGGCTTTCGCCCGCGTGCTTCTTCGCTTATCGGGTCGAACAGATAAAACAGCACTGCAAGCAACACGCCGTACATACCGTAGTCGGCGTGCATGAGATCGGCAAGATACATAATAAAGCCAACCGGAATGGGGATAAGCAAAAAAGCATACTTTTTTCCGCGCAGTTTGTCAACAAACATTATTGCCATCAGCCCCAAAGCCAATGTAAACATTATATTCTGCGCGCCGTTGTAACGTGTGCTGAAAAAGCAGTAGTCATATATAGGCTCGGAGATGAGTGCGAAAGCCAGAAGCCGCAGAATATACCGGAACGGGTCGCTTGTCTTACGGTATCCGGAGGCGGTCAGATAAACAAAGATCGGCAGTGCAATTCGCCCGACCATACGCAGCCAGTCGATCCCGGTGTGGTAGCCGATGTGATCCATCAGCATTGTAAGGCAGGCAATGCACTTCAGTATCAGAGCGCTCATTGGTCAAGTATTATCATATCACCGTTGGCGTCAAGACCTATGCGAACAAGTGAGTGAAGGTTGATATTCATTTTCCTTATGCGGTCGCCGCCGGGCTGGAAGGCTTTTTCAATGCAGATCCCCGCTCCGACTACCGTTGCTCCGGCTTGGTTTGTAATGTCGATAAGCCCCTTCAGCGCTTCTCCGTCAGCAAGAAAATCATCGATCAGCAGTACGCGGTCATTGGCGGAAATATAATTTTTGTCCACGCGCACATCAAATACCGTGCCACGGGTAAACGAGCGCACGAGGGAGGAATATGTATCTCCGGCGAGATTTTTCGACTGCGATTTTTTTGCAAACAGAACGTCAACTCCGAAGTACCGTGCAGTAAGGCAGGCGATGCCGATACCCGACGCCTCCACCGTAAGAATAAGCGTTGGCTTTTCGTCGGCGAAGATACGGTAGAATTCACGCCCGATCTCGTCGATAAGCTCTGTGTTCATACGGTGGTTCAGAAAGCCCGAAACCACCACTACTCCGCCGGGACGCAGCTCCCCGCGTTCTTTTATCATTTGCTTCAGCATTTCCATGCGAATACCTCCGGAAGGTTCAATAAATAATCAGACTGATGATATAATATAATTATACAACAAAATTGTCTCCGGGTAAATAGCCGTATCCGAAAAAGACGTGTTTTAATGTAAAAAAGTCAGAAGATGATCATACGGTATCGCAAAAAAAGATTTCTTGCTATTTTTTCGTTCAAAAATGAAAAAAATAATTGATTCAGTCGCTGTTTTGTGGTAGAATGTAAAAAGAGAAAGTGTGGAATCCATTATTATATATCGGGAAGGATACCGGGTATGAGAAAAGTACTGTTCCGTAGCTCTGTAAATGGCTACAATAAAAAGGATGTAAACGAATATATAGCAAGTACGGATGCACGCCACGCAGAGGAGCTTGCACAAGCCGAAAGACGTATTGCCGAGCTTGAAGCGGAGCTTGAAACAAGCAAAAGCGTGTATGAAATGAAAATATCCGGACTGGAGGAGGAAAACCTCAGAACCAAGCAGGAGGCAATTGACTCGGAAAAAAAGCTCACCGAGACAAAAGCCAGCTCCTCACTGGCACTTGCGAGTGCGCGCAATGATACGGCGGCGGCACGCCAGAAAAGCGAGGAGCTGAAAAAGAAGCTCATGGACGCCGAAGCGTGCATAAAGCGTCAGAACGATGAGGTTAAAAGACTGCGTGACTGCTGTACCTCGGCGGAAGCGGCGTTGCCGGATGCCGATGAGCTTGCAGAGCTGCGCCGCCGCGCGGCAGCCTACGATGAGCTTGAAGCCAAGCGGCTTACACTGCCTCAGGCGGGCATTGAGGCTGAGGCGGAGAATGTCATTCAGTCGGCACGCACCGAGGCGGCAAGCATACGTCGCGATGCTCAGCGGGACAACGCTGAGGCGCTTGAGGAGACCAAAAAGCAGGTGAGCGGAGAGCTTGCAGAGATATATGCCATGATACACCGCACTGCTGCCGAAGCGATGGAGGAGATCTTGGCTTGTATGCGCACTGCTGAGGAGGGCGTCGGTAAATTAGGTGAGCAGCTGAGCGACAAGAACCGCGATGCTGTGGCGCGTGTTGACAGTATGCGTTCGGAGCTTGAGGAAATGATCGAAAAGAGACTGGACGAGGCAAAGTCGCGTATTGCCGAAGCTGAAAGCAAATCTGCTCCTGTGCCGTCAGCCGCTGCCGGACAGCCAATCGTCGCGGAAAAGAAATCGGAGGAAAAGAAGCCTGTCGCCGCAGCTGAGCGGTCTGTCGCCAAAACAGCAGAACGCCATGACCGAAGCGCGGCAAGCCGTCGGACGCAAAATAACGGAATATTCAGATTCGGACGCAGAAAATGAATATAGGAGAAAGAATACGCGCGCTGCGCAACGCGAAAATGATGACGCAGACCGAGCTTGCGGGCAAACAGATAACCAGAAATATGCTTTCCCGCATTGAAAACGGCTCGGCGCTCCCGTCGGTTTCGACAATAGTATATCTTGCATCAAGGCTCGGTGTTCCTGCGGGTTTCCTGCTCGCCGAGGACGGAAATGAGTTCTACTACAAAAAAATGAATGCCATTCCGAACATCAAGCGCGCCTATACCGCCGGGGATTACAAGATATGCCGTGATATATGTATGTCGCTTGGCGGTACTGACGACGAGATAAGCAGTATAATCTGCATATGTTCATTTAACTTGGCGAAGGAGAAGTTCGGTGAGGGAAGGCTCAATGAAGCCGTGGCGCTGTTCGATGAGGCGGCGGCTCACAGAGCTGAGTCGATGTACCCGCTGACCGGAATATGTGAGGCGTCTTCGGTTTATCTTGCCTATATGCATGATATCTCGCCTTCAATATACTCGGATTTCGGCGGCGAAACAGTAGCCGTTCCTCCGGAGGCACTCATTGAGCCGTTTTGCCGGTATTATTCGGTGCTGAACGCGCTTGGCGGCGATAACGGGGATGCGGCGGTAAGGCTCTATCTGGAGCGCATTACATCGGCAGAGAAGCAGTATGCGGCGCATATCCGCGCCCGTGTTGCAATAGCAAAGCGAAACTACCAGGAGGCTTATTCCGAGCTGAAGGCGCTCCTGACCGGCGAGACAGAGGTTGAAGCACCTGTGATGTATTTTATATTCTCCGATCTTGAGCGGTGCTGCAGTGCGATGTCGGACTATCGCGGTGCGTATGAATATTCAAGCGATAAGCTGGGGCTGCTTGAAAAGCTTTTGCGCTGAGTGGTTAAGAGTATGAAGCGAACAGAATATTTTACTGTGTTTGTATTGTGCTTTTTGATCTTGGCGGTAATGTGTTCATGCTCATCATATTCGAGAAGGGTATCCGGTTTTGACGCCGGAGAGCCCCTGACTCCCGAGGGGGTAGAGTCGATAATAGCGGCGATTTCCGAAAGGGAAGCGGCTGTTACGGAAAAATACACGGCATCTACCGACGAGAGCGGTGAGGCACTGGTGTTCTGGACTGATTCCGGAAAGGTGTGGCACATAAGCCCTGAGTGTTCCTCTCTAAGAAAATCAACCAATATTAAATCTGGAAATATATCGGATGCCGAAGCGGCGGGTAAGGAAAGAGTCTGCTCGGTATGCGGCAAGGGAGATTCATAATGGAAAACATTGATATTAAGATCTGCAAGGCAGTAAGACGCGACACTGACGAAATAATGACCGTCATCGAGGAGGCGCGGGAGAGTATAGGCAGGCTGGGTATCGACCAGTGGCAGTACGGATATCCCAACCGCGACGTGGCGCTTACCGATATTGACGCGGGTATATCCTTTATCGCCCGCGACATGGCGGCAGGCGGAGCATGTGCGGGTACATTTGCTGCATTCGACGCGGGAGATCCGGCTTATGAAAAGATATTTGACGGTTCGTGGCTGACTGACGGCACATACATAGCTTTGCATAGGTTTGCAGTTGCTAAGGCTTACCGCGGGAAGGGAGTCAGTGATGCTATCATTGATTTCCTTAAAGGCTATTGCGCGGAGCGCGGTATCGGAAGCATCAGAATAGACACTCACCACGGTAACTATCCAATGATACGTATGCTTGAGCGTACCGGATTTACCCGTTGCGGCGTGGTTTATCTTAAGACCGGAGAATGCCGTGTGGCGTATGAGCTTCCGGTAGACTGATGATATGATATACAATTAAAAAATTCTCCCTCTTTTACGAAGCGCCTTACGCTCCGCAAAAGAGGGAGATCTGTTTTTTCTGACTACTTGATATTGACGACTCCGAAGGAGGCTCCGGCGTTGATAATTACGGTAGGCAGATCGCTGTGAGCGGGGTTGCGGTGGCGGTTGTTCACACCGCCGAGGAACGAGGAACTGTCAAGCCGTATGTTTACATTGTCCGGCAACAGGATGTTGACCTCTCCGAATGCGGCGCTTGCATCAATTACCGTGTCAAAATTGAAGATCGCTCCGCGCAAGTCAAGCGTCATTTCCCCGAAATTCACGGACACGCTGGCGCCTTCAAACACCTGTCCGTCATAGTTTTCGGTGGTGCTGGTAAAGCTGGAATTGAACTTTTTCTTGCCGTCTGATTCACTGTAATAGGTTCCGGCGGGCTGTGTGGCGCGTAGTGTGCGGTTGTATTTGGCGCGGCGTATCATAGGCGCGCAGATTATTCTTATACCTATTACAATAAGCAGCGCAGCAAGCGCCACCCAGATAAACTGCTGAAATTCAATGATGTTGTACGCATCGTTGGAGAGCAGGAGCGCCACTCCGAGAAGAAGAAGGGAAATGTTGAAGATGCCCGGACCGTCGTTGATGATCGAAAGCACCATAGGAACTATGATGAAAAGCGTCCACCAGCCGGGAAAGAATATGGTGAAATCAGGCCATATTCCGGCTATCTTACAGACATATCCTACGCCTGCACCGATAAAGAGCAGACCGAAGACTATACGGTTGAGAGTTTTTCTTACATTCATGAGATTACCGCCTTATTCGTATTTTTTGGCGCGGTTTTTCTTTCTTATGGAGCTGAATATCGCCCATGCAGCAAGCAGAACAACTATTACGGCGCAGGCAATGTAGATCCAACCGCCGAAGGAGCTTTCTATCTTGAGATCCTCCCAAAGGTTGTTCATATAGCTGCGTGTTTCGCTTGACTGGTTCTTGAAATATGACGTAAGAAATTCAACATTTTCGGGATACAGAATATCATACGCATCCGGGTGTATCTCATTCATATATTCGGCATATTCAGCACTGTCGCGGACAAGTGTGTTGGGTGAGGCGTAGCCGATATACTCAGCGTTGGCAATCGCCGCATCTTCGGAGAGCATAAAGTTGATGTACGCTTCTGCAATGTCCTTGTGCTGAGTTCCATTGGGGATGCATATGGCATCGATAAATACGTTGGTTCCTTCCTTGGGATAATAGAAAGCAAGGTCGTTGTTGTCGTCATACATGGTCAGAAAGTCTCCGGCGTAATAAGGAGCGATCGCGGCGGACGCGCCTTTCATCTTGTTGAAGATCTCGTCCATTACATAGCTCTGTACCAGCGGCTTCTGAGCTTTCAGTGCTTCAAAGGCGGCATCCCAGTCAGCGGTATCGGAGGTGTTTACGTCGATACCGAGCTTATACATTGCAGTGCCGAAGGCGTCACGCGGGTTATTGAAGTTCAATATTTTGCCCTTGTAGTTTTCATCCCACATAAGGCTCCAGCTGTCGGGCGTACCCTCTACCATTTTTGTGTTGTAGATGATTCCAACCATTCCATAGGTATAGGGAACGGAATATTTGTTATCGGGGTCATAGAAAAGATTACGATATTTTTCGTCTATATACTGATAGTTGGGAATGTTTGAAAAGTCGATCTCCTCAAGCATATCCTCCTCTATCATCAGCTCGATCATATAGTCGGAGGGAATGACGATGTCGTACTTTACCGCTCCGCTTTTGAGCTTTGCATACATATCCTCGTTTGAGGCGTATGTGGTGTAGTTTACCTTTACTTCCTTGCCGTATTCCGCAAGATACCATTCCTCAAACGCGGCGTTGGTGTCATATGAGTCCTCCGAGCCGTCCGAAATGTATTCGCCCCAGTTATACACATTGAGCACAGTTACATCGCTTTGAACGCAGGAGCAGAAGATGGGGGTCATAAGTGCCGCAACAGTAAGCAGCAGGAGAAGCTTGGGAAGAATTTTTTTTGCGGTTTTGCGATTCATGGTCAGTGAACCTCCTTTTTGGTTTTACGTGATTGACGGCGTCCGTCAGATCTGCTTCCCGCAAAGTTGGAGAGCAGAAGCAGCGCCAGAATAGTTATGATGATAAGGGTCGAAAGAGCGTAGATGTCCGGTTTGACTTCCTTTTTGGTCATTGAGTAGATAAGGATGGGAAGAGTCTGGAAGTCACTTCCGGAGGTGAAATAGCTTATCACGAAGTCGTCAAGCGACAGCGTGAACGCCATGATGAGTCCGCTGAGAACTCCGGGCATTATGGCGGGAAGCTCAACCTTGAAGAAGGACTGGAGCGGGGTGCAGCCGAGATCCTGAGCCGCCTCCGGCAGGTTGCGATCCATCTGTTTGAGCTTAGGGGTGATGTTAAGGATCACATACGGCAGGTTGAAGGTCACGTGAGCTATGAACAGAGTCCAAAAGTTCAGCTTATCCTGCGTTGCACCGACAAGAGTCCCCACAAAGACGAACAGCAGCATCATTGAAACGCCGGTTACAATATCGGGGTTCATCATAGGTACATTGGTGAGAGAGGTTATTACACCGCGCATACGGCGTGAGCGCATACGGTCAAGTCCTACCGCAGCGCCTGTACCGATAACGGTAGCGGTAACAGATGAGGTTACTGCGAGTATCAGCGTATTGCGCAGCGCGTTGAAGACGTTTGCGTTTTTGAACAGTTCGCGGTACCAGTAAAGCGAAAAGCCCGAAAACACGCCTGTGCTTGAGGTGCTGTTGAAGGAGAACAGCATGAGCACTGCGATCGGGGCGTAAAGGATAATAAAGCAAAGCGCAATATACACGCGGGAAAGATTTTTCATACCATTATACCTCCCGTCGAGTCATCGTCACCCGCGAAGCGGTTCATTATGGCGATGGAAATGAGGATAAGCACCATCATTACAAGGGATATCGCCGCGCCGACGTTATAGGTGTCGGGACGCTGGAACTGACGCTCGATAGTGTCACCGATAAGGTCAAAGGTTCCGCCGCCGAGCTTCTGGGAAATATAAAACGTGCTGATAGAGGGAACAAAAACCATAGTTATCCCAGAGATCACTCCGGAGGCTGAAAGGGGAAGTATGACATGGCGAAGCACGCCAAAGCTGTTGCATCCGAGATCCTGCGCCGCTTCGATGAGTCTGATGTCCATTTTTGACATAGTTGTGTATATCGGCAGCAGCATATAAGGGAAAAAGTTATAGACCATACCGAATATGACTGCGCCGGGTGTGCCGATGATGTGAAGCTCGGACATTCCTATGGAAGTAAGCAGACGGTTGATAATACCGCCGTCGTCAAGGATAGCCAGCATGGAGTAGGTGCGGATAAGCAGATTCATCCACATTGGAAGCATTGCAAGCATCACAAGCACGCGCTGAGTGCGCTCTCCGGTTCGGGAAATGGCGTATGCAAGCGGATAAGCGACGAGCAGGCAGATGACGGTGGCGATCATGGCAAAGCAGACCGAAAGCAGAAAGGTTTCAGAGTAATTGCCGAGCGACATGATGTTGTCAAGTGTGAAAGAACCGTTGCTGTCCGTGAAGGCGTAATAGATCACGAACAACAGCGGCGCAGCTATGAACATTATCGTCCATACTATGTGAGGCGCCGCAGCTGCCGAGCGCAGAAGGTTCTTTTTACCGTTCATTGCGCTTCCTCCTCCGTGACGTCGGAGAGGTGTTCCATTTCATCGCTGAAGGTGGAATAATCTCCGAATTTTCCGGAGTATTCGGATTTTTTCATTACCTGTATTTCGTTGGGGTCAATGGAGATACCGATAGTCTGACCGGGAGCAAAGCGCTCGGTCGTTTCTATCATCCATTTGAAGTTGTCAATGTCTGCTATGACCTCGTAATAGTCCCCCTTGAAGGTTACGCCGGTGACATTTCCGGTGAGCATACTGTCGCTTACGGGTACGATGTCAATATCCTCGGGGCGTACAACAACATCCACGGGCTCGTTTTTGGCAAATCCGTGATCCTCACAGCGGAACTTCTGTCCGGCAAAGGAGACAAGATAGTCTTCGTTCATGATACCGGATACGATGTTGGATTCACCGATGAAATCTGCAACAAATGCGTTTTCGGGCTCGTTGTATATTTTTTCGGGAGTACCTATCTGCTGTATCTTTCCGTCCGCCATAACAACTATGGTGTCGGACATCGACAGCGCTTCCTCCTGATCGTGTGTAACATAAATAAAGGTGATGCCGGTCTGACGCTGCATCTGCTTCAGTTCAACCTGCATGTCCTTACGCAGCTTGAGGTCGAGAGCGCCGAGCGGCTCGTCAAGCAAAAGCAGGCGCGGACGGTTGATAAGCGCGCGGGCTATGGCTACGCGCTGCTGCTGTCCGCCCGAAAGGGTAGTGACCTTGCGGGCTTCAAAGCCCTTGAGGTTGACCAGCGAGAGCATACGTTTTACCTCGGTACGGATCTCTGCTTCCGGCGTTTTTTTAAGACGCAGACCGAAGGCTATGTTCTCGTAAACATTGAGATGCGGGAAAAGCGCATAGCGTTGGAAAACGGTGTTGACCTGTCGCTTATGCGTGGGCAGGTCGTTAATGCGTTTGCCCTCAAAAATCACGTCTCCCGAATCAGGGGTGACGAAGCCGCCTATAATGCGGAGGGTGGTGGTTTTGCCGCAGCCCGACGGACCGAGCAGGGTGACGAATTCCTCGTTGTGAACGTCGAGGCTGACGGAGCGGAGCACCTGTTCGCCGTCAAATTCCTTTGACACCGAACGAAGCTCTACAAGCTTTTCATTGTTCATTCCGATACTTTCCTTTAAGCAAAAAAATTCGGAACGGGTCTATGTCACACAACGGAAAAAAGCAATACAAACCGCGAGCGCTTCAAAAGCCTTAACCTATAAGTCCGACCTTGAGCCTTTGCGGTTTGTAAAAAAGCCGTGTGTACCTGCGTACCTCGTTTTCCGCACATATTGTAGCAGATAACGTCTTAAAATGCAATAGTATTTGCAAAAAAAAGAGCTGAAAATTCTAAAAAAACCGAAAAAAATCTAAATTTGACCGCGAAAATCCGCAAAAAGCTGAAAAAATCTTTGCAATCCTCAAAAATTCTCTCGAAACCTCTGCCGTTCTTAAAAATTCTAAGGCTTGACTGCTGCCTTTTTCAGACGTCCTGTTTTTTGTTTGATTCAACGAAAATACGGTAGAAGACCGACGCCGAAAAAACGAAAAGAGACAGCGAAGACCCCCAGCGGAGAAGCAGATAAATCGAAAGCATCCACAGCCCGCAAACTGACAGTACGGAGCAGATCTCAAGCAGTACCGAGGCGGCGCGCGGACCGGCAAGACTGCCGACTGCGCAGGATAGCATTCTTCCGCCGTCAAAGCCCTCAACTGGCAAAAGATTCAGCAGCGCAAGCATAAGAGACACCGAGAGAAAGCCGAAAGCGGTGGAGTCTGTATACATCTTTCCGCCGATTCGGCAGAAAATATAAGCCGCAGAAGCCGAAACAAGATTTGCCGCCGGTCCTGCTACGCATAGCAGCCACTCTTTGCCGTAGGATATCAGTGAGCCGCGCGTCCGTATCGTTGCGCCGAGCGGTCCAATATCAAGCGAGCGCAATTCAATGCCGAGCAGTCGCGCAGCAAGCAGATGCCCGCATTCGTGAATGACCGCCGCGCACAGCGAGGGGAGCGAGACTCCCGGCGGTTCAAAGGCTATCATTATAAATATCAGTATTGCGGGCAAAAGCCCGATCTTAAGAAATCCGTCGCGCATGTTACCCCCGGAGCTTTGCGTTTTATGCCGGAATATGCCGCAAAATAGAGGCATACCGATTGAAATGAAGTTGGATATATGTTATAATGTACGCATAATTATTATTAAAAAGAAGCGGAGTATCGCATATGAACCTAAGAAATGCGGAATGGATTTTTTTTGACATGGGCTATACCCTTGTGGATGAGACCGGGGAGCAGAGACGCCGTGCAAGGATCGCGATTGACGAGTCAGTGCGCAACGGTTCGGAGAGAATAAGCATCGAGGAGTTTGAACGTCTTGCATTGGAGTTCGGACGCAAGGGAGGCTCGCCCTTCTCGGATGTGTGCAAAAAAATCGGAGCAAGTTATGTTAAGTACTCGGACGAGGGGGAAAGTGCGTATCCCGATGCGGCGGAGGTACTTTCAAAGCTGTCGTCAAAATACAAGCTCGGCGTAATTGCCAACCAGCTTCCGGGAGCAGCGGATCGACTGCGCCGCTTCGGACTTTCCGATCATATATCGCTTGTGTTTTCAAGCGCCGAGTTTGGCGTCGGCAAACCGGACAAAGCTATTTTCCTTGCGGCGCTTTCGGCGGCGGGTTGCGCTCCTGAACGTGCGGTGATGGTGGGGGATCGCCCCGATAATGACGTAAGACCCGCCCACGCTCTTGGTATGATGACGGTCAGGATACGGCAGGGGCAGTTTATTTACTTTTCTCCGGATGACCCGTCGACGCACCCTGATGCGGAAGTAACATCGCTTTCAGAGCTTTTGCCGTTGTTCGGACTGTGAAATGTTGCGTAAAAAAATTTATCAAAATATGCATCTTCCTATTGACAATCACGCGACTGCGTGATATAATAAAGTCACTGTAACACACAAAGGGAAAGGAGAACTGTATGAAGCTTCAGATAAACGACGTGCTCATCCCGGGTACACTGCTTAGGCGTGATGCGATGGGTAATGTCACGGGAATGGAGTTTTTGAAAAAGATCTTCTATATTCAGGACGGAATCATGCTGTCGCAGATAAGGGAGATATCGGGAATTGACGGTTCGACATTGCAGAACTGGACCAAGCGCGGATGGGTGGAAAACGCAAAGCTCAAAAAGTATAATATCGACCAGCTGGCGCATATACTTATAATCAATATGCTGCGTTCGTGTATGCAGCTCGATAAGATTGCTTTTCTCATATCCTATATCAACGGGCGTGTTTATGACCGTTCGGACGATATAATCCGCGATTCTCAGCTTTACGATTATATCTGCCGTATTCTTGACGAGCTGATGAACTCGGACGGAGAAACAAATGAGGGATCACTTCGCGAGTGCATAGAGAGAGTCACCTCCGACTATGAGGAGAAGATCAGCGGAGCCAAACGCAGGCTGAACACCGCGCTTGAGATCATTGTTATCGCATATTATGCCTCGGTCATAAAAAGCAGCTCGGATGCAATGGTGGACCGTCTCATGCAGGCGTGATCCGCTTTGGCACTATTCATAACAACATTATTGAGAAAGGAAGATATCCATGATAAACTGGTGGAACGGACTTGAGCTGACTCAGCAGATATTTGCGCTTATCGCCATTCCTTCGACTGTGATACTTGTACTTCAGACCGTGCTTCAGCTGATAGGGGTCGGTTCGGACAATACTCCGGATGATATTGATACCGACGGAGATGGAATACCCGATACCGATGCTTCTGATTCTCTGTCGGCGGACGACGGGTTGTCTCTATTTACGGTTCGGGGCATTCTTTCGATGCTTTGCATCACCGGATGGCTCGGTGTCGCACTTCTGGAGACCTCACTTCCTGACTGGGCGGCGATACTTATTTCGGTTGCTGCCGGAGTAGCAACGCTTGTTGGAATTGCGTTCCTTATGAAAGCCATCTACGGTTTGCAGTCCTCCGGAAATATCGACATATCCAATGCAATCGGAAAGGTGGCTCAGATCTACATTCCCGTTCCTGCGGGCGGCAGAGGCTCCGGAAAGGTAACGATCACGCTCCAGGATAAATTCTGTGAGTATGCGGCGATCACCACTTCCGACCGGGAGCTTAAGACCGGTAACTATGTAAGGGTTGTGGCGGTCAGCGAAAGCGGAGTGCTTGTGGTTGAGCCGCTGGCGCCGGACGCTGAAAATAAAAAATAAAAGTACCTGTTTTCCGGAACAAATCGGAGGCGAATGCTCTTTATGAATTACGAGCGGAATAAAAAATATTTCAGTCAGGTAAACAAAACATATCCGATAGTCATATCCGCGGCGCTTATTGCCGTGGGCTTCATTATGGTCGTTTTTCTTGCAAGCACCAACGGTCTGCCACGCGGACTTATGAGGCTGATAGGCTTTCCGTTGCTTGCCGCCGGGGTGATACTTGCGACTTGTATTTCAGCTACAAGGATAAAGGATTCCGAGCTTGATGAATGCGCCGCGGGGCTTGATGAGTCCTTCCGCAATGATTTTGCGCATAAATTCATAAATACCGACGCAAGAAGATACAAAAACGACCAGCGCTACGGTAAGACCGCAGAAGATCATCATACCGAGCCGGTTTTCTTTGACACCTATTATTTTGACGATCCCGATGCACTGTTCAAAAAGGGCGGGGACGGCAAGGAGCGCTCATCCGTGTACTCGCTGTCCGGATTTATGCTCAAGCCGGATGCTATCTGCATCGGAGAGAGGCGCGTCAGCCTGACGGACGGTAAGACCGTGGACTATTTCAAAGAGTGTGCGTATACAAAGCTTGCTCCTGTATGTTATTCAAGCACCGAAACGAGCCGTGCTGTGTATGAGGGAAGGACCCAATACAGGCACATTGTGCTCACCTTACGCGACGGCACACGTATAGCGGATCTGCCGGTGCTTGCTGACGCAGATGCGGATATGTATCTTGACGAGATAAACGTCCGTATTTCACGGGCGGAAGAAAAAAACTCCGTGCAAAACAATTTTAATCAATAACCCAAGAAAAATCAAATAAAGAAAGGAAACAACACTATGACCCATTTCATTCCGATGCTTGCCGGCGGACTTTCCGCCACACTGCCACTCATTATTATTGCTGTGGCGGTAGTGATCTTTGCCCTTGTAGTCGTGTTTGCGTCGAGGTACAAAAAGTGTCCCTCCGATAAAATCATGGTTATATACGGTAAGGTAGGTACAAACCGCGACGGCACGCAGCGTTCAGCCAAATGCATTCACGGCGGAGCAGCATTCATCGTTCCTATTGTTCAGTCGTACGATTACCTTGATCTGACGCCGCTTTCGATTCCGGTCGATCTGACCAATGCGCTGTCTCATCAGAACATCCGTGTTGACGTTCCCTCGCGCTTTACCGTCGGTATTTCCACCGAGGTGGGCGTCATGCAGAACGCAGCTGAGCGACTTCTGGGACTGAAGCTGGCAGAGATCCAGGAGCTTGCCAAGGATATTATTTTCGGTCAGCTTCGTCTTGTCATAGCCACGATGGATATTGAGGAGATCAATACCGACCGCGATAAATTCCTCGACGCTGTATCCGGAAACGTTGAAACCGAGCTGAAGAAGATAGGTCTTAGGCTTATCAACGTCAACGTTACCGATATTGACGACGAAAGCGGATATATTGCCGCTCTCGGTAAGGAAGCTGCCGCAAAGGCGATAAACGATGCAAAGATCTCGGTCGCTGAGGCGGACAGAAACGGTGCTATCGGTGCGTCGGCGGCGGAAAAAGACCAGAGGATCAATGTTTCCCGCGCAAACTCCGAGGCAATAGCCGGTGAAAATGAGGCAAAGGCGAAGATCGCAGAGTCGGACGCCACCCGGCGCGAACGTGAGGCGGAAGCCAACAAGCGCGCAGTTGCCGCCGAAAATATTCAGGCCGCAAGGGCTCTCGAGGAATCCTACGCCGCACAGCGTGACGCGGAAAATGCCCGTGCAACGCTTGAAAAGGCAAGACTTGAGGCTGATATAATTGTAAAGGCTGAAATTGCCAAAAAGGAAGCCGAGCTTAAAGCCGAGGCTGAGGCTGAGCAGATGCGCCGCAAAGCGCGCGGTGAAGCCGACGCTATACTGATGAAGATGCAGGCAGAGGCTGCCGGTGCAAGAGAAATTCTTGTCAAGCAGGCTGAAGGTCTTGCACAGGTGGTTGCCTCCGCGGGCGGAGACGCCAATGCCGCTATAAGGCTTATGGTTACCGATAAGCTTGAGGATTTGACCCGCATTCAGGTCGATGCGATCAAGAACCTCAAGATCGACAAGGTCACAGTGTGGGACAACGGTCAGGGAGGCGCTGACGGGAAGAGCAGTACTGCTGGATTTATTTCAGGACTGTACAAATCCGTTCCTCCCCTTACCGAGCTGTTTGACATGGCGGGTATGAGACTTCCTGAGTATCTTGGAAAGCCGGCGGAAAATAGCTCCGCGCATGAAGCAGGCACAGCCGAATAAGAAATATTTACCCGGGGACAGCGGAAGGTTGTAAAACCTCCGCTGTCCCTCGCTTTTTCAATGATCGATACGGTGCGGGGCGATATCGGGGCTTTACTGCGATTCAAACTAAAAAGCGAAAGACCGTGAAAAATCCGCGATAAGTCTTGATTTTTTTGCAACTGTGTGATATAATAAAATCTGCTCAGAATGTTGGGTGCTCAAATTATGCCGGTGTGTTGGAATTGGCAGACGAGGAGGACTCAAAATCCTTTGCCAGCAATGGCATGCGGGTTCGACCCCCGCCACCGGCACCAGAAAAAGACGATTGCATCCGCAATCGTCTTTTTCAATGAAATTCTTTCCTTGCGGAACGAGTGAAATATTACTTCGCATTTTTAATACGCTTCACGACCTGTGGCATATTAAAGAACGGGCTGCTTTGAGTGCATACAAAATTGCATTCAAAACAGCCCATTGGTTATTTGTTCTTGGTTGTTCAATCACGTTGTCAAATCGAAACCATTACCATTTCAGACATTGCCGTGAATATGACAGCATCAATCATGCTTCAGTTTTTGCCGGTTATTGTGATGTTCCCGTTTTTGACTGTCACGGTAATTGAATTTGCTTCCTCCGGCCCAGTGGGAGCTTCGGTTTCGGGGGTGGAGTCGGCGGTGGTTTCAGCATCTACTGCTCCGGTTTCTTCCGTGGGAGTGATCGGACGGAGAGAAATTTCTACGTTCTGCTCCGAAAAGCTGCCGCTGTAGCTTTTGCCGTACACATCAATTATTCCCGAGGCGCTGAGAGAAACATTGAAGCCTGAAAAATCCGGCTCCGTGCGCACGTATTTGAAATCTCCGTTTTTGATAGAAACGTCGATCTTGTGCGTGAAGCTGCTCTCCTCAATTTCAACATATCCGTCAGACGCGGCGGTAAATATCAGCTCGCGGGCTGATACGCCATTCAGCTTGGCTACCGTTTCCTTTGAGGAATCGACCGTTATAGTGGAGATGGTGGATACGTTGTTTACCGTGACGGAGCCTTCGTTTGCCGTAAGCTCATAGTCGCAGTCGATTGCAAGGTCGGAAAGCAAAATATCTCCGGTCTGTGTCTGAATTTCGACGGAAATGACCGCCGCGGCATCCGAAAGGTAAAGGTTTACCGTTCTGTCCTTGTTCCTGTACTTCCAGTAGTTCAGGTAGTTGCGGAAGCCGTCAAAATTGATCTTGAAGGTATCAAGATTGATAAGCCCTGAAATTCCGGATATATCCGACAGATTGAGCTGTGACTTGCTCGATGTCAGGTCATAGCTGCCGTTATTGAAGTTGATGAGGTCAATATGGCTTTTTTCAGCTCCACCGTATACGTTTACACTGACGTCGTTGAGGGAGACAACTATTTTTTTGAGGTATTCCTCGTCAATGTCAAAGGATTCGGTATAGTTGTTTTCGCTGTCGCCCTGCTGATTGAACAGTGCAACTCCTTGCTCGACTGCAAGGTTTTCGGCGCTCATGCACAGAAGCAGTCCGGTGCAGGCAAGAATTACTGAAACGATAATAAAGATGACCGAGGTAGGCTTCATAGCTTTTCCAGCGCTCCTTTCATGGCGATAAAGCCATCACGGGTACTTTTGAAGGCAAAGCCGACAAGCTGAGCCAGCTTTTTCATGAGGTAGGGGACAAGTCTGATGGCGATGTTATACATGATTATTCCGACAAACATTACAATGCCGCCGATTGTGATTCCAAGACCGATCTCGTACATTCCGACAGGTACAAGGCCAGTGACTATCTTGTATGCCCCGTAGATGATCCCTATAAGAGCTACCGAGCAGCCCGCGGCAACAATAACGATAAGAGCCAGCACGAACAGAATTGCAATTGCGGCAAGTATAAACACAAGCCCCAGAAACGCTGCGGCAACAACGACTGCCAATATTGCGGCAAGCGGTATTGCCAGGCAGAACAGAACAGTGTAAAGAGTGCGGTTCTTTGAGATGGCGCTGCTTTTCACCTCGCCGTCGCTCTCAAATTCGTCGTCTGCTTGATCGTGATTTGCCGGAACAGGCTTGAGCGGCGCTTTGGTGCTGACAGCAACCGGCTCCGGATGTTTTTCCGGTGCATTCTTTTCGGCTCTTTGCGCAGCTTCCTGCTTTTCCTGTTCGGAAGTATGGGAATGTTCCGCAGGATTGTTGCGGCGCGGCTTTGCGTCAAGTGCCGAAAGCGGGTCATTGGAAGGGGAAACGTCTGACGCGGTTTTCTTACCTCCGTTATTTTCTTCACCGCTTGCGGAGGGGCGTTGCTTGTCAGAGCGAAGCTTATCCATAATTGCGGGAGCGGGTCTTGCCTTTTCTTTTCCCGCGGCGGATGACGGAGCGGAAGTATGTATGTCTGCGGCGGAGCTTTCCGGCTCTGAGCCGGCGGATTCGGCGCGCAGCTTTTCCATTATTCCCTCTGCCATCTTGCCTGGATCAACGTCAATGTCTTCCATATTCTTTGAGCGCAGATACGCGTCCATCTTAGCTTTCTGGGAGGCGACGGTTTTTTCGTCGGCTCCAAGTGAGGCAAGATGCGCGCCCAGCTCGTCAAGGAACAGTTGTTTGTTCATTGAAGTACCTTTCTTTAGGATATTGTAAGCCGGATTTGTATCCGGTCGTGTGGGGTGTATTGGGATTTTTTTCGGATTTTGAAGCTAAGTATTTGCATTGCAACGGAAAATGTGGTATACTGTATTGATCTCTGATTAAAAAGTCGATTTTGACGTCCAGAGCATACTCGTATTATATTATAACAGATTCGGAGACGGATTTCAAGATGAGAATGAGAAAAAAGAAGCATTCCGGTGAAAGAATTGAAGCGTGCTCGGCATTGTTGCTGCGCTTTGAGCCGGGAGGATCGGGATATTCGGAGCTTAGCGGGTCGGCGGAGGTAAGCCGTGAGATATTCGGCGCGTCAATGCCGCTTGAGCTTGAAATAGGATGCGGCAAAGGGGATTTTGCGGTCGGTCTGTCGGCGGCACATCCCGCTTCCGGAATCATTGCCGTTGAACGTGTAGCCGATGTGGCGGTAACGGCTCTTGAGAAGGCGGCGGCAAGCGCGGACGCACGTCCGGATAATCTGCGATTTATCATAGGCAACGCGCAGGATCTTGAAGGCATGTTCCCCGAAAATACATTTTCAAGAATTTATCTGAATTTCAGCGATCCGTGGCCTAAAAAAGGATATGCCAAGCGTCGGCTTACAGCGCCCGGATTTCTTGAGCTTTACCGCCGTCTGCTGATACCGCGCGGGGAGCTGCATTTCAAAACGGATAACGAGGGGCTGTTCGACTGGTCGCTTGAACAGTTTGAGGCGGCAGGACTTGAAGTAACCGCCATGACGCGCGATCTTCACGCCTCGGAGCTTGCAAATGGAAATATAATGACCGAGTACGAACGCAATTTCACCTCGCAGGGTATGCCCATCTACTCGGCTCATGTCGTTTTCAATAAAAGCCCCGCCTCGGCGGAGGATACGGAGACAGAAGCGCATGGCTGACGGGAAGCGCATGGATATGTCCCAGGAGCCTTGCGGGGTCCTTTTGGTGGATAAGCCTCAGGGTTTTACCTCATTTGATGTGGTCGGTAAGGTGCGTAGGCTTTACGGTACGCGGCGGGTCGGTCACACCGGTACGCTTGACCCGCTGGCGACCGGGGTGCTTGTGGTGCTGGTAGGCAGAGCCGCAAAAGCGTCGGAATATCTTGCGGTACACAACAAATCTTACCGCGCGGTTATGAAGCTTGGAATCACCACAGACACCGAGGATATAGAGGGCAGGGTGCTTTCGCATTCGGAATGCCTGCCCGGAGCAGACGCGGTCATATCCGCCGCGGCAGGATTTTGCGGGGAAATAATGCAGACGCCGCCTATGTACAGCGCGCTCAAGGTCGGCGGTCAGAAGCTGTGCGACCTTGCACGCAAGGGTCAGACAGTCGAGCGGCAGGCCCGTCCGGTTACGATACATTCTATCATCTGTGAGCCGCTTGATGCACTCGATGGCAGATATACGCTTGACGTATCCTGTTCGTCGGGAACATATATCCGAACGCTTTGCGCCGACATAGGAGCTGCGCTCGGCTGCGGCGGCGTCATGGCAGAGCTGCGAAGGACGTCGGTAGGAAATTTCACTCTTGCCGATGCTAACACGCCGGAGGAGCTTGAGAATATGACGCCAAAGGAAAGGGAAGCACGGCTTTTGCCGGTGGAAAGTCTTTTCACCGGGCTTCGGCGTGTTGTTCTGCCCGGGTTTTTTGAAAGGCTTTTCCGATCCGGGTGCGAAATATATCAGAAGAAGCTGGGCACCTCATTCACGGACGGTGAGCGACTGCGTGTGTGCAGTGCTGACGGGAGCTTTTTCGCGCTCGGCGAGGTCTTTGAATACCCCGGAGGAAGCGCGATAAGATCCGTTAAAATATTTTGTCTTGATCAGAACAGGTAAAGAACTCCGATGTGTCATAACTGCGTGGGAACAACATAGCTTATCGGATGTTTATTTTAGAAAATCAAAAATGAATGACAGATCAATTTCTTTTGAAAAAATATTCAATGCCAGGGATATGGGCGGATTGCGCATGGCGCAGGGGCGTGTCATTTCTTCGGGACTATTGATCCATTCCGCGCATCTGTCAGATTCAACGGAAGCAGACAGAAATGATCTGCGGGAAAAAACCGTCTTTCAAAGATAATTGATCTGATGAACAATATGAAAATGCCGACGCTTTTCTTCGTGACGGTCTGAATATTCCGCAGACGCTGATCGAGAAATTTCAAAGCGGTGTGCTTTTATAAATCGGAATTTGTGGGGATAGGATTTATAATGGCGAGGTATAACATCGTGAAAAAGATACAAAAGCGAAAAATAATTATACTTGTTGTGCTTCTGATTTTAATTATGGTCAGTTGGGTAATTTGGGGAAATCTGTCGGTAGAAACAAACCACTTAACAGTAACATCTAAAGACTTGCCTGAATCGTTTGACAATTTTTCTATTGCCCA
>DPGK01000025.1:27010-43086 GCA_003523225.1 Clostridiales bacterium
TTACAGGCAATCACGAAGCATGGGTCGGCTTACAATGTGAAGAATTAAAGACATCATTAGAAAATACAGGAGTTACCGTTCTTCAAGATGAAGCCATCGAATTGAACTATGGTGATGAGTGTATTCAGCTAATAGGCTTAAATGACCCAGATTTTTCAGAACGAGATAGTTTTTTATCGGAAAGTATTTTGGAAACCAAACTTTCGCAGGTAAATATTAGCAATGAATTTACTATACTTTTGTCGCATAGACCCGAGCATTTTCATGTCTATCAAAATAAAAATATTGACTTAGTATTGTCGGGACACGCCCACGGCGGACAATTTCGATTGCCATTTTTGGGAGGAGTTATCGCTCCTGACCAAGGACTTTTCCCGAAATATGATGCAGGCACCTATACAGAGAATGGAACAACTATGATTGTGAGCAGAGGTATTGGAAACAGTATTATTCCGGTGCGAATCAACAATCGACCGGAAATAGTAATCATAGAATTGAACTGCGGATGAATAAGTCTATATCTTGATTTTAAATATTAGTATCAGTAACACAAAAGGAAATTGTGAGAATATATAAATTCCAGCTTGTAAAAAACCAAAATCGTAATATATGTAGGCAATGAATGACGATAAATGAGGATTGCCCATGTAAAAAGAAAAAGTGTGAACGCCATGGGAAATGTGACGAATGCAGGAAATATCACGCTGAGTCCAAACGACAGAGACCCGTTTATTGTGAAAAAGAGATAAGTGGTTTAATCAAGCTATTTGGCAGATAAACCCAGATTTTATAATGTATAAGATCCTCCGTATGGGTGCAACCGTACGGGGGATCTATTTGTTTACGTACCACGCACTGTTTCCGTGCGGGGGTGCTTTTACTTTTTTCAATATAATCAGTGGCGGCGACGCAAAGCGACACTTTTTTTGTACTATGGGTGATACAATCATATTTGCTGAAAAAAACAGATAATCACCTGAAAAAGAAGTAAAAAGGAGAGGCAAAAATGATTCGGAATAACTGCGGCTTTGATTTTTCTGCGGAGCGGGAGAATTTGACCGTATCGGTGGGAGGTGAGATCGATCACCACGGAGCTGTACCGCTGCGCGACGGTATAGACGCTCTGATCTGGGAGAACAGACCAAAGCATCTCTATCTTGATATGTCGGGAGTTGAGTTTATGGACAGCTCCGGTCTTGGGCTTATAATGGGCAGGTACGAGCTTATGCGGGAGCTGGGCGGAGACGTGACCGTGCGTGATCCCGCACCATGTGTTGACAGAATGCTGAGGCTGACGGGATTCGACCGCCGTGTGAAGATCGAGTTATCAACCGCCGGCATTCGTACCACACACGGTAAACGGTGAATAATTCACAATAATTATTTCTGAAAGGAAGCAGATATAAAATGAAAAAGAAAGCATCCACGGATAACACTTGCAGCGGAACAAAAAAGGCGGGCAGACCACCCGCCGCCGGAGTTATCAATGAAATGAAGCTGACCCTTCCGTCACATTCCGTAAACGAGGGAATGGCGCGCGCGGCAGTCGGGGCGTTTGTCGCTCAGCTTGACCCTACCGCGCTTGAAATATCCGACATAAAATGCGCGCTTTCCGAGGCGGTGACAAACTGCACCGTGCACGCTTACCCCGACCGTATCGGGAAAATAGATATACGCGTCCGTCTGCACGAAGATCGTTCGGTAAAGATAGAGGTGCGCGACACCGGAGTGGGTATACCGGACATTGACGCGGCGCGCGAGCCGCTTTTCACAACCGACAAGGGGGGGGAACGCAGCGGAATGGGCTTTACTGTCATGGAGAGCTTTTGCGACAAAGTGAGCGTCAAATCACGACCCGGAGCGGGAACTACGGTTACATTGCAGAAGCGGCTGTCGCCGAAGCGTAAATTCACCCGAAGATAACTACATAGAATGTGTCCGGAGCACCGGCACTGTTTTGGGGTGAAGAATGACATATACAGTTGAATCCGCCGATACGAGAGGTCTGATCGCTGCGGCTCAGCGAGGAGACAGCGCGACAGCCGACGAAGCGTCAGGACGTCTGATCTCGGACAATATGGGTCTTGTAAAGAGCATTGCGCGTCGTTTTATCGGGCGCGGTTGTGAGTTTGACGATCTGGTTCAGATAGGTACGATCGGTATGCTAAAAGCCATACGCTCCTTTGATCTTGAACGCGGGACTGCATTTTCAACCTATGCCGTCCCTCTGATCATCGGCGAGATAAGGCGGCATCTGCGCGACAGCGGTCTTATCAAGGTGGGCAGAGCGACAAAAAAGCTCGGCGCTGAGCTGCTTGGCGCACGGACAAGGATCATCAGCTCGGAGGGAAGAGAGCCTACGATATCAGAGCTTGCGGCACATGTCGGTGTAAGTCCCGAGGAGGCTGCGGCGGCTATCGGTGCGATACAAGCCCCTGCGTCGCTCTCCGATGCCATTGGGGACGAGGACTCCGGCCTTGAGCTTTGCGACCGCGTAAGCGACGGGGGCGGAATGGCGGAGCTTGAGGGTGCGCGCGACAGGATAGCTATCGGGCAGGCAATAGGGCGTATGCCGCCACTCTGGAGGCAGATAGTTACGCTGAGGTATTTCAAAAATCTGACTCAGCAGCGCACCGCCGAGGCGCTTGGACTTACACAGGTAAAGATCTCACGTGAGGAAAAGAAAATAGTTGAATTTCTGCGGCGTGAGCTTTGCGGATAGGGAAGCGGCGAAAAAATGAGACAAAATAATGGGACTGCGACGAAATTCGTATGCAGTCCCTTATTTTGTGCTTGGACGCTTAATCGGAGCGGTTCTTCTTTTTTTCTCTGCGGCGTTTTTTACGGTCGGAAATATCAATGAGCACGCCGATAAGTGTTCCGAGTATAAGTCCCAGGCATATTCCCATGGCAAAATTGCGGCTGATAGCTCCTGCGGCAAGCCCTATCGCCATTCCGAAACACATAAACGCCGGTACCGTTGCGGATTCGGGGCGTTTTATCTCCCAAAGATTTCCCTCGCTTCCCATTCCGGCGCGTTCAAAGCCGCATTTTTCAAGCACACGTTCTGAAGCACGGTTTCCCTCCTCGGTCTGCGCCTGAATAAAATAGCAGCCGGGCATTGAAAACCCCCATGAGCACATGGCGCGCACAGCTTCGGTGGCGTAGCCGTGACCTTGGAATTCGTTCAGAATTCCGTATCCGATCTCGACCTCGCCAAGCTCGTTCGGCGGTCCTTTGAAGCAGATGTCGCCGACTGTTTTTCCGCCCGGAAGCGCGATGCTCCATGCCGTGTACCAAAGCCGTGCTCCCGGATGCTGTCGGCTGCCCAGAAGCATATCACCATAAGCCTTTATCAGCTCCTTGTCGGTCTGCGCACGCAGCATTGCCTCCAGCGCGGCGTCGTCCATCGGTTTTATGATCAGTCGTTTTGTTTTCATGAATTTATTTGTCCTCATCCGCATCTTATGCTGATATTGTAACCAATCACGGTCGATTTGTCAAGAGCGGGCGGATGTATTTTGCCGGGATATCTTTTTGATTTATAACTTGACATTGAGTAAGTTTTATGTAATAATATTGTTGAGCTTTTGTCGTCGCATTGTCGGCAGTATGCAGATGCGACATGCCGAAGACTCTAATAAGCACATATTGAAAAAAGGAAAACAAAAATGAGCTTTGATTATGATTTTCATAAATCACAAAAGGTACTTCATGTAGGCTGTGAGGCACCGCGCGCATATTTTATCCCGTTTGATTCCGACGCTTCTGCGGCAAAGGCGGGAGAACGGCGCGCCGCTTCCGAGCGGTTCATGTCGCTGTGCGGTGACTGGGATTTCAGATTTTATCCCGAGCCTTGCCTTATTGATGATTTTACCGCGGAGGGCTTTGACACATCGGCGGAGTTTGAAAAAATGACCGTGCCGCGCAGCTGGCAGACAATGCTTGACCGCGGATATGATACACCTAACTATACAAACCGCAACTATCCTTTCCCGGTCGATCCCCCGCATGTTCCGGACAAAAATCCCTCGGCGCTCTATCGGCGCGAGGTTTACATTCCGGCTTCCCGCCTTGAAGGACGCGAGGTTTACGTGAATTTTGAGGGCGTGGACTCCTGCTTTTATCTTTGGGTGAACGATGTTTTTGTCGGTTACAGTCAGGTAAGCCATATGACAAGCGAATTCCGGGTAACGGAGCAGCTGCACGCCGGAAAGAACACATTCAAGGTACTGGTTTTCAAATGGTGTGACGGGTCTTATCTTGAGGATCAGGATAAGTACCGTTTCTCGGGTATTTTCCGCGAGGTGTTCCTGCTTTTCAGGGATCCGTGCCATATTTCCGATATATACTGTCAGCCAGAGCTGAATTCCAACTATTCTCAGGGTGTCCTCGGCGTTGACATTGCTCTTAGCGGTGGAAGCGCGGATATTTCCTACCGTTTGCTTGCTCCGAGCGGTCTTGAGGAGTCGGGCGGAGCTATCATGATCAACGGCAGCGGACGAATCGAAATACTTGTTTCACGTCCCAAGCTCTGGTCTGACGAGACCCCTGAACTTTACACCCTCTGCGTATCCTGCGGCGGTGAGCACATACGGATCCCGGTTGGATTCAAACACGTCGTTGTGCGCGACAAGGTGATCTACATAAACGGAAAGAAGGTCAAGGCAAAAGGAGTAAACCGTCACGACAGTCATCCTATCCTCGGCTCGGCAACCCCTCTTGACCATATGCTGCGCGACCTTTATATTCTCAAACGCCACAATGTCAATATGATACGCACAAGCCATTATCCCAATGATCCGCGACTGCCCGGGCTTTGTGATCGTCTTGGAATTTATCTTTGCGACGAAACTGATTTTGAGTCGCACGGCATGAGCGTGGTTTATGACTGGGATTATTTTGTTCGCAGTCCCGAATGGACCGAGTCTCTTATGGACCGGGTACAGCGTATGTTTGAGCGGGATAAAAACCACGCGTCTGTAATCATGTGGTCCTTGGGCAACGAATCGGGAGTCGGAGCCAATCAGCGTCTCATGGCGGATTATCTGCACGGACGTATGCCCGGATGCCTCGTTCACTGCGAGGATGTTTCACGCCGCCTGCATGCGACCAATGCCAAGGTGGATGATCCTTCTATCCGCGATGAGATGAACGAATGTCCGTGGGTGGATGTTGAAAGCCGTATGTATCCCACCCTTGAGGAATCCCGCGACTATATCGACAACAAAAAGTACACAAAGCCGTTCTTCCTCTGCGAATACAGCCATGCTATGGGCAACGGTCCGGGATGTCTGTCGCAGTACTGGGAGCTGATCTACTCACGCGACGCCTTCTTCGGCGGATGCGTGTGGGAGTTCCTTGACCATTCGGTTGCGATCGGAGACGATGTTTACGCAGACCCGCACTATACCTACGGGGGTGACTTTGGAGACTTCCCCAATGACGGAAACTTCTGCGTGGACGGTCTGGTATATCCCGACCGTAGACCGCACACCGGACTTCTTGAGCTAAAACAGGCTATCAAGCCTTTTGCGGTGACGGGTAGTGATGTTCACGAGGGATGGGTAAGAATAAAGAATCTCAGATATTTCCGTGCTCTTGATGATCTTTCCCTCTATTGGAGCGTGGAGAAAAACGGCAGGATAATCGCCGACGGCACGGTTTTGTCGCTCAACATCAAGCCCGGTGTTTCGCGCCGCATATCAATAGATACGGCGGGGCTTGAGCTTTCCGGTGAATGCGTACTTAATCTGTCGGTAAGACAGAATCATGCCACAGAGTGGGCAGATTCCGGATATGAGGTCGGCTTTGAGCAGATCGAGATCGAGACGGGAGCGGCGGAGTGCAGAATTCCCGCCGTATGCGTCGGTGCTGCGGTTGATCTTGATGTATCGGACAGATTTTTCACTGTTTCAGCTCCCGCGGCAGGTACTGTCTGCCGTGTTGACCGTTCGAGCGGACTCATATGCTCCATAATACACGAGGGAACCGAGCTGCTGTGCGAACCGGTAAAGCCAACTCTGTGGCGCGCTCCGACCGATAACGACCGCAAAGTGAAGCTCGAATGGGCAAAGTACGGCTATGACCGCTGCGAGGTCAAGTGCTACTGCTGCGAGGCGCACAGCATTGATGGTGAGGTAGCTGTTACCGCAGAGCTTTCCCTTGGGGCGCGCGATCTCTATCCGGTGCTTCACGCGTCGGTTGAATACCGCTTCCTGCCTGACGGAAGCATTGTTCCGTCAATGTCGGTGAGTGTGCGTGAGGATTATCCGATGCTACCGCGCTTCGGGCTTCAGCTTACCGTGCCTCACGGAATGGAGTACATCCGTTACTTCGGCAGGGGAGAGTGCGAAAGCTACATTGACAAGCGACTTGCCTCAAAGCTGGGGCTTTACTCCACCACAGCCTTCGAAAACTTTGAGCATTATGTACGCCCACAGGAAAATTCGGCTCATACCGACACACGTTGGTTTACACTTTCCACGGCGGCGGGACACGGAGTGCTGTTTGCCATGGATTCCGCTCCGTTTTCCTTCAATTGCTGCCGGTTTACACCCGAACAACTGACGGCGACGCGCCACGATTACGAGCTTGTGCCTATGAAGGAAACGGTCGTGAATATTGATTACCGTCATAACGGCATTGGTTCAAACTCCTGCGGACCGCAGCTTGCCAAACAGTACAGGTTTGATGAAAAGGAATTCCGTTTCTCATTCAGGATACTGCCTTGCTTTGTCAACGATATTGACCCCTTCAATGTGTAAGGATACCGGGCTGCCGCGCAACGCGCGGCAGCCCGGTAAAGCTTTATGGTTCGATTATTCCACCGGAACGGGTTCGGCGATCTTTTCGGCATATATCTCAAGCACACGTTTGTCGTCTGCCTTGGTGACTTTTATTTTTACGCCTTCGGCGTCAAGCTCGTCGCCAGGCTCGGGGATCTTTTCAAGCTGTTCCATTACCCAGCCGCCGACGGTTGCCGAGTCGCTGCCGGTATCAATTCCGAACAGCTCGTCAAAGCTCTCGCGTTCGGCAAGTCCGGATATAAGATATCCTTCTCCCTGACGTCTGATATCTCCTGCATCGGCGTTTTCACGTAGATCTCCGACTATCTGCTCGATAAGGTCGTTCAGCGTCACAAGCCCGCAGGTTCCGCCGTATTCATCCACAACTATTGCGATCGTGAAGTGCGACTGCTTCATCTCGCGGAACAGCGCGTCAGCCTTCATGACCTCTGCCGCAAAATGGGGTCTTTCGACTGCGTGAGCCATAACTGAGGCACGGCTGCGGTCGGAAAGACGCAGATATTTTTTGGCGTCAAGAATACCGGTTATGCTGTCTATGTTTTCGCCGCATATCGGGTAAAATGAATGAACATCGTTTTTTATCGTATCTTCCCAGATCTTGTCGCTGTCCTCGTTCCACAGCACGGCAAGCTCTGTGCGGTGAGTGGCGATTTCGCCTACGGTTATGTCATCGAACTCAAAGATGTTCTGTATCATTTCGTTTTCGGTTTTATCTATCGAGCCGTTTTCGCTGCCAGCGTCTGCCATAAGTCGTATATCCTCCTCGGATACAGCAGAATCCTCCTCGTCGGGGTTTATGTGAAGCAGCCTCAGCACTCCGTTGGTGGAAACGGTCAGCAGCCAGACAAGCGGCTTGAAGCAGACGGCGATAAAATTTACGGGACCGGAAAGCCATAGCGATATTGACTCTGCGTTTTTCATTGCAAGGCGCTTCGGTACAAGCTCGCCGAAAATCAGCGTGATGTAGGAGAGTAAAACGGTTATCAGAATTACCGATATGGTTTTTATTGCACTGTCAGACAGTCCTATCTTTCCGTGCAGACCGTTTACTATGTAAACGCTGAAGTTGTCTGAAGCGAACGCGCTTCCGAGAAAGCCTGATAGCGTGATCGCCACCTGTATCGTCGCAAGAAATTTTGCAGGCTGTTCGGTAAGCTTTTGCAGACGTTTGGCTTTTTTGTTGCCTTTTTCAGCAAGACTGTCAAGCTTTGCGCCCTTGATTTCAATTACTGCAATTTCGGCGCAGGCGAAGATCGCGTTAAGCAGAATAAGTACGAGCTGAAGCAGCATCTGCAGGCATATCTTCAGCCATAAGGGGATTTCCATCGTGTTCCTTTATTCCTCCAAATATAAATTATGTGAAAGCAACAAAACCGAACCTGCCCCGGTATGTCCAAAAGCAGTTTCGGCAAAATTTATTTACTTAACAGTACAGTGCAACTTCGGTCGGAAATACTGCCGTCGCCGTCGCCGTTACTCATTAAAAAATAACATCCTTTCACATTAATGTTTTAATATTATATCACATCCGCAGACGAATGTCAATAGCCCAGATATATGTTTTTGATTTTTCCGGTAAAACGTCTGCGGTTCGTCTGAACATTGCCGCATTTTGCCAATGATTTGCGAATACTTGACACTTTGCTTGATTTATGTTATAATTTCAGCGAAAACAAGCCATAAAACAATGTCGTAGTCAAAGGTGGTTATAATGAAAAAGAAATTTTATCTCCAGGTCATGGCAGTGATTATGATGATTTGCACGGCGCTGTGCTTTACGGAGGGTTGCAATCAAAAGGAGAACAGCGGTGATATCTCTACCGGGGACACTGTGCACGCCACAGAGCCGCAGACAACTGTTGCTCCAGAAACAACGCAGGATCCTGCGGCTGAAGCTCTGAAAAATGAGGTTCTTGAGCTGATGGAGGATGACGATGGCGACAAAGAATCTCTGACTACTCTTTTTATACCGTTCTGCGGGGATTACACAGTCGGCAATTTTTCAAAATCAAACGATTTTGCCGTTTCGCTTGACTCAATATATCAGAAAAACGGCGTTTCGACGATAAAATATGCCGACGGCAGCTATACACATACCGTGGTTCGTGACGGAGTGCAGTTCAGTATCAATGAAAAGGACGGAAAATCGGAGCTTGCTGGTACGCTTGACGTTGCCGCCGATTCATATGTTCCGTCTGTATTTTACGATTTCGGTATTGACATCAGTCCGTTTTACAGCGGAAAGGGTGAAAATACAGACGATATAAAAGCCCCCAAGCTCACCGCCGATATGCTGAGTGTGGATGCTGCATACCAAATATGCACCTTTTCCGATGAATATGTGAGAGAGGTAGCGCGCCTTTTGTGTGCATCTCTTGACTATAACGAAGCCGAGACACAGGAATTTCTTTCAGTGTACGAGGGGTCGGGAACATATTACGCCGCTGATAAGAAGGTCGTTTTTGTTATCAAGGGCAGAGAAAAAAGTATTGGAGATGTAACGATCACTCTGACTTATTCAAAGGACGACAAGGGGGGCGAGGTAAGCTCGGTCAAAACGGATTTTGTTGTTGAATCTGGAGGAATGACCATTCCGACGAGCCAGGAAATAATTACGCGCAATGTGGAGTATGACGGAAATAAACCTGTTGCGGCTTATTTTGAGCTGAGGGCGTTTGCAAGCTCAGAATTCAGCAATCAGGGCGTCAGCGGAAGTGTTGCATCCACGCAGATAAGCGATATTTATCTCAATATCAAGGACTCAGATGATATTTGCTTTGATGTTAATTTTACGTCAACTGCCGCTACTGTGATTGCAGGGCAGAAAACCGAGAGTGAAGCTACGATATCACTCAGAAAAAGTGATAGCAAATATGAAAATTTTTACTACACTGTGTCCAAGGATCATATTGAACAGGCGAGTCTTTCAGGTAATTTAACGTTCGGTACGCCGGACGTCCCGGAGCCCGCGACTGATATGGAAGCGATCATAAAAGCCGAGCTTGACAAGAGAAGCTCGATATGATAAATACTATACAAAATTTCCGGGCTGCTGCACCTTGCGGTACAGCAGCCTGGTGACTTTATATTTGTTTTACCATGACCATCCGGTGTATCCGCCGCCGTATATCGGTGCGGTGTACACATGAGTGATCTCTCCGTTTACAACGGCGATACCGTCTGTACGGCTGCCGCCGTAATAGACCATATCATTCTTTACATATTGTTTTGCTGTGTCGATTATGTCTTTTCTTGTTGTACTCTGCACAGCTCCGCCCTCCGTCTGCGGAGCAAGCACGACAGACGCCTGGATCTTGTGGTACAGGTTCTGAAGACTGTTATAGACATGGTGCGCAAGCTGAACGATATCTCCCTTCAGCGTTTCGCTGCTGTTGTTGGCAAGGATAACGTTCATCGCCGGCTTGTTTATGTCTCCAAGCAGGAAGAAGGTCTTTCCGTCAAAACCGATCTTCAGCACCGAGCAGGAGTTGTTGAAGTCGTTGGCGGATTCACTTTGTGCGCTTAACGGGTCGACAAGATCCTCGTGAGTGTATATCACATTGATACTTATATCGGCAAAAGTAAAGCTCTGACCCGTATGTATCTGCATAAATACCACGTTGTCGCCGGGGAAATACTTGTTTATATAGGAGATAAGCTTTGAATGATTTCCGCGGGCGTTCATGTATATGTCGGTGCCGGAATAATAAGACGGGAAATTGAAGAGTACGCGCTCAAGAGTCAGCTGAGAATGATATTTTTTGAAGAACAGCGCCGCGCCTGCCATATGGTCGGAATGGCAGTGTGAGATGTACCATCCGGAGATACGTATCTTCCCGGACTTTATTCCGGTCACATTGCGTAAGAACTTCATGAATCCGTCGCACTGCGCTGTATCGAACTGCTGGTATCCGCCACCGTCCATGATGAAGACGGAGTTGTCGGCAAGCTTTATGACGTACATCATTCCGCAGTTGATACGGCTTTGTCCGTCGGTGTCAAGTCCGCCGACGCCCATGCTGTTCATCGGCACACCGTACTGATAAAGTATTGTTGAGTCGGACGCGCCTTTTTCATATGAATATCCGAAATCGGTGACAGAGCAGTCACTACTCTTGTCAAGGATTACGCGAACCTCGCTGACAGATGAGGTGTAATAAGTATATACAAACTGATCTTTATCCGAATACTGTGCGTAAAGATTTCCGTCGCAGGAATATGTGTATGTTTCTGTGTATCCGTACTGTTCAAGCTTTTCAAGGTAGCTCCGGTATGCCTGAGCGTCAGTTCCGGAGATTATCATCATCTGAGAATCGCTTCCCTTGGAAAGATTGCTGTCGCCTATACCCTGGCCGGCATAGTAGACCTTGCTTGAATATGTGCCGCCTGAATATGAGGGAACGGCGGTCAGCTTCCATGCGGAGGAAATATTGCTGCTGTACGATCTGCATACTGTGCAGCGGCTGTCGGTCGTGTTGGGGACTGTCACAAAGGTATGAGCCTTTACATTGCTGCCAAGCTGTCCGCAGTATATGCATACCGGAGGATTGCCGCAGTCCTCTCCGCCCTCAAATTGGTGTCCGGAGCATCCAGTGGTGAAGGAAGTGAGCAGGGGAGAGGCTTTATCCTCCGGCTCGTCACCTGTACCTTCCCAGATCATGATATTGTCGATGTATCCGCACTGTCTGCCGCCGGTTTTGAGCGCGATAGCGCCGCCGGTCTTTGACGGTGTGAAGTACGACGTTCCGTTGCCCAGCGAGGAGGATCTTGAGACAAGCGTCCATTTTCCGCTGCCGGGATATCCGGGGGTGTTTATGCGCATATATACGCGGTTGCCGTTTGTCCAGTCAACAACGTATCTTATTGATACCTCAATGCCGGAAAAAGCCTGCGAGGATTTGGAGTAGGGGATTCCGAGCAATCTGGTTACAATTGAGTTGGAATCGGTGTTGGCGGCGTAGTAGAGTCCTGCAGCGTCGTAGGTGTACCAGCTGCCGTTATGGTGTATCTGGTTGTTGGCTGTTCCGCAGTTGCGGAAGTGGAATGAATTGTAAATGAATCCGTTATAATCGCTTACTATGGCAATGTAACGGTCTGCCGAATATGCGTCGGTGTAAACAAGGTCGTACTGATAGGTGTAGTTGCTCTCATGATAAACGCCGAACTGCGCCGCAGTCAGAAGAATGACATACGAATCGGTTGATTTGCTTTCGTTGTTTGAAATGAAGAGCCTTCGGCTGCCGTTATAATTCCTGATAGTATATTTTGAGGTGTTGGTCTTGTATGCACCGTTTGCCGGAGTGTCTATCTGCCAGCCAAGCTTTGCGCATACAGCGTCGTTTCCTGTGACTGTTGAGTAGCTTTCAAAGTTTTCGTAATAAAGCAGCTTCCCGGGAGTTTCAATGACCGGTGGAGCGGTGGTTTCGGGAGCGGTGGTTATTGCGGGAGGCGCAGTGGTTTCGGGAGCGGTGGTTATTGCGGGAGGCGCAGTCGTCTCCGGAGAGGATGTTGTTTCGGGCGCCGCGGTAGTCTCCGGCTTTGAGGTGGTCAGGGGAGTCTGAGTAGTCTCCGGCGATGCAGTAGTTTGCGGCGGATCGGTAACATCAGGTGCAGTGGATTCGGGAAAATATGAGGTTTCCGGCGTCGGTTCCGTTACCACAGTGCTGTCGGACGGAGCATCGGCATCCGAGGTGATATAAGGCGAGGAGGTCGTGGAGCTGTTACCGGTGTCGGTGCATCCTCCTATCGAAGCTGTTACTGATAAAAGCAGCAGTAGTAAAGCCAGCAATGCTGCTTTTGTTCTGATGTTGATTTTCATGATAGTGCCTCTGTCCTTTCATTAGCCTTGATTGTCATCATTATATCATCAAAAGCCGTATCAAGTCAAGCAATAAAGAGAAAAACAAACTTTTTATTATGCTATTGACGTAGTGCGGGGGTTAAAAAAGACAAAGCCGACCCGAATCAGAGGACCGGATCGGCTTCGATGGATCAAAAAATTTGATTATTTTTTCAGAACGACTTTTTTATATGCTTTTTTGCCGCGGCGGAAGACGATTCCTCCGGTAAGGCTGTCGCCGCTGTATCTGGCTTTGAGGTCTGAGACCTTTTCGCCGTCTGCGGAGACTCCGCCCTGTTCGACAGCGCGGCGCGCCTCGGACTTCGAGGCGACAAGACCCGATCTGACCAGAATGGTAAGAATGTCAATGTCTCCGTTCGCATCAAGATCGGAGGCGTCAAGCTCGGTCGTGGGAATGTCTGCGTCTGCCCCTGCACCGAACAGCGCCTTGGCGCTTGCCTGTGCAGTATCGGCTTCTTCCTTGCCGTGAACGAGTGTGGTAAGCTCATATGCGAGTATTTCCTTGGCACGGTTGAGATCGCTGCCCTGCCATGATTCCATTTCGTCTATCTGCTCTATCGGCAGGAAGGTCAGCATACGTATACATTTAAGAACATCAGCATCACCGACATTGCGCCAATACTGATAAAAATCATACGGGCTGGTCTTCTTGGGGTCGAGCCACACGGCGTTTCCGGCGGTCTTACCCATTTTTTTGCCCTGCGAGTCGGTAAGCAGGGTTATTGTCATTGCATGTGCGTCAGCACCGAGCTTGCGACGGATAAGCTCTGTTCCGCCCAGCATATTGGACCACTGATCGTCTCCGCCGAACTGCATATTGCAGCCATGGTTTTTGTAGAGGTAGTAAAAGTCATAGGACTGCATGATCATGTAGTTGAATTCAAGGAAGGAAAGACCCTTTTCCATGCGCTGACGGTAGCATTCAGCACGAAGCATGTTGTTTACCGAGAAGCATGCGCCTACCTCTCTCAGAAGGTCTATATAGTTGAGCGAGAGCAACCAGTCGGCGTTGTTCAGCATCTGCGCTTTTCCCTCGCCGAATTCGATAAAACGTGACATCTGCCGGCGGAAGCATTCTGCATTGTGATTTATATCTTCGACGGTAAGCATTTTGCGCATATCGGTGCGTCCGGAAGGGTCGCCTATCATGGTCGTTCCGCCGCCGATAAGGGCAATAGGCTTGTTTCCCGCCATCTGAAGACGTTTCATAAGCGTCAGCGCCATAAAATGTCCTGCGGTAAGGCTGTCTGCGGTGCAGTCAAAGCCGATGTAGAACTTTGCTTTTCCGCTGTTTATCATGCTGCTTATCTCTGCCTGATCGGTAACCTGAGCGATAAGGCCGCGCGCAAGCAGCTCGTCGTAAATTGTCATTGTAGAGTTTGATCCTTTCCTGTATATTCAAACTTCCGGGGCGGGGAAGTATTAAAGCACCCCCGCCCGGTAAATATAAAAATTACTGAGTATTGTTTGACCGAAGAATTATTTGATCAATGCGGAGTTGATTTCGTCAATACTGCTCTGCAGAGGTCCGCTGATAGATTTGATCTTTCTTGCCCAGCCTGCCGCCGCATCATCCTTTACCGACTGACGGAACGCGCTGTAAGAGTAATTCTTAAGCGGTGTGGTGAAGATTCTTGAAAGATCCATTGCAACGGTGCGGCGTATTGTGTCATACATGAAGCTGTCCTCGGCGTCGTCCGAGTAGCGTATCTTCATGGACTGCTCAAACAGAGCCGGTGTCACGCGGCGATAGCTTTCGGAGGCGAGGCACTCAAGCGTCGCTGCTGAAGCATTGGGGTCTTTTGCAGTTACAGATACCGAATAAAGTGTGAACGGGAACGCCATGCAGGTCTTGTAGTCGTCCTGTTCCTCATCGTATTTCGGGATGGGGAGCATGCCGTATTTGAAGTCGGAAACATCCTTGAGCGTGCCGGAGGCAATGTATACGCGGTCGATTGTAAAGAGTACCCGACCTGCGCCGAATGCCTGTGCTGAGGAATACTGAGCCGTTGTACCTTTGCCGAAAGCGTAACCGCTGTCATATAGGAAATCAGTCACTTTTTCAAGCAGTGTAATAGTCTTTGTAGAGGCAACGTCATCAGAGAGCTTCAGAGAGCCGTCCTCTTTCTTTTCAAGGAATTTGAGATCAGAGCCGATATAGAAAGCGTCAAAATGAAGGTCGATGGTTTCAAAGCCGAATTTGTCTTCATAGTCAATAGTGTTATTGGCGTTTTCGTCTCTGTAGACTCCATCGCACAGCTCAATGAGCTTGTCAAGCGTCCACTTGCCTTCCTTGACGATATTGTATATATCGTTGACTGTCATATCACTGTGCTCATCAATAAGCATATCCTTGTTGAAGAAGCAGGCGTACATCATGTAAAGAAGATTGGTGGATATGTAGCCGGAGGAGAAATAGAGCTTGTCGTTTATTGTTGCGGTGGCGACGAGAGATTCAGGCCACCAGGGCTTTTCAAAGTTAAGGTTCTCAAGTTCGAGAAGATTTTGCACAAGACCGTTCATTGCGAGCGTAGCTCCGGTCATGCTGTATCCTGCAAAGACATCGTATCCGCCGCCGCCTGAGACGCTGTTGGAGGCTGTGTCGATAAAGTTTTTCTGGTTGTTGAAGTTGCCGGCGGTTCCGACCCATTCAATATCGACATTGAGTCGGTTTTTTACAATATCATTTCTTTCGCGTATGCGGGTGTTTACGATGTTCCCGTCATCGCTTGCCTCGTCAACAAAGAACTCCGGACGCTCAACATCCTTCCAATAGAGAAAGGTCACGGTGTCATTGATCTTGAGCGAATCGGGAATATCGTCATCAACGAACTGGCTGGTGGTCACGGACGGTTCAACAGTGGCTTCCGGAGATGCTGTGGTGCTTCCGGAGTTGATTTCATCCTGGGGCTTTGAGCATGCGGTGAGTGCTGAGAGCAGAATAAGCAGAGCTATCAGTGCCGCTGTCAGCTTGATGTTTACTTTCATGATTGATTCCTTTCTCAATTTACATCAGTGATATTGTTATTTTATTATACATCTATTTTTTGTATGTGTCAATATATAATTTGCCCTGAAGACCGTAGACGCTTTGTGCTGCAAACGTCTGAAAGGAATAAAAAATTGCCATTCATAAAGAGATAGATGCGGAGAACAATATTAGCAGAGAACGCAATATGCGGACTCAATTAATATAGATTTGCGAGCGTCCGCATTTGCGGTTGCTCACATGAGGAGAATTTCAAAATGGCTAACAATAAGACTCTTGTTCCCGAAGCGAAGGCTGCTCTTGAAAAGTTCAAGATGGAAGCTGCAGGAGACGTCGGTGTTACTCTGAACCAGGGCTACAACGGTGATCTTACCGCCCGTCAGGCCGGCTCTATCGGCGGTCAGATGGTCAAGAAGAT
>DPGK01000025.1:43314-43440 GCA_003523225.1 Clostridiales bacterium
AAGAAGATGATCGAGAAATACGAGAACGATATCAAGGCGAGCAAATAAATGCCGTTAATTTCAGCCCTTGCGGGTTGAAGTGTTCCCATTGACAGTTAAAGATAAGAGGGGTGTTAAAAAATTCCT
>DPGK01000025.1:43789-53140 GCA_003523225.1 Clostridiales bacterium
ACATCGAGTTTTTTTACAGCCCCGTGACTTTTTTGAATTATATGCCTATATGCCGAAGGGATCGGCATCATATCCGGCTGTGTCATCCGTCTCCGGTCTGCGGCGACGGCGGCGCGATCCTGCCGGTTCGTCATCATGCTCTGCAGTATTCATCTGACCGGAGCTGTCGATATATCTCTTTGCCTGGGTAGAGAACAGCTTGTAATACTCGCCGTGCTTTGCCATAAGCTCGCGATGGTCGCCCTCCTCGATGACCTCGCCGTTTTTCAGCACGATTATTTTGCTGGCGATAACGGCGGAGGAGAGTCGGTGCGAGACAAAAATAGTGGTCTTTCCTTCGCGCAGACGGTCGAAGGTGTTGAATATTTCCTGTTCAGCCATCGGGTCAAGAGAAGCGGTAGGTTCGTCGAGGATCAGTATATCGGATTCACGGTAGAACGCGCGCGCTATGGCAAGCTTTTGCCACTGTCCGCCCGAAAGCTCAATTCCGTCCTGTTCGAATATACGCATAAGCGGTGTGTCATAATCACGCGGGAGCGCTCTTATGTACTCGTCGGCGCTGCTCTGACGCGCGCTTGCGCGTATCCGCTCCGGGTCAGGCTCACGGTCAATGTCGCCGAAGGAAATATTTTCGGAAACCGATACCGCATATTTGCCGAAGTCCTGGAATATGATGCCGAAGATACGGTAAAGCTCACGTGTGTCGTATTCCCGGATATCGCGTCCGTCAAGCAGGATCACTCCCTCGGTGGGGTCGTAAAGTCTGGTCAGCAGCTTTATGAGTGTGGTCTTTCCGGCTCCGTTAAGTCCGACAAGCACGACTGTTTCACCGGGACGGAACTTCAGATTGACATTTTTGATTACATAACGCGAGGTTCCGGGGTAAGCAAAGCTGACGTTTTTGAATTCGATGGTATGCGGCGCTCCGTGCGCTACGGGTTCGGGAGGCTCTTGGGTGGGAACGACGGTCTGTTTTTCCTTCATGAAAGAAACAAGGTTGTCGATAAAGAGCGTTCCTTCGTAAATCGAAGCGGAGGTAGTGATAAAGGTCGTAACTGCGGTGGCGATAGAGGTGAGCGCGCCGGTGTATAGGGAATAGTCGCCTATCATGTATCTGCCCTGGAATACGCCGCGTGCGATAAGTGCGTAGCAAAGGCAGTTTGCGGCGCATGAGACGACAGCAAGAAGCACAGTCCAGATGCTTTCATGTATGATAAGGCTGCGCAGGCCTATGTAGTAATGCTGGAATACCTGCTTGTACCTGTCGATAAAGGTATCCGAAAGGTTGAAGATGCGTATCTCCTTTGCCATATCCTTGTTTACAAGGAGGTCGGAATAATAATTCATCTGCCGGCGATCCTTGGAGCGGTGACGCATATACTGGAAGTTCTTGTGCCGGTAGTAGAAATTAATTATAGCAGACGGTATGGAAACGAGGATTATCAGCAGCGGTATCCACCACATATCGGGTATCTGTGAAAGTATCACAAGATAACCGACAAGTGATATTGCCGTACTTACAATTGAGAATGTAGACTGAAGCGTCTGAACCGGGCGTGTGCCTGCCTCGCGGTTGGCGTTTTCAAGCTTTTCATAGAATCCGGGCATATCGAAAGAGGCAAGATCGAGTGTCTTGGCTTTTTCCATGATCTGAACCTTGACCTGCTTTACCACCTTCTGGCTGGCAATGCGGATAACCGAGTTTGATATGCGGGATACCACCCGATTGATAAGCCGGAAGGTAAAAAGTCCGATGAGAAGTCCGAGCAGAACTGAACCGACAAATTCAAGCTCAAACGGTATTCCCGACGATTGCGCTATGGCGCGTTCGCTGGTTATGCGCTGCATTTCGTTGGTTATGCGCGCCGTTATCAGCGAGCCGATAATAGGTGTTACGCCGTCGAAAACCGAAATGAAGAGCATTGTGAACAGTATAAGAGGGTCGGTCTTCCACACAAGCACAAAGGTGTAGAACAGCCGATAGAAAAAACCGCCGAGCAGCTCACGAAGATAGCGGGGAAGGTCGCCCAGCCCTTTGGGGAGCGGCACTTTTTCATATTCGTAGCCGCCACGTCTTCCCGGCGGCGGACCGTTGAATCCGGGTCCCAAATAAATCATCACCTTTCAGAATCTTTGTTTGCATATATTGTATCACAATTTAGTTGCGAATGCAACCGTTTGGGCGAAAAAAGTTAAAAAAGTAAGTAAAGAAACTTGTTTTGTAAGCGAGGATATGATAAAATATATAATGTAGAATTATAAATTGCGGCATATGCCGCACCGATTGGAGTCAAATATGCATCTTTATCCCACAAACATACTTATTCCCGATTTCGGGAAGACAGACGGCAGGCTTTGGTCATGCGTTGCATGCGATCAATTTACCGGAGAGCCGGAATACTGGGAGCGCGCAGACGCCGAAGTGGGCAACTCGCCCTCGACGCTGCGACTTATTCTTCCCGAGGCTTTTCTTTCCGAATCAAAGGAGCGCGTACCGAAGATCCATGCGGCAATGTGCGATTATATTGAACGCGGAATACTTAAAGAACATAAGCACCGTGCAGTATGGCTTGATCGGACTCAGAGTGACGGCAGAGTGCGCCGCGGACTTGTTGCGGCAATTGACCTTGAAGAATATGATTTTTCCGACGGTTCGGTCTCCCTTATCCGGGCTACCGAACGCACAGTGCCGGAAAGGATACCTCCACGCATCGGCGTCAGGCGAGGCGCTCCACTTGAGTTACCCCATGTGATGCTGCTTATCGACGACCCCGCAGACAGTGTTCTTTGGAGATTTAGCGGGCGTACGCCGGACGCATATGATTTTGATCTGATGGGAGGCGGCGGTCATGTCCGCGGAGGCTTTGTGGGAGCGTCCGAAATGGAGGATGTAAACGCCGCGCTTGACGAGCTGCTGGCTCAGAAAAAAGGCTCTGCCGCTCCGATACTGTTTGCGGTAGGGGACGGAAACCATTCGCTTGCCACTGCAAAAACGGTCTGGGAGGAGTACAAAGCCGCCGGTGCTCCCATGACACATCCTGCGCGGTATGCGCTGTGTGAGGTCGTTAATCTTCATGACACGGCTCTTGAATTTGAACCGATATACCGGCTTGTGTCGGGCTGCGGTACTGAACGCATTGTGTCTGAATTCAAACGGTATGCCGGGCGTCTTTGCGGCTCAGAGCCTGAGCAGCGCTTTGATATTGTGACTGCAAACGGAAAGGAGACCGTTACTGTCCCTCATCCGGAAAAGGCTCTGCCGGTAGCCACGCTTCAGGATTTTCTTGACGCTTATAAGTCAGCGGATACTTCAATGGAGCTTGACTACATACACGGTGTGCAGTCGCTTACGACGCTGGCATCAGCGGAGGGACGGGTCGGTTTTCTGTTCGGAGGTATGCGCAAGAACGAGCTTTTCCGTGCTGTGGAAAATGACGGCGCACTTCCGCGCAAGACTTTTTCAATGGGACACGCCGCCGATAAGAGGTATTACCTTGAGTGCAGGCGCATTGACGGCTGATTGTTCACATATTTATTACTCCGCCGTCATGCATACAAGATTAGTTTGAGGTATAATTCAGAATACTGAATACAGTGATGAAAGAAAGGATACAACGGATGAAAAAGAGATTTTTCCCGACAGTGGCTTTGATTTTTGCCGTAGTTGTGTTTATGCTGCTGAGTACAGGATGTCACAAGCCCGGCAATGGCGAAGGTACGGAAAGCTCCGGCGTCGATGTTCCGGCAACTTCCGGCGGGGACACTACGACCGAGGGTCTTGGCGACTACACGATGCCGTCAGACGAAAACGGCAAGCTGCTACAAAGCTTTATTGACGCGGCATATGCCTCCGGCAGTGGAATGACCTCTCTGGACGATACCGGGAAAAAGCTGGTGTCCGTGTGGTCAGCGGTGGAATCCGATGCGCTGGCTGTAATGAACCATGCATATGCGCAGTATTCCGCAGGTACGCTTTCCTATGATCGTCTGGCGGCGCTTATGAATTCCTTTGCCCTTATTGACGCGGCAAGAGTAACCGCCAGGGACCTGCTTGAAAAGGCAGGGACGCTTGAGGCGGGACGCGCGGCGCTTGAGGTATTCAGGGAGTATGTCGGCAAGGGCAAGTTCATGCAGGCGTCCCGGGAGGCGGCAAAGCTTTCTTATGATGATAATGCGGCGCGTGACGAGGTAAAGAAGACAGTTGAGGCGAATGCCGCGAGCTTCAAAGCCGGAGTTACCGATGCCGTCACCGAATTTATGGTGCGATATCAGATATCCGAAGGAAATGCATATCTTGACGGACTTAAAGGTCTTGGAATTGATACTCATATTTCCGACGAAAAAGCAAGGCTTGAAGCGTACCGTGCCTTTCAGGAGGACGATCTTGAACCGGTAAAGATATCCGAAACGCTTGAGAACATTTATACTCACTGCATGATAGCTTTTCCGGAGATAAACTTTGCTTCCGACGCGACTTATCGCAAATGCGGCGACGACTGCCTGACATATCATGAGTTCATGTATTTGCTTGACAGTCTGTACGAAAAAGGATATATCATTATTGATGCCAATCTGCTTTTTGATGCCGAGACCGGCAAAGCGGTAAAGACGCTGTATTTACCCAAGGGTAAAAAGCCGCTGATACTGACATTTGACGATGTGACTTACGACTTCCGTAAGCAGGGAAGCGGCATGGTGGATAAGCTGATCGTCGATGAGGACGGGTATGTCTGTACCTACACCAAGATGGCAGACGGTACGGAAGTCATATCCTACGACAACGAGCATTTTCCCGTACTCAACGCATATGTGCGCGAGCATCCGGATTTTACCTTCCGCGGCGCTCGCGGAACACTCTTTTTCACCGGATTTGACGGTATCCTCGGCTACAGGACTCAGTCCGAGCCTATAAACGCTGCCGAGGCTGCGCTGAAGCTTGACCGTAATGCCGAGATCGAAGGCGCCAAAAAGGTTCTTGCGGCACTGAGTGCCGAGGGATGGACATACGGTTCGCACAGCTACAATCACCGTCATATGCCAAGGTACACTGCAGCGGAGTTCAAAGAGGATACCGATATGTGGCTCAGGGAGGTTGGCTCTCTTGTCGGAGAGACTCAGCTTTTCTGCTGGCCTTACGGAGACCACGGCTCGGGCTCTCTGCGAAAAGGAGATCTGCACAAATACCTTTACGACAGCGGCTTTCGCATTTTCTTCGGTTGCGGTTCGGCGCGTTATGTGGCGCAGGAGCCGGACGGACTGGGTATTTTCACCGACCGCAAGGGAATGACGGGAAACGTGCTTTACTATATTGAGATGGAATATAAGGCGTATCTTCGTGATTATCTCTATCTCATTGATCCCGACAAGATGTGGGATCCGCTTAGGCTCCCTTACAAATACAAGCCGCCGTACAAGAGCGACTGACCTATAATTTCCAGCCCGCCGCGAAATTTTTCGCGGCGGGCTTTTTGCGTACCTGTTGCGACATATTTATCACTGCCGTCGGAGTATACTTTAATACGGGGGTGGTGAGCATGGGAGAGACAGTGTATGCCGATATTTTGTTTTTCATCAACTTCAGCATGGATTTTCTCTGTTTTTACATATGCTCACGCGTGCTGGGACGTCCCCTTGCCTGTCTTCGCACAGCGCTTGCCTCGGCAATGGGCGGTGTGTATTCGGTCGCAATGCTGATATGGTGTCCCGATGGCATTGTGTCGCTGCTGCTTGACGTCAGCGTACTGCTTATTATGTGTGCGGTGGCACAGCCCAACGGAAGTACATCTCTTGCGGGGAAATTCGGAGGAGCGGCTATGTATGCAGGCATTTCGGCAGCTCTGGGCGGATTTATGACAGCCGTGTACAGTCTGGCAAACCGCGCCGGGCTTTCCGGAGATGTTTCAGGAGCGGGGATGGGAGTTTCCGACGGCGGAATGTCCGCATGGGTGTTTGCTCTGATAGCCGCTTCGGGTGCTGCCGCGGCGGTGATCGGAGGCAGACGGCTTCGTCTGCGTTCTTCGGGAGATCGTATGCGTGTCACGGTGAATATCGGCGGCAGGGAAGCCAGCTTTGAGGGTATGACGGACAGCGGAAACCTGCTTTCCGATCCGCTGAGCGGCAGACGTGTCATGATCTGCGAGCTTGGGGCACTGGACGGGCTTATTGATCCCGCCACCGCGGCGCTCATACGCTCCGGCGGACCTGCGTCAGGTGCGGGGCGCGCGACGCGTATTTCGTCCTCGGAGGCTGCAAAGCTGAGATTTATTCCGGCGTCGGGGACGCTCGGCGACGGAATTTTATGTGCGCTGACCCCGGAAAGCGTAACTCTCACCAATGAAAAAAACGGCAGAAGTCATTCTGCCGACCTGCTGATAGCGCCTGTACCGCGTAAGCTGTCCGCAGACGGCTGCCGGGCGCTTATTCCTCCGGGTAGCCTTGGATAGAGCATAAACAGATATCCTTTACGGTTTGATCCCGAAAATAGCCTAAGAAAGGCATGGTAACTGAAATGAAAGCAACGGAAATTCTTTTTAAGATACGCCTTTTGCTGTCGCGGCTTGCCGCGCGGCTTTTTCCCCGCGGAATATACTATGTAAGCGGTCCGGAAACGCTGCCTCCTCCGCTAAGCAGGGAGGAGGAGAGATGTGCCCTTGAACGTCTTGCCGCCTGTCCGGAGGACGAGCAGGTGCGCGGACTGCTGATAGAGCGGAATCTGCGTCTTGTTGTATATATTGCCCGGAAGTTTGAAACGACCGGAATAGGCATCGAGGATCTGGTTTCGATAGGCACAATGGGACTTATCAAGGCGATAGGCTCTTTCCGCGCAGAAAAGAATATAAAGCTGGCGACATATGCCTCGCGGTGCATTGAAAACGAAATACTTATGTATATACGCAAGCGCAGTGCCTCACGCTGCGAGGTATCGCTTGACGAGCCGCTGAATATCGACTGGGACGGCAACGAGCTTTTGCTTTCGGACGTGCTGGGTAGTGATGACGGGGGAGTCGGAGAGGCGTTCGCAGCGCGTGAGGAAAAGCGGGTGATCCATGAAGCTGTGGCAGCTCTTGATCCGCGTGAGCGGCAGATAATAGAACTGCGTTACGGACTTTCCGGACAGCAGGAAATGACGCAGAAGGAGGTCGCCGACCTGCTTGGAATCTCACAGTCGTACATATCCCGGCTTGAAAAGAAGATAATCGTGCGTCTGCGGCACGAAATAGCCGGAAAAATATGAGCATTCCGATAACATTGACTTTTGCAACTCATATGAATATTGATTTTGCTCCGATGGATTTGTACCACCCTGCTCACCACCTGCAAACTGAATGAACACCTCGCCGATATTGATGCAGAAGCATCACAGCGTGTCCGTGAGCTGACAGAAGCCTTCGCCAAAGCAGAAGGCATAGCCGAGCAACTCAAGGCAACAAACAACCTTCTGTGGGCGAAGGAGATGAACAACTGCAAGGCACGAGCCGAGGAAATCGTTCTCCGGGAGGTAGTGTACAGATGAGAAGCATGATTGAAGAGCTTTCCCGGGAGATAATAAGCGAATAACACATATAAGCCGCCTCGATTTCGATCGGGGCGGCTGAATTGTAAGTTACTCTGTCTTGACAAAATCAATTTAATATGATATAATATAAACGCTGAAAGGCGTAATGCTTTAAATTTGAAACATTGTATTTATTTGTTTATTTTGTTTTATGCAAGTGAAACTCTGTAAACAGCCGAAAACAAAGAATTAAATTTAAAATATTATGTCCGTATAACGGGTGTACTGTATTCTCACGGTAGTATTCTGTTTTGACGGACTATTTTTATACCTTTCAGTAAATTACAATATTTATTGGAGGTGTTTTTTTATGGAAAGAAAAAACGCATTATCATTTGTTCAAAGACAAATCGGTTATGAATTTAAGAACCTTGACTTGCTTGAACAAGCATTTACTCGCCGATCTTACACAGAAGAAAGCGGCGGTGAAAACAACGAGGTGTTAGAATTTTTAGGCGATAAAGTTCTTGATTTTATCGTGGTAAAAATTTTAAGCGAGAGATTTGGTGTTTTTGAAAAAGAGGAGCAAGATCCGACTCGTTGGAACAAAAAGTTGTTTACCGGCAACTTTATATCTGAAGTCAGCGAAGGTAAACTCTCGGAAATCAAGGCGAGATTGGTTAATAAAAATGCTCTCGCTGCTCGAATTGATGATTTGGGCATTACCGATTTTGTGCTCGCAGACCTGCTGAAAATGAGCAAGGGGGATATCGCAAATGGAGTAATGAAGCAACCGTCTGTTAAAGAAGACTTGTTCGAAGCAATATTGGGTGCCGTTGCCTTAGACAGCGAGTGGAACTTAGAAGAACTGCAAAATACTGTAGAAGTTATGCTTGAGCCAGATGACAATATCGATGCGGATGAATTCAGTTATGTGCAGTTCATTCAAGATTGGGTTGCCAATGACAGTAATACTGTTCCGGTATATTTGTTCAAGAAGGCGCGCTACTCTACATCGTGGTATTTGCCTTTTGAAGGTTTATCTCAGACTTTTAATCTGGGGGATCCAAAGCAAAACGAAGTCGAATTTTGGTGCATGATGCATATAGCTGATCGATTGCCAGATTTTAGAGGCTTCGGCAAAAGCAAATCTGAAGCAAGAAGAGCGGCATGTAAAGTGGCTTATAATTACCTTGATAAGCAAGGATTTCTCCCTACCATTCGCGACGAAATAGAAAATCCGAATCGTGATGAAGCCATAGGGCAACTTGAGATTTTAGCAAGACGTGGATATTTTTCTATTCCAACCTATGATTTTACTCAGGAATATGATAACAACGGTAATCCTGTTTGGAAATCGGAATGTCATATAGCTGAATATGATGTATACTGCGATGCAGATTCGTCATCCAAAAAGGAGGCAAAGAAGGATTCTGCATACAAAATGTTGCTTTATGTGTTAGGTTACGAGGAGGAAGAAAATGAGTAAATGGTGTTTCAATTACGAATCGGGAGAATATGAAGACATAGAAAAAGATGGCTATAGTTGGTCTCGCGGAGAGTATGTATACAATTGGGATGATAGCGAATATAAACGTGAAGAAGAACGTCGCCGCGAGGAGGAAGAGGAAGAAGAACGACATCGTGAACAAGAGGACGAGTAATAATCGCAGACTATAATAATTGCCTTTTTGTGTTTTCTAATAATACACAGCCGCCTCGATTTCGATCGGGGCGGCTGATGCTTTTATGGACATTACCACTAAAAATCGAATCATGTTTTCGGTGATCTTGACTTTAGCATGCGGTGAAAATTCGTATTTACACCTTTTTGCCGAATGATTTGCCATAAAATC
>DPGK01000014.1 GCA_003523225.1 Clostridiales bacterium
ACCTCAAATTCAACGTTTTCAACGTCTGACCAGTAAAGCATTACAATGTCGACGCCGAGGTTGGTCTGTTCGGGGAGTGCGTCCTTCAGGAATCCGTTGGCATCATAATTTCCGGTGTCTTCGCTTGTGGTTGCAACGGGAATTTCCGCAGTGGTGCTTTCTTTCTCATCCGGCTTATCCTGCGCACAGGCTGAGGTCATGCACAGAAGCAGCGCGAGCATAAGTCCTATCTCAAACACCGTGCTGCTTCTGAGGATATCAAACATCGCCGCATCGTCAGCGCCGTTTGAATATCTTGTTTTGAGTGCGACTTCAAACACCTCGGGGGTGACGGTGCGGTAGCCCTCCTGAGCGAGCGCCTCTATCACCGCGCTTGCATTGTCGGTGTCGGCAACATTCTTGGTTATTCCGTACATCGTGTATGTATTTGCCATCAGAGTGTGATAGCTTTCCTGATCCTCATCGTACATCGGCGCGGGAAGCACTCCGTAGGTAACATCCGAGTCGGCAAGATTGTTGATGGTAAGGCGCACAGACGCCATGTAAAATGCGGCGCGACCCTCAACGAATATCTTTGCGGAGGCGTCAAAGCTCGATGCATAGAACCAGTCATACCCGGTAAACAGGCAGTTGTTCACCTTCTCAAGCAGACCCTGAGTCTTTTCGGAAACGTAGGTGTCGGAAAGAGCGATCTCCCCCTCCGCGCCCTTTTCGATGAACCGTATTCCCATACCGATGAAAAGCGGATTTATCATGCCGGAGTAGGTGGCATAACCGTAAACATCCTCCGCGTCCTTGCCGTTTGAGTTAAGGTCACGGTAAATGCCCGACGTCTCGCTTATCATGCGTTCAAAGGTCCATTTGCCGTCGCGCACCGCTCCATAAAGGTCGGACTTCACCATTTCCTTGTTGAAAAACATACCCTCCATACCGAGCAGGGTATTGTTTGAAATGTCGCCCGAGGCAAAATAGAGCTTGCCCTTGATAGTGGAATTTTCAATAAGATCCTGCGGCCACCACGGGTTTGAAAACTCAAGGTATCTTGTGTCAAGCAGATCCTGCATATAACCCGACGCGGTAAGCGCGCCCATTACCATGCTGTGAGCGGCGATTATCTCCGTCTCGTTGGTCTGAAGTCCCGATTCGACCCGTTTTTTGAAGTTTTCGAGCTTGCTCTTGTTGCCCGGCTCGCCGAACCAGTTGATCTTTACGTTCAGCAGCTCCTGTACATAGCTGTCCTTTTTGCGGATAGCTCCGGTCACACGGTCGGTCTCCTCGACCTCAAATTCAGGGTTGTTGACGTCGCTCCAGTACAGAATGGATACCTCCGCCTTGCCGAGGTCAAGATCCACCGGCAGAGAGCCAAAGCCCGTAGTCTCATCTCCGGCGGCACTCGTCGTGGCGACTTCAGCTCCGGTGGTAGTCTCCACGTTTCCGTTCTCTCGGCAGGAGACAAACAGCGGTATCAGCATAAAGCAGATAAGCGAAATGCAGATCAGCCGCAGTATTTTTGACGCGGTTTTTGATGCTTTCATGATATGTTTCCTTTCCGGATCATTTTTATATGTACGGTTTCCCGTAAAGCTTCAGAGAAGTATAGCTCCGTGGTCGGCAAGGCGGCGGCGGAGCGCGTCGGCGTCCACATCCGCAGGCAGGACCTTCCCCTCCACGGCAAGAGCTGCGGCACAGCCTGCCGCCTGACCTATCGCCATGCAGCCCGGCATTATGCGGAAGCTGCCGGCAGCCTGCGACTCGGCGCATATGGTGCGCCCGGCAACGATAAGGTTTTCGCATCCCAGCGGCAAAAGACTGCGGTACGGGATGGTATATACCGGCGCCACCTCGTCATGGAAGCCGCCAGCTATGTTTCCGTCACGGCTGTGAACATCCATTCCGTAGCCCATGCAGGCAATTCCGTCCGGGAACACCGTTCCCTCTCCAAGGTCGCGCACGGTAAGCATATATCTGCCCTTTATGTGACGGCTCTCGCGTATTCCGAGCACGGGAGCGACCTGCGTCATACGGCAATTTTCAAAGCCGGGCGTGCGGTGCAGTACCTCATACGACTCAAGCACCTGCTCGCGCCCGCGCATATGGGCGGCTGTCATGCTGTCGGCGTCGTTTGCGTTCACTCCGTACACCCGCTCATGATTGACTTTGTAGCAGCCCTCCTGTGGCATACGGTAAGCCTTTACCGGCTTCTGCGGACGCGCGGTGAACCTTTCGTCCTCCGCTCCGTCTACCTCAAAAAACAGGGTAGCGGGCTGAGGAGCCATACCTCCCTCGTCCCCGAACCATATCGGCACTCCGGACACGGCGGCAACGTCGGCGTTTCCGGTCGCGTCTATGTAGACCGAGGCTTTTGCGGCGATAAGTCCCTGCGGAGCATCAAGAATGACCGACGCTATGCGCCCATCGCCCTCGCCGCTCTTTTCGGTAAGGCTGTCGGCAAAGCGGGTGTAAAGCAGGACGTGGACTCCCGCTTCTTTTACCATGCGGTCAAGGGTGAGCTGAAGCGAAAATGAATCAAAGGGCGTAACGTGACGGTGATATTTTTTAAGGAATGAGGTGTAAACGCTCGGAGAATCGGTCTTATCCGGCGTAATAGCGCCGCCCTCGCGCGCCATACGGTCAACTACCTCCTTGAAAAGCCCGCCGACAACAGGGTAATTACCGTCGCGGTCATAGCAGGTCATAAACGGACCGACCAGCGCCGAGGTAGCCATACCACCGAGCATTCCGGTAGCCTCGCAAAGCAGGACGCTCCTGCCGCAGCGCGCGGCTTCAACAGCGGCGCACACACCGGCGGGACCTCCGCCAAGCACGCATACGTCGCATTCCCCGTAGAGAGGTACATTTTTACGATATTCAATAAATGCCATTTCCGATACCTTTTTTGCTATGTACTTCAAGTCATCACCGCGCAGACGGAAAACCGTATTTCGGCTTTTATCCGTCAAAACTATCTCACGGTGTGGCTTTATCATTATTATAAATGATACCGCCCCGCAATAATATAAATAAAACTACCGAAAATGTAACTTTTACGACCAATAGGCGCGTACATATTCCAACAGCGCGCTGGTGCAAAGCGAAAAAGTGAAAAAAACAGAAAGAGCCGCCGGACAAAATCCGGAGGCTCGCTTTGTATTCGTAAAACCGCGGCTGCTGTTTATTCGCTCAGAGTCTCACCGTTTACACTGCGTCGGTACTGAGCGGGAGTAACTCCCACAGCCTTTGTAAACACGCGGATGAAATATGAGGTGCTGTTGAAGCCGCAGGCAAACGCCGCCTCGGTAACGCCACTTCCGTTGCCGAGCATCACTCGGCTTTTGCTTATACGCACACTGCGGATATAGTCATGCACTGTAAAGCCCGTGAATTTTCTGAAAACACGGGTAAGGTAATCCTTGTTTATATAAAAGTGATCGGCAATTTCCGAAATGCCGCTTATCGTGCGGTAGTTGTCCCGCACATAGCGTATCACCTTGTGTATTATCTCGGGGGAATGCTCGTAACCGCTGTCGGAATCGTGACCGCGAGAGGGAAGTTTTGCCGCATCGCCCACGAAAAGCAAAAGGTCGGTCAGCCTGCAAAGAGACTCAAGCGGGCTTGCTTCGTGTCCGCGCGATATCACCCGCCTAATTGAATCAAGGATGGCTATCAGCTCCCCCTCCCGCTGCATATCGAGGTGAATGACGTTTTCCCCCTCAAGGCGGGGATCGGAAAAGACTCCCATTGCCTCCTCCTCTCCTCCGGCAACCCACGAAAAGGCGTCGGCGGGTATCCAGAAGGCATACCTTTCGTAAACAGACTGCTCGGCGGCAAGAGCGTAGTGCAGCTCTCCGGGGCGGCAGAAAAACACGTCCCCTCGCGCCAGATGGTAGGAGCGTCCACCCGCAATGTGCAGCATCGAACCGGACAGCATCACGCACACCTCCCAGACCGGGTGGTCGTGCATATGGTCATAATACGTTTCGGGGGAAACGTTCTCGCTCGCATACCTGAGCTTTACGGTCCGCTCTCCCGAAAGAGGGACGCTTATCTGATACCGCATGATACACCCCGCCTTTTTCATGATTTTCATACATTAATGATACCATTTCCGCGCTGAAATGTCAAGCGTCCGCAAAAGCGGACGGCAAAGGAATTTTTTCGGTTTATTTTACGGAATATTTTATTTGTTTCATGTTTTTTCAAAAAATAATATATACCCCCTTGAAAAACAAGTAAAAATATGATATACTGTAATCACAATATAGTAGCCGTAAGAAAACGAACAAAACCCGACAACACCGCGAAAAAGGATTTAAATGTTGCCGAGTTGTTCTCGTAAGGATGCGAGGAGCCCGTGCGGGAATATTTGGCTTAACAAAAGAAACTTTAAGCGCATAAAGATGTCGGAAATTTTGTACCCGTTGGTCTCTATGCGCTATTTTATTGAATAATTCATTTAGGAGGGATTGCCTTATGATGAAAAGATGCAATCTAAACGTTCACCAATTCGCCAACCGCAGATACCCTATGCTCTTTCGTATAATTATAAGTGACAATTCGTCGCTTGAAAAGTAAATTTCTTTGGATCTTTTTTGTTCAACATGGATAACATATTAGGAGGTACATTATGAAATACAAAGTAATATCATTTGTTCTTTTGGCATGCATTTCTTTTTCAACATTTTCAATCAAGTCCTCAGCAAACGAAATACCAAACGAAAATTCTGTGGTAAATTCATACAATTATCTTCAGTGTGATTATGACACAAGAGAAATAACTGAATACCACGCTCCTATGGATAATCAAATAAATGAAACATGGGAACTTTTTGATGCTCAAGCAGTGTCAAATATGAGCGATATTGCCAATTCTTTTGTTGACGTAGCTCCAAACATATCACCAATGACGATATTGGGTGAAGACAATAGGTTTTTGTCTCCTCCAACCGCGGCTCCTTATTCTGCTGTTGCATGTTTAGTTGCAACTTTTGACACTGGTGGTGATGGTATTGCAGATTCAATAGCATACGGTACAGGTTTTTTGGTGAGCAAAAATGTTCTTGTAACTGCAGCTCATTGCCTTATCCCTAAAGATACAAGTTCCAGCACTTTAATTGATCTAAAGATATATTTTAATTTGCATGACGATACACTTAATGGATACTCATATGAACATCCACGTAGGTGGACATGGTCTGTCAATTGGCATGATAATGCAAATGGATGGCAGTATGATTATTGTGTAATAGAGTTGCATAATGACATATCAAGACCATACTATTTTAATTGTATTAGTTCAAGTAATGCGTCAACTCCCCAGAACATATATGCTTCTGGTTATCCTGGTGACAATAAACATTACCAAATGACCTCGTATGGGCAATTAACACAGACAACATATTATTCATGTCAATACAACAATGATATTCTTCCTGGAATGAGTGGCGGGCCATTGTATAATGCCAACTGTATTGGTATAATTACCTATCAGGCAAGTGCATTTAACCAGGGGAATCTTTTCACACCATATCTTTATAATTTGATATGCTCAAAGATATCCGACAATCAATAGTGCAGGAGGATTATCTATATGAAAAAGGTATTTCTTGCTTTTCAAATCATAGTTTTGATTATGGCATTGATAAGTTGCTCACCTACATCCAATAATAGCGATCTGTCGGCTTCATCAAATGACATTAATCAATCGGAAACCCAAAATATCGATTGGTCAGAAGAAACGGCATCTCCTATTGCTATCGGTAACAGATTATGTGATACTATGGGTTTCCCAGACCAAAGTGTTCCGCCGAAATATGAATGGATAAATTTAAGTGGTACTAATGATATAGAAACCGAATATGATAATTTTGATATCACATTAGATTATGAATCATATAAATTTAATTCAATTATCCGTATTCATATAAGCAACAAGAATGATAAACCATACAGCTTTTATCCGATACCATATATCGAAAAATACAATTCTAGTAGCAATACATGGGAAAGGCTAATATATGCACCAGATGAAGCCTATTATGGAGCTGGATGGCACACTGGTATTGATGATGTTACATTGTATTTTAACCCTTATTATTTGGCTCAGCCCATAGAATCAGGTGAGTATCGGTTTATTGTTTTTGCTGGGGAGAAAGAGTTTTATTCAAAAAGTTTTACAATTATAAAATAAAAGGGGAGAATAAAGATGAAAAAGAACATTATCATTATATCTATACTACTAACATTATCAATGATTTTGATGATTACTCCGCTATCAGCATCGTCTAACACAGTACTTGAAAATAATACAAATGAAAATGTTTCGCAGTTCCTTGAATGTGATTATGTGACACGAGAAGTGACTAATTACACCCCGCTGGTAACAAATAATGTTGAAACGACATGGGAACTTTTTTCAGATAATGACATAGCACTAATGGAAGCTTCTTATAATACGCATGCAACAAACACGACTAATGATCCCATAATAATGCCACAAGATATAATCGGAAATAATGATATGTTTGATGCCCCACCGATAAGTGCTCCGTATTCGTCTGTTGCATATTTAAGCGCTACGTTCGACTCAAACGGTGATGGTTCAGCAGATTATATTATGAGTACGACTGGATTTTTGGTAAGCAAAAATGTTTTGGTAACATCTGCTCAGGGGGTAGTTCCTAGAGATACTACTACAACAACGCTTGTCGAATTGCGGATTTATTTTGGACTTGATAGTGATACTTTATCCGGGACCTCATATATTCATCCGCGAAGATGGACATGGTCCACGGCATGGCATGATTCTTCAAACAGCTGGAAGTATGATTACTGTGTTGTGGAATTATGGGATGATGTTATGCAACCTTATTATTTTAATTGCGTCGAATCTAGTAACACGTCACCCCAACAAAATGTCTATATTTCAGGATATCCTTCTGATGAACAGTACCACCAAAAGGCATGTCATGGACAGATAATTTCTTCCAATTACTACAATTGTAATTTTAATAATGATATGCTAAGTGGTATGCATGGGGCTCCGATATATAATAGTAGTTGTATAGGTATAGCCACATATCGTTCTTCGACATTTAATATGGGCAATTTGTTTGCTGAACATATTTTTAATTTAATATGCTCAAAAATATCAGAAAATCAGTGATGATATCGAAAATACGTGATCAATTATTAGAAAATACTTACAGTGATATTAATTTTTAAAACAAACGAAATCTATTTACCACAGATAATCAAAATGGTATCCAATACTTAATTTTAGATTTCGTCAATAATTGATTTAATTTACAAAAAGGCGCAGCGATCTTCGGATCAAAGCGCTTTTTTTATTAATTTTATATTTTTTTCGGTTTATTTCACGTTATACTTGAAAAACATCCCGCGTTGTATTATAATATCCAACTGTGCGAAAAAAGCATATCAAAATCATACAGTCGAGGAACAGACTCATGACCTCACAAATGCCCCGCCGGGCAGTCCCGCCCGACAGCCCGACGCATATATCTCCCTTCTCCCGCATTCTGCACTTCATAGGCAGAAACCCGGTGCTTGCCGTCGCCGCCGTGCTTGCGGCTGTCACCTCGGTGATAGTCCCTCCGGACGGCGAATATATCGGATATTTTGACTTCACAACGCTTGCCTGCCTGTTTTCCACACTCGCGGTCGTCCGCGCGCTGACAGACATCGGCTTTTTCTCCCGCCTTGCCGAGGGGATAGTCCGCCGAGCCGCGTCCCTGCGTGCCGCCGTTGCCGCGCTTGTGGCAATAACCTACTTCGGCTCGATGCTGATAGCCAACGACATGGCGCTGCTGACCTTTCTGCCGCTCGGATGGATCGTGCTTGAAAGCACCGGAAATCGCCGCTATATGGCAATGACCTTTATCCTTCAGAACACCGCCGCCAACCTCGGCGGAATGCTGACCCCCTTCGGCAACCCGCAGAATCTTTACATATATTCATATTATTCCGTTCCGAACGGCGAATTTGTATCGACTATGCTGCCGCCCTTCCTGATGTCCGCCGCGATGATCGCCGCGCTGTGCTTTGTTTTCCCGCGCGAACCCTTGCGGATACAGACCTCCGGCACACCCGCGCCCGACGTCCGCCGCACCGTGATCTATCTTTTGCTTTTCGCCATGTCGGTGGCAATGGTATTCCGCCTTATCCACTACGCCGTCGGCACTGCTGTCGTCATTGCCGCGCTGCTGTTTCTTGACCGCCGCGCACTGAAGGAGGTGGACTATCCCCTGCTTCTCACCTTCTGCTGCTTTTTTGTCTTTGCCGGAAATATGGCGCGTATCGATGCTGTGAGGACTGTGTTCTCGTCGCTTATGGAGCACTCCGTCCTGCTGTTTTCGGTGCTTTCCTGCCAGCTGATAAGCAACGTTCCCTCCGCCGTACTGCTTTCACACTTCACGGGCGACTATTCCCGTCTGCTTGTCGGCGTCAACATCGGCGGCGTCGGCTCGATAATCTCCTCAATGGCAAGCCTTATCACGCTTCGGGAATACACCAAGCGCAACCCAAAGGACGGCGGCAGATATCTTGCTCTTTTCTCGGCGGTGAGCTTTGGGATACTCGCCGTGCTTACGCTGTTTTCATATCTTATCATGCGCTGAGCTGCGGCTTGATCGCCCATTACCCAACTACATATAACGCGAGACTGCCGCGCCAAGGCGCGGCAGTCTCGCGTTTATTATTGATTCCCGAAAACCATCCGCTAAGCGGGTGGATACATAGAGACTTTTGCCGTTTTAGATCCCGCCGCAGCGGAGGCTCACCTGTGTAAGGGGAGCTGGCGCCGAAGGCGCCTGAGGGGTTGTTTGGAAACTCATAGTTGACAATCCCTCCGTCACGGCATACGCCGTGCCACCTCCCTTTACACAAGGGAGGCTGACGTATCCCGCAGGTAGCATGCCTTTATAGGGGGGTTATGACTGTACCGTGCCGCTGTCAGTATCAGTATGCGGCGTCTGAGCCTCAAGCCTTCGTTTAATGCGCGCGAAGACGATACGGTAGCAGACATAAGCCGCAAGAGTGGTAAGCAGCCATGAGATGGGAAATGAGATATAGATAGATTCAAGCGTTCCCACCATCCTGAACACGGTGGCTATCCAGATAACACGGAAAACGCACGCGCCGAGCAGTGAGACTATCATCGATGTCATGGACGCGCCAAGCCCGCGGAGCATACCCGACATGACCTCCATTGTTCCGCACAGAAAATACGGAACGCCCATATAAAGCAGCCGCACCATACCGTATTTTATGGTTTCGGTATCATCGCGCGCAAAGACCGACAAAAGCTGCGGACCGAAGGCGTAGCAGATGCCGCCTATGGCAAGCCCCACTGTGCATACAAGTATAAGACAGCTCCGGCAGACCGAGCGAATACGCTCAAACCTCCTGCCGCCGAGATTCTGCCCGGTAAAGGTAAGAGCCGTGTGGTAAAAGGAGTTCTGCGCTATGTATATCAGCCCGTCAACATTGGCGGCGGCGCCGTTTCCGGCGACGATTGCGGCATTCTGAAATGAATTTATCGAGGACTGTATTATTACATTTGAAAACGAAAACAGCACGCTCTGCACCCCGGCGGGGAGACCGATGCGCAGGATCTTCATGAACTTATCCCGTCTGACATACAGATGCCGGATGTCAAGGCGACAGCATCCCTCAATACGGCAGAGCAGACGCAGCGCCAGCACCGCCGAAAGGTACTGTGAGATTATCGTCGCCGCGGCGACGCACCAGACGTCACGGAAAAAGTAAACAAGAATAATATTGCATACGACATTGACCGCTCCCGAGATCACCAGAAATTCAAGCGGATGCCGCGTGTCGCCGTTGGCGCGGAGGATGGACGTGCCGTAGTTGTATATCATCTGGGCGGGCATTCCGATAAAAATAATGCGCATATATCTGACCGACTGGTCAAGGCATTCATCTACCGTACCCATGAGGGTGAGAAGCGGCTTGCAGGCAAAAAAGCCGAAGGCAGCAACCAGCACTCCGAGAATACAGCTGATACTTATCGAGGTCTGCACCGTGTCGTGAGCATCGTCAAACCGGCGTGAGCCGACCGAATGCGAGACCGCCACCGAAGCGCCTACCGACAATCCGATAAACAGTCCGGTGATAAGATTTGAAAGTGCACCGGTGGAACTGACAGCTCCGAGGGCGTTGCTGCCGATAAGCCATCCGACCACGGCTGAATCCGACGCATTATATAAAAACTGAAGCACACCCGTGGCAAGCACGGGGAGCGTGAACATCAGTATGTTCTTAATGAGCGGACCTTCAAGGAAATCAATTTCCCGACTTTGGGATTTTGTCATTGTAAAACTCCGTTTCATTGTGATAAGCCCATATATTATACCTCTTTGAAGAGCAAAGTCAAGTATTTTCGCATTGTTTGAGGAAATATTAAAATATAGGTATGGAAACAGCAAAGAAAATGTGGTATAATAAGACGAATAAATACAGGGCGGCACACAGGCGCGGGACGGGGGAACAACGGACATGAGTCATAGTACAGATATCGTTTCCGCTCCGGCGGCGGAGCTTGCCGGGGAATTAAGCCTCATCTGGCGCGAATGCTTTCCATCGCCCGACAGCGACTCCGACGCGCGTCTTTTCGCCGGATGCTCCGGGGCAAAAACTTTGCTGCTTACCGTGGACGGTGCTCCCGCCGGAATGTGCAATCTCCTGCCCGCAAGTGCCGGCACGCTTCGCGGCTGCTATCTGTTTGCGGTCGGGGTGCGCCCCGCCTTCCGCGGCAATGGCGGCTTCCGGCGGCTCTGCGAGAATGCAGGATCAAAAGCGCGCGAAGAGGGGCTTGATTTTCTCACCCTCGTACCGGCGGACGAAGGACTTTCCGCGACCTACCGCAGGTTCGGATACACGGAGGATGTAAGCGTTCCGCGCTGGGAAATATCCGGGGAAGTCTTAGAGTCGCTCACTCCGACTGACAGCTTTCCCGAGCCTCAGGCGGAAAGCGACCGGATGATAATGCCCTCTCCCGGATTTCTCCGTTATCTGCGCGGCTCGTATCTGAAATTCCGCCTCGGGGATTCCTTTCTGCTTTGCGGCGAGGAGATGGGCGGCAAACGTCAGGTCTATGAATATATCCCCGGCACTGCGGCAGATATACCTCCCCTGCCGTCCCCGACGGCGGCGCACGGGCTGCTTCTTCCCCTAACCGGGGACGCACGCAGGCTTTGCCGGACGCCTTTGTCGTTTTACTGCTCGATGGGCGAGGATTAATATTATAAATCTACGAAAGGAAAATATCATATCATGGTCTTTTTGTTTCTTGCCAACGGATTTGAAGAGGTGGAGGCGCTTGCCCCGCTTGACCTTCTGCGCCGCGCCGGAGTTGAGGTGACCACAGTCGGTATCGGCGGCAGTCTTATAACCGGTGCGCACGGAATAACCGTAAAAGCCGACATAGTTGACTCCGCCTTAAGCACAGGAAATAATATCGAAGCGGTGGTACTGCCCGGCGGAATGCCCGGAGCGACCAATCTTGACGCTTCGGACGCGGTGGATACCGCGCTTGCGGCGGCTGACAGAGCGGGAGCGTACCTCTGTGCCATCTGCGCCGCACCTATGGTGCTCGGAAGGCGCGGATATCTTGAGGGATACGAGGCTATCTGCTACCCCGGCTTTGAGGGCGAGCTGCGCGGCGCACGCATATCGGAAAAGCGCGTCGTGACAGACCGCCGCCGCATTACCGCGGCGGGAATGGGAGTCGCAGTCGACTTCGGACTTGCCATAGTCGCCGCACTGCGCGGGTCGGAAACCGCCGACAAGCTGCGCCGAGGTATCATAGCGGACTGAACGCACCAAAAACCGGAATAAACAAGGAAGGCGGTGAGCCGCACGGAAACGGAAAATAAAAAATATCCCCCGGCAGATATCGGCAAGACACCTGACGCGGGCAAAGCGGCAGCCCCTGCTCCCGCTCCTTCGCGCCCTCCGCGGCAGGATAATGCCGGAAAGCCGGAAGCCACCCGGCGGCGATACGACGGAACGCTTACCGCTCCGCTGCTGGTATTTGCCGTGTTCCTGCTCCTTTTGGCAGTGCGGCTTTCGGGTCCCCGCATTTTCAACCGGGACAACGAGTATCTGCTGCTTACGGTGGTTCAGGTGCTGATATTCATGATACCGGCGGCGGCATACATGAAGCTGTGCCACGTAAGCGCCAAAAGACTGCGGATATACCCCTTCGGGCTGAATCACCTTCTGCTCATTGTCTCAGCAATCGTCGCCGCCGCCTCCGGCTCGTTGCTGCTCAGCTTTGCCGCCTCCGGATACGAGTCGCTGTCCGGAACATTTACGCTGTACGGCGCGTTTGCTTCCCCGTCGGGCGGCAGCGCCGGAGAGACTGTCTATCTGATCGTCGCATATGCGGCACTGCCCGCCTTCTGCGAGGAATTTCTCTTCCGCGCTCTGCTTTGCTCAGAGTACGAAGCCTCTGCCGGCAGCTTCAGCGCCGTGGTACTGACCTCCCTTTGGTTTGCAATGCTGCACTTTGACCTTCGTTCCTTCGGCGTTTACCTTTTCTCCGGAATACTGCTTTCGCTTACACTTTATGCGTCGCGCTCATTTTTTGCCGCGTTTGCAGTGCATTTCGGATATAACCTTGTCTCGGTTTTCGGAATGCCTTTTCTGCGCACGGTCTACGACGCAGGAGGAAAAACGCTTTATTTTCTCATCATCGGCTTTCTGCTGCTTATCTCCATGTTTGTATTCTGCGGCGAGTGCGCGCGACTTTACGGCTCGTATGCCGACGGCAATCTTTCCTCCGATTACAGAGTGGAAGGCTCGGGCGAGCACGGAGTCGCCGCGGCGCTCCGGCGGACGTTTGCCGGAAACATCCGTGCATTCCTTGCCCCGTCGGCTCTGCTTTGCTATCTGCTTTACATAGCCGTAATGCTTTTTCTGAAATGAGAAGATCTTATGGGATTTATAAAAATGAATAACAAAAATAAAAACAACAGCACCAAGCCCCCAAAAAGCACTGCCGCCGCGGCTGACGTCCGTAGCGCTGACCCCGCAGAATCAGCGGAGGATATAACGCGCAAGCCGGCGTATACCGAGACCTCAAGCACCATCATGGCGGTGCTCAAGGCGGCGCTTTACATCTGCTTTATCATAATCATATCGAGTGCGCTCGCCTTTTTTGCCATCAGCTTTGTCAACGATATGTACGCATTCGTCAAGGACAGCGAGGAGATCGAGATCGAGATCCCCGAATATGCCTCGGCGGAGGACGTTTCCGAGATACTCGGCGAGAGTGGCGTGATAAAATACCCGTGGCTTTTCCGGCTTTACGCAAAGCTGAAGCACGTTGACGATCTTATTGCCGCCAATCCCGACAGCTACGCCTTTGTCGCCGGAACGCACACAGTAAACGGTATGATGAACTATGACGAGCTGATAATAAACCTGCGTCCGAAGAGCGTCCGCACCACAATACGCCTCACCATCCCGGAGGGCTACAACGTTGAGGATATAATCAATCTTTTCACCTCCAACGGCATAGGAACGCGCGAGGGCTTTATCGACGCGATAAACAACGGTGAATACGATTTTGATTTTGTTGAAGCCATTGACATGGAAGACGGCTCGGGACGAAAATACCGTCTTGAGGGCTACCTCTACCCCGACACCTATGATTTTTACACCGACAATTCAGAAAGCTACTATATATACAAGCTGCTTGACCGCTTTGAGGAGGTCTACAACAAGCAGCTGCGCGAATATACCGAAAAAAGCGGCTTTACCATTGACCAGATAGTCACGATAGCTTCAATAATCGAAAAAGAAGCCTACTATGCCTCCGACTTTGACAAGGTCTCGGCAGTCATTCACAACCGCCTCGCCAAGCCCTCCGAGTTCCCGAATCTTGAGTGCGACTCCACTACCATCTACGCGTGGCTTGTCTCCAAGGGGGAAAGACCCAAGGATCTATCCGCCGAGCATCTGAACTTTGACAACCCCTACAACACATATGTGTCAAATGGACTGCCCCCCGGAGCTATCTGCAACCCCTCATATCAGGCGCTGACCTGCGCTCTCTCCCCGGATCCCGAAAGCTCCAATTATTTCTTTGTCACGGATACAGACCTGTTTATGCTCTATGCCGAAACCAGAGCGGGACATGAACGCAACGTGGCGCTGGTAAAACAGCACCGCGAGCAGGAAGCGGCGCTCGGAAATCAGTAAATTTCAAAGCCCGACCCTCATATGACGACAGAAGGAACCGAAAAGGTATGTTAAAACGTTTTATATCGTATTATAAACCTCATAAACTGATGTTTGCCGCGGATATGCTTGCCTCGCTTTTTATCTCCCTTATCGGCATGGTATATCCGATAGTCACCCGGCGGATGCTTAATGATCTTATCCCGAACCGCAAATTCCGCGCGGTGATTCTTGCCGGGCTTATCGTGCTCGGACTGTATCTTTTGCGCCTTGTGTTGCGGTATTTCGTGCAGTATTACGGTCACATGATAGGAACGGATATGCAGGCGCAGATGAGACGGGATATGTTCGCACATCTTCAGAAGCTTCCCTTTTCGTTCTTTGACGATCACGAAACGGGCAAAATAATGTCGCGCCTTACCAGCGACCTGTTTGACATCAGCGAGCTTGCCCACCACGGACCCGAAAACCTTATTGTCAGCACCGTAATGATGATCGGCTCTTTTGTTTACCTTTGCATGATAAACATCTGGCTGACGCTGATAATATTCGTATGCGTTCCGGTTCTGCTTGCCGTTGCGATCTACTTCCGTACCAAAATGCGCGCGGCGTTTGCCGAGCGGCGCAAAAGCAATGCGGTGATAAACGCCGCAATTGAAAGCAGCGTATCCGGTATCCGCGTGACCAAGGCTTTCACCAACTCGGAAAAGGAAATGGAAAAGTTTGAGGTAGGCAACAGACAGTTCGTTGACGCCTGCCGCAGCGCTTACCGGGCAATGGCGGCATTTCACTCCTCCTCCTCCTTCATCACCGATGTATTCAACGTGGTGATACTGATAGCGGGAGGGCTGTTCCTTTATGCCGGCAGGATAAACTTTGCCGATTATTCCGCCTTTATCGTCTCGGTAAACCTGTTTATCTCCCCCATCAACACCCTTATCTCCTTCATGGAGTCATACCAGAACGGAGTCTCAGGCTTTGAGCGCTTCTGCGAGGTGATGGATATCGAGCCGGAGCGTGACTCTCCCGACGCGCACGACATCGGTCGCGCCCAAGGAGAGATAACCCTTGAAAATGTTGAGTTCTCTTATTCCTCCGCAGACCCCGACGCCCCCTCAGCCGAGGTGCTTCACGGAGTGTCGCTTGAAGTCCCGCGCGGCAGTACGCTGGCGCTCGTCGGTCCCTCCGGCGGCGGAAAGACCACCATCTGCCACCTCATACCGCGCTTTTATCCGGTCAGCGGCGGAAAGATCAGTATTGACGGAACGGACATCTCCGACATAACGCTTGACTCTCTGCGCCGCAACATCGGAATAGTTCAGCAGGACGTTTTTCTGTTCAACGGCAGCATACGCGACAATATCCTTTACGGCAAGCTGGACGCCACCGACGCCGAGGTGGAGGAGGCGGCGCGCCGCGCCAACATACACGATTGGGTGATGACACTTGAGCACGGCTACGACACCGAGATAGGCGAGCGCGGAGTGCGCCTTTCAGGCGGTCAGAAGCAGCGCATAAGCATTGCCAGAGTGTTCCTTAAAAACCCGGCAATACTTATTCTTGACGAGGCGACCTCGGCTCTTGACAACACAACCGAGATACTTATCCAGCAGGCGCTCGATGAGCTTTGCCGCGGGCGGACCACCATTGTTGTGGCGCACCGGCTTTCCACCATCCGGAATGCGGACATGATAGCCGTTATTTCGGACGGCAAAGTGACTGAGCAGGGTACGCATGACGAGCTGATGGAAAAGAACGGTCTTTACGCCGGTCTTTATCGCCTTCAGTTCAGGGACAACGCCTGCCCCGTAAACGCATAAATGCAATGACCCCCACCCGGGCGCGTAACACAAATGTGTTCCACGCCCGGGTGGGGGTGCTTCGATTCCCGTCCGACTGTCGCAGTACGCGAGGTCACTGCGCTCCGGGATTATCCGCTACCGCTGCCGCCGCGGTATATGTCGGCTCGGTTGCCGGAAGCCCACCAAGCCCGAAGGAAACGGCAATGGCGGCATTGACCCGGTTCATAATTGCCTCATCAAGATGCCCCATACGCTCCTTGAGACGGCGCTTGTCAAGCGTGCGTATCTGCTCAAGCAGGATCACGGAATCCCGCGCAAGCCCCGCCTTTTCGGCGTATATATCAATATGAGTTGGCAAGTGTGTTTTGCCCATGCGCGATGTGATAGCCGCGGCTATCACCGTCGGACTGTATCTGTTTCCGACGTCGTTCTGAATAATAAGCACCGGGCGCAGACCGCCCTGCTCAGACCCCACCACCGGCGACAGGTCGGCGTAAAAAATATCGCCTCTCCTTATGCCGCCCGAATATCCGTTACCGTAACTGTTACCGTTCATCTTCCGCTTTCGCCTTTTCCATAAAGCTTATTTCACCGCGGCGTCGGGACTATGTACCTTCCCCGCACGTCTGCGGTGTCTCTACTGCTTTTATTCTTGCCGTCCGGGCGGCGGGCTAAACAGATTTTTCAAAAAAAGGGCACGGTATTTTATTCCTTGCCTGCCACGCCATCGCACCGGCTGCCTTCCCTTATCAGTTTATGTCGGATAATCGGAAGATGACAAGAGCAAGCGCTCCTCCAAAACACAGGGCGGATAAAACGGCATTCTGATTTTATATCAGGTATATCATTTTTGATAACTCAGCTATACAGAAAAAATCATTTACAATGACAAACGAATGTGTTATAATATTAACAAAGAAAAAATAAAGAAATCGGGGGACAAACATGGATACCACGGAAAGACAGATAATCGACGGTACTGAAGCGCTGGAAGCTGCAATAGCACGCGCGCGTGCCGCCGAACGGGAATTCTCCCTTTACACACAGGAAAAGGTAGACGCCATATTCAAAGCAGCCGCCATAGCTGCAAACATGGCGCGCGTACCGCTCGCAAAAATGGCGGTCGAGGAGACCGGTATGGGGGTGGTCGAGGACAAGGTCATCAAAAACAATTACGCCGCCGAGTATATCTACAACGCCTACAAAAACACCAAGACCTGCGGCGTCATTGAGGAAGATCCGGCATACGGCATCAAAAAGATCGCCGAGCCGATAGGTCTTGTCGCCGCCGTTATCCCTACAACAAACCCGACCTCCACGGCTATCTTCAAGTGCCTTATCGCGCTCAAGACCCGCAACGCCATCATTATCTCGCCTCACCCGCGTGCAAAGCGCTGCACGGCAGCCGCGGCAAAGATCGTACTCGACGCGGCAATAAAAGCCGGCGCGCCTGCCGACATCATCAACTGGATAGACGTTCCCTCCCTTGAGATGACAAATATGCTGATGAAGGAGGCGGACATCATCCTTGCCACCGGCGGTCCCGGAATGGTCCGCGCGGCATACTCATCCGGCAAGCCCGCGCTCGGCGTCGGAGCCGGCAACACACCTGCGATCATTGACGACAGCGCCGACATCGTACTTGCTGTAAACTCAATTATCCACTCAAAGACCTTTGACAACGGCATGATATGCGCCTCCGAGCAGTCCGTTATCGTGCTTGACAAGGTATACGACGCGGTGCGCGAGGAATTTGCCTCCCGCGGCTGCTATTTCCTTGACCCGGACGAGACCGAAAAGGTCAGAAAGACCATACTCATCAACGGCGCGCTGAACGCAAAGATCGTCGGTCAGAAGGCGGCGACCATTGCCGCGCTGGCGGGAGTGAAGGTTCCCGCCGGAACCAAGATACTGATAGGTGAGGTGGAGTCCGTCGAGCTTTCCGAGGAATTTGCACACGAAAAACTATCGCCCGTGCTTGCCATGTACCGCGCTTCCGACATTGAGGACGCCTTCACAAAGGCAGAGCGCCTTGTCGCCGACGGCGGATACGGTCACACCTCCTCCATCTATCTTGACCCGATAAAGGAAAAAGCCAAGCTCGCCGAATTTTCCGAGCGCATGAAGACCTGCCGCATACTCGTCAACACCCCGTCCTCTCAGGGCGGCATCGGCGACCTTTACAACTTCAAGCTCGCCCCCTCGCTGACGCTGGGCTGCGGCTCATGGGGCGGAAACTCGGTTTCCGAAAACGTCGGCGTTAAGCACCTTATAAATATAAAGACCGTTGCAGAAAGAAGGGAAAATATGCTCTGGTTCCGCACACCCGAAAAGATCTACATCAAAAAAGGCTGCCTGCCGGTAGCACTTGACGAGCTTGGCACTGTGATGGGCAAAAAGAGAGCCTTCGTGGTGACCGACTCCTTCCTCTACAACAACGGCTACACCAAGCCCATCACCGACAAGCTGGACTCAATGGGAATCGCCCATGCCTCCTTCTTCAATGTTGCTCCCGACCCCACTCTTGCCTGCGCCAAGGAGGGTGCGGCTCAGATGACAGCCTTTGCCCCCGACGTTATCATAGCCCTCGGCGGCGGCTCGGCTATGGACGCCGCAAAGATAATGTGGGTAATGTACGAGCATCCGGAGGTTGACTTTGCCGATATGGCAATGCGCTTCATAGATATCCGCAAGCGCGTCTATACCTTCCCGAAGATGGGAGAAAAAGCATATTTCGTCGCCATTCCCACCTCCGCCGGAACGGGCTCGGAGGTAACTCCCTTTGCCGTTATCACCGATGAGCAGACCGGCGTGAAATATCCGCTTGCCGACTATGAGCTGCTGCCCGACATGGCGATAATAGACACCGACTTCCATATGTCGGCTCCCCGCGGTCTTACCGCCGCCTCCGGGATCGACGCGGTATCCCATGCCCTGGAAGCCTATGCCTCGGTCATGGCGACCGATTACACCGACGGTCTGGCGCTTCAGGCTCTCAAGGTGATATTCAAATATCTCCCCCGCGCCTACGACAACGGTCAGACCGACGTCGAAGCGCGTGAGAAAATGGCAAACGCCGCCACAATGGCGGGCATGGCATTCGCCAACGCCTTCCTCGGCGTCTGCCACTCGATGGCTCACAAGCTGGGCGCCTTCCACCACCTGCCTCACGGAGTTGCAAATGCGCTGATGCTTGAGGAGGTGCTGCGCTTCAATGCCAGCGAAACCCCGGTCAAGATGGGCACCTTCTCACAGTACGACCACCCGCACGCACTTGCCCGCTATGCCGAAATCGCCGACGCGCTGGGTCTTGAGGGCAGGACCGATCCCGAAAAGCTCGAAAGCCTTATTGCCGCCGTCAATGCTCTCAAGGAGCGCGTGGGTATCAAGAAGACGATACGCGACTATGGCGTGGATGAGGCAGACTTCCTTGCCCGCCTTGACGATATGACCGAGCAGGCGTTTGACGACCAGTGCACCGGAGCGAACCCGCGTTACCCGCTCATGAGCGAGATAAAGCAGATGTATCTTAACGCCTACTACGGCAAGGAGCATTTTTCCGACCCCGAAATGCCCCGCCCCGCCGCCTCTCTCTCTGACAACGACGCTGACGCCGCAAAGACTGCCTTCCGGACGGTCGGCACAAGATCCGGTATATAAATTAATAAAGGAGAAAGGTCATGAAGCTTGACAGAATAATTGCGGTAAGAAATAACAAAACCGTCTACCGCGACGGCGACCTCTGCATGAAGGTATTCGACGAAAGCTATTCCAAGGCAGACGTACTCAACGAGGCGCTGAATCAGGCGCGCGTTGAGGAAACGGGGCTCAATATCCCCAAGATCCACGAGGTGACCGTCATCGGCGGAAAGTGGACCATCGTATCCGATTTCATAAAGGGCAAGACCCTTGCCGAGCTGATGCGTGAAAACCCGGATAAAAAAGAGGAATACCTCCGCTCCTTTGTCGCCCTGCAGCTTGAAATGCACGGAAAGGTCTGCCCTGAGCTTAACAAGCTCAAGGACAAGATGAACCGCAAGATAAGCCAGACGGACTTTGACGCCACGACAAGGTACGATCTTCACACCCGTCTTGACGCCATGCCCCGGCACTCAAAGCTCTGCCACGGCGATTTCAACCCCTCAAATATCATAATCTCCGAATCGGGTGCTCCCTATATCATCGACTGGTCACACGCCACTCAGGGCAACGCCTCGGCGGACGCCGCACGCACCTATCTGCTTTTCTGGCTGAAGGGTGATATCACCGGAGCTGACCGCTACCTCAGCCTGTTCTGCGAAATGAGCGGAACGGAAAAGCAGTACGTTCAGAAATGGATGCCCATCGTAGCCGCCTCTCAGTCGGTAAAGGGCAACGAAAAGGAACGCGAATTCCTGCATTCATGGGTCAATGTAGTTGACTACGACTGATAAAAAATAATATTCTGAAAGGCAAGGTTAAGATAATCATGAAAATTACCGTTTGTATAGGCTCCTCCTGCCACATCAAAGGCTCACGTCAGGTAGTTGAGCAGCTTCAGTATCTCATCAAAAAGAACGATCTCGGCGACAAGGTAGAGCTTGGCGGCACCTTCTGCATGGGTAAATGTCAGATGGGCGTCTGCGTGACCGTGGACGACGAATTTTATTCGGTAAGTCCCGAAACAGTGGATGAATTCTTCAACGACACAGTTATGCCGCGGCTTGCTTAAGGACAAATCTCAAAATGGTCATAGTTCAGATATGCGTCGGCAGCTCCTGCTACCTCAAAGGCTCGTCCGACATAGTAAAGCTTATGCAGGAAAACATCGCTTCGGAGAAGCTCGAGGACGATATAGCGCTGACCGGCAGCTTTTGCACCGGCAAGTGCAACCGGATCGGAGTCACGGTCACGGTCAATGATGAAATAGTCACCGGCGTCACCCGTGAAAATTTCCGTGAATTCTGGAACGACAAAATAATGAGCGCCGTGCGCGCCGACAGGGGGAATGTGTGATGTCAGTCTGCCTGACGCTGAAAAAATCCAACTGTAAGAACTGCTACAAGTGCATACGCCACTGCCCGGTAAAATCCATCCGCTTTTCGGGCAATCAGGCGCATATTATTCCCGAGGAATGCATCCTTTGCGGACAGTGCTTCGTCGTCTGCCCGCAGGGTGCCAAGGAGATAGTCAGTGACCTTGAAAAGGTCAAGGTCATGCTCCAGTCCGGTTCTCCGGTCTATGTAAGCCTTGCGCCCTCCTTTATCGCAAACTACGACGGCACGGGGATCGAAGCCATGCGCGACGCGCTGAAAAAGCTGGGCTTTGCCGATGTCGAGGAGACCGCGATCGGCGCGACGATAGTCAAGACGGAGTACGAAAGAATGCTTTCGGAGCAGAACCGGGATATCGTGATATCCTCCTGCTGTCACTCTATCAATCTGCTTATCCAGAAGTATTTCCCCGCCGAGCTACCCTACCTTGCGGATGTACTTTCGCCTATGGCGGCTCACTGCGCCGATATCAAAAAGCGTCACCCGAATGCAAAAACCGTATTTATCGGTCCCTGCGTTGCCAAAAAAGACGAGGCAGACAAGAGCGGCGGCTTAGTTGACGCGGTGCTGACCTTTGAGGAGCTGACAAATTGGTTTAACGAGGCAAAGATCACTCCCGAACAGCGCACCGACTCCGACGATCACAGCCGCGCCCGCTTCTTCCCCACTGCGGGCGGCATACTCAAGACGATGAACCGGAAAATGACCGGATACACCTACCTTGCCGTTGACGGCACCGAAAACTGCATCGCCGCACTGCGCGACATTGAAAGCGGAAGCATTCACCGCTGCTTTATTGAAATGTCCGCCTGCGCCGGAAGCTGCATCGACGGTCCGGTAATGGAAAAGTATCACCGCACTCCAGTCAAGGGCTACATGTCGGTGGCAAACTACGCCGGCAGACAGCAGTTTATTGTCGATCAGCCCGACCCGCTTGAAATACACAAGGTGTTCCCGCCCCTTACCGGCACAGCGCCTATGCCGTCGGAGCATGAGATAGCCGAGATACTTAAGAAAATGGGCAAGAACCGCCCGGAGGATGAGCTTAACTGCGGCTCCTGCGGCTATAACACCTGCCGCGAAAAGGCAATAGCCATATATCAGGGCAAAGCGGAGATATCCATGTGCCTGCCCTATCTCAAGGATAAAGCCGAGAGCTTTTCGGACAGCATCGTCAGCAACACTCCGAACGGACTTATCGTGCTCAACGAAAGCCTTGAGGTCCAGCAGATAAATGCAGCCGCGCGCCGCATCATGAACATCCGCTCCGCCTCCGACGTACTGGGAGATCAGGTCGTGAGGATACTTGACCCTGATATATTCATGCGGGTGCTTTCCACAAAACGCGCCGTGCGCAATGAACGGACGTATCTTGCTGAGTACCAGAAGTACGTCGAGCAGACCGTAGTTTATGACCAGGCAAACAACCTGCTCATAGGCATCATGCGCGATGTTACCGACGAGGAGAACGAAAGAGAAAAGAAGGAAAGCATCAGCCGCCAGACCGTCGAGATAGCCGACAAGGTGGTGGATAAGCAGATGCGCATCGTTCAGGAGATCGCCTCCCTGCTCGGTGAAACGGCTGCCGAGACCAAGATAGCGCTGACAAAGCTGAAGGAGTCCATTACCGATGAATGATCTGTGCGCCGATATCGGGTATAAGAGCATAAACCACTTCGGCGAGCAGCTGTGCGGAGACCATGTTGACGTGGTGGAGGAAAACGAGCGTTCCTCCGTCATAGTGCTTGCCGACGGGCTGGGCAGCGGAGTCAAGGCAAGCATACTTTCCACACTTACCTCAAAGATAATCTCCACCATGATGGCGGAGGGGCTGTCTCTTGAGGACTGCGTGGAAACGATAGCCGCCACACTGCCCATCTGCTCGGTCAGAGGAGTGGCATATTCCACCTTCACAATAATCCATATAGTCAACAGCACCGACGCCGAAATAATACAGTACGACAATCCGCCTGTGATCCTTTTGCGTAACGGCAAAAACTATGACTACCCCAGAACCGAAATGAATATCGGCGGCAAAAAGATATTCAGATCCACCATCCGGCTGTGCGAGAACGATATCTTTGTCGCAATGAGCGACGGCTGCCCGCACGCCGGAATGGGGCTTTCATATAATTTCGGGTGGAAGCGCGAAGAGATAATAGACTTCATGGAGACAATAGCGGACGTCGGCTATACGGCAAAGACTCTCTCCACCATACTCGTGGACGAATGCGAACGTCTTTACGGCGGAAAGCCCGGAGACGACGCCACCGCCGCTGTCATAAGAATACGTCGCCGCGTGCCGATGAACATTCTGTTCGGCCCTCCCTCAAACCGGGACGACTGTGACCGTATGATGTCGCTTTTCTTCTCAAAGGAAGGCAAGCACATCGTGTGCGGCGGAACGACCTCGTCCATCGCCGCAAAATACCTCGGCAAGCCGCTGAAGCCAAGCCTGAATTTTGAGGCTTCGGACGTTCCGCCCACCGCCGAGCTTGAGGGCGTTGACCTTGTTACCGAGGGCGTTATCACCGTAAACAAGGTGTTAAGCTATGCCCGCGATTACCTAAAGGACAACAAGAGCTATGAGGTCTGGAGTCTTAAACGGGACGGTGCATCCCAGATAAGCCGTCTGCTGTTTGAGGAGGCGACCGACATAAACTTCTTCGTAGGCAGGGCGGTAAACCCTGCGCATCAGAACCCCGACCTGCCTATCAATTTCAATATCAAGATGAATCTGGTCGAGGAGCTTTCAAAATGCCTCAGACTCATGGGCAAAAGGATCAAGGTCAGCTATTTTTGATTTGATAAAAGGTACAGAGAAAAATGAGAAAATTTGACACAAAGGTACAGCATCTTAAATACAAGGTACTGCGTGAAGTCGCGCGCGAGGCATGGGGGGACACACTGCTTGATTCCGTGCTTGATATACCGATGAAGATAGTCCCCGGCAACACCCCCACCATGCGCTGCTGCGTCTATAAGGAGCGCGCCATTCTTGCGGAGCGCGTAAAGCTCGCTATGGGTGGAGACAAGGAAAATCCCAACGTCATAGAGGTTATAAAAATTGCCTGCGATGAGTGCCCGATGGGAGGCTATGAAGTTACAAACGCCTGCCGCGGATGCCTGGCTCACCGCTGCGAGGACGTCTGCCGCCGGGGAGCTATCTCCTTTGACCATCAGCACGTGGCTCACATAGACAAATCAAAGTGCGTCGGCTGCGGCGCCTGCGCCAAGGTCTGCCCCTATACTGCCATCGTCAGCCGCAAGCGTCCCTGTGAAAATGCCTGCAAGATCAAGGCTATATCAATGGGTGAGGACAAGGCGGCTCAGGTGGACAACTCCAAGTGCATCTCCTGCGGAGCCTGCGTTTACCAGTGCCCGTTCGGGGCGATCATGGATAAATCCTTTATCCTCAATGTTATCGACCTGATAAAGAAGAGCGAGAACAACAAGAAGTACAAGGTTTACGCAGTTGTCGCCCCCTCAATTTCAAGCCAGTTCACATATGCAAAGCTCGGTCAGGTAATAACCGGGATCAAGAAGCTCGGCTTCCACACCGTCATTGAGGCGGCGCTCGGAGCTGACATGGTAGCGGAGGCGGAATCCCGCGAGCTTGCCGAAAAAGGCTTTCTCACCAGCTCCTGCTGCCCTGCATTCGTCACGTATATTGAGAAGAACTTCCCCGATCTCGTTCCTTTTGTATCGCACAATCTCTCTCCGATGGCTACTATTTCAAAGTACATAAAGGAACATGAGGAAGGGGCAAAGATCGTCTTTATCGGTCCGTGCACCGCAAAAAAAGCCGAGGTACATCGCGAGGAGGTCAAGCCCTACGTTGACACGGTAATAACCTTTGAGGAGCTTCAGGCGCTTTTTGACAGCCGGGATATTGACATCACGACACTTGACGAGGGCGTGCTTGACAACGCCTCGTATTTCGGAAGAATATTCGCCCGCTGCGGCGGACTTGCCGACGCGGTCAAGGAAGGACTTAAAGAGCAGGGTCTTGAGAGCTTTGAGCTTAAGGCGTGCTCCTGCGACGGTATCGAGGAATGCCGAATAGCGCTTCTCAAAAAGAGCAAGAATTTGCTTGACGCCAACTTTGTCGAGGGCATGGCATGCATCGGCGGCTGCATCGGCGGCGC
>DPGK01000013.1:0-5657 GCA_003523225.1 Clostridiales bacterium
GCCGCCCGCAGGCGGCGAAATCCCCTTATGGCGCTTTCTTTTTGCCAAGCTTTTTCTTTGCGCCTGCTTCATCAAAGAAAAAGCGGGTTGAGGTTTTATGCACCTTTACAGTCGTTGTATCTTTTGTCGACATCCAGCGGATGGGCAGCTGCACCTAGGTGCAGCTGCCCATCATGGTTTTGCGGTATTGGTTATTGATTATCTGCGTTTTTTGCCGATGTATGCGCCGGCAAGAGAGATGAGGACTATGGGGAGTGCAGCGGTCACAAGTGATGAGCCGCAGCCTTTCTTCTGTTCCTCAGGCTTGCTGGTTTCGGCAGGTGCTTCTGTCGTGATATCCGGTTCGGCGGTCGTTTCCACAGCAGGATCTGTGTCGGCGGGAGCAGGCTCAATATTGTTGAGCGTCATGTACTGCTCGGCTATCCACTTCTCAAATATCGGCTCGATCATGTTCATGCCGTCGGCGTTGAGGTGGCTGACGTCGCTGGAGGTGATGCAGTATTTCTGACGGCAGCGCGGGTCGGACATATTGATTCCGGTAAATTCAGTGTCAGCGGCATAGAGGCAGACTACCTTTTTGTCGTTCTTTTCGTTCTGATAGTATTCTGCGAGCGCCTTTATCGCGTCGGCATAATCATTGTTTGTGCCGAGATATCCGCTTTCCTGCTTGTGGCTCCACGGGGTCACAAGAACGATAAGGGCGTCGGGATTGTTTTTGCGGATCCTGGATATCATGATGTTGAAGGCTCCGGTAAGGGTGCGGATATCGGTGCTGTCGTTTTTCCCGAACGGAACATTGTAATGACGGTCGTTGCGTCCGCCCTCAAGAATGTAGATGTCACCACCGTCAGGCAGCTCGGAGCATCTTGCCGCCATAGGCGGTGAGTTTTGCGAGCGTCCCGAGCATTCCGCAACGGTGTTGCCGCCGATGCCGTAGTTGTGGTAGGTCATGTTGTACTTGTTGCCAAGCAGGTTGACCCAGGTAAGATGCTGACCGATGGCGGAGCCGCCGAAGTAGCTGTCGCCTATGGCGTACATGGTAAGACCTTCAAGCGCGCGGTAATACTGTTCGCATTCGCCAAGCAGCCAGTCGACAGCCTCGCCGGCGGATGAAAACGCCGAAAGCACGTTTACGCTGTATGTCTTGTTTGCGCTTATTTCCTTTGATCCGGTGTAAAGCAGCGCCTGGCAGAAGCGGAACTTTGAGTATGTGTCGGAATGCTCCACTATCTCGTCGCCGCCGACAAAGAGGACGTCGGAAACGCGGACGGGCAGATTCTTCTTCACCTCGTCAAGAAGCCGCATTGCTTTGTTGAAATCACCGTTGAAGGCGACGGCAATGGCGCGTCCGGTGCCGCGGGAGGCAAGCTGCTCTGCAATTGCGGAATCTCCGGACATATCAAATACCAGCGGGTACTGTTTGCCCTCGTCGGCGGTATAGGGCAGCCAGTATCTGAATTCCACCTTATCACCGGAGGCGTCGGTGTAGCTTCCGGTTGAAAGCTCACGCTTGCCGTCGGTGGGTATCGCAACGCTGAAATCGGAGGGTTCAACAAAATACACGGGCGCGTAAATGTGATCCTCGCCCGAATACTTCGGGGTACTCAGTATGCAAAGTCGGATGTTTTCGTTGTCCTCTGTCGTTGTGTAATAGTATGTACGGTAGTATCCGTCTATGTCTGCGCTCGGGCAGTCACAGCCGGTGAGATAGGGCTTGGTCCGGTCAAAGACCCACACCTTTCCGTTCTGCTTCCAATGGCTCAGCACGAGCGCGCTGGTCGAAGCATATGTTCCGTCGTATCCGGTGTATGACTGGTCAAAGAAATACACGGTCGTTCCGGCTTTCGGAACGGTGATAACGTCGGTGTAGCTGTATGTCGAGTTGGCGGAGGCGGCGATGGAGAATTTCTGCGAGGCGTGGTACTGAGAGCCTACGTAGCCGCGATTCCATTTTACCGCCACCTCTGTTCCGATAAGCTTGGCTCCGGTAAGCGGGCTGCGCAGCACGGCGTCAGGCCACTCCGTTTTCTGAACGGTTGCGGCAGTTCCGGGCTTGTCAGTCTGCTTCCACGTTACGGTTACGGGAGGATCGATGTTGACCGATGTGTAGCTTATGTTGGGACGGCAGCAGAGGCGTATCACCTCATTGTCGTTTTCGGTAATGTATGTGAATGTATTTCCGTTCTTCACCAGCTCGTTCGTCGCGTCAAATCCGATGTCATATACGTAAATGCCGCCGGAGAGCTTGTATCTGGTGAAGGCGTTGTAGGCATTGTTTACAGAGCTTGTGATGGTGTATGATATTTCGGTTCCCTTTTTGGGGATAAGTATCATATTTGAAACGGCGTAGCTGTTTGAAGCGGAGGCGGAGAATATCTTGACCTCCTTGGCTGAGCCGTTGGTGTTGGTGGCGGAGGAAGCGTATCCGCACATCCACTTGATACCCTCGATAACGCCGTTATTGGCAAGCGTGGCGGTAAATTCGTTTTCCTCAAGAATTTTCTTGGTGCTTTTTTCTCCGGTGTATTCGGAGTAAACCACGGGAAGAGGATCGCTGACCTTGGAGCAGATGCGGATGTTTTCGTTATCCTTATCGGTCACATACTCATAAAGCATTTCCTTGCCGTTCAGTGTCTGACCTATCCACGGGTACGAGGCGGTTGCCATAATGGTAGCTCCGGTCTCGTCAAACACCCAGCTTTCACCGGATCTTTTCCAGGTTGAAAACACGCTTACGGAGTTTGTGGGGTATTCAGTAGTGGAAAAGCTGATCTTTGTTCCTGCTTTGGGAACGGTGATAACATCGGTATAGATCCAGCCCGTGCCTCCGTCTACTACCTTGTTTTTTTGGGCATTGGTACGCGAACCGACATACCCGCTGTTCCAAGTGACATCAAGCACGGTCTTTTCGGCGGAGGCGGCGATCGATAGGGTGGGCAGGAGCGAGACGAGCATTGCTCCGAGCAAAAGCCAGGACAGTATGCGTTTTTGGTTTTTCATGTTTTGATTCCTTTCTGCATAGTTGAGTCAGTCTGAATTTTTAAAAGACGATATCGATGTACTACCTTTTTTAATTTTACAATAGCGGCGGCATTCATATGAATGCCGCCGCAGAAAATCGGTTCAGTTTTTATGTGAAATAGCTGCCTGCGCGGCTGCAAGTCTCGCAATCGGTACTCTGAAGGGAGAGCAGGAAACATAGTCAAGACCGATCTTGTCGCAGAATTCGACAGAGGACGGGTCGCCGCCATGCTCGCCGCAGATGCCAACATGGAGCTTCGGGTTAGCGCTGCGTCCAAGCTTGATCGCCATTTCCATCAGCTTGCCGACGCCGTTCTGGTCGAGCTTCGCAAACGGATCGTTCTCGTAGATCTTGGTGTCGTAGTAGGCAGTCAGGAACTTGCCTGCGTCGTCACGGGAGAAGCCGAAGGTCATCTGGGTCAGGTCGTTTGTGCCGAAGCAGAAGAAGTCTGCATCCTTGGCAATTTCATCGGCGGTGAGAGCGGCTCTCGGGATCTCGATCATGGTGCCGACCTCATACTTGAGGGAGGCGCCTGCAGCCTTGATCTCCTCGTCGGCGGTCTCAACGACGACCTTCTTGACGAATCTGAGCTCTTTGTCGTCGCCAACAAGCGGGATCATGATCTCAGGCTCGATCTTCCAGTCGGGATGACGGCGGCTTACGTTGATGGCAGCGCGGATAACTGCACGGGTCTGCATCTTTGCGATCTCGGGGTAGGTTACGGTCAGACGGCAGCCGCGGTGACCCATCATGGGGTTGAACTCATGCAGCGACGCAATGATGTTCTTTATTGTCTCAACGCTCTTGCCCTGAGCGGCGGCAAGCTCCTCGATGTCCTTTTCCTCGGTGGGAACGAACTCGTGAAGCGGCGGGTCAAGGAAGCGGATGCAGACGGGGCAGCCCTCAAGAGCCTCGTAAAGAGCCTCGAAGTCGCCCTGCTGGTAGGGCATGATCTTGGCGAGAGCGGCTTCTCTCTCGGCAACGGTATCAGAGCAGATCATCTCACGGAAAGCGGCGATGCGGTCTGCGTCAAAGAACATATGCTCGGTGCGGCAAAGTCCGATGCCCTCAGCGCCCAGCTCGCGTGCCTTTTTGGCGTCGCGGGGGGTATCGGCGTTGGTGCGGACCTTCATGCGGCGGTATTTGTCCGCCCATGCCATGATCCTGCCGAACTCGCCGGCGATCTGTGCGTCGACGGTGGGGATGATGCCGTCGTAGATCTTACCGGTAGAACCGTCGATGGAGATATAATCGCCCTCGTGGTAGGTCTTGCCGGCAAGTACGAATTTCTTATTTTCCTCGTCCATGGCGATGTCGCCGCAGCCGGAAACGCAGCAGGTGCCCATTCCGCGGGCAACAACAGCGGCGTGAGAGGTCATACCGCCGCGAACGGTCAGGATACCCTGAGCCGCCTTCATGCCGACGATATCCTCGGGAGATGTCTCAAGTCTTACAAGCACGACCTTCTTGCCGGCTTCCTTCCAGGCAAGAGCGTCGTCGGCGGTAAAGACTATCTGACCGCAGGCAGCGCCGGGAGACGCGCCCAGACCCTTGCCGACGGGATTGGCGGCTTTGAGCGCCTTTGCGTCGAACTGGGGATGCAGCAGAGTGTCGAGGTTGCGGGGGTCTATCATCATAACGGCTTCTTCTTCGGTGCGAACGCCTTCGTCAACAAGGTCGCAGGCGATCTTCAGCGCCGCCTGAGCGGTGCGCTTGCCGTTTCTGGTCTGGAGCATATAGAGGTGCTTGTCCTCGATGGTGAACTCCATATCCTGCATATCGCGGTAATGGGATTCAAGAGTTGCGCAGATACCCTTGAACTGCTCATAGACCTCGGGCATGATCTGTGCCATCTGGTCGATGTGCATAGGAGTGCGGACGCCGGCGACGACGTCTTCGCCCTGGGCGTTCATAAGGAACTCGCCCATCAGCTTCTTTTCGCCGGTGGCGGGGTCACGGGTAAAGGCAACGCCGGTACCGGAGGTATCGCCCATGTTGCCGAACGCCATCATCTGTACGTTGACGGCAGTGCCCCATGAATAGGGAATGTCGTTGTCGCGGCGGTAGACGTTTGCACGGGGGTTGTCCCAGCTTCTGAAAACGGCTTTGATAGCCTCAAAGAGCTGTTCCTTCGGGTCGGTGGGGAAGTCCTTGCCGATCTTGGCTTTGTATTCTGCCTTGAACTGGTCGGCGAGCTTGTGGAGGTCGTTGGCGTCGAGGTCGATGTCGTTCTTGACGCCCTTTTCCTCTTTCATCTTGTCGATGAGCTGCTCGAAATATTTCTTGCCGACTTCCATAACGACGTCAGAGAACATCTGGATGAAGCGGCGGTAGCAGTCCCACGCCCAGCGGGGATTGCCGGATTTTGCGGAGAGTACCTCAACGACTTCCTCGTTGAGACCGAGGTTAAGAATAGTGTCCATCATGCCGGGCATTGAAGCGCGGGCGCCGGAACGCACGGAGACGAGCAGAGGGTTTACCTTGTCGCCGAACTTCTTGCCGGTGATCTTCTCCATTTTGTCGATGTACTGCATGATCTCCTCGCGGATAGCGGGGTTGATCTGTCTGCCGTCCTCGTAGTACTGGGTGCAGGCTTCGGTTGAAATGGTAAAGCCCTGCGGAACGGGAAGACCGA
>DPGK01000013.1:5919-6211 GCA_003523225.1 Clostridiales bacterium
AGGTAGCAATACTTTTTTGCCATGTGGATTTTTTCCTCCATATAAATTAATATTGATTTGTCTGTCCGGAAACGTCGCGGAAAATGCCGCGAAAGCATCATCGTTTATTATACCATACTTTGGGTGTGATATCTACACATTTCGAAATAATTTGGTAAATTTTTTTTGAACTTCGTCTATTTTTTATCATACTTTCCGCGCGCGACGAAAATGCGACACAAAATCTATTGACAAATCATCCCCGGCAGGATATAATATCCGGGAAGAGCGCCGTGCGGCGCGTGCTTCCAAG
>DPGK01000013.1:6431-13291 GCA_003523225.1 Clostridiales bacterium
GAGCCGTTCTGCGTTGCCGTAATGCGGCGCAGAAGCTGTGTTATTCTATAAAAGATACGGAGCGCAAAATGGCTGATATATTCGAGCTTTTCAAGAAGATATCAAAAGAGGAGAAGAAGGAGACTTCCGCGCCTGTTTCGTGGATAATCGCCGGGCTTGGGAATCCCGGCAGGGACTACGAGATAACAAGGCACAACGCGGGCTTTCTCTGTATGGATGTGCTTTCCGACCGCTGCGGTGTACGGGTGGACAGGGCAAAATTCCACGCGCTGTGCGGCGAGGCGACGATATCAGGTCAGCGCGTCTTGCTTATGAAGCCCATGACCATGATGAACTCCTCGGGCGAGGCGATACGCGAGGCGGCGGCGTTTTATAAAATTCCTCCCGAGCATATACTTGTGCTGGTGGATGACATATATCTGCCCGTGGGGCATCTGCGGGTGCGTTCAAAAGGAAGCGCGGGCGGACACAACGGGCTTAAAAGCATAATTTATCAGCTTAATTCCGATAACTTCCCCCGTCTGCGCATCGGCGTCGGTGAAAAGCCGAATCCGGATATGGCGCTTATGGACTGGGTGCTTTCGCGCTTCAACGCGGAGGATCGCGCGGCGCTTCTGCCCGCCTTTGAGGTTGCCTGCGACGGTTGTGAGATGATACTGGCGGGCGAGACCGAGCGCGCCATGCAGCACTGCAACAGTCACAGATGACCAAATACCGATAGGATTCAGATGGAAACTGCAAAACAAAGAAGCATATTTACCGGAGCAGTGCGCTCCGACCCGGAATACCGCCAGCTGCTTGAGGCGGTCGGGGTACAGCGCAGGGCAAATCCCAAGCCTGTGCTTGTCACCGGGCTTTGCGAGGGAGCGTGCGACGCGCTTTGCGCGGCGCTTGCCGAGGATATTCCCGGCGGGCGACCGGTGCTTGTCGTCTGCCCGGAGGAAAAGGAATGCCTGCGCCTTGCGTCGATATGCACGGTGCTGGGGCTGCGCGCCGCCTTTTATCCCGTGCGCGACCTGAATTTTTACAACATGACCGCCTCGCGCGAGTTTGAGCATAACCGGCTGGGGATCCTTTTCGGGATCACAGGCGGGCTTTTTGACGTTATTCTTACCACTCCGGACGCGGCGCTTGGCTACACCATGCCGCCGTCGGCGCTCTCTGAGCATCTCATTACGGTCAGCCTTGAAGGCTCGGCGGATGCCGGAGCGGGTGCGGGCGGCGTTGAGGCGCTTGCCATGCGTCTTTCCGCGGCGGGGTACATCCGCGCCGACGCCGCATCCTCCGAGACGCTTGGAAGGTCGGGGCTTGTTGAAGGTCCGGGTCAGTTTGCGGTGCGCGGGGGAATAGTCGATGTTTATGCGCCGTCAATGCGCATCGTGCGCGCCGACGGCAGCCGCGGCGGAGGCTCTTTTGCGCTGCGGATCGAGTTTTTCGGCGACGAGATCGACCGTATGGGACTGTTTGACACCGCCACACAGCGCGTGACCGAGCAGATAAGATCGGCGACTCTTGCCCCAGCGCGTGAGCTGCTTGCGGGACGCGACGAGCTTGAGGAGATCGAGGCGGCGGTGCGGCTTCTTCGCCGCAGGACAAAGGATCAGCGCGTCATGGACGAGCTGGACGGGGAGCTGTCCGCCATTGGAACAGCGCTTGAGTCGGGCAGCGAGGTGCGCTTTCTTGACAAGTATATTTCACTGGTGTATTCCGAAAAGACCTGCCTGCTCGATTATTTTTCTCCGATGACGCTCTGCCTTATCCGCGGAAATGCGGCGGTAAACGACAGGCTCAAAGCGGCGGAGTGGCACGCGGCAAAGGAAGCGGAGGAAATGGTGACGTCCGGAGTTATTGCCGGTAAGTACGCCGAATACAGTGCGCCCGCATCGGCGCTTTCGAACTTTATTTCAAGGCATACAACGGTGCTGCTTGATTCGCTTATGCAGGGGATGTCGGGTGCGGAGCTTGGCGGACTTTACGGCTTCCGCACCAAGCACGCGCTCAGCTGTGCCGGAAACGATATGCTTCTTCGCGAGGAACTTGAAAACTACTTCAAAAGCGGCTGCCGGGTGGTCATAATGGCAGGCAGCGAGGCATCGGCGGCAAATTACGCCGGGCTGTTGCGCGAGTGGGGCTACAGCGCGCGCGACGAGGGAGACGGCTCCTCCCTTGACCCCGACACGATAGGCAGAGGAGAGGCGGCGGTAATTTCCGAAGCTCCGGTCTCACCGTTTGAAATGACTGTTCCGCGCATTGCAATAATCACCGTGCTTGCCGACGCGCGCGCCGGGGCGGTATCTGCGTCCTCACGCGCACGGAAGCGGAAAAAACGCGACTCCGCAACCGAACAGATAATGTCATATGCCGATCTGTCGGTCGGGGATTATGTGGTTCACGAGTCGCACGGTATCGGTCGGTATCTCGGCATCACCACCATGGAGGTGGACGGCGTTACCCGCGACTACGTTACAATACAGTACGCAGGTTCCGACCGCCTTTTTATGCCGGTCGAAAAGCTCGACAAGGTTTCAAAGTATATCGGCGCGCGCGCCGATGACGATACTCTGCGGCTTTCCAAATTCGGCGGCGCGGAGTGGGGAAAGACCAAGGCAAAAACCAAGGCGTCACTGAAAAATATTGCCAAGGAGCTTATAAAGCTTTACGCCGAGCGTATGCGCAGACCGGGCTTTGCTTTTCCGAAGGACGATGATTTTCAGCGGGATTTTGAATCCGCGTTTGAATATGAGGAGACCTCGGCGCAGCTTGACGCGACGGAGGACATCAAGGAGGACATGGAAAAGCCGCGTCCAATGGACCGGCTGCTTTGCGGGGACGTTGGCTACGGCAAGACCGAGGTGGCGCTGCGCGCCGCGTATAAGGCGATCGTCGCGGGCAAGCAGGTGGCGCTGCTTGTGCCGACGACCATTCTTGCGCTTCAGCATTATCAGACGGCGACCAGCCGTATGCGCGCTTTTGCCGTCAATGTGGAAATGCTTTCCCGCTTCCGCACCGACAAGCAACAGAAAAAGATCATTGCCGACATTGCACGCGGGGATATTGACCTCATCATCGGCACTCACAGGCTGCTTTCAAACGATATAAAATTCAGCGATCTCGGTCTGCTTATCGTTGACGAGGAGCAGCGCTTCGGCGTGGCTCAGAAAGAAAAGATAAAGCAGGCGGCGGGAAATGTCGATGTGCTTTCTCTCAGCGCGACGCCAATTCCGCGCACACTCAACATGGCTATGACGGGCATCCGCGACATTTCGGTGCTTGACGAAGCTCCGGACGACCGTATGCCGGTACAGACATATGTGCTTGAGCATGACGACATAATAATAATGGACGCGATAAAGCGCGAGCTGAGACGCGGAGGACAGGTCTTTTACCTGCACAATACCGTTGAGACGATCGACGGAGTCGCCGCCAAGATCGCCAAGGAGATCCCCGAAGCCACGGTGGTCACGGCGCACGGAAAAATGGACAAGGAAAGACTTGAAGCCATATGGGCGGATATGACCGCAGGAAAGATAGACGTGCTTGTCTGCACCACGATTATTGAGACCGGGGTCGACGTTCCCAACGCAAACACTCTTATCGTTGACAGCGCGCACAGAATGGGGCTTTCACAGCTGCATCAGCTCCGCGGGCGTGTCGGACGCTCCTCGCGGCGCGCATATGCGTATTTCACCTATCCGCGCGGTCGCGCACTCAGTGAGATAGCGGAAAAGCGGCTTGAGGCGATACGCGAGTATGCCGAATTCGGAGCCGGCTTCCGCATAGCCCTGCGTGATCTTGAGATACGCGGCGCGGGAAGCATCCTCGGCGCTGAACAGCACGGGCACCTTGACGATGTCGGATATGATATGTACGTCAAGCTGCTCAACGAGGCAGTGCTTGAAGAAAAGGGCGAAAAACCTGCGGAGAGGACGGAATGCACCGTCACGATATCTCAGGATGCTTATCTGCCCGCATCGTATGTGCCCTCCGGCGCTCAGCGTATGGCGCTTTACAAGCGCATAGCCCATATAACCTCTCAGCAGGACGCCGACGAGCTTTACGACGAGCTGCTTGACCGTTACGGCGAGCCTCCGGCGGCGACGGGCACTTTGCTTGACATCGCTCTGCTGCGCCACCGTGCCGAGCAGTGCGGGATCACGGCGGTGACTCAGAGCGGCGGGGATATACGCATAGTGCCGTCGGAATTCGATCCGCTGATATGGCAGGAGCTTTCGGCATCAATGCCGTCACGTCTGCGCGCAGTCCTCGGCTCTACCACCTATGTCACTCTGCGTCTGCGCAGCGGGGAGGACGCGGTAGGCATAATTAACAGATTGTTTGAAAAATATATCGAGATTCGGGACAAAGCGCAGTAGACAAACTCAATTTTAAGTTGTATAATATTTATATATTTACTCGAACCGGCGGAGGAAACGGAAAATGAAAAAAAGAAAGATCCTGAAGATATGTGCGGCGGCAATGGCGTTGCTGCTTGCGCTCCTGTGCATGGTTTCATGCTCCTCCCTCGGCTCTCCGGTCATGACCCTGGGTAAGACCGAGATAACGGGAAGCATGATAGAATTCTGGATGTCCCGTTACAAGGCGCAGTTTGAGTATTCCTACGGTCAGGGGCTGAAGGAGGCTTACGGGCTTTCCTCGGTGGACAGCATCTGGAGCATTCGCGTCAGCGACGATTCGGCGCAGACCTATGACGATCTTTTCAGCTCATATATTTACGATAATGCGAAAACATATCTCTGTGCGCTTTATCTTTTTGACCAGTATGACCTTAAGCTCCCCTCATCGACGATAGAAAGCGTTGACGCGGTGATGGATGATTTCATCGAAAATCTTGCCGACGGAAGCAAAGCGGAATTCAATGCTATCCTTGCCGCCTACGGCATCAACGCAAAGACACTGCGTGAGCTTTATCTCATTGACGAAAAGGTAAGCTATCTGCGTGAATACCTGTTCGGTACAAACGGGGTCGAGGCGGTGACGACACAGCAGATGGAGGATTACTATCAGAAAAACTTCGTCCGTATGAAGCAGATATGCGTGTTTGTAAATCAGCGTCCCAAGATGAACGAGGACGGAACCTACGCTACCGACAGCTCGGGAAATATCGCGTACGTTGATATGACCTCCGAGGAGAATGTCGAGGCGCGCAAGAAGATCGCCGAGGCGATGGATAAGCTCGGGAGCGGCGGTGATTTTGAGACCGTGCTTTCGGAATACGACGAAAACAGTGCGGACGACGTTTATACCAACGGCATATACATGAGCGCCGAGTCCGCCTTCGGCAACGACGCCGATCTGCAGAAGATATACGAGGCGCTTTGCGATATGGAGGTGGGGGAGACACGACAGCTGGAGCTGACGAACACCCTGCACATCATCAAGAAGTATGAGCTTGACCCCGGTGCGTATTCCAAGAGTGAAAACTCCGATTTCTTCCTCTATTACGATTCCGGAAGTATGTCGTATCAGCCGTTTACTCAGTATGTCAAAACGCCGATATTCCTTGAATATATTGCCGATCGCCTTGAGCAGTATTCGTCCGACATAAAGATAGACGAGGAAGCGCTGAACGAGTACAAAATAAGCAAGGTAAAGGCAAATTATAATTTCTGAGCTTCCGCTGATATTTTTTCGCCGCCGGGCAATGCCCGGCGGCGAACTCGATTTAACGGCGCGGACTTAAATTAGCTCTTGACAAATCCCGCGCGTTGTGATATACTAACGCTTGCAATCGCATAGAAAATCGGGGGTGCTGGCGTATGCCGGCTGAGATGCCGAATGGCGAACCCTTTACCTGATACGGATAATACCGGCGTAGGTAGCATTTTCGCGGGGTTTTCTGCCCAAAAGAAACTGACCACCGGAGGTTTTCCGTGCGGTTAGTTTTTTATTTTTTCAGGAGGTCCTTTTCATGAGCGTTATGAAAAAGGAACAGATCCATGCCATGACGGAAGGCGCCGTTATGGTTGCTGTGGCGACAGTGCTCAGCCTTATCCGCTTTATCAAGTTTCCGTTCGGCGGATCGGTAACGCTGCTTTCCATGTTTCCCATTATCCTTTACAGCATCCGCCGCGGTGTGAAAAAAGGTCTGTTCGCGTCATTTGTCTATGCCGTCCTTCAGCTGCTGCTTGAGATCGGCGAGATAATGACCTGGGGTCTTACTCCCGGCGTGCTTGTAGCCTGCTTCCTTTTGGATTACCTTATCCCCTTTACCCTTATCGGTCTGGGGGGATTGTTCCGTAAGAGCGGTTATGCCGGATGGCTTGGCGGTACGGCTTTTGTTATCGTGCTGCGCTTTGCCTCACATTACATCTCCGGAGTGTATCTCTGGCAGTCGGTCGGAGAAATACTCGGTCACAATTTCGCCTCTCCCTACCTTTACAGCTTGGTCTACAACGGCGCATACATGGGTGTCGAGCTTATCATCACAATGATAGCCGCAGCTGTTTTCTTTGCCATTCCGCAGACCAAAAAGGTGCTGCTTCAGATGGGGCTTACCGAAAAGCTGATCTGAGTTTCAGACACAGAAAAACCTATATAAAGATCCCGGTCTTTCCGTTTTTCGCGGAAGGACCGGGATCGGTTTATAATTAAAAAGTGCCGCTACAGTAAAGCGGTAATGGCGCGGGTCGGTATGAAAAATGCAACTCTGCCTGTAAGCCGGGTTCTGTCTTGGACGACCATCTGTCTTTGCGTCCCGTCGCCGGAACGCTCCACGGCTTTTCGCCGTGTGCCACCCGGGGATATGTGTCGGGCAAACGATCCCCATGCGGTGTTGCTTCGGATAGGGTTTACAGCGGACCCGTGTTACCACGGGAACTGGTGAGCTCTTACCTCGCCTT
>DPGK01000013.1:13530-16385 GCA_003523225.1 Clostridiales bacterium
GCGGTTTATTTCTGTTGCACTTTCCCGGCAGTCGCCTGCGGCTGACGTTATCAGCTATCCTGCCCTGTGAAGCCCGGACTTTCCTCACGGTATGACCTTTCGGCATGATACCGCGCGGCCGTCCGGCAGAGTTGCGGCTATTATTATAGCATTCCCCGGCGTCTTTGTCAAGCGCCGGGGATGTGGCTTTTGGACGGCTTATCTGACGATTCCCTTGGTGCAGAGCCACTCCGACCACTGGCGGTAGTATTTGCCGTACACGTGTACGCCGTCGCCGCTGTACGGAGCGGTAAGAGCGTGGTTTTCATCGTCGAAAAATTCGTTTATGTCAATGTAGTAGGTCTTTCTGTAATCCGCACGCGCGGCAATTCCGGCGTTCACCTGATCTATCTTTTCATTGGAAATGAACTTGTTCACCCGATTGTCCGAGTATTCCTTTGTAACGTGCAGGTTGGCGCAGAGGAATATAAGGGCGTCCGGCTGGTATTGGCGAACCATGTCGGCAAGATAGCCGATGTTTGCGACGATGTTCTTTACATAGTCGCCCATTTCATTGATTCTCAGCATGATATATATCTTGCCGTATTTTCTCTCAGCAAGCAGCGCCGCCAGCGTGGTCTTGCCGTATTTGGTCTTGATGCCGGATGCGTCAACGCCGGAGGTGTATTCATATTCACCACGCATGGCGTAGCCTGCGATCATGCCGGAGGTGCAGAAGAAGGTGGCGTTTTTAAGATTGCCCACGCTGTAATCCCTCAGCCCCACGGTGCGCGAGTCGCCGATGAACAGCGCGTCGTCAAAGTAGGAAAGATCAACGGTGGTGAAGCCGTCAAACACCGGCGCGGGAGCTGTCGTCTCGGGCGCGGAGGTGACGGGCGGCTGAAGTGTGGTTTCGGGGGGCAGCTCCGATGAGGAATCGGGGGACTGCGAGGTGATGTCTCCGTCAGGGGACGAGGTTACGTCAGGCGAGGAGGTCTCGCCCGGCGTCTCGGTGGTGTCAGGGATATACGTCGTTACATCCGGGATACCGGTGCTTTCCGGCGCGTCAAAGCTCTCCTCCGGCTTCCAGAGCCCGTATGTGTCGCCGATCGACTTGATGGCGAACGGATATGCAACGGCTATTCCCGCCGCAAATATAAGTAATGTTGCAATAGGTTTTAACTTTTTCATGTGATATCAGTCCGTTCTCAGAAATTTCCATACATGAAGGGGTCTCCGGCGCTCCGGCAGAGAAAGAATACCGATACGCACAGCACTCCAAGCAATATTATGTCGCCGACAAGAGTTTTATTCAGACGGTTCTTTATCAGCCTGGGCAGGGAAGTACAGCAGACGATACCGAGCAGGATGTAAACTCCGTACTGAGCGGCGTAGGCAAGCCAGTCGCCCTGCACGGCAAAGACCTCCCCCTGCGGGAGAAACGGAAAGAGACGGCAGAAGAATATTCCGAGCTTTTGCAGGTCGGTAACGGCAAATACCGTCCAGCTGAGCGGTATCACCGCCGCCATATAAATGTGACCGACAACAGGGTGGGCTTCAAGCTGCTTACCGTAGATGAATTTTTCCGCCGTGATGATGAGGAAAAGCACAAGTCCCCAGATTATGAAGTTAAGCGACGCACCGTGCCACATTCCGGTAAAGAGCCAGACGACAAGGAGATTGAAAACAGTGCGCCATGCGCCGCAGCGGCTGCCGCCGAGCGGTATGTAGATGTATTTTTTGAACCACCGGTTGAGCGTGATGTGCCAGCGCCGCCAGAAGTCACTCATGCTGAGCGAAAGGTAAGGCTCGCGGAAGTTTTCTGGGATATCAAAGCCCATCATTTTTCCCGTTCCCATAGCCATCAGCGAATATCCGAAAAAGTCAAAATAAATGTAAAGGGAATACGCGATGACGGAAAGCCACGCAAGCGGTGAGGAGATGCTGTCGTATCCCAGTCCCGCGACCCGTGACCACATGGCGGAGAGGTTGTTGGCGAGAATTGCCTTCAGCCCGAGTCCGGCAATGAATATCCGCGCGCCGTCCGCAAAGCCGTCAAGGGTGTAGCTGCGAGCATGCAGCTGCTCGCGCATTTCGGAGTATTCGGTTATAGGACCGGCAACAAGGCAGGGGAACATACACATAAAGACCGAAAAATCAAGCGGCGAGCGTTCGGCGGGGCAGTCGCCGCGGCACACGTCCGCAAGGTAGGAGACGGCGCGGAAGGCGTAAAAGCTAAGCCCCATCGGGAGAATGAGCCCCGAGGTATTGAAACTGACGCTGAAGGGAAGTATTGCGGAGAGCAGATTGCCGAGTCCGCCGAACAGCGACTCTGCGTACTTGAACAGAAACAGACTTCCGATGTTTATTACCGCGCCGATTGAGACCCATATCCTTCCGCGTCGCGGGAAAAAGTCGATAAGAAGCCCAAGCGCGTAATTTGCCACGGTAAGCGCTGCAAGTATTATCAGAAAGGCGGGATGCTTGTAGGTTCCGACGGCATAAAATATTACGCTGCCGATAAAAACCGCGGCGTTCCGGAAACGCGACGGTAACAGATAATATATTATAAAAAATACAGGGAAAAACAAAAAAATAAATTCAAGGCTGCTGAAATTCACAACTGACTCCTTATGTGCGGGGACGGCGCTGCCGCTCCGTGGTGAGAAAAAGCAAAAGGAAGCAAAAAACGCATAAAAAATTATTCAAAGGGGCGTTTTTTTGCATTCGGGGTTATTGACAAAAGAAAAAAAGCGTGATATAATATCAAAGTCGTCGGTTGACGGCACAATTCAATATGCGGGTATGGCGGAATTGGCAGACGCGCTAGATTCAGGTTCTAGTCGGGGCAACTCGGTGGAGGTTCAAGTCCTCTT
>DPGK01000013.1:16619-21307 GCA_003523225.1 Clostridiales bacterium
GTGGAGGTTCAAGTCCTCTTACCCGCACCAGTCGATAGTCCCTTACGCATAAGCGTCGGGGGCTTTCTTCTTTTCCGCTCCCGCCGCGCACCGGCACCTTTTGGGTGCACCCTGCTCCGGGGGCTTTTTGTTTTACGGCGCGCGTCACATAGTTACTTTTAATTATATCTCAAATACTCCGACGCCGCAAGTCCTTTTCGTAAAAACGCGATGAAAAAAACGGGAAATTCATATCTTCATCGGGATGTGCCCGTAATCTCCGAGGCGCGTCGCCTCCTCATGCTTGACAGAGCCGACGCCGGAGGATATAATTAAGTAAACAAAAATAATATATGTATTTGCGCGGAGTCGTGAGCTTACCTTTTGCCGGTGCAGCGGATATATTCCGAGTACATCCGGCGCGTAAGCTCATAAAGCGTAAACAGGGTATCGCTTATCATGCTTATTTCAAACGGTGCGCAGAATTCCCTGAAGTCAGCCTTGTCTTTTGGCATGCGATACATACATCCGCGTATATCGCCGGAATAGACAAGAGAAGCGCCCGCGCACTCCGAAAGCATTGAATAAATATCATCGGGGCGGCAGTGATATGCAGGCGCGGGTAAGGAAATACATGACCTGTCGAGCAGTGCCGCCACAAATTCGGAGCAGGAAAATGCCTTGTGCGTCCGGAATCCGCCCGTAAGCGGGTAGCTTGCGACCGAAAGCAGATTGTACATATAATCATGGTCGGCAAGTATCTGCCTTACTGTTTGTTTTATCCGTTCGTATTCTTCGTCGCTTACCCTTACGGCAAACACCGCCGTCGGAACGGGGGCGTTCCCGCCAAGCGTATAGCGGCTGAGGTATTCATGCACAATGCCTCCGACAAAAGGGGTGCGGTATTTAAGGCGGGCAAAGGAGTAGGTATGTATAAGCTGAGCGTCAAAGGCAATCGAGGCGTGGTTGAATTTTGTTCCGCCGAAGGCGCGTATGATGCTTGGAATAAGACCGTTGGTCTGAGTCAGTATCACAAAGATAAACCGGTCGCCGCCGGGAAAGTTACGGCTTGCGGTGCATGGCACAGGCATACTGTTCATTTTTATGACCGTAGCTTCCGCCCGGCGAAAGCTCCCTTTCGATGGTTATAAGGAAATACTGTCCCGGCAGTATCGCGCCATGCTTCTGGCGACGAAAGGCTGCCGCGTCCGTGCGACTATAATATTATATCTCAAAGCGCGTCGATATGCAAGTGTCGGACTGAAAAGAGAGTGAAAAGGTTTTGAATTATTCCGATTTTTCCCGGTTTTAAGCGAAAAAACGCGCGTGAGTGCAATATCCGCGCAAAAAAACGTACATTCAGCGTGAGGGGCATTTGCGCGGTCAATGTAAAAGAGAGGGGGAGGAGTGCTTGGAGGATGAGGCAATCATCGGGCTGTTTTTCGGAAGAGACGAGTCGGCTCTCGGCGAGCTTCAACAGAAGTACGGGCGGATGCTTGATTCAATAGCCCGCGGCATAACGGGAGACGAGCTTGACGCCGAGGAGTGCGTCAACGATACATATCTTGCCGCGTGGCGGCAGATACCGCCTGACAGACCGCAAAATCTTCCGGCATATCTTTGCCGTATAGTCCGCAATCTTTCCTGCCATGTGCTTGATCGCCGCCGGGCGCAGAAGCGGACGGCAGAGCTGTTGCCGCTGACAGACGAGCTGGCGGAGGTGCTGCCCTCCGGCGAGAGCGTTTCGGCATCTCTTGAGGCGCGTGAGCTTTCGGCTGCCATCGACCGTTTTCTGCGCACCCTGTCCGCGGAGGCGCGCATGGTGTTTGTTCGCAGATATTTTTACGCCGACACGGTAGCCGCGATTTCAGAGCTTACCGGTATGAGCGAATCAAAAATAACCTCGGCACTTTTCCGGACGCGTAAAAAGCTGCGGTCGTACCTTGAAAGTGAGGGATTTTACCTGTGAGTACAAATAATATTACCTCCGCCGTGGAGCTTTTACAATGCATAGGCGACATCGGCGAAGACCTGATAATCGAGGCTTCGGCGGAAAATGTCCGCTCGCGTTTTGCGCGCCGTAAAAGAAAAAGCCTTGCCACGGTACTCGGCGGGCTTGCTGCCTGTCTTTTGTTTGCCGTAGCGCTGTCTTTTCCGACCTTGGTGATGAAGCCGCAATTTAACAACACCGGCGGGAATAAGGAAAATAAATGGAACGACCGCACCGAAAATTCCAACGGGATGAGTGCGTATGAGTACGGTCCGGGGACTCGCGTAATAACCGACCTTGGCGCTCTTGCCTATCGCGGATACAGTGAAAACAGCGTTTCCTTTATCCTTACGCTCAATGAGTCGGCGGAGAATATCCGGTTTTCGTTCGCAGGCTCCGATATTACTTCCGCTTCAGCCGTTGACGCCGGGATAAGGGTCACGGTGAACGGCGTTGAGTTGCACGGCTGCGTGCTTCCGTCGGAGCCGGGAAGCTATGAGATAACCGTTGATTATTCGGACTTTGCCGCAAGCTGTACCGCCTCCGGAGTGGACGTTCCCGGAATATTCACGGTTTCGGGATTTGGCAGATTTATCACCGGAGCGATCAGAGTAGAAGGCGTGGAGTCTCCCGACAGCTTTTACACCGATGATTTTTCGGATGTAAGGGGTAAAGATACGCTTTACTGAAAACATTTTTTAGAAAAGAAGATACAGCATGACAAGACTTATCATTGTAAGACACGGCGAGAGCGAGGGCAACGCAAAAAACGAATTTCAGGGTCAGTACAATTCTGACCTGACCGACAGGGGGCACCTTCAGGCTGAATGCACTGCCGGATATCTTGACAGCTTCAATATCGACGCAATTTATTCAAGCGATATCCGGCGCGCAATGTCGACAGCTGCGCACGTCGCGGTAAAGCGCGGAATGCAGGTGACCCCGGACGCAGGCTTGCGCGAGATATATGCGGGCGTATGGGAGCGGATGAAGTTTGACGATATAGCCGCGCAGTATCCCGACGCTTACCGCGCATGGCGCGGGGACATAGGCAGCTGCCGTTGCCCCGGAGGAGAAAGCGTCGCGGAGCTATGCAGCCGCATAAAAGCCGCACTTGACCGCATAGCATCGGAGAACAAGGGCAAAAGTGTGCTTGTCACGACACATGCTACTCCGATACGCGCCATGCGCTGTGTGTGGCTGGGACTTTCGCTGTCACAGATGCAGAATATCCCTTGGGTGCCAAACGCCTCCGTCACGGTGACCGATTACTGTGATGACGGAGGCTACAGGATAGTTATGTACGGAGAAGCCGGACACCTTATTAAGGCGGGATTGCTTACCTGCCTTTCAAAGAAAATATAATTTTTTGGAGGAATTTTGAAATGAAGATCAGAAGAACCGCTCTGGCGCTTACGGCGCTGCTGCTTTCGTTGAGTCTTGGCTGCGGGCTTTGCTCCTGTGCGCTGAACATTTCCGCCAACGAGCTTTCGGCGGGGTACTCGCGCCGTGCGGACGACGAGGGTGCGGCAGGTGAGGAATTTTACAGTGCAATGTCCGCGCTGGCGTTCAGCCTGCTTGAAGGCTCGCTTGACCCTGACGGCGGAAACACGCTTATTTCCCCGTTTTCAATTGCAATGTGCATTTCAATGATCGCAAACGGCGCTGACGGAGAGACCCTTTCCCAGCTTGAGACGCTGCTCGGTATGGATATTGACACACTCAACCGTGCAATGTATGCCTGCACCATGGGACTTGCGGGGGAAAAATCCCCCTTCGGCACGGCAAATTCCATCTGGTTCCGGGACACAGGCATTGACGTGGAGAAGGATTTTTTGCAGACCAATGCGGACTGGTACGGCGCGCAGGTATATTCCTCTCCTTTTGACGCAAACACGGTGAAGGACATTAATAACTGGTGCGCAAAATACACCGATGGAATGATCGATAAGATCATAGATGAAATACCTGCAGATACGCTTATGTACATTATCAACGCTGTCTGCTTTGATGCGGAGTGGGAAGAAAAGTATGAAAACAGTGACATAACAGACAAAAGCTTCACTAACCGCGACGGCACTGTTTCGTCGGTGAAGATGATGATGTCCGACGGTGAGACATATATTGCAAGCGATACTGCGGAGGGCTTTTCAAAAAGCTACAAGGGCGGGAAATTCAGCTTTGTAGGTCTGCTTCCCAAGGACGAGAATACCGACATCAACGAGTTTGCCGCCTCTCTTGACGGAGAGGAGTGGCTCCGGATGTGGAACAGCCGCGGCGGAAGCGTTAAAGCTGGCATTCCGGAATTCAGTTTTGACTTCAGCGTAAGGCTCAACGATGTGCTTGAAGATATGGGAGTCTGCGATATGTTTGATCCCGCAAAAGCCGAGTTTTCACGCCTTGGAAAGTCTGAGTTGGGAAATATCTATTGCAGCTACGTGATGCACAAAACGTTTATTGAGGTCAACCGCCACGGAACACGCGCCGCCGCCATTACGTGGGGGGCAATGAATAAGGAGTCGGCAATGCCGCAGTATGTTATTCTTGACCGCCCGTTTGTCTGTGCGATAGTGGATAACGCGACCGGGCTGCCGCTTTTTGTCGGTACGGTGACGGAGATACGGTAATAAGACAATACGATGTAACGAATATTTTCAGAAATTCGTAAAAATGGGGCTGTTAAAAAACTCGATGTTTTTTACGGCGATCTTGGTCGGTT
>DPGK01000013.1:21596-44936 GCA_003523225.1 Clostridiales bacterium
GTTTGGGGTGTTAAAAAATTCAGAAGGAATTTTTTAACACCCCTGTTTTAAGTTTTATTCTTCCTCTTTGGGAATTATACCGTCAAGTCTTGAGTCACCGCGCGCCTCCATTTCCATGTATTGCGGAAGCGTCAGCAGCACGGTGCGGGGCTTTGTGCCGTTCATGCCGGAGACAAAGCCCATCTTAGCCATCTGGTCGATAAGTCTTGCGGCTCTGCCGTAGCCTATCGACAGCGTTCTTTGAAGATACGAGGTGGCGATAGTTCCGTTGTCAACGGCAATTTTAAGCGCCTGACGGAACTGCGGGTCTCCCCCGGTAGCCACTGCCGCAGAGGAATCCCCTCCGGAGAAGGATGCCGCGCCTTTCTTTCCGGCGGCGACGCGCTCCGCCTCACGGTCGATATCGCTCATGAAATCGCCGTCGTAATCGGCGCAGCCGTAATTGTCCTTGATAAAGCCGGTCACAGCCTCGACCTCATCGTCAACCACCAGCGCGCCCTGAGCACGGCGGGGCTTCAGCGAGCCTATCGGTGCGTAAAGCATATCGCCCTTGCCTATCAGCTTTTCGGCTCCGGCTATGTCGATTATCGTGCGGCTGTCAACCTGTGACGCAACAGTAAAGGCGATTCTTGACGGCACGTTTGCCTTGATAAGGCCGGTGATAACGTCCACGGACGGACGCTGAGTACCTATGATGAGATGGATACCCGCCGCGCGCGCCTTCTGCGCCAGACGGCAGATGGAGGTCTCGATCTGGTCGGGGGCTGTCATCATCAGGTCGGCAAGCTCATCGATTATGATAACGATCTTCGGAAGCTGAGGATGCTCCGGGTCTCCCGCTGTTATCTTATTGTAGCCGTCGATGTCGCGCACGCCGACGTCTTCAAACAGCTCAAAGCGGTGCTCCATCTCATTCACGGCGGCGTTGAGCGTTCCCGTTGCCTTCTTTGTGTCGGTAACAACAGGCACCTTGAGGTGCGGCAGGTCGGAGTACATGCTCATTTCGATCTTTTTGGGGTCGATCATGATGAGCTGTACCTCATCGGGCCGCGCCTTGTAAAGCAGGCTGATGATTATACAGTTGATGCACACCGATTTACCTGAGCCGGTAGTACCGGCGATAAGCAGATGCGGCATCTTTCCGATATCAAAGATTATCATATTTCCGGCAACGTCCTTGCCAAGACACGCGGTAAGCCGGCTTTCCGAATTGCGGAAGGTCTCGGATTCAAGCAGCTCGCGTATAAAGACAGTACCGCGTACGCGGTTGGGGACTTCAACTCCGACGGCGCTCTTGTTGGGAATAGGCGCTTCAATGCGCACGCCGGTCGTAGCAAGTGACAGGGCAATGTCGTCAACAAGGTTTGAGATCGTGCGTATGCGCGTGCCCGCCTCGGGATAAAGCTCGTATCTCGTGATCGTAGGTCCGCGGGAATATTCGATCTTTTTGATCCTTACATTGAATGAGGAAAGCGTCTCCATCAGCTTCTGCGCGTTCGTTCTCAGCTCGGTCTCAACGTCGTCTCGCGCCGGGGAGGTGTTGGGATGCAGAAGCTCGACGGGCGGGAATGTGTAGTCCGCCGGGCGGTCGGGAGCTTTTGCGGCGGATACCGGGCTTTCTGACAGCATTGAAACATCCGCGTCGTCATGCGGCTGGTCGCTGATGGGGGTCAGCTTGATCTCAAGCTCGCCGGAATTTGAAGTCTGGTCAGTGGTGTTTTCCTCAGCCTCAGTTGCCGTCTTAGGCTTTTCCTTGTCCGCCGACGGTTCGTCAAGTCCGCTCTTTCCGAATATTTCGTTAAGCCCGTATGGGTCGTTCTCCGGGCGTTTTTCGCGCACGGGGGGGATTTTTTTAACCGTTACCGCGCTGTCGTTTTCGGCGGCAGGAGCAGTGCTTTCGACTGCCACGGAGGTCGCAGGAGCTGCTGCGTTTACCGCGGTTGCGGCAGTTGCGGCAGTTGCGGCAGCCGTGGCGGGGGCAGCCGTGCCGGAGGCGGCAGGCGTTATTGTGATCTCAGGGCGCGACACCGGCTCGCGGTCGTCGGGCATGGGGGTCACAAGGACCGGTTCGGGACCTGCGGCGGTAACGGTATCTTCAGCCGGGGAGGCGTATGTGGTCTGCCCCGGAATAAGCTCTTCAAAGTTGGGTACATGACGCGTCTTTACCTCTGCCGCGGCTCGCTCGGCGCGCCGGGCGGCAAGCTGCGCCTCGCGTTCCTCGCGAAGCAGCTGCGCTTCTGCGGCGGCGGCACGGCGACGGTCCGCCGCTATCGCCTGCTTGGTTGCGCGGCGTTCCTTTTTCTCCTCCCGCTTTTCCTCGCGCCGCTCCTCGCGCAGCCCGGCGTTAGCTTCGCGGCGCTGTTTGGTTTTGTATTTTATCATATCGATAAGATAGCCCGGCGTTATCCCGAACAGGAAAAGCACGAATATAAAGAGCAGGGCAAACAGTATGATAAGCGCGCCGACGTATCCGAAGGCAACCCGGAAGAACCCGCCGAAGAATCCGCCGAAAAATCCGCCGCCGGTAAGGCGGATGCCGTACGTCCAGTTTGACAGCGGCTCGCCGATGCCGAACAGAGATACCCCGTAGTCACTCCAGTTGTAGTGAGTGGGATTCATCGCGGGGACTGCAAAAACGTGAACCAGTGACGAAATGCCGATAAGACAGCATACGGAGAGGCAGACCTTTGGCTTTACTATTCCGAGATCGACATATTTGCGCCAGAAAACGGCAAGATTTATCAGTATAAGAGGAATAAGAAAAGCAGGCCAGCCGAAAAGCCCGCAGAAGAAATCGCGGATAATGACACCCACGCTTCCCACTGCGCCATCGATATTTGAAAGCAGGAAAAACGCCGTCAGCAGGAGAGCCGCTACAACCAAAACAAACGGCAACAGCTGATTGCGGAAAAGCGACGATTCGGGTACGGGGTCAACATGGCGCGGCTCGGGCGCTTCCCGTTTGTCTGTCTTCTGTACAGCACGGCGTGTTTTGGCGGATCGCTCTTCATCGCGTACCGGCTTTGGATCGGCGCGGCTTGTGCTTTTCTGCACGGCTGTGGTCTTTTTATTCTTTTTTTCGTTTGCCATTTATATACTGTCCTTTCGGTTCTGACCTTTGCGGTCAAAGGCGTGTATTTTTTAACGCGTCATCCGGGATAATAATGATAAAAGTATAATTGATAATTATAATTAGTATACCACTCTTTCGGTTTTTTTGCAACAAAAAATCCTTATGCTTTTATTAAAAACGGAGGTCGATTTGAAAAAAATAAAAAAGAATGCCTCTGCCGTTGCGTTGCGCGGCATAATTCAGCGCTTTCTCACGGCGGCGGCAAACAGCAGACGGGGATGGCTGACGGTGATCGCGGGAGTTGCGGCGGGCTTTGTGAACGGACTGCTCGGAGCGGGAGGGGGAGTGATAATCGTGCGCTCAGCCGCGCACGTGCTTCCGCACGGGCAGGAATATTCTCCTCGCGACGTTTATGCAACAGCTCTTGCTGTAATGCTCCCGGTCTCGGCGGTGTCTGCCCTCTCATACGCAGGTCTTGGCGTATGGGACGGAAGCGGGGGGATATATATTCTTCCGGCGCTCGTCGGCGGAGTTATCGGCGCATTGCTGCTTGACCGTCTGCATACACAGCTTCTGCGGTTCATTTTCTCATCGGTGGCGGCGTATTCCGGGATAATGATGCTGTTGAAGAAATAAAACAGAAATCTGAAAAAAACGGAAAGAAAGCGAAAATGAGAAAAAATGCTTGATCTTATTATCGGAACTGCCGTGGCGGTGCTGTCGGGCATGGGAGTCGGCAGCGGAGGATTGCTTGTGGTCTACCTGACGCTTGCAGGAGGAATGGCGCAGCCTGCTGCGCAGGCGCTGAATCTGTTTTTCTTTATTTTTGCGGCGGGAGCTTCCACCGCCGTGAATATACGCCGACGGAATATCGCATGGGGATGCGTTGTGCTGTTGGGAGTGGGCGGAGTCATCGGTGCTGTTGCGGGTTCGGCGTTAGCGGCGGTGATAAAGCCAAGGGTGTTGCGGATACTTTTCGGGCTTATGCTGACCTTTACAGGCGCGCGAGGATTGGTTGGGTCGGTCAGGACAATGATAAATAATCGCAAAAAGAAAAAATCCGTGGCGACGCGCTGACGCGTCGCCACGCTGGTTGTCGACAAAAGGAACAACGACTGTCAATGTGCATAAAACCTTAACCCGCTTTTTCTTTGATGAAGCAGGCGCAAAGAAAAAGCTTGGCAAAAAGAAAGCGTCATGAGGGGATTTCGCCGCCTGCGGGCGGCGACAAGGGCTATGCGCCCTTGACCGCACCGCCTTTTACAAAAGGCGGGCGAAAACTTTGTACATACTGACGAAAGCCATTGCTTTGGTCTACAGTCTGCGTGGCGACGCGCTGACGAGTCGCCACGGAAATATGTTTTATGTTTTACTGTGCCGCGATCATTTCCGTTATCGCACCTATGGCGACGCGTATGGCATGGTCGGTATCGTGGCTTTCCTCGGCGTCGGTGTCAAGTCCGAGATTAGCCCTTTCCTGATTCCACACGACATGGAATACCGAGCCACAGCGCACTCCGAGCGCCGCGCCCACGGTAAACAGCGCCGCCGACTCCATTTCGCTTGCAAGCACGCCAAGCCGCTTCCAGGCTTCCCACTTGTAAAGCAGCTCCCCCGAGACCGGCATGCGCTCCGGGCTGTGCTGACCGTAGAAGGAATCCTTGCACTGGACCACTCCGGTGTGATAAACGTAGCCGAGATTTTTCGCGGCGTTTATCAGTGCAAAAAGCACATCGGCGTCCGGCACGGCGGGAAATTCAATGGGGGCGTACTCGCGGGAGGTGCCTTCCTGCCGCACCGCGCCGGTAGCGATAACGCAGTCGCCGGAGCGCACCATGGTGGATATCCCTCCGCAGGTGCCGATGCGGATAAAGGTGTGAACGCCGCAGGCGGCAAGCTCCTCCACGGCGATTGCGGTCGAGGGACCGCCGATCCCGGTGGAGCAGACCGACACCGGCTCTCCCATAAGCGTTCCGGTGTAGACGTTGTACTCGCGGTTGTAGGATACCTGCCGCGGAGAGTCAAGATACTGGGCGATCTTGGGGCATCTGCCGGGGTCGCCGGGCAGGATACAGTAGCCGCCCACGTCTCCCGGACGGCAGTTTATATGATATTGAAGGTCGTTGGTTTTCAGCATTTTCCTCTCTCCTTTTCAAGGCTTCACCCGCCGGCGGCGGGGCGGATATGTCTCCGCATCTTATGCTTCTATTATCGCACAAAAGTGACCGATAATCAAGAGAATATGAATATTTTCCGGGATTTTTACGGTGTTTTCCTCCGCGCGTCCGGCGCGGGTGAGGTACAAAGTGGAAAAATCACGCTTCGCTTTCACCGAACATTTTTGCAATTTCGTGCCTCAGCACCGGGTGCGACTCAAGTCCGGGGTCTTCCTGCAACAGTCCGTGCGCTTCCTCGGAGGCACGGGCAAGCAGTCCGGCGTCGCCGCAAAGGTCGGCAAAACGGAATCTTACGCCGCCGCTCTGCCGTATTTCTCCGGCAGTCCTGCCGACGAAGAAGTCGCCGGGGCCTCGCATGGCAAGGTCCTCCTCGGCTATTTCAAAGCCGTTGTTTGTCTTTGTCAGCACTGAAAGCCGGCGGCGGGCGTTTTCCGAGTGGCTGTCAGAGATCAGAATGCAGTAGGACTTGCGTTTGCCGCGTCCTACGCGCCCGCGCAGCTGGTGCAGCTGCGAAAGCCCGAAGCGCTCGGCGTTTTCAACTATCATCAGCGAGGCGTTGGGGACGTTTACCCCTACCTCGATGACGGTGGTGGAGACAAGTACATCGGTCTCACCGTCTGCAAAGGCTCTCATGACGGCATCCTTTTCCCCCGGCTTCATTCTGCCGTGTATCAGTGCGACACTGACGTCCGGAAGCGCGGCGGCAAGCTCCTCGGCGCAGACGGTCGCCGCTCTGAGCGGCGGCTTTTCCTCAAATCCGTCCTCGGCTATGTCCTCCATGCCGACCTCGCCGCCCTCGACCTGTGCCGCCTCGTCTATTGAGGGGCAGACGACATATACCTGTCCGCCTTCGCGGACGGTTTTTTCAATAAAGCCGTTCACGCGCGCACGATAGCTTTCGTCGACCGCAAAGGTGTCCACCTTCTGCCGTCCGGGCGGCATTTCATCTATGCGTGAGATGTCAAGGTCGCCGTATATTGTAAGCGCGAGCGAGCGGGGGATCGGCGTGGCGCTCATGGCGAGTACATGCGTATGCTCCGCGCCTGCGGAAAGCGCATTGCGCTGGCTGACACCGAAGCGGTGCTGTTCGTCGGTGACGGCAAGGGCAAGCTCTGAAAACTCTACGCCGTCCGCGATAAGCGCGTGAGTGCCTATGACCACCTGAAGGCGCAGCTCCTCCGAAACGCAGGAAAGCGCGGCTTTTATCTTCCGTTTTTCCGCCGCGGGCGTTGCGCCGACAAGCAGCGCACAGCTGACGCCCAGCTGCTGAAATATCGGGCTAAGCTCTGCGTAGTGCTGCCTTGCAAGTATCTCGGTTGGCGCCATAAGCGCCGCCTGTGCGCCGCTCATTACCGCGATAAGCATTGCCGCCGCCGCGACCACCGTTTTTCCGCAGCCGACGTCACCCACGACCATGCGGTTCATGGGAATGTCCCGGCGCATATCCGCGGCGATCTCGGAGATCGCACGCTTCTGCGCTCCGGTCAGCTCGTAGGGAAGCAGTGAAAGCAGCGGAGAAATATTCTGCTTCCGGCACGGATAAGCGCCGCTCTCGCGCTCTTTTTTGCTTCGCTGTGCCAGACCGAGCGAGAAGAAAAACAGCTCGTCAAACACCAGACGGCGCTTGGCTGCGGCAAGGGAGGCGTAGCTTTCGGGAAGGTGTATGTTCCTAAGCGCAAAGGCAAGTGTGGGCAGCTTGTTGCGGCAGCGTATTTCTTCCGGCAGCGGGTCGGCAAGGCTGTGGGCGCACAACCGCATTGCTTCTGCAATATTCTGAGCAAGCTGTTTTTGCGAAAGCCCCTCCGACAGCGGGTATACGGCGCAGAAATCGGGCAGTCTGCCCTCCTCCCACGGCTCGAACGCCGGAGAGGTCAGATTATACCGACTCCCGCGTCCCTTGACCTCCACCACGCCGTAAAAGCGCCATACCGAGCCGAGAGTGAATTTTGACCTGAGATATTCCTGATTGAAAAAGGTTATCTCGGCGGTGTCGGTGTCGTCGCAGGCGCGGAATTTAAGTATCGTCATCCGGCGCGGCAGTCTTGCGGCACGCGGCTCGGTGGCTACAGTCAGCACAAGTGCGGTCTTGCCGCCGTCACGGCGCGCGTCGCGCAGCTGACGTATGTCCCCGCGGTTCTCATAAGCTCTTGGGATGTGATAAAGCAGATCGCCCAAGGTCGTGACGCCTGTTTTCGCGTAAGCCGCCGCCCGGGCAGGTCCGACTCCCGGCAGTACGGTAACGGGAGAGTTGACGTCAATATCGCTCATTTTTTCCGCTCCTTTGCTTTTATAATTAATTATACCCCGTGCCTCGTCTTCTGTCAAGCAGAAAAAGCCAGACACTACTTGACAAACTGCTCGCGCGGATTTATAATTGAGCTGACGACAAAATCCGCGCCCTGCCATTGCGTAGGACGCGGAGCAAAAATTCCGATATAAAAAGGTGGTCTGAAATGTCAAAGGGACTTATAATACTTGACCCCGGTCACGGACGTACCGGAAATCCGCACACGACACGCAAAGGTTTTTATGAGGGAACGCAGAATTTTATTCTTGCCGGCTTTTTACGCGATGAGCTTCAGCGCCGCGGCTTTGATGTAAAGGTTACACGTGAGACGCTTGACGACGATCCCGAGCTTACCGAGCGCGGCGGAATGGCGGGGCGGCTGGGAGCGGTGATGTTCCTGTCTCTCCATTCAAATGCGCCGGGAACATCGGCTGACCCCGAGCGGTACCCGCGCATACGCGGCGCCGAGACCTTTTACTCGGTGTCTGACGAGGAAGGCAACGCGCCGTTTGCGCGCGCGCTCAACGACGCCGTGGTGAAGGCAATGAACACGGAGGACAGAGGGATAAAGACCCGGCGCTATCCCGGTGACGAGAGTGTGGACTATTACTGCGTCATGCGCTCTGCGGCGCAGTCGGGATGTCACCGCGCATTTCTCATCGAGCACGGCTTCCATACCAATCCCGAGGATTCGGCGTTCCTGCAAAGCTCCGAATGCCTTGCAAAGCTCGCCAAAGCCGAAGCGGAGGTCATCGATAAATTCCTTGGCTGAGACAGATATCATATAAATACTGTTGCTGCCGCGCTTTTGCGCGGCAGCATTTGAATCATATCGGTGTTTTATTTGATCGTTTCAAACTTCACAAGGCTGGTATTTCCGGACTTGCCATTGACCTGACCGCCGGTGATGACTATCACGTCCCCGGGATTTACAAGCCCCGATGCCTTTGCGACGTTCACGGCGTGATAGAACAGCACGTCCGCCGACTGAAATTCCTCGCTCATTGCGGGGATCACCGCCCACGAAAGCGCCAGCTTGCGCCATACCTTTTCGTCGGTCGTCATGCCGATTATAGGCTTTGGCGAGCGGAAGCGGGAGACAAGCCGCGCGGTGCGTCCGCTGCGCGAGCAGACGACGATCAGCTTTGCGTCGATGTCGATGGCAAGCGAGCAGGCAGCGTGGGATATTGCGTCTATCTGATTCTTTATCTTGAATTTCGCCGTGTGGAAGCGCTCGGTATAGTCAATGTCGCGTTCGGTCTGCTCGGCGATCTTTGCCATTGCGGCTACCGCCTCGACCGGATATTTGCCCATTGCCGTCTCGCCCGAAAGCATGACGGCGCTGGTGCCATCGTAAACGGCGTTGGCAACGTCGGATATCTCGGCTCTTGTCGGGCGCGGATTGTGTATCATTGACTCAAGCATCTCTGTTGCGGTGATCACGCGCTTGCCGCGGAAGCGGCAGGTGGTTATCATCATTTTCTGAATTGCGGGGAGCTGTTCAAATGGAATTTCAACTCCCATGTCGCCGCGGGCGACCATGATCCCGTCGCCGGCGTCTATGATCTCCTCGATGTTATCGACGCCCGAGCGGTTTTCTATCTTTGCGATTATGTCTATATCGTCGCCGCCGTGCTCGTGAAGGAAGCGGCGTACATCCTCGACGTTTTCTTTGTTTGAAACGAATGAGCAGGCGACAAAGTCAACGTCGTTTTCGATCCCGAAAAGCAGATCGTCCTTGTCGCGTTCGCTGAGGAATACCTGATGCAGCACCTTGCCGGGGAAGCTCATGCTCTTGCGGTCGGAAAGCTCGCCGCCGATCACGACCTCGGTTTCAATATTATTTCCGTCTATCTTTGTGACGCGGAACTCAAGCAGACCGTTTGAAAGCAGTATCTGCGTGCCGACGTCAAGCTCGTTCGGAAGATTTTTGTAGGACACCGAGACACGGTGCTCGTCTCCTACGATATCGTCGGAGGTAAAAGTAAAGCTGTCACCGGCTTTGAGCGTGATGGGGCTATGCTCAAAGCGACCGATACGGTATTCCGGACCCTTGGTGTCAAGCATTATGGCGACCGGGATGCCAAGCTCGGCACGCGCTTGCTTTACGGCGTCCATCATACGCTTGTGGTCGGCGTGTTCACCGTGTGAAAAGTTGAAGCGCGCCACGTTCATGCCCGCGAGGATCATTTTTTTCAGCACCTCTACCGATGAGCATGAGGGACCTATGGTGCATACTATCTTTGTTTTTTTCATGTATATACCTTATTGCAGGCAGCCGCGACGGGCTGCTTCCTTTTCGCGTATTTTTATCGGCTGCACAGCGTCCTGCGCCGACGACAATTTTCTCCGTATATATGATACCACAAAATGCTTCCGGTGTCAACTGCCCACGCGACGATCCGATGACTTTTTTCAGCCGCGGGACGGAATTTAGCGCGGTCGTATATTATGCACTGCCGGATGCGTAAAAAATCACGAAAAATGAAAAATTATCACGCCAATAATTCGTCAAAGGGGATTTGGAAGGGGTAATGATAGCAAAAATGAAAAAATGCAAATTACATCTTGCAAAATCATAAAAAATGATGTATAATATCTTAAATTCGTTTTCCGTAATTGCAAGGAGTCATTCTAATGCTTGAAATTTCCCCGAAATCAAATCTTCTTGAGCAAAAATCGTACAGATATTCGCTTCAGGATGTTGCCGAGCCTAATCTTTACCGCGAGGTCTACAACTATGAGGAAGTGCCGAAGGTGCCCTTCAACCACCGCCGCGTTCCGCTCGGAATGCCTGCGGATATATGGATAACAGACACCACCTTCCGCGACGGGATGCAGTCGCAGGCGCCGTACTCGCCGAAACAGATAGTTGACATATATAAAATGCTTTCTCGCCTCGGCGGTCCGAAGGGGCTTATCCGTTCGACCGAATTTTTTGTTTACAGCGAAAACGACCGCAAAGCGCTTAATGCCTGCCGCGAGCTGGGACTTGAGTTCCCGCAGATAACCACATGGATACGTGCGACCGAGAACGATTTCAAGCTGGTGCGCGACCTTGGAATCAAGGAGACGGGCATACTTGTGTCCTGCTCCGATTACCATATATTCAAAAAGCTCGGCATGACGCGCTCGCAGGCGCTTGAGCATTACCTTGAGATAATTTCCGAGGCGCTTGAGCTGGGGATATGCCCGCGCTGCCACTTTGAGGATATCACACGCGCCGATTTTTACGGCTTTGTCGTTCCGTTTGTAAACGAGATACAGCGTCTGTCACAGGAGTCGGGGATACCTATCCGCATCCGCGCCTGCGATACCATGGGGTACGGCGAGCCGTACAGCGAGGTCGCACTGCCGCGAAGCGTTCCCGGAATCATCTACGGCTTGCAGCATTATTCGGATGTTCCGAGCGAAATGCTTGAGTGGCACGGTCACAACGACTTCCACAAGGCGGTCGCAAACGCCACCTGCGCATGGCTTTACGGAGCGTCGGCGGTAAACGCCTCGATGCTCGGCATCGGAGAACGCACCGGAAACGTGCCGCTTGAAGCTATGGTGTTTGAGTATGCGTCTCTTCGCGGAACGCTTGACGGTATGGATCCCACCGTGATCACCGAGATAGCCGAGTATTTCCAAAAGGAGATAGGCTATGACATTCCGCCCATGACTCCGTTCGTAGGCGAGAATTTCAATGTGACGCGCGCCGGAATACACGCCGACGGCATGATAAAGGACGAGGAGATCTACAATATATTTGATACTCAGAAGCTGCTGGGACGTCCGGCGGGCGTGACCGTCAGCTCCACGTCGGGGCTTGCGGGTATCGCGTACTGGATCAATTGCCACTACCGCCTTACCGGAGCGGAGGCTGTGACAAAGAAGGACCCCATGGTCGCTTATATCAAGGAGTGGGTCGATGCTCAGTACGTCGAAGGACGGCAGACGGTAATTTCCTCGAAGGAGCTGGAACAGCTTATAATCAGATACAGAAAAGGAAAATAAGTGTTATGATGTACCGTCGGTGCAGGTCGAGCTATGCGCCGCGCGGGAACAGCAAAGAAAGGTATTGTCGTAAAATGGGACTTACTATCGCACAGAAAATAATCAAATCGCATCTGGTCAGCGGAGACATGACCACCGGCAGCGAGATCGCGGTGCATATGGACCGCACGCTGACGCAGGACGCCACCGGCACGATGGCGTATATCGAATTTGAGTCGATGGGGCTTGACCGCGTGCGCACCGAGCTTTCGGTGGCGTATGTCGACCACAACACACTGCAGGCGGGGTTTGAAAACGCCGACGACCACGAGTATCTGCGCGCAGTGGCGGCAAAATACGGAGTATATTATTCGCGCCCCGGCAACGGAGTCTGCCATCAGGTGAACCTTGAGCGCTTCGGCGTTCCGGGCAAGACGCTTGTTGGCTCTGACAGCCACACCCCGACGGCGGGCGGAATCGGTATGCTTGCCATCGGCGCGGGCGGACTTGACATTGCCGTTGCAATGGGCGGCGGGGCATACCGCATGAATATGCCGCGCATGATCCTTGTGCGTCTCTCCGGCAAGCGCCAGCCGTGGGTCGCCGCAAAGGATGTTATCCTTGAGCTTCTGCGCCGCATTTCGGTAAAGGGCGGCGTCGGAGCAATAATAGAATGGGGCGGAGAGGGAATTGCCGATCTTATGGTTCCCGAACGCGCCACGATTACCAACATGGGCGCCGAGCTTGGAGCTACGACCTCGATATTCCCCTCAGACGAGGTGACGCGCGAATTTCTCCGCGCCGAGGGCAGGGAGGCGGACTACATTCCGCTTGCCTCCGATCCCGACGCCGAGTACGATGAAATTATTGATATTGACCTTTCGGCTCTCGAGCCGCTTGCGGCTTGTCCGCACAGCCCTGACAACGTAAAGCCGGTGCGCGAGCTTGCCGGAACGCCGATCTCTCAGGTCTGTGTCGGCTCCTGCACCAACTCCTCTCTTGCCGATATGCTGAGGGTCTCCGCAATACTGCGCGGCAGGCATGTCGCTCCGGAGGTAAGCATGTCGGTGTCTCCCGGCTCAAAGCAGGTGCTTGAAATGCTGTCCGAGTGCGGCGCGCTTACCGATATAATTGCTTCCGGTGCGCGTCTGCTTGAGTGTGCCTGCGGTCCGTGCATAGGAATGGGCTTTTCTCCCGCTTCAAAGGGCGTGTCGCTGCGCACCTTCAACCGCAACTTTGAGGGCAGAAGCGGCACGCGCGACGCAGGGGTATATCTTGTCTCGCCTGAGGTTGCCGCGGTCTCCGCAATATACGGAGTCATCACCGACCCGCGAGTCTTCGGGGAATATCCGAAGATCACAGTCCCCGAGCATTTCCGCATCGACGACAGCGGAATAATCCCGCCGCTGCCCGCTGACAAAGCAGCTGCGGCTGAGGTGAAGCGCGGACCGAACATCAAGTCGTATCCCGAGACTTATCCGCTCGGTGACAGCGTAAGAGCCGGCGTATCTCTCAAGGTCGGGGACAACATAACCACCGACCACATCATGCCTGCGGGCGCAAAGATACTTCCTTACCGTTCAAATATACCGAAGCTCTCCGAGTTCTGCTTCAATGTGTGCGACGCGGCTTTCCCGGCGCGCGCCAAGGAAATGGGACAGAGCATCATAATAGGCGGTATAAACTACGGTCAGGGTTCTTCGCGTGAGCATGCGGCGCTTGTACCGCTTTATCTCGGAGTTCGCGCCGTTATAGCCAAGAGCTTTGCCCGCATACACCGCGACAATCTTGTCAACGCCGGAATACTGCCGCTGACATTTGAAGACCCGGCGGATTACGACTCGATCTCCGAGGGAGACGTTCTTTCGCTTTCCGGGCTTGACGGCGGACTTGAGACGGGTCGCGTCATGCTTCTGAATGAGACTACCGGAAAGACTGTGCCGCTTGCGGCGGCGCTGAGCGACCGTCAGATAGCGGTCCTGCGCACCGGCGGCTTGCTGAAATACGTAGCAAACAACATGAACTGAAAAGGGGAAACGAAAATGAGCGACAACGAAAAGTATATTTCCTCCGCGGTTGCGGATTTTGAAAAAATTCTGCGCGAGCAGCTTGCGCGCAACGAAAAAATGAAGAGCGCGCCGCCCGCTGTGGACTTTGCCTCTCTTGACCGCATTGTTATCGGCTGCTGCGGCGGCGACGGCATTGGTCCTATCATTACCGCCGAGGCGCGGCGCGTGCTTGAAGCACTGCTTGCCGACGAGATAGAAAAGGGCAGAGTGGAGCTGCGCGACATTGATGGTCTTACCATTGAAAACCGCCTTGCCGCAGGAAAAGCAATACCCGACGACGTATTGACGGCAATAAAGGAATGTCATGTTATCTTGAAAGGTCCGACCACCACTCCGCAGGGCGGAACAGGCGCGCGCGAGCTTGAAAGCGCAAACGTGGCTATGCGCCGCGAGCTTGATCTGTTTGCCAACGTCCGTCCGGTATCTATCCCTGCCGAGGGCATTGACTGGACCTTCTTTCGCGAGAACACCGAGGGCGAATATGTGCTCGGCAGCCGCGGAATATCGGTACCCGGGGAGCTTTCCTGTGATTTCAAGGTCACGACCTCCGAGGGTACGGCACGCATCGCCCGCGCGGCGTTTGACTTTGCCGTTAAAAACGGAAAGACCCGCGTCTGCTGCGTGACAAAGGCAAATATCATGAAGAAGACGGACGGCGACTTCTCCCGCATTGCGCATAAGATCGCCGCCGAGGAATACCCGACGCTGACGGTCGAGGACTGGTATATTGATATTATGACGGCAAAGCTGCTTGATACCGCCTCCCGCTCCGGCTTTGAGGTCTTCCTGCTTCCCAACCTTTACGGCGACATAATTACCGACGAGGCGGCTCAGATACAGGGCGGCGTCGGCACTGCCGGCAGTGCCAACATCGGCTCGCGCTGGGCAATGTTTGAGGCGATACACGGCTCGGCTCCCAGAATGATAGAGCGCGGCGACGGCGATTATGCCAATCCCGCAAGTATGCTGCGCGCCGCAGAAATGCTGCTGCGCCATATCGGCTACGCCGATCGTGCCGCACGCCTCAGAGCGGCGCTTGACGCGGCGACCTCTCCCGACTCCCCGGTAAAGATCACCGGACGCCGCGGCGGCTCGACCTGCCGTGAATTCGGCGAGCTTGTAATAAGCAAGCTGTAATACCATGCAATGCTACCCCTTGGCGGGTGTCATTTGAGACCTTGTCGGGCGGTCGAGCATGATCTACAAAAAAACGGCGCCCGTATTGTGCAAAACGTACAATGCGGGCGCTTTTTACGGTCAAAACGGAATACATTATCACCTGCAAATAGTATTTCTTACGCAGATCGATTTTTACCGAACATGATTTTGTTTGTTAACACCCGGTTAATTTTAGCGGGAGCGCGCGAAAAAAACCTATATTCGACTTGAAACTTTGGCACGAAATTGATATAATAGATCATAAGAACAGATGCCGCGCACGCGGCAGGAGGTAAATATGAAAACAAACAAAAAGCTTTGGCTGGCGGCACTGATGCTGGTACTGGCACTCACAATGTCGCTTTTGTTCTGCTCATGTGACAAAACTCCGACGGATGTCCCCGCCGACAGCTCGGACGATGTTACAACATCAGAGCCTGAATCCACATCTTTTGACATTATCAAGGACGGCAAGATAATGGTGGCGCGCATCGTGCGCCCCGAAGGTCAGTCAAGCTCCCCTGAGATCTCTGCCGCAAAGCAGATACGTGACAATATAAATTCAATAATGACCGATACCTTCGGAATCGAGCTTTCGTATGACGAATCCCTGCTTCTTGAAGAGGATTTTCTGATGCCGGGTCAGTCCTACGACCACGACTGCCTTGAGATCCTTGTCGGAAAGACCGCATACGAGGAAAGCGAGTCTGCGTTTGACGGGCTGTCATACGGTGATTATGCCGTAAAGGTCGTCGGCAACAAAATACTTGTAGCCGCTTACACCACCGGCGGTTATTCCGCAGCCGCTTCGGACCTCAATCTGCTTATAAAGCAGAATATTGATAAGGACACAAAGTCCGTCACCATCCAGAAGGCGGATGTGGTTTCTGGCGGTACGAGCAACAAGAGAATATCCGCGCTTCCCGCATATGAGGGCGGAGTATTCAACTCCTACTACAAGGCAGGCAACTCTGTCGATGAGATCATAATCAAAAAGACCAGCATGGATGAGTTCAACAGCTACCTCAAGAAGCTGGACGATGCCGGATACACCTGTTACACCACAAACGAGATAAAGTCCAATAAGTTTGCTACATATACCAACGCCAGTTATACTGTAAACGCCGGGTATTATGACTATGAGTCCTCGGCGCGGATAATGATCGAGCCGCTTGCAGAGGCAGTTCCGCTTGAGCCTGCAAAGTACGAAAAGGTCACCACCTCGCAGATAACAATGCTGGGACTTGAGTACGCCAATACCGACGGCAGCTTCACCTCAAACGGTCTTTCAATGCTCATAAGACTTGAGGACGGCAGCTTCATTGTGGTTGACGGCGGCTTCAACCGTGCGTCCTGCGCCAATAACCTGCTGGCTCTGATGCGCGAGCAGTCCAAGTCGTACGCCAAGTCAGACAAGGATATCAGAGTAGCGGCGTGGATAATTACTCACGCGCACGGCGACCATTCCGGTATGATAAACAAGAGATACGGTGTATTCCAGGGAATAACCGTCGAAAACTTCCTTGTTAACTTTATTTCCGATACCGAACGCGAAAAGGCGATAACAACTTACAGCAACAACTGGGGCAGCACTGAGGGCTCAGGATATTCCTCTGTTCTTACAGCGGCAGGCGCGCTCGGAGCCAAGGTGAGAACAGTTCATGTCGGTCAGACCTTCTACTTTGCCGATGCAAAGCTTGAGATCATGTACACTATCGAGAGCTTCGGTCCCAACGTCTGCAACGCGTTCAATACCACCTCTCTTGTAATAAAGGCAACAATAAGCGATACTGTGTTCATGATAACAGGCGATGCGACCGGCAACGGTATGCAGGCAGCCGCCAAGACGTTCGGCGATTATCTTAAGTCGGATATCGTTCAGGTATCCCACCACGGTTATACCACATGGGGCAATGACAGCGGTACTATCATGGCTTACAGACTGATGGCACCTGCCACGCTACTCTGGCCTCAGGGCGGTCATGCTTACCCCAACTATACAGGTAAGGAATACAACAAGGTTCTTACCGACAAGACCTCCAACCCCAACTATGTTGAAACATACGTTGCGGGTACTGATGGAGACGTGATCATCATTCCGCTTCCGTACACGGTGGGAACGGGAATTGTAAACCGCGGCTCTGCCTCGTACATGACGGGAGCCAGCAGTACGAAAAAATGATATAATAATCTCTCCCCCGCACGGTTCATCCGCGCGGGGGAGAAGTCGTATTTGGAGTGCTGTGTGGCTTGGGTCAGCCGAGCATTGCCTCAAAGGAGACGGATCGGGAATATCCCTGCCATGCCACGGCAAGACCGAGGGCGGGGTTAAGCGCCAGCATCTGTCCGTGCATACCTCCTTTGCCGTACCACTCGCCAACGCCTCGGCGGGTGAACTCATATCCGCGCTCAAGGACGATGCGGCACCATTCCTCGGACACTATGCGCGTCTTATGCCACATTCCGCCGTTCAGATAAAGCACACCGAGCTTCACCATATCCTCGCAGCGGATATACAGTCCGGTCGCTCCCATCGTGTGTCCCAGAGGGCAGGACGACCATGCGTATTCTCCGAAGCGCATCGTATCCATCAGCGCGGGACGGAGAAATTCAAACAGCGTTACTCCGCTTACCTTTTCGACAATGCGCGAAAGCAGATAGTACGCCGCGTCTGTGTACTGGCGGGTCACTCCCTGCTCAGCGGGCAGCGGCTCGGCAAGCACCATTGAAAGATAGTCTGTTGTCGGGTAAAGCGAGGCGTTGTCAACATCAATGTCAAGCAGACCTCTTGAAAATCCGGCTGTATGCTTCATCAGCATATGCAGAGTGACGTTTTTCCAGCGCGGGTCGGCCCCTGAGGGCAGGGGGATGCCCATAATGTCCAGAAAACGGTCATTCACATCAAGCATGCCGCGGTCGCGGCAGATGCCGATGGCGGTAACGGTAAATATCTTTGCCACCGAGTAGACGTCGTTTGTGGGGTTGGCGGCTGCAATGCGAACGCGGCGTGAGTTGTATTCCCTGTCCATTTCTGCAACCGAGTAGATACCCGTTCCGGCTGCACGCTGGATATAATCGTTTTGTGTCAGAGCCATAGCTTTGTTTCCTTCCGGTATATTGCCGCACTGCGGCGGCTTGTCAATTATTGTAGCATAACAAAGCAAAAAAAGCAACATGTGTGTGATATACGCTATTGAATTATTACCATTTTTATGGTACAATTGAATTTGGATAGATTTATTTGAACAAGAGTTTTATTAATATATCCGAAACGCAAGAAAAGGAAAGGAAATTTTTCATATGATATCGGCAAAATTTATCACACACCCCGGATATTCGGAGCGCAGCTATGAAAATCCGTGGCAGAATATGAGGTTCAACAGCTACGAAATGGAGCTTCCGCGCGGCGAGGGGCTTCTGACCCTCAAGCGCTTCTTTGCGCCTGACCCCTCGCGCACGGTCAGCTCTGTCCGCGTGCGCGCCACCGCTCTTGGAATTTTTGATATGTTTGTAAACGGGATACGCGTTGGCAGAGAGGAGGACGGCGGTATCACCGCCGACGAGTACAAGCCCGGCTGGACGGATTACCGTTGCCGCGTATTTGAATACGAATACGACGTTACATCTCTTTGCGGAGAAAACAACCTCTTTGTTGCGGAGGTATCGCCCGGCTGGTGGTCGGGACGCATATCCTTCGGATATTATGGCTTCCGCCCGTGCGCATTTGCGGGTGAAATTGAGATCACATACGATGACGGCGGGAGCGAGATAATAGCTTCCGACGCCGACGGAAGCTGGGAAAGCACGGTTTGCGGTCCGGTCATGACCGCCGATATCTGGAACGGTGAGTACTACGACGCGCGTATTCCCGAGCCTTCAATACATCCTGAGGCGCACAAGTGGTCGGCGGCTGTGCTTTATGAGGGCTTTGAAGGCGTGATAGTGCCTCTTGAAGGCCCTGCAATACGCCCGAAGCATGAGCTTACCCGCCGCCCCATAAGCGCCGTGGTTCATTCCGGCACTGTTGAGGACGGTTCTCCGCTCGGTCGCATAAAGGTCGTATCAAAGCGGACAGGAGAGGAATGCGAGCGCACCGTCCTGCACGCCGGAGAGGCGATGATACTCGACATGGGTCAGAACATGGTCGGTCGCCCGGTCATTTTCCTGAGAGCGAAGCGCGGAACAAAGGTCAGCGGCTATTTTGCCGAAATGCTTAACGACAGCGGTGACCCTGCACGCGGAAATGACGGTCCGCGCGGCAGTATGTACATAAAAAATTACCGTTCGGCGATGGCGCGTGTGGTGTATGTGGCTGCCGGAACGGATGACGAGCTGTATTTCCCGACTCACGCCTTCTTCGGATTCCGCTATTTTGAGCTTCGCGCCGACCGCGATGTTGAGATACTTGCCGTTATCGGCGAGGTCATCGGCTCGGAGCTTAAAGAAACGGGTGAGTTTGAGTGCGACGATCCCGAAATAAATCAGCTGTTCTCAAATATTCAGTGGGGAATGAGGGGCAACTATCTTTCCGCGCCCACCGACTGCCCGCAGCGTGACGAGCGACTGGGCTGGACGGGCGACACACAGATATTCAGTGGCGCGGCGTCCTATCTTGCCGACATCCGCGGCTTTATGCACAAGTGGCTCGGCGACGCGCGTGACTCTCAGCAGGGATACGACGGCGCTTACTGCGACGTTATTCCGCGCGTTTTCACGGGCAACAACGGAAACGCGGCGTGGGGAGACGCGGGTCTTGTGGTTCCGTACCGCCTGTGGCTGATGTACGGCGACACGGAAATCATCCGCCGCCATTACGATTCAATGCAGTATTATATGCATTATCTTGAGCAGTACGGACTCGAAGGTCCCAACATCGCATACGGCGACTGGCTGAACTACGATGTTACCGACAAGAGATATATTGCCGTCTGCTATTACGCCTATGACGCGGCGCTGATGGAAAAATTCAGCCGCATTCTCGGCAAGGAGAGTGAGGCGGAATATTACCGCCTGCTGCGTGAACGCATTGTCGCTCACTGGCGCGAAAGATATGTTGTCGACGGCGAGCTTACCGTTAAGACGCAGACCGGATATCTGCTGGCTCTTGCGTTTGACCTTGTGGACGGCGAGCTGCGCGAGCGCTTTATCGGCAGACTGCGGGACGCCATCGTCTCAAACAACTATACGCTTTCGACCGGATTTGTCGGTACGGGAATACTCAACCAGACGCTGGCGAAGGTGGGACTTGACGGACTTTGCTATTCTCTGCTGCTTCAGAGCGCCGACCCGAGCTGGCTGTATTCCGTCAGACAGGGCGCAACGACAGTGTGGGAGAGATGGAACTCATACACGCTTGCCAAGGGATTTGGCGACGTCGGCATGAACTCCTTCAACCATTACGCATACGGAGCGGTCGCCGAGTGGATGTTCTCCGGTATGTGCGGAATTATGCCGGATGAGGAAGCTCCCGGATTTGGACATTTCATTCTCCGTCCCACTCCCGATATGCGCAGTGCAGGCGAGATACCCGCAGGTCAGGAGCGCATAAAGCAGGCAAGCGCGGCATACGATTCGGTCTGCGGGCGCATTGAAAGCGGTTGGTCGCTGGTAAACGGAAAATACATTTACCGCTTCCTTATCCCGGAGGGGACTGCGGCGCGGTTGGAGATTCCCGTTCAGGCAGCCGTTGAAGACCCTGCACTCAGGCTCAACGGGCTTGAATACACCGCCGGCGAGCTTGGCGGTGGCGTTGAAAACGGACGTATCGTTTTTGAACTTACAGCCGGCAGCTACACCGTAGAGATGTAAGCGCCGCGCACAGCGTGACCCTGAATAACAAAAAGCGCGAAAGGACATCGGCGGCATGAAACGGGGACTTATAGCTGTAGCTTTGGCTCTTATAATGATTTTTGCCGTTCTTGCGGCGTTTGGCTGCAACCGAACGGAGAACGGCGAGGAGGACACCGTGGAAACCAGCACAGAGCAGACGGAATATGACAATCCCGATAAATACGTCGGGGAATACTCGGCTGTCAACGGAACCTTCGGCGGCGTTGACGATCTTGGCAGAGTGCTGAGCATTGACGGCGGCGAGAACGGCAAGGACCGCAAGGTGGGAATATTTTATTTCCTCTGGCAGGGCGAGCACGGCACGGGAGGTCCGTACGACAACTACAAGATAGCGACGGAAAATCCGGATGCGGTCAAGTCGGAGCGGGCGTGGCTTGCTGCCGGAGGCGGAAAGGTCGGAGAGCACCATTTCTGGGGAGAGCCGATGTTTGGATATTACACCTCAAAGGACACCTGGGTGATGCGCAAGCATCTTCAGATGCTGACAGACGCAGGCATAGATTTCATTGTTTTTGACACGACCAACGCCGTGACCTACACCGACCGGGTAAAGCAGCTTATATCGGTGTGGTATGAATATCTTGAAAAGGGCGTGGATGTTCCCAAGATCGCATTTTACACCAACTCCTCCTCCGGTAGGACGATAAACACCATTTATAAAGAGATATATACCGATAAGGCGCTCAATGCAAAATATCCGCGCCTTTCCGAGCTGTGGTATATGTGGGACGGCAAGCCGATGATAGTCGGAAACATCACCGACAAGGAGCTTTCTTCCGAGGCAAAGAGTTACTTCCGCATAAAGGCGTCGGTGTGGCCAAACTCCGGCCGTGTAAACGACGGATTCCCGTGGATGGAGTTTGACAGATTGCTGACAGACAAAGCCGTTTACGGCAAGGACGGCAGGCGCGAAGTGGTGAATGTGTCGATAGCACAGCACTCCGCCACCTGCACGATGAGCGCCACTGCATGGTACGGAGCAAACGACCGCACCCGCTCATGGCATGACGGAAAGAACGACACCTCGGAGAACGCAGTGCTTTACGGTTATAATTTTGCCGAGCAGTGGGAGTGGGCGCTGAGTGTTGACCCCGAAATGATATTCATTACCGGGTGGAACGAGTGGGTGGCGCAACGCCAGCCGACCAATTCAAAGTATCCCATTTTCTTTGTCGACTGCTGTGACCCCAATACCAGCCGCGATGCCGAGCCTATGACAGGACTTTTCGGGGACAATTACTATATGCAGATGGCGGGATATATCCGCAGATACAAGGGTATCGCTCCCCGCGTGAATGTCGGAGAGCTGCATACCATTGATATTGAGGGCGGCTTTGAGCAGTGGGACAGCGACGCGGTCACTGCGCGCTACACAGATTACACCGGAGACGCCGTGGCGCGCAACGCGGTCGGCTTTGGCGGGATCAGATACAAGACCGACGTCGGTCTTAACGACTTTGCCGACCTCAGGGCGGCGCGCGACCGTGAAAATCTCTATTTCTACGCCGCTACGGTAAAGGATATAAAGCTGACCGGAGAGGAAGGACTTATGACCCTCTTTATCTCCTCCGGGCGCACAGATACCGAAAAATGGGCGCAGTGCTTTGATTTTGCCGTAAATCTTGAAGCCCTGGAGAACGGCTTTGCCGTGCTTTCCGCTCTTCATGCCGACGGAAGCGCCACGCGTGTGGGGCTTTGCCGTATGAAGGTGGAGGGCAACAGGATGATGCTTGAAGTCCCGCGTGAGCTGCTTGGCATACCGTACGACAACGGTCACGGTCTTGTCGATGTGCAGTTCAAGTGGGCGGATTCCTATAAGAAGCAGGACGGACTGCTCGACGTATGGTCCTTCTACCGCGACGGGGACGCCGCTCCTATGGGCAGAATGACATACGTTTTCTCGGAAATGAACCATACCGGGACTGATAATTAAAAAAAGCACCCTCACCCGTCGTTCTGCTTTATTTGCGCCGGAAAAGTCAGAATACCCGCACACAATAATTGCATTCTTTCCGCAGTGATGCGATATTTGTAATTTTTTGTACTAAATTATAATTTTGCTGTTTACAATCACAATAAAAAGTGATATAATGCTTTTAGCGACCAACAGTAAATATTATCATGAGAAAGCAGGTATTTGTGATGAGAAAGATAATTGTAAGTATTCTTCTTGTACTGACAGTCGCGCTTGCCCTGCCAATGGCATCGTGTAACGGTAATGGCGGAAAGAATGATTACAGGATCAGCGATCCCGTCGGCGCGGATGCAACGGCTGAGACGTCCGCCGACGCGGACAGCAAAGCGGAAGTGACGGTCGGCACTCCGGCCGCAGACCATGTAGTCAGACCCGAGATCACCGACTATGAAGATGTGAAATATGACTGCACGTGTGCGATAAGTAAGGTAAGAATTGAACCTGACAAAGAAACAGTGCCTCCCGGAACGCTTCCGGACGTTGAGAAGATCCCGTATGCGGATGTCTCGGATGTGGGAAAAACTCTTTCTGATATACTGACTCCGTCATGCCCCCACATCAACATAAGCGCGGCGTATTATTACGGAGCTGATACCGGCAAGGAAAGACTTGTGGTGATCGAAGAACACGGCGGTCAGGTGGCGCTGCTTTCGGTCTATGAGACGGACTTCGGCGGAGCGTCAGGATTTTACCGCGCAGTGGAAACCGGAAATTGCATTGCAAAGCTGATAGGCAGATGCTACATCACCTTCCAGGAGGCTATGTACAGC
>DPGK01000041.1:0-1082 GCA_003523225.1 Clostridiales bacterium
TCGATCACGTTGTTGGTACGGATACGCGTCCAGTGTTCACTCGGAAAATCGCAGTAGGTCAGGGTCTCCTCAATGCCGTCCTCGACCTTCTTGGCAGCCTCCTTCAGTTTCATGGCGCGCAGCTCGGCAACCACGGCTTTCGCTTTCTCGCGGGACGCCTTTTTGCTCTCCTGGGCGTGGATCGCCTTGAGCATTTTTGCCACAATTTTGACCTTGGATTTAGGCACAACAGAGAAAACGTTGCGGTAGAAATGCACCGTGCAGCGCTGATATTTGGCGTCTGGGAACACCTCGCCCACGGCCTCCAGCATCCCCATGCACTTGTCGCCAACGATGAGCTTCACGCCATCCAAGCCGCGTCCGCGGAGCCACTGGAAGAAATTGACCCAGCTGGCCTTGTCCTCCTTCATGCCCTCGGCGGCTCCCAAAACCTCACGAAAACCGTCCTCATTCACGGAGATCGCCACCAAAACAGCTACATTTTCGTACTCTCCGCCCCAGTTGCGGCGCAGGTAGATGCCGTCCACGTAGACGTATGGATAGCGCCCACCCTGTAACGGGCGGTTCCGCCAGTCCTCGATGTGGACGTAGGCTTTCTTGTTCAGCTCACTGATGGTAGCGGGCGAGACCTTGCTGCCCCACAGAGCCTCCGTGATGTCCTCCACCCGGCGCACGGAAACGCCTGCCAGGTACATTTCGATAAGTGCCTCCTCCACGCTGCTTTCCCGGCGGCGATATCGTTCGATGATGGCGGTCTCGAAGGACACGCCCTTGAGCCGCGGCATGTGGAGCGTGACGTCGCCGGAGGTGGTGGTAAGATTCCGGTCATAGTGGCCGCTGCGGTAGCCCTGACGGGCCTCGCTGCGCTCGTAGCGGGCTGCCTGCGTCAGGGACTCTGCCTCTTTCTCCAGCAGCTCGTTCAGCGTCTCTTCTACACTTCCTCGAACTAATTCTTTGAGCTGCCCCTTGATAATTTCCTCATTCAGCTGTACAATTTTCTCGGACATAGTTTGCTGTCTCCTTTCGAATGTTTGTGTGGTAACTTCATTCTACCAGAGCCTGCAAGCTATGTCTTCTTTTAT
>DPGK01000041.1:1283-38639 GCA_003523225.1 Clostridiales bacterium
ACTTCATTCTACCAGAGCCTGCAAGCTATGTCTTTTTTTATGCTCTTTTCAATTTGCGCAAGTTATTGTACATTATCAGAATTACTGGAGGGAAAAGAAACCCTGGTAAAAGGAATCAAAAACGTAACCGTCAAATCTCCCGGCGCATAAAAAAGCATCTCTGGCTTAGCAACCGCAGCTGGGCCAGAGATGTTCATTCTTTTGGTATTCTGCATTCCTGGGGTGCACTGGCAGGCAAGAGTTGTTCGGCCCAAGCCTCGTCCATCTGGCTCATAGCGGGAGCATTCCGCAGAACCCAGAGCAAGTAACGGTACGGATCTAATCCGTTTTCTTTCGCTGTCTCAATCAGGCTGTAGATCACACTGCTGGACTGTGCGCCGCCCGGTGTATTGGCAAACAGCCAATTCTTGCGGCCCATAACAAAAGGCTTTATGCTGCGTTCAGCACGGTTGTTGCTCAGTTCCAGCCGCCCATCCTCCAGATAACGGATCAGGTATGGCCACTGCTCCAGCAGATAGTGCAGCGCCCTACCCAGAGCGGACTTTGGTGCCGCCTTGCCGCTGGCCGCATTTGCCCACGCCAATAGAGCGTCCAGAACCGGTTTTTCCTGTTCCAGCCGCTTAGCATGTCGTTCTTCTGGTGTCAGTTCTGCGAAAGACTTTTCCAACTGGAACAGCCTTGAGCAGTAGCACTCGCCGGCCGCTGCCAGAGAATCTTTTCGCTTTTCCTGCAGTAGCGTCTGCAGCGCCTCATCAAATTTTCGCCGCGCGTGGGCCCAGCAGCCAACCACCCGGATATTCTCCGGCAGCCTGTGGTAACCATGGTATCCATCCGCATGGAGCCAGCCGGAGAAGCCCTTTAAGAACTCCTCCGCGTGCTCTGCCTTCCGGTTCGGCTGGTATTCATACAGGACAATCGGATGCTCCGTACAGCCGCTGGTCCTGTACAGCCACATGTAGGACTTGCTGGTCGCCGCCTTCCCGGGTTCTTTCAGTACCTGCAGCGTCGTCTCATCGCCATGGAGAACTTTCTCCCTGCAGAGCTGCCGGTGCAGCACCTCGTAGATGGGCTGCAGCCAGGTATCAGAGACATTCAGCAGCCAGTTGGACATGGTCTGCCGGGAGAGCTTCAATCCCTGGCGGTGAAACTCCTGCTCCAGCCGGTACAGCGGGGAATACATCACAAACTTCTGTACCGCAATATGCGCTACCGCCTCCGCGGAAGCATAGCTGCCGGGCAGCAGCGCAGGCTCCTTCGGTGTTTTCAGGATGTTGGCCTCGCCGCTGTCCTGCTCGCACTTCCTGCAGGCGTAGGTATAGTAGACATCCTCTCGAATCCAGAACCGGGCAGGCTCCATTTGCAGGCTCCGGCGGACCTCTTTGCCGATCTCCTCCATTTTGCTGCCGCAGGCGGAGCAGATCAGCTCTTCTTCGCTCAGACGGTGCTCCACCACTTCAGTGGGTGTGCCCTCCGGAACGATCTCGGTCACGCTGCCGGACTGCTTCTTGCGCGCATGGGCTTTCACGGCAACCTGCTCCGGCGTAGCGGATTTGGTGCCATAGGCGTAGGCTTCAAGCTCATTGAAGCTTAGCGAAAGCTGATCCATCAGGCCCTCCTGCAACTTCTCGGAGGAGGAGCCGAATTGCCGCTTTTTCGCAAGACCCAACTGCTCCAGAAGCCATTGGTTCTGGAGCTTGAGTTCAGTGAGCTGAGTTTGCTGAGATTCATATTCCGCGCGTGAAATGGTCACCATTTCAGCGTTACTTGTGGCAATTCTCTTCTCGTTTTCCATGTGAAAATTATACCACAAAAAGTGTCAAAAAGCCAGTGTTTTCGATGCTTTTCGGAAATTTAATCTGCCTTATATTATGCTCAGCCCAGATACTGGGCGGTGGGCTTTTGGCTGCTCGATCTGTAAGCCTTCCATCAGCCAGCGGTACTGCTGCGGCGTTAGTGACCGTACTTCAGATTCACTTCTCGGCCACTGGTATGCACCCTGTTCCAGCCGCTTGTAGAGCAGAATAAACCCGTCCTTTTCCCAGTATAGTCCCTTGATCCGGTCTCTGCGCCGCCCACAGAACAGGAACAGCGTGTTGGTGAACGGATCCAATTCAAACTGCTGCTGCACCATCCGGGCCAAACCGTCTATGCCTTTACGCAGATCGGTATAGCCACAGGCGATATAGACCCGATCCGCTCCGGAAAAATCGTTCAGCATGGCCGCAGCGCCTCGACCAGGGCTTTCAGCAGGTCCGGACTCAGCTCTTGATAGAAGTCAATGCTGCTATTGCCGATCCGCAGCGTGGCGGAACATTCTGAAACGTTCCGATCCTGCTGTTTCGGTGCTGGTAACTCTGCAAACGCAGGTGCCCCGGGGAATTCCGGTGCCGCATCTGCGATGGACAGCACTTCCCGTTCCCAACGATAGTATGTAGATGGTGTGATTCCTCTTTGCTTGCACCACTGCCGTACCGGAAGACCGCTGCTTCTGCAATTCTGAATCGCTGCCACCCATTTCTGTTGTCGTGCCTGGTGCTTTAGCTCTGTTGATGTCATGGTGTCCTCCCTGATGTTAATAGTAGTGGAACGTCGCGAAACGTTCCACTACTATTATCCCATGGGTGTCCATCCGCCGGGAGATTTGACGGTTACGTTTCTGCAATGACCGGAGGCGACCGGCAGGAAGTGCGTTTATTTTGCATGAAGCGGGCGATGGGCATCAGACCGCAGGTATGCGGGCAAAAAAATAGCACAGCCACCGTAGCAGTGACTGTGCAGGGGAAGTCCTTTGAATGTATCAGGTGTGTGGAATTGTGATTTTTTCGATCTCTGTTTTGCTGCCATCAACGGTCATCATGGCGAAAGTGATCTCCTGATCGAACCGTCGCTTGCCGCAGCTTCCCGGATTCAGCCAGAGGACGCCATCTGCCATTTGCTCGGCGTATTTATGAGAATGGCCGTAAATCACCACATCCGTGTCGCGCAGGTCTTTGGGCACAAATTTCTTGTTATGAACCACAAAGAACCTGCATTGCTCAATCTGAAAGGTCAGGCTTTCCGGTATGTTCTCCGCCCATTCTTTATCGTTATTGCCGCGAACGACGCAGACCGGCGCGATTTCCTTCAGTCGGTCAATGATTTCCGGCTTGTTGATGTCTCCACCGTGAATGATAACATCACAGCCGGCGATTCTGTCCAGCACTTCCGGGCGAAGCAGGCCGTGTGTATCCGAAAGAATTGCTATTTTTGTTGCCATCTGCTCAACCTCCCGGCTATAATTATTTTTATTCTGCTATCAGGTAAATCTGCTTGTCATCAAAACAGATTTCAGCAGTGTGATTGAAAATCAGAATCATATCCCGCATTTTCTCTGTAAACACACCGGTTCCCGGATTGCTGATTTCTGCAAATGCTTTTACTACGCTCCGCTCCATGCCGACAGCATTGTTTTTCAGTCGCTCACCACTGTCCTGCAGGAATTCATCAACCTGTCCGTCCTTGATTTTCGGAATACTGCCAATCAATTTTCCCACAGCATTGCTGGCATTTCCGATTCCTTTCAAAAGATTTGCCTCAAGTGCAGAATTACCCAGTCTTTCCAGGTGTTCAGAACACTTGCCGTACAGATTACGATATGTCATGGAAAGTGCTTCGATTTCTTCCTTGATTCCGGTGATATACTCTTCCTTGAAGTTACCGCTCAGCATGATTTCCAGAAGAGAAGCCAGTGAGAAGGTGTACAGGGATAGCCGGTAATACTTGAATTTCTTCAACAGGTCTTTCAACGTGGATTTCACTTTCATCTGCGCGACAACCAGTTGTCTGGAATTCAGCACTTCCGTGACCTGTTTCTGATAGGACAGCATGTTTTTCCGGGCAGTTCTCTGCAAATCCAGAACCATCTTGTGATTGCTCTGAAGATAATGCTCATTGTCCCAGTTGTATTTGTATTTACTGATCATGCTGACCAGCGTCTCAACATCAGCTTCAATCTCTGATTCTTTCTCGATCTCAAGGAATGTGAGAATCTGCTTCTGCATTTCTTCAATGCTGTCAAGTTTCTGCTCAATGGAGAACAGCGCAACCGCCATCAGCATTGTGGCAGGGTCGATCGGCACCGTGGCTGTGCTGGTGGCAGTCAGCGGCCCGGCAGACTGAAACTGCGCCATTTTGGATGTACCATCGGCGCACTTGAGCGCACCCCAAGAGTTTCCGTTCCGTGCAACTTTCAGCGAATCTCCAACCCCGGCATTTGCCAGATAATATAGCCCCTGTGTGTTCACCGTTGTTGTCTGCGTCACGGTATGTAACGCCGGAATCAGCGAAGATACACCTGCCCCCAAAGTCGCAAGCTGTGCGATGGGCATACTGAATGAAGCCTTCGCTGGAAGCTCTGAGCGTGTATCCATCAAGATGCCATTTGTGACCTCAATCAGATCTGCCTGATGCGGAATGACTTCATGTCCTTCCGAAGGGCTTTCCGTGCCATCTATTCGCGTAATTTCTCCCATAGTATAATCCTCCCGTTGTGCTTTTTCTGAGCCGATGATATTCGCCTCATAAAAGCGCATGCTTTTTTCGCGAACCCACTTTGAATATGCCTACTGCTTTTTGGTACGCTTCGGCTCATTTCTCTGGGAACTCGTCAACTGATAGCTGAATTCAATCAGTTCTTTGATCTCATCATCAGCCGCCGGCCCGCACAGCAGTATCGAAACCCATTTTTCCTTGTTCATATGGTACGCAGGATAGAATCCCGGCTGCATCCGAAGCATACCAATGATGTTCGGGTCACTTTTTACATTCAGGACATCAACCACACCGGTTCCGTCCATACCCAGCTTAGACCGGTCAACTTCAATAATGACGCCATACCACTTGTTGTTATCTGTGTGGCGCAGGACAGCGTTCCAGTCGTTCCACGGATAATCCGGCTCTGTACCGTACTGGTGGCGACACCAAGAAAAAACATCCTGTCGAGTCATGTATAGGTTCATCCTTTTGAAATATCTGCATCACATAGTTACAATAACAACTATTCATGAGCAGCGCAGTCTTCACTGTTAAACGAAGTAATTGATACTGGAATTACACCATTTCAATCGCATCTCTTAGCATTGTTTGATACTCTTTACGAATTGCTGATGGGCTTTCAATCTTAATCTTGCCACCCCATCCGAAGACCCATCGATAAAATGTCGGGGATGGATATAGCTGGACTGTAGCCCGAAAATGTTTATCGTCCACCGGTTCGGTATCAACATCAATTCCGAATTGGTCAATCACGTGCATCATCAGATTACTATCACACAATAGGGAAACTTCAGCAAGCTCGTCAGTTCCGTACATTCTGAACACTTCTCTTGAATACTTAGAAGGATCAAAGTCTTCTGGAATCGGAACAATATCATCCGGCAGCATCTCTGGGCAGGCATTGATTCTGTCCACGCGAAACGCGTTAACTTCCTGTCGATCATCGTAAAATCCGACAACATAGTAGTAATCACCATTCCAGATCATTGTGTACGGGCTAATGATATACGGTTTTCCATCGTGTCGCAGCACTCTGTTTTTATTCACATCGTACTCAAAGTACTGAAACGATATTTTCTTTCCAGCATGAATGGCTTTACTGATGGATTCAACGATACCATAATTACCTGAGTCTGGTACTTTGACCTTATTGGAAAAATATATATTTTTCCTTAGTCTATCGGCATTGTAGTCACTGGTAAGCGTAAGGAGTTTATCAATCAGTTCATTCGTCTTTTCTTCCGGAATAAAGCGTGAGGCTTGAACGGCATCGATCATCAGTTTCAGCTCGGGAATATCAAATGTACGATCATCCAAGTAATAGTATTTATCTTGAGCTCTTTGTTGGTTAACTTTTATACCACATGAATTTAAAATTTCTACATAATTCTGAACAGATACTCTGTGAATCTGTATGTGATACTCTTCATCCATGATTTTCAAAATTTGCTGTGTTGTCAAAGGGTGCTCACTATCAGAATAATGGCGTAATATCTGATACAAGTATAAAACCCTTGCATGTAGTTCATCCTTTTTCATGGTTGTGTCTCCATTATTGAAATATGCGGTTCAATACCTGCCATTGTTACTTAGTTTTCAAAATATCTACAATAGCCTTTGCTATTTCTACTGCATCGGATTCTTCATTGTCTCGTCCAAAAGAAACGCGAATAGTGCCATGAGCATATTCTTTCGGAACCCGAATCGCCTGTATCACATGAGATACCTGGGTATTAACTGAGTCACATGCGGAACCTGTAGAGATAGCAATTCCTTTAAGATCGAGTCTGTGAAGTAGCATTTCTCCGTTTGCATTGCAAATAGACACATTTACATTGCCAGGAACATGATTGGTACTGCCATTACGGATATAATCAATACCCGACAATTTGAGTACATCTAAGAATTTATCTTCAAGCATATGGAGCTTATTCTGCACCTGCTCCATATGGTCGCAGTTCTTTTTTAATGCTGCCGCCATGCCAACAATGGAAGCAATATTTTCTGTACCGGCTCTCATGCCATGTTCCTGTGCACCGCCATCAGCGTACGGGGAAATTTTTGTCCCGGACTTAATATAGATAAATCCAATGCCCTTAGGCCCATTAAACTTATGCGCCGAAGCTGACAACATATCTACACCGAGTTCCTTTACGTTAATCGCAATATGTCCCACGGCCTGCACTGCATCTGTATGGAATACAGCACCGTGACTATGAGCGACTTTAGCAAGCTCAGAAATCGGTTCTATGGTACCTATTTCGTTATTTACAAGCATCACAGACACAAGTCTTGTTTCATCTGTGATAAATGATGACAGCATATCTGGAGATACAATGCCCTCATTGTCCACGGGAAGATATGCAACTGGATACCCGAGTCGTTCTATGGCCTGGCAGGCGTGTAGTATTGCATGATGCTCGATCTGGCTGGTAATAGTTGCTCGGCGGTCATCATATCGAAGCATACCTTTGATAGCCCAGTTATCGCTCTCGGTGCCGCCGGAGGTAAAATAGATTTCCTCCGGCTGAGCGCCGATACAGCTTGCAATCGTTGTTCTCGCTTCGGAAAGAGCCTTTTTGGGTTTACGGGCAAAAGCATATGGCTGTGAAGCATTACCGTATTCATCCTGCAACCATGGCAACATCTCATTCAAAGCATCGCTATCCAGTTTCGTTGTTGCTGCATTATCAGCATAAATAAAACGCTTCACGACTTCACCTCATTCAAAAAGCTTACAGCCCTCATCCTTAAATTCTTCGATTTTCTCATTCAGGTCATCAACCGTAACATCCAGATAATCCGCAAGACAATTCATACAATAAAAATTGATAATGTCTTCGCCAAGCAGTTTCTTGTTGATTCCTAAGACATTCTTTTCTCGGATCTCCTTGCTACAAATCACGCATTTAGTTTTCATTTGACAAGTCCCTTACCGTGAATACGGGCATTTCACGGTCTTCCTTTCTGTACTGGGCCGGATCCATTATAGCAAGCTGTCGCCAGATGTTCTTACGCATCTCAATAGCTGGACGAAGGCAGTACTTGGTAAATTCACGCACATCAACATCCTTCGCACTGCGTACATGAGGGAAGAAGAGCTTTAAGTAGGCAGTAGTAATTCTTTTCACAGCTTCCACATGGCGGATATATGCATCACCAGGCACTTCAACCAGTTCATCTACAATTACTCTGTAGCTGGGATCATCACGCAACAAATGCATGATTGTACAGAAATACTCTGAGTTCAGCCCCCATCCAGATATCTTCATCGCATTGGTCATTGGGGGAATATCCCATCCCTTAATAAAACCATGAAAACGATCGACCATCGCAGAATCATGAAATAGCGCCGGAAGTTTGTCGAACATCGGCATAGTCTCATCCATGTCCTTCTTTTCAATATTGCCCAGCAAAATCATTCCGGCGTCCGCAGTTCCATCGTGACCTGGAATGGAAACCTTACCGTTTTCCATGTAAGTCTGGAGAGAACCGCCCATCTGCTTCTCGTCTTGGAATCTTAGCTTATGAACTTCATCAAATGCTACATAGTCGTTGTTATAAACAAGTCCCGGCTGACGTTTACTCAGATCATAGAACAGCTTTGCACGAGTCATATATCCCGCTGACAGATTTCCGTATTTGCTGATAGAACCGAAAATATAGGATTTGCCGGTTCCGGGAGGCGCTAATTCAATCAAGTTGAGCCTCTTCTCTACAAAAGGAAGAAGTCTTGTAAGGACTGCCCGTTTCTGATTTTCGTCAGCATATCCACTTGCGTTGTAGTCTATAGCGCCAAGTAGTATATCAATCCATTCATGAATATCAAACTCAGCCCTAAGTTCCTTATAGTAATCCAAGTCAACCGTGTACGGGCAAAAGTCCGTAAAGCTAACCAGCTTGATTTTTCCCGGAAGTTTCGGAGACGTTGACGGAAGCCGATACCCCAACTCGACAACGCCCCATATCTCATTTCCCTTGACTAATTCATCTTTACATTCAGCCCAAACATCGGGTTCGATTATAGTTTCGGCATTGGTTAATGCAAAGTCTGGAAGAGAGAATGAAACCATCTGGTCTTTAATGCTTATATCGACAGATATCCGAGTAAGAATCTTTACATGTTCATTTTCAGTTATGATACGGTTCTTAATATTTGTCCATTCATCTTTATTCGGCAAAAATGTATGGACAAATTCCATTATCTCCTCAATATCAAACTGGCCCTCAGAATCTTCGAACTTCTTTAAGACCCAATCTCGCAAAAAGGAGGGGAGCTTTAAGTCCGAGAAAAAGTTGCTCTGCTGAAGATTCTTAAACACCGCCATCTCATCAAAGCACTCTACCAACTTTTCTTCTAATTCAGTCAAAAGGACACCCCCTTACAAAATATCATTTGATTTAAAGCCTTCTTTTTCAATCCTAAATTCCAGCCCGGTTGCTATCATAGTTCCTCCTGCATACACATCAGCTGTATATGTGTTTGCTCTTGTTCGTTTCGACATTTCGATCGAGAAAGAATGCCCGTCTGTTGTATTGGCTTTATATTCCGTATTTCCTACATTAACCACGATATCGTCAATTTTAGTTGTAGAGTAAAATTCAATGATTGGGGGCTTCCTGATGCTGCTCATCACGAGTGGTGTCTGCACGATAATCTCAATATCCCCCGGCACATATGAAAGCTCAATAATTGGCACGGTGACTTCTTCCAAGGTAGCACCTCCATGTACCTCAACGCCCATCAGGCGTCCAGGTTTGAATCTTTCATAATTTGCAACAACTGCATACTCATCATTTTCGCCGGCCCGTACAATCATTGGCATACTTCCGGTTTGCTCCGTGTATGCACATACACGACCACAATGGGTTCCCTTGGCATCAAATTCTCCATCAATCAGCTGGTTCTTCAGGACAACCAAGCGGCTTGCACCGTGATCGGATACCAAAATTGCCTTGGTATACTTCCCTTTAGCCAGATCCAACTTGATAAGATCGAGCACATGGTCAATAATTTCCAGCTCGCGAATCAGATGTGTCGGATATGGGCTATTTTCCAAAGTGAAATTTTCCGCCCCATGGTGCTTAATGTCATCGATCTGCTTAATGTCCTTGCATTGAACATTGTGTTCCGCAAAAAAAGCTAAGAACTCTTTGTTACGTGAGGTAATTGATGGAAGCTCAGAGCGACAAACCGTAATCTTTGGGAGGAGCTTTTTCTGCTTACTTTTTTCCGAGATATATCCCAGAAATTCAACGCCCATTGCATCTATGAAATAGGCAAATGCACCGGACATATCAACGGATTCAATCTTTTCTGAACGCGCAGGAAGAAGCAGATTGTACTCTCTTTTAACAGCTTGCTCCTCGACAAGACTATAGAATTCTGGAGTGATTCTGTTTTCCAACTTACAGAATTTATAATCCTCAAAATACTGGTTCAGCAGAGCCGCATTGAACTTGTATGGCATCAGGTATGCATACAGGTCAGGGTAAATATGCTTCAACACACTTCGAAGTTCATCATAAGAGAAGCTTCCTGAATAATCAGCAATACATTCCAGAATAAGTTCCTTCTCAAGTCTGTGCAAGTCTGTAAGATAATACAGAGCATCTCTCTTCTTGCATTTGATATATCTGCAATAATCGAAAACTTCATCATCAGAAACATCCATCTGATTTAATAAAGCCTTGCGGCAATCATACAGCTTCCAGAAATCAGGCGATTTGCAGTCTAAATCTACAAGACCGCGAACAATCCAATGGACAATTTCATCATAAGCCTGTGCCTTCTGACTTGCCAAATCGAGGCATTCGTTTTTAGCGCCAAACCGTTTAAGAGCAATAAAATATAGCCATTTCTTCTCGTCGGTATAGTCCTGTGAAGCATTGATAAACAATTCCAGATTGCTGTACAAACCAATCTCGTGATTTATGGCGTTGACCCAATCTCCCTGTTCCTGCAGGAGAGTCAGAGCATAGGCCCATTGCTCATCTGTACCCATGTCTTTGGTTAGCGCCTCTGTAGACTGATCAATACGGCACAACGCATCATATGGATTCGCCTCCTCAGATATCCTAAATAGTGCATAGGGATAGTCCTCTGGATGATGCTTTGTCTTCACATACAAAGTGTCAGCATCTGCAGACTCAATGGATGCAGGCAAGCTCTGTATTCCTTCGACCAAGTCTTTGCTTGTGACCTGAAGCAACGGGTTTATGAAAATTATGTGGGGCTTTGGTGTGGCAACACCATCAACGCTATAAACCAGTCGATTTAAGCGCAAATCTCTGAAGCTCAGGTAGTCACTGCATTGAAAACACAGTACAACAACATGACCCTCTACACTCATTTGGGCAATAGCCGTAAGCTGAGAAGAGAGTTCTTTTGCTCCCATGAGTTTCCAACATGTAGTAAATCCAGTCAGAAAGATATTCCCTTGCAAAGTAGCCAAATCATTTAGCAAATCTGCAATTCGGGGATTCTCATCTTCTGAACTGTATTTTTCAACAGTCAGAAAGATGTTTCCCCCAACTTTATAATGATCGACTATGGCAGCCATATCTTCTATAGACTCCACATTTACAAATCGGGGAGTACTTTCATCTTCTCTATTAAGATAGCGGTCTATCGAACTATAACATCTTTCAAGTGTCAAGATGGTGCCCCCTTTCTTAGTTGTCCTTGATAATCTCGATGCCGACAGTCATATTTCCCCTAATCAGCTGCTTTAAGTAGCGCTTTACGTCCTCAACATCCATGCTGTCAATTTTCTCAAGCGCAGTATCGCAACCTGTCTCATCGTATTTAGCCTGTGCCATCTCTTTGAGCTTTGTCTCAACAGAAGGCAGACCAAGCCATGAATACGGTGAGCCAACAGTACGAACCAAATAATCTCTTACATCATCAAGATCCGTCAAAATGACGTCATAGTTTTTGATAATGCACCGCTTAAAAGCTGCATCTCTTGCTTTTCCGTCCTTTAAGGAATCATAGAAGCTAGCAGATTCCAGATATTCCAGCGCCTTATCAATAGAACCTGCGTCCGGCTGGTTACGATTCAAGGTATCAAATGCAGCACGAGCCTGTTCAATTTCCGTCTCCGGAACCATGCAAAGAATAGGTGTTTTGAATTGCTCAGACCACTTCTTCGGCGACTCTGTACCCGTCTTATCGTTCCACAGCTTGCGAAGCTGCATGGATTTACGGGTAAGCTTGAATTCATTAACGGTCTGCTTAACCAAGTTAACATAATCCGATCGCTCCATTGTGAAGACATCGTTGCCCTTGATAGCCTGATACAGATCTCGAATCTCATCATCTGTGAACTCGCTCAAATAGAACGAACATGCCTGCTTAAAGATCTCAATCTGGTTAGAACAGTAAGAAACAAAGTCATTTGCGTGGAGAGTCAGTTGATTTAAGAAATTCTCGCGCTGAGATTCAGGCAAAGAGCCAGATTTCTTGATGTTATACAGCTGGCTCATGAAACCTTTTAGGTCATTCCAGTAGTTTTCTGCACACAAATATGACATTCTAATTGTCTTGCACTTTGTACACCATTCCTGCACGGCGTTATCAAATGTAAGAGCACGAGGATTGACCTTATTGCTCTCCACAATAATGCGATATTCAAGAATAACCTCACGGATTTTCTGGTCAGCCGTTTCTTTGTTCCATACCCAATTTGCAGCATCGGCATCAAATTTCTTTCTCAGTCGATTGATGTACTGCCCATTATCGCTTACAATTTCTGCCAGCTTGACCAGCTCACCGCCTTCAAACTGATGAAGATATGCATCCATGCCTTCTTTGCACTTAGCAGAGGAAAGGATTGATTTCAAATCATCAGACGCATCCTCATGTTCAATACACAGTGCTCCGATAGAAATGGCAATATCGCTATCAGTTTTCTTGCTTGCAGCTCCGCTGTTCGCGATATCACTGAAGCCGTCAATCAGCTCCACCATGATATCTTTTTCAGTCTTCAAGTTTTCGGTATCAAGAATATACTTGAGACACCAGATAGGAAAGGAAAGTCCTTTCATCTTGTCTCTAATGCGTTCTCTTGTCTGTTCAATAGAGGTACACAGATTGCGCTGAATGCCAAAAACATCAGAAGCAACGTCACTGAATTTACGCTCTTCTGGCGTCATAGTGACGATAAACTTATCCTTATAGCGAGGATTCGGAGTGTTCTGGAGCTTGATAACCTCATCAATCATAAGACGCAGTTTGTCTGTACTCATAACATCGTTTGTGAGGCCATCTGTATAAGTGAACGAGCTGACAGCATACTCCTTCAGTACAAATGCCAAAACGAAAACAGACAGATTGCACGGCATAAAGCCATACGGCTTATCCATCAATACAGAATAAATTTGGCGAATAGAGACACGACCATTCTTCTTAAATTCGTCAGCAATGATCTTCTCTACTTCAATCTTTATCTTGGAAATCAGGAGATACGGTTTATCCACCCAATAATTTGGATGCTTCCAAGCGTCTTCACCAATAAAGTTTTCCAGCTTTGTGTTCGGGTTAGAGGAGCTGAAAACGCCCTTTTTCGTCGTATCTTCAGCAACAGCTGCTTCAACGCCAAACTTCACTGCATTTAGATCCCACATTGACGAAGGGACCGCAGATCCGGTTTCAAGTGAAAGTGGGTAAATGGTACTGTTAATGAGAGTCAACTCAGCGTACAGTGCGGCCTGCGTAGTTGCACGTTCGCCGGCAGGCTTCTGCTTAGAATAGATGCGATACTCCCCATTCTCGATGCGTTGACGCCATTTTTTCAGAACATCTTTTGCGTCGCGCTCATATTGACGAGACAAGTCATTGTCTTTGCCCTTCTGGTAGGTCGCATTTGCCATTGCGTTTGCATATTGCTCAAGCAAATCATTTCCGAGAGGAGTGATAGATGCATCAATGAAGGTGATATGATAGGAATCATCCTTCAGCAGTTCATCAATCATCTTTCCGATTGCAACGCTTTCCTTGTCATCTCTGGCAAAAGTCATGATCGCCATGAGCTTGTTCCCAAGAGAAGACTCCAGATTGCGCAATCTGTTAGCCTTAGACTTTAAGTCACTGGCGGAAGCACATTCCAAATGGAATCGTGCCTTCAAAGCACCTGTTAAAGTGATAGCTTCAGAGATTTCGCCCTGTTCCACCAGTTCAATGGTTGTCTTTTTGCGCATCTGATCCTTCAGTTCTTCAATTACACTGTCATCTGTAACAGACATACGGGCAGCAAACTGATACTTACCTCCACCGATAGGCTGCTGATAAAGAATTTTTTCTCTATCCATTTCAGTCGCCAGACGCCCGGCAAGACCCTGATCCAAATCAGAACCTTCAAATGCATGATCAATGTTTTCAACATTGGGCACAAACAGATCGACAGAGCTGCCTACCTTCTGAGAAATCGCTTGCATCAGTAGTACTGCTTTCAGGACTCTGCGATGATCGGAACTCAGATTCTGATCCTTGACAGCATTATAGTAATCGAGAATGCTGCGAATATCGTGAGCAAGATATTCCTTGCCCTTCTCATAGAAGAAGTCCCAGAGTTCGTCAATAGTCAGAAGCGGATTGGTATCGAAAGGACCATAATTATCAATATACCACTGGAATCCTTTCAGCTCATCGCCGCGATCGTTCTTAATAAAGTCAAACATACTACGCTGGTTAGAATCAAATGTAGCAGAGATATGCTTCAGGAGCAGAGCTGTATACGGATGAATTGGGAGAATGCTCTGCAACTCCTTGTCACTGATTTTTGCCTTCTGCATAACCAGCTTGCGTGAACCCTTTGTTCGATCACAGAGTTCGTCTACCGTTTCCTCCCATTCCTTCAGAATCTGCGGGTCCTCCTTCTTTGTCATGGCAGAACCCATCAGACGGAACGCCATATTATCAGGCAGCGAGATCTCACAGATAGGGTCAATAAATCTGCCCTTAATCTTGCCGAATTCCTTGTCACCATCAGGGAAGATATGCATAGCATCGTGAGTGACAATCAGCATGTAAAAAGGTGCAGAACTGCTCAAATCGACAATTCTCTGGAATCCGGTAAGACTGCGCATGTTATTGCGGAAGTATTCCGTAAACTCATCCCAGATGAACATAATTGCCTTCAGATTATTCTCCTGAATGACAGCCTCAATCCAGGCAGTCAGATGATCAGCATCCAGCTGCAGCATCTGCAAATGACGCTCTTCCGCTACCTTTGTAATCTTCGACATAAGCTCAATCAGGCTGTCACCGGTAAAGCTATTGAGATTTGCAATAACAGCATCCGCATCTGCGCCACCGAATATCGGACGGTACGGTCCAGCAAGCAGGCTGTTGAAGAAGTCCTTGTTCAGAGGATCGTTAATCCACTGAATAACAGAATCCTTTAATGCTGCCTCAGTTGTATCCATACCATTTTCTTTTAACGCGTGCTGAATACTTTCCTGAATGGCAAAAACCAGGCTGTCATCGCCATGGATCTTGGAAGAACCGTATCGGTGAACCGTCAAAATCTTCTGCTCTCCGGTTTTCAGTTGCTGGAACTGATTATACAAATCATTGCTAAGCTGATCCGGATATTTATCAAAGTAAGCCTTTGTGTCCTCCGGCGAAGCCTCAAGCAACTTCTTCAGAGTTAATACAGCATGAGATTTACCGGTACCATAGGCACCCTCAACCCAAATGGATACTTTCTGCTTTCTGGAGAGAACACTTACAGTATCCTTGAGAAGCTTTACAAAGGTTTCATGCGGATAGAACTTCTTCCAGATATCTGGGTTGTTATTTATTACTTTCTCGTTGATCTGCGGAAAATACTCCGGATCAATGTCAAAATAGTCGCGGTATTTATCCAACATCCTGCCATCCCCCTTATCAGAACAGACTAAGAACATCCGCTGATGTCTTGTCACTGCGTAGCGATATGTTGTCCAGGTCAATCGTAAACGAGCAGTTGATAAACTCCGGATAGTTTACACTCAGGCCGTTGAGAATCTTCTCCATCTTATCCCTGTCAATTCCGAAAATTTCCGTCGGGCTTACGCCATCACTGTCAATATCATGATTCAGGAGACGCGTCAGTGTGAACTGATAGTAACCATCGCACGCCTCTGCAAACTTATAGAGAGAGTAGAGAACGACAAGAGGCTCCGGGTACTCCCAAGGAGATCTTGTAATAGATACAACCCGATTCTTTTCTTTATATGCGTGACCCATACCAACTTCGTTGAAAGGCAAATCAACGAACCGCCCAAACGAACTCCAGATATCATTTACCCAGCTTTCTTTTGCACCATCCTGAACAAGCAAAGAAAGAGTGTACTCTTTGCTGTAGGTTTCTCCCATATTCATACGCTTAACAAACCAGTTGATTTGAGGCGTATAAGATAAGTTTGTGAGCATGATGCCCCATGCGGCAGGCTCGTCCAAACCAATCTTATCAATTATTTGAGCAGTCCTGCTAAATCCACCTTCATCAAGCAACTCTGAATCTCTCAGAAAGCGCTTGAAAAAGCTGTACATCTGTGAACCCAGAGAATGCTTCTGATCAAAATCATTTTTGTACTCAAAGTACTGCTTAAACCAGTCAGCTTTTGGAGCGTGATGTGAATAGCAGTTAAGGCTTTTATTTGCAGACATCGATAAACCTCCCTTTGGCATTTCTAAGGACTTATAAACCAAACAGCCCTTTTCAACTTTATGACATTGCGCGCAATGTACACATTGTTCGCTAATCGTTACTTTACCATTTACCATGGAAATGCAACCATTATGGCAGTCAGCTTCGCATTCTCTACACCCGATGCAACACGCCGATTTACGAAAAACATTTTTAAAGAGTTTCACAAACAACGGATTACGTTTAGAATACTCTCTATCATATCGAACCTCATAGCCATCCTTGATTGGATTCAGGGAAAAGGTAAATTCCTCATTTCGGAACAACATCCTATACGGCGACTCATCATTTAAAAGTACACCGATGGTCTTTATCCATGTTTTCCAATCTACCTTGGGATTGTGAACCTCAATTACATTCTCTGTTTTTGTGGTTTTTTCTTCATACCCCATGCTAATTGAAAGATCTCGTCCATTCTTGCGAGCTTTCCATCCGCCGTTCGCAATGAAATCCTCCAAAACATCTTTATCCGGCAGGTGTTGTTTATACAATTCTCTGATGATGTTTGCATAGGTATCAAATGAATCTGGGTAGCATTCCCTACTCATATACTCATTTCTCTCAGCAGCACGTGGACATACTAAGCATCCTGCTCTTCTGTTACCTTTCTTATATGCTTCATTTAAAATCAAGTCGTTTGCATAGATGTAGCAAAATAGTTCAGCGGAATTCCATTCAAGAATAGGATTACAGCTGTATTGCCCCTTGTGTTTTTCTCCAAGGCTAACATAATCGTATTCGCTACGAGATAAACTTTCGCTTCCTCTAACCCCAATAAACGCCATTCCGGTGAAATTGTTCTTACCAGTATATTCGCGAAGTGCTATCACCTGAGGGGCTGTCTTATGAACACTGCAACACCATCTTGTGACCGTTGCCGGTGGGCCAAATTGTCTCCAGGTATATTCGGGTGAAAACTCTGATTTCGCACGAATAAACTCAATACCCAAGCTTTTGCACCATTCTTCAGTTAAATCTACTGTCTTGTAAGTATCGGGAAATTCCATCCCAGTATCACCAAAGAGAACCTTGAACGCATTATGAGGAAGTGCTCTTTGTACGATATCGAGAGTTACAATACTATCTTTTCCGCCACTAAAAGCTACGTAAAAAACATCAGCTTTTTTCTGATATTCGACATAGGTGTTATATACTTTTTTGATTGTTTCCTGAACAAAGCCTTCCATGAACGGAGTATTCTTACTTACCATTGCAGGCACATCAACAAAACGTAATTTTCCCCCCCGCGGCTCCGCATCTTCTAAAATTGTTATTTCAGGCGGAGAACATAATGATCCACCTTTAGTCTGGGCCACCTTCCGCCCACGATACCAATAGGTATTTGCTTCCGCCCACATATAGGGGTAGGTGTCGTCCTTTTCATAATCCCAATACCGGTCAAAGCCCAGCATATCCAATTCCTTGTAATATACCGGACGAGGCTCTTTACTGAAATTCAGCGGTGTACTGTTCAGTATATAGCCTCCAGTAGATGGGTCCCAATCATAGGAGTACATATTCTATCTTATCCTTTCTTTGACCGGACCACTTTCGCCTCGGTTACTATTCTTCCTATATCACTGTAGCGTCTCCGGGCGATATATCCCTGCTGACGCAGATATTCCAATGCAGAATCTTCATCCAGCACAATATTGCTGTTTGCCAGAATATCGACCAGAAGATCATTAAAATCCTTAAAGGAGGATGCCTGTTTTACAATAGCGCCAGCGCACACATTGGCGCTGAAGCCAATGTGGAGCAACATGAATTTCTGGCTGTAATTTGCGACAAAATGCTCCAGCAGATATTCGTTCCACGGATAACCGGCATACGGAAATGTTCCAAAGTCACGAATTTCTTGAAGCGACATATATTGCCCTGTGCAAATTCGCCCGATCGCCTCATCAGTTGCTTCAACATCAAACTGCGCCATATCCTGAGAGACAAACTCATTCTGACTTATGCGCAGAGAATTGGCATAAATCTCATCAAAATAAATCGTAGAACCAAGTTCCTGCTTCAAAACATTCAGCTCATCCAAGGTGAACCGAGAATGTTTACGGCAGTACTTTGCATACACTTCAGCCATGGACAAATCCTCGCCATATTTGCTGATAATGTTACCATTGAAGGAGAATCTGTCGTTCAGCTTATACCCGATGACATTTCTCATACCGACTGGCGTAATCCACTGGTACATTTCTTTAATGTCAGGGAAATGTGCCTCTACTGCTTCAACGAGTTCATTGCCAGTAACAAAGTCCCGTTCTTCAATACCATCCAAGATGAATTGAGAAATCCATTCCAATTCAGAATTGCTGAAATGAACACAATCCTCATAGAAATACTCGCCTGTTGCGTTCCAGATGAAATCATTGTTGGTGCTAAGGGCAAACTTGATTTTCTGTTCTGGAATGTAAGAGAGCTCAGCAGCAAGTCGCTCCACTTCAACAGGCCCGGCGGCTTCTTTAAGATACTCTCTGATGTCATCTTCAGGATTCATTTGCACGGTGTAGTCCTTTGCAAGGTAACTGCGCTGAAGAACATAATTTCCTTTGTTGATGTATGACAGATAAGGGTCATGGCGCACTTGTAGGCTCGGCTTGAGGTTTCCCTCAGCACAAGGAACGTACCTGATGAATGTATATTCAATTGTCAAAGAGCATCGCGGGGTTTTGCCCCACAATCCCTTACAGCAACTTTTGAGGCCGAAAAACGACACACTTTTTGAAACTTTTTCAAAAAAATTTTTTGGGCTCATGTAAAACCTCCAGAAAGCAAAAAATCCCGCCGTGAAATTCACAGCGGGAAGTACCTTATATATTGTTATATCTTCACAGACAAAATGGTCAGTTGGTCAAAACGCAGAAAACAAAAAAAGACCCACTACCTTTCGATAGTGAGTCTTGTGGGAAACTATAAGCTATTATGTGATTTTAAGGGATTATACGGGAAATCACACATTGATTTGCTCCAAATTGGAGAACGGTTGGTGATTTTTGGTGACTAAAACGGAGATTTTAGCCTTTTTTTGACCCAAATCAATAGAGTTTTGCGCCTGCCGGAATGTGAGGATCGACCATCAGCAAATGGAGCTTTTCCTCGCCGTTTTCGTGATGCACAGCGGAGATCAGCATACCGCAAGAGTCAATGCCCATCATCGCTCTCGGAGGCAGATTGGTGATTGCAATGCAGGTCTTACCGACCAGTTCTTCCGGCTCATAATATTCGTGAATTCCACTCAAAATGACCCTATCTACGCCGGTTCCGTCGTCCAAAACGAACTTTAAGAGCTTTTTGGACTTCTTCACGGCTTCGCATTCCTTGACCTTTACGGCACGGAAATCGCTCTTGGAGAAGGTGTCAAAATCGACCTGATCTTGGAACAGAGGCTCGATCTGAACATTGGAAAAATCAATTTTTTCCTCCACAACGGGAGCAGTCTGAGTAGCCTCCGCAGGAGCAGAAACTTCCTTGGAAACCTTCTTGTCAGAGTCCAACGGCTTCATTGTCGGGAACAGCAGTACGTCGCGTATTGCCGAAGCGTCTGTCAGCAGCATACACATACGGTCGATCCCGAAGCCGATACCACCTGTAGGCGGCATACCTATCTCAAGCGCATTGAGGAAGTCCTCGTCCGTGTGGTTTGCCTCCTCATCGCCCTGCGCCAGCAGCTCCTCCTGTGCGCGGAAGCGTTCACGCTGGTCTATCGGGTCGTTAAGCTCGGAGTAAGCATTAGCCATTTCCCAGCCGTTCATGAAGAACTCAAACCTCTCCACATAGTCCGGGTTATCCGGCTTGCGTTTGGTGAGGGGGGATATTTCAACCGGATGATCGGTGACAAATGTAGGCTGGATCATGTGCTCCTCGGCAAATTCCTCAAAGAAGAGATTGAGAATATCACCCTTCTTATGGCGCGCCTCAAATGCAACTCCCTTTTCTTTGGCAATAGCCTTTGCCTCGTCGTCGCTGTGTATCTCGTTGAAGTCGACGCCCGAATACTTTTTCACCGCGTCAAGCATACTTATTCTCTCAAAAGGCTTGCCGAGATCCATCTCGACCCCGTTGTAGGTTATCACGGTAGTTCCCAGAACCTCTTTTGCCACATAACGGTACAGATTCTCGGTAAGCTCCATGATTCCATGATAATCGGTATACGCCTGATACAGCTCCATAAGGGTAAACTCAGGGTTGTGCCGGGTATCAATTCCCTCATTGCGGAATACCCTGCCTATCTCATACACCTTTTCAAGACCGCCCACAATAAGCCGCTTGAGGTAAAGCTCAAGCGATATGCGGAGCTTGAAGTCCTCGTCAAGAGCGTTGAAATGCGTCTGGAAGGGGCGAGCCGACGCTCCGCCCGCGTTTGAAACGAGGATCGGAGTCTCAACTTCAATAAAGCCCTGGCTGTCCAGATATCTTCTTATTGCGCTAATAATTTTTGAACGTGTAATAAGTGTGTCGCGGGATTCGGGATTCATAATGAGATCCACATACCGCTGACGGTAGCGAAGGTCGGTGTTTGTAAGCCCGTGATACTTTTCGGGAAGCACCTGAAGGCTCTTTGAAAGCAACGTCAACGACGTGGCGTGAATGGAAGTCTCGCCGGTCTTGGTCTTGAATACCGTTCCCTCAACACCCACAATGTCTCCGATATCCAGCTTCTTGAAGCCGCGATACTCCTCTTCTCCGACATTGTCGCGCGCAACATAAACCTGAATGGTGCCGCCAAGATCCTGCACGTGGCAGAAGGAAGCCTTGCCCATGATACGCTTTGACATAAGACGACCGGCAACCGAAACCGCTTTTCCCTCAAGCGCCTCATAATTGTCCTTTATCTCATTTGAATGATGGGTGCGGTCGTATTTGGTTATAAGGAACGGGTCGTGTCCCTCGGCGCGTAGCTCATCGAGCTTCTGCCGTCTTACTGCCAACACATCGGTAGCATCCTGCTGAGTCTGCTGTCCACGGACCTCGCCGTTGTTTATCTGGTTGTCTGACATTTTTTCCTGTCCTTTTTCAATAAGATTAGTCGTGTGTCTTGGTTCTTGTTACTTCTGTTATTTCGAGTTTGATCTCTCCGCCGGGAGTTTCAACCGTTACCGTGTCGCCTGCCTTTTTACCTATCATAGCTTTACCGATAGGAGCAAGGTCGGATATTCTGCCGTTCATGGGGTCTGCCTCGTTTGAACCGACGATGCTGTACTCAAAGTCTTCTTCATCGGTAATATTGTGACCTTTAACGGTCGAGCCGACGCTTATGACCGACAGGTCGATCTTCGATTCGTCAACTATAACTGCGTTGGCAACCTTTTCTTCAAGCTCTTTGATCCTTGCCTCGACCTTTGCCTGCTCGGTTCTCGCCTCATCGTATTCGGCGTTTTCGGAAAGGTCGCCGAAGGAACGGGCAACCTCGATCTCGTGAACGACCTCGGCGCGGCGTGTATTTCTCAGGTAATCAAGTTCGGCTACCATTTCATTGTAGCCCTGCTGTGTAAATGTGAGCTTCTGTTCCTTAGACATCTTTATGCTTCTCCTTATATATCAAAAATCATCTTTACGGTTTTATATATCTCAGCCGACTCCCAGCTCGCCGAGAGCTGTCATCATCTGGTTATCCTCAGCGTCGGTTATCTTATAGATATTCTTGTTTGCCAGAGACTTATCAAGCTCCACCTCAACATCGGGAATTATCCCAACGCCGTTGTAGCCCTCGGAGATCGGAGGATAATACATTCTGGTGGTCATCTTAAGCCCGCCGTCATAACCGAACGCGGAAAGATCGTAAATGCTCTGCATAGTCCCCTTGCCGAAGGTTACGGTTCCCACCACCTTGGCAATTTCATAATCCTTAAGAGCCGCAGTAAACAGCTCTGCAGCGCTGGCGGTGCTTCCGTTTGCAAGAACCACGCATTTTCCGTACACCGCTCTGCGGTACTTGGATATGTCTTCTTTGGATACATTGCAGGCTGAATATGCAGAATCTGCGGGATAATTCACTACTCCGACCTTAGAGGAATACATCTGACTTGCGTCGCGTCCCGACGTTCTTATGACAACGTCTCCCTCGTTGAGTATATAGCTGAGCACAGCGGTAATTGAGGCAAGGTCGCCTCCGCCGTTGTATCTTACGTCAAAGATGAAGTACTCGCATCCCTGAGAGATCAGGTCGTCCATTGCCGCCGCAAACTGCCCCGGCGTGGTAAGGTCAAACTGAGTCAGCCTCACAACGCCAACCTTGGGATTGACGGTGTTTACGTGATACATGACCGACAGCGCTTCAACCTCACGCCGCACCAGAGAATATGCTTTTTCTTCTCCGTCGCGACGCACAGTAAACACTGCCGTTGTACCTTCCTCGCCCTTGAGCTGCTTAAGCGCACCTTCAAAGCCAAGCTCGGATACCGGGACTCTGCTCTCCCCTGCGCCGACCGCAATTATCAGGTCACCGGGCTGGATCCCCGCTTCAAGCGCAGGTGAATCCGGCATTATGCCTGTTATTTCAATTGCCTTTTCATCGGAATTTTCTATTACCATAACGCCGATGCCAACGGTCTTGCCCTCATTTTCCGCATTCATAGCGGCAAAATCCTCGGCGCTGTAATAATGAGCGTATTTGTCCCCGGTCTCGTTTATAAACCAGTCGATAAGCCCGGTAAAGTCCGCGTCGTCGCCGATCTCGTAAAGCGCACTGGTAGATAAAAGTTCAAGTATTTTGTCAAGCTTTGAATCGTCGGTTTTTGCATATTCCTGCTGAATTTCAACAAGACTCTGGCGGTACATCGACGAGCTTACGGCATATGCACCCATAAAGGAAATGAGTATTGCCACCAGAACAGTAAAGATCAGCACGGATAAAGATACTTTTTTCGACATTTATAAGCCTTTCAACAAGTAAAGATCATCAACTCTTCTGAATTGATATGTAATTGAGCGGCTCGACACGCACACCGTTTTTTCGGAATTCAATGTGCAGATGATAGCCGGTCGTGATACCGGTAAGACCGACAAGTGCAATATTCTGCCCCTTTGTCACAATGTCTCCGGTCTTGCACAGCAGACGCGAGGCGTGACCGTAGATAGAAACGATACCGTTACCGTGATCTATCATCACGCAGTTACCGTATCCCGATACCACACCCGCAAGTATCACCCTTCCGGTCTTTACCGCATAGATCGGTGTTCCGTTGGGCGCGGCAATATCCATACCGCCGTGAGTGTCCTTGTAGCCTATCTCAATGAGATTTCTGTCCTCATTAAACCATGAGGTTATGCGATTATACTTGCTCGGAAGCGGCCAGGTATATTCCTCGCTTGAGCTTTGCTTCTCCATTTCCTCCTGGAGGATCTTCTCAAGCTCCAGCCTGCGGCGTTCTTCCTCCTCAAGCTGCTGCTGACGCAGAGCTTCTTCAATTTTACGCTGTCTTTCCTCTTCTTCCGCGATCAGCTTGCTTACAAGCGCGTCAAGCTCATCGTTTGCGGCGGAAAGACTTGCATCCAGCTTTTCGGCGCTTTCCTTATCCGCCTGTATCTGCGCCTCAAGCTCGGCAAGCAGCTTTTCGTTTTCGACGTCCCAGGCGTCAAGCTCCTCCTGCTTCACCTTCAGCTGCGACTCGGATTCCTCAAGCTTTGCCCGGCTTTCGTCAAGCTCCGCCTTTTTGCTTTCAAGCTCGGCATTTGCCTCCTTGACACGCTGCATAAGCCGCTTGTTGTAGCCTATCATGCCGGCTACACGCTCGGCGCGGGCAAGCAGATCGCCAAGATTTTCAGCCCCCAGAAGTATAGCAATATAGCTTGACGAGCCTTCCTCATAAGTCATGCGAAGAAGTCCGCAAAAGTTTTCGTAGCTCTGCTCGTACTCCTTTTCAAGCCGCTCCGCTTCCCTTTCGCACTCCGCAAATTCCGCCTCAAGCGCCGCCATCTGCCCCTCAAGCACCGTCAGTTGCTCAATATAAAGATTGTGCATCTGATCGTAAAGCTCCTTGCGGGCAAGCGCATCGGCTTCCGACTGCTCCGCGCTTTTTATCTTGGCGGCAAGTGCATTTGACTCCTCCGTCATCTTCTCAAGCCTGCGGCGAAGCTCCTCCGTGTCGTCGGTCTTTACGTCATCGTAGGTCACAGCCGCTGGAACAGCGACAGGGGTCACTGCAATAACAGCAACCAGCGAAAGAATAAGCGCCAATAAACGGCATATTCTGTTTTTTACTGAGTTTTTCATTTACAGCTCCGTACGGTTGGTAAAAGTCGGCGGAATCACTTGTTCAGATTCCGTCTGAGCGACATAACGCTCGCCGCAATTCCAGTCAGAACTCCAATGGCAATATATCCGATGATCAAATAAGGTCTGAATTCGGAAACAGAAGTGAAAACGATCATCTGCAGCTTTACAGCGGCGCTGCCGACCGCGTAACGGTAAAGCGCCTCAGTTACAAAAAAGCCAATGACTGCCGAGATAAGCCCTATTATCACACCCTCGATCACGAACGGCGCGACAATAAAGGATTTTGTGCCGCCGATATAGCGCATTATGTCAATCTCCGCCCGGCGCGAATGTACCGCCAGCTTAACCGTGTTGAAGATCACAAACACACTGACAAGCAGCAGAAGAACAAAAAACCAAAGGAAAACAAAAGATATTCCGTTTTTGAAGCCTTCCGCCTCATTGGCAAGGTCAAGCCTGTTGTTTACCTTGGTCACACCCTCTATTGAGTGCAGCTCATATTCCAGCTCGCTTGCGGCATCGTTGTCAATATAAGTGACCACAAATGAATCCGGAAGCGGATTGTCGCCGTTTTCCTCAAGCATCTCAAAAAGCTCCGGATAATCCGAATACGTTTCCTTCATATCCTCAAGGGCATCCGCCTTTGAAATGAAATCCACGCTTTTTACATTATCAAGACCTTTTATCTGATTGTATATCCGGTTGATGTCCTCTCCGCCGAGGTCATAATCGGCAAATACCACCATTTCATTCAGCATCCGCAGCCGCAGCAGGTTGGAATTAAGATTCTGAAAGATCATGCCGAAGCAACCGAGCAGGATAAGACATGAGGTAAGTATCAGCACAGAGGCAATGCTCATTATGCGGTTGCGCCACATGCTTTGAAGCGCCAGCCAGATGAAGTAAAAGGGATTGTATCTGCCGTGCCTGCTCCTGCCGCCGCTTTTTCCGGATACCGGAACATTTTTTTCCCGCCCGTTCATATCTGCACCTCCGACGCGACCGGTGGGCGGTCGCCCGTCACATGACCGTGCGAAATGTTTATCACACGCTGACCGAGGGTGTCGACCAGCTCCTTCTCATGCGTCACAACAAGCACCGTCTTGCCGAGCTTGCGGTTGATGCGCAGCAGCATCTGCATAATGTCAAGACTCATTTTGGGGTCAACATTCCCGGTAGGCTCGTCGGCGACGATGATATCCGGATTATTGGCAATTGCTCTCGCCAGAGCTATGCGCTGCTGCTCACCTCCGGACAGCTCTCCCGGGCGGTGCCCCGCCTTTGCCTCCATATTGACAATGCGCAGCAGCGCCGGAACGCGCTGCTTGATCTCTTTTCCCGGAGTACCGACCACTCTCATGGCAAATGCAACGTTTTCATACGCTGTTTTGTCCTGGAACAGCCGGAAATCCTGAAATACCATTCCGATCTTTCTCCGGTAAAAGGGTATCGCGCGCTCCGGCAGCTTTGTAATATCAATACCGTCAACAAGTATCTGCCCCGATGTAACCTTCTCCTGTCGGAGCAATACCTTTGTCACAGTGGTTTTTCCTGCACCGGAGTGACCGACAATAAAAACAAACTCCCCGTCGCGGACGGTGAAAGACACACCGTCAAGCGCTTTTATGTCGGCATATTCCTTGACTACATTTTTGAACTCGATCATTGAATTATATTCGCAGAAGACGTATTGTTTCCGTTTTTTAATACTTCGCGGGCTTGGAGTTGAGATACTGCTTGACCATCAGCGCCACCTTGAAGGTAATCGCGTGTTCAAACTGACGCAGATCAAGCCCCGTTACCTTGCGTATCTTTTCAAGTCGGTAAACAAGCGTGTTGCGGTGAACAAACAGCTTGCGCGAGGTCTCGGAAACATTGAGGTTATTATCAAAGAAGCACTGAATGGTCATCAGCGTCTCGCGGTCGAGCATCTCAAGGCTGCCCTTCTTGAAGACCTCCTGAAGGAACATCTCGCAAAGAGTAGTGGGAAGCTGATAGATAAGTCTGCCGATGCCGAGGTTATCGTAGCTTATGATATTCTTGTCCGACTCGAATACCCTGCCCACCTCGATAGCGATCTGCGCTTCCTTGTAGGCGCGTGCAAGATCCTTTATATTGTCAACGATAGTAGAGATACCGATCGAGACCTTGGAGAAGAATTCGGTGCTGAGAGTGTCGGCGATCTTGACCGCTATCTTCTCTATCTCTTTCATTTCGGTGTTGGGCTTAACCTCTTTGACAAGCACGATGTCACGCTCGCCAACGCTGATGATATAATCGCGCGGCTTGTCCGGGAACATATTCTGAAGCATCTCAAAGGGCATCATGTCGGTCTTGCCGCAGAATTTGATAAGCAGCACGACGCGATATTCCTCGGTGTTGAAGTGAAGCTCCTTGGACTTGATGTAAATATCGCTCGGCAGGATATTGTCAAGGATGATATTCTTGATAAAAGAGCCCTTGTCATATTTCTCGTCGTAAAGCTCCTTTATGTTGGCAAGAGAGACCGACAGCATCTTGGTCAGCACCTCAGCCATTTTATCCTCGCCCTCAACGAAAACGGTGTATTCGGATTTCATATTATTGCCGATAGGACGGTAGGTATAGCCGCCCTTGCATATCATATCCGACGCGTAAAGCAAATTGTCGCGCAGACCGGGCATAAACTCTCCTATTCTCACAAGCTCCGAACAGGCAATAATGTTATTGGATTCATCAATTACTCCTATTGTGCGGTCAACGGAATCTTTCATCTGATGAATTACACTTTGAAATAATCTGTTAGACATATCTTGTTTACGTTCCTCTCATCTGTTCAATTTGACGATTTGTTTGTATATTCTAACCTATATTTTATATCAGAATTTGTGATTTTTCAATAGGTAAAAGTCGTTTTTTTCAAAAAACGCGAGATTTTTTTGTGAATACTATCCGAATCGGTTACATATTTTGCCCTCGGTTACTGTTTCATGCTTCAAATCCGAAATAAATACACGCGAGCGCAAATTCCGCGGCGCTCTCGGTGCGCAGTATACGAGGTCCGAGACCGGCAGGCAAAAGCCCTGCGGCGCGCGCCACTGCCGCCTCCTCCGGAGTAAAACCGCCCTCCGGACCTATAACGACCGACAAAGCGCCGCCCTTCAGAATATCGTCATGATGCTTTGAAAGAAGCACGGGCAGCTTCTCCGTTCCGTTGCCCTCATAGCAGAAAAGCGCCGTTCCGCGAGATATCGCATCCTCAAGCATGGCGTTAAAATCAAGGCAGATTCCGACGTCCGGTATCCTTCCTCTGCCCGACTGCATTGCCGCTTCAAGAGCGATCCTGCGCCTCCGTTCGCGCCTGCGCCCCTCATCGTCGGGAACCGGACGAACCACGCAGTTACGGCTGAAAAACGGAATTATCCTTGCCGCCCCGCATTCAACCGACTTCTGTATCACAGTGTCGAGCTTGTCGCCCTTGACGAGCGCCTGATATACCGTAATATCAAGCGGCGGCTCGGCGGCGCTGGGGCTTGACGATTCAATGCTCAGCGTAACAGTGTCCGAGGTAAACGACGATGTGCGGCAAAAATAATCGTTTCCCATGCCGTCGCAAATTACAAGCGTCTCTCCGCATCTCATTCTCAGCGACCGCGAAATGTGACGCGCGTCATCGCCTTTCAAAGTCACGCATCCGCCCGATATCGCATCAGGAGAAACAAAAAAGCGCGGCATCCTCAGACTCCTCCCCTTTTTCATATTAATTCATTATATTATACCTTTCGCGTCGCCTCTTGTCAATTACCGTATGCAAAAACATACAATTGCTTTACAAATTCATTGAAATATGATATTATATTTATGCTACAATTGACTCACAGTGTGAATAATATAAAATGGAGGCACTCAATATGAAGAATCCGGACTCTTCCTTGGGTCATGACCCCAGAGATGAAAAGCTCCCGGCGGGCGAGATAGTGTTTGATAGTCCCACGCTGAAAAAAGCCGACAACTTCTGGTTCTATAACAAGTGGAAGATAATAGTAGGCGCTTTCGTTGTGCTGGTTCTCGGCGTCTGCATATGGCAAAGCTGTTCAAAGGACGGCTGCGACACCATGCTGATGTACGCAGGTCCGTATCAGGGCTTTACCGACAGCAAGATATATAACGGCACACGTGACGCACTGAACGTTGCCGTGCCGGAGGACTGCGACGGCGACGGAGAAAGAAACTGCGAGATCGCGGCTCTTGCAATTTTTTCTGACGAACAGATAAAACAAATGAAAGAAGATGCCGCCGCGGAAAGCAGGTCGATCATTGTGAATACCGAGCTGAACAACCAGGAGCTTCAGAAATTCGATCAGCTGATAATGGCAGGCGAATATTCGGTCTGCCTGCTTGACCCGACGCTTTACGAGCGCGTGCGTTCCGCCGGAGGCTTCCGTAAGCTTTCGGAGGTACTTGGCTCGGTTCCCGAATGTGCAAACGACGATTATTCGATCCGCTTTGCCGACACCGCTTTTGCGCAGTACTATGATGTATTCGACGACCTCCCGCCCGACACGCTGCTTTGTCTGCGCACCAAAAGCACCTATCTCAGCGCAGGCTCCGGAGGCAGGTATGAGGTTTCCGAACGCTTCTTCAAAAACATAGTTGAGTTCACACCGTAATTACTGCAAATAAATATCTGAAAGTTTTTCCCGAAAGGACACCCGGCATATCACCATGAACAAAAAAATCCTCGCAAACATTTTTCTATTTCTCACAGCAATCATCTGGGGCTTTGCCTTTGTCGCTCAGGTACTGGGCAGCGATGTGATAGACCCCTTCTCCTTCAATGCAATACGCTTCGGGCTCGGAGCGCTCTCTCTCGTCCCGGTAATTTTTCTGCTTGAAAAACGCCCGCGCAGCCCTCTCACCGCAGAACAGCGCAGCGACGATAACAAAAAGCTGAAAATGACTCTCATCGCCGCAGCGGTGTGCGGAACGATACTGTTTGTCGCTTCCACACTTCAGCAGGTCGGGGCGCAGATCACCAAATCCCCCGGTCGCTCCGGCTTTCTCACCGACCTGTACACCATTCTGACACCGCTGTTTGCGCTGATATTCTTCAAAAGAAAGATACAGCCCACCGTATTTGTCGGCGCGGGTCTTGCCTGCGTGGGGCTTTACCTGCTGTGCATAAAGCCGGAAGAAGGCTTCAGCTTCGGCTGGGGCGAGGCAGTAATCGTTATCGGCGCGATATTCTGGGCGTTTCATATTCTTGCCATAGACCGATTCGGAAATCAGATATACCCTCTCCGTTTTTCATGTCTGCAATTTGCGGTGGTATCCGCCGAAAGCGCAGTTTTCGCACTTATGTTTGAGCACACCACTCTCCAAATGGTATGGGAAGCCCGTTGGGCAATAATCTTCTGCGGCGTCTTTTCCGTCGGTATCGCTTATACGCTCCAGACCTACGGTCAGCGCCTGTCCGATCCCAGCTATGCCGCAATAATCTTCTCGCTTGAAGCCGTGTTCGGCGCGATAGGCGGAGTTATTTTCGGTCAGGATCATTTTTCAGCCGCCGGCATATTCGGATGCGTGCTTATCTTTGCCGGAATCGTGCTTGCACAGCTCAACCTCAGCAAAAAGAGATCCCCCAAAGCCGCAGAAAATGCATAGAGACAATGAAAATATCCTGCTATCTTCTTTCGGAAGAACAGGATATTTTCTGCAATTAAATATCTTTATCAGCCAACACCAAGGACGTTCCCGAAAATGAAAAGAAAAGCATTCAAAGCCGCCCTGCCGTACACACTGCCGATATGCATCGGTTTTATAGTCCTCGGAATGTCGTATGGCTTTCTTATGCGCAGCAAAGGGTTTCCTTTGATCTACCCGATGCTGATGAGCCTGTTTATATTTGCCGGCTCGATGGAATTTGTAACCGTAAACTTATTACTCTCCGACTTCAATCCTCTGCACGTCTTTTTTCTGACGCTTATGGTCAACGCCAGACACATATTTTACGGCATATCAATGCTTGATAAATATAAAAACTGCGGATGGAAAAAGCCATACCTGATCTTCGGTATGTGCGACGAAACATTTACCGTAAACTGCGCCGTCACTCCTCCGGAGGACGTCGACAAAGGCTGGTTCATGTTTTTTGTAACCCTGTTGAATCAGATATACTGGGTAAGCGGGGCAACACTCGGAGCTTTGCTTGGTTACATAATTCATTTTGACGCGTCAGGAATTGAATTTGTTATGACAGCGTTGTTTGTGGTCATGTTCATAAATCAATGGGAAGAAACCAAAGAACACACGCCCGCGCTTATGGGTCTTGGCTGTTCCCTGCTTTGCCTTGTGATATTCGGGAGCAGTAATTTTATCATCCCGGCGATGATCCTGATCGTTTTATGTCTCTCCATTGGCAAAGGAAAGCTGGAGGCGGCAAAGAAATGACCACAACACAGCGTATTATCACAATAGCAATCGTCGTTCTCGGAACGATGACGACAAGATTTCTCCCGTTTATTATTTTCCCGGAGGGCAAAACACCGCCGAAATTCATAAGCTATCTCGGCACGGTACTTCCTTATGCCGTGATAGGGCTTTTGGTGGTATATTGCCTTAAGGACGCTTTTTTCGCTTCATATCACGGTCTGCCGGAACTGATATCCATCCTCTGCATCGTCGCACTTCACAAATGGAAGAAAAACACCCTGCTCAGCATCGGAGCGGGAACAGTTATATATATGATACTTACGCAGACCTGCTTCGGATAATATTCTCACACGTTTTATAATGCCCCTAACTAAACCTTTGGTTTATTGACAGGCAGGAAATATTGTGCTATAATCATGCTATCGGCCGGCACGGGCGCCGGCTGAAATTTGGCAAAAAGGAGGCGATCGTTTTGATTTACGGTAAAAATACCGGCTACGGATGCGGCATACACGGCTGCACCGGGGCAAACTCTCGCCCCGAGGTGGCCCGATAAAAAGCCGAAGATACTTTCAGGTTCTTCGAGCGTGTTGCGCATCCGTGACCCGGGAGCAATGCTCTGCAGGGTCATTAATAAGCAGAAGTGCTTCCCCCGCCCGCTGGGGGAAGCCTCATGCTTGCCAGATAAGGAGGCGCAAATGCAATTCACTACAGAATTCGGCGACAGACTGGCGGTCTACCGCCGCCGCACCGGGATGACGCAGGACGCCCTTGCCTCACGGCTTGGTGTTTCGGCTCAGGCGGTCTCAAAATGGGAACGCGCTGTCTGCTGTCCGGACATTTCACTTCTGCCCGCACTCGCGGACACTTTCGGCATCAGTATCGACCTCCTGTTCGGCAGGTCAGCCTGATGCCAAAAACACCGCTGCATGACCGTAAAACGGTCATGCAGCGGTGTTTTTTACCTGCCGTGATCCGGCTCTGTTTATTTCAACCTGAACTGAAGCACCACCGGTCCGTGGTCCGAATACGCAAATCCGGTATAAATGTTACTTACGGAAACAGCCTCAACATTGTCGCTGACCAGAAAGCCGTCCACTATTATTGTGAAATTCCCTTCCTTGTACGGAATGTCACAGTTTCGGCAGGTGGGGTTATATTCGCCGCCGGAATAATCCGTGCATCTTGAAATGCAGTCAGGAAGCATATCTGCCGGAAACGGCTGCGCCCATTCAAAGCCTACCGCCCCGTCACCGTTAAGCCGCTCGTTTGAGTCACCGGTGAAATCATGGTTGAAATCCCCGCCGCACACACAGTAGTTGCCCGCCTCGTATTCCGCCTTCATATCGTCAAACAGCATATTCATCTGAGCCGCGCGTATCTCATCGCTGCCTCCGTATGCCGACATATGCACATTGTAGATGACCAGCTCAGCTCCTCCCTCCACCGGCACTCTTGACACCGAATAACAGCGGTCGAGGTCAAGGAATTTTCCGAATCCGGTCGATATCGGAAAGCTTCTTCTCACTGCAGAGGTTATCTTATACCGTCCCAACGTCAGAATTCCCGCATTTGAAGCACCGTGAGGCTCGTTCAACGGAAACATGAGGTATGCTGAATGATAATTCACCGCGAAAACACTGTTCATTGACGAAAACCGCGACTCCAGCATCGCTCTTTCGTCTATATGAAAGCTCCGCGTGGAATCGGTATCCACCTCCTGAAAAAGAATAAAATCAGGAGAAAAGCTCTCCACAGTGTCAGCACCGTCAGCAATGCATTTGCGGACGCTATCCGCACTTTCCGCACGCGACTCTGTTCCGCCGTCCATGAAAAACGTAAACTCCGGCGTGTACGCGCCAAAGCCCAGATTCTGCGTTATGATAGTGTAGACTTCCCCGGTCTTTACGCTGTCGTTTGCACCGTTGCCGGTAACCTCCAAAGTAATATTATCATCTATTCTCGAATAGCTGAATACGACATAGCATATGTACACAAGAACAGTGATAAGAATAAGAGAGACCAATGAAATAAGAGCCGCAAGAAGTATCCTTTCCGGTTTTGATGAAATATGCTTCATGTTATTGACCGTGTCTTTATTGTATTTTGTTCTGCCGGCTCAAGGCCGTAACTACTGCCAAGAGCCGTATCCGAGTCTGACGCCGGAATGGGTAAGACTGATTCTGAACGGGGTCGGCTCAAAATCTGATTGAGCCGACCCCGGTTGTTATTATATTAATCTCAGTGGATAATGCAGCGCTCGGTGTCCTTATCGAATATGTGCAGACGGCTCATATCAAAGGCAACCTTGATGTTATCGCCCGCACGGGTGGTGGAGCGAGAGGAAACGCGTGCGATGAGGTTGGTCTCACCTATGGTGAGGTAGAGATGGATCTCAGCACCCATAAGCTCTGTAACATCAACGTAAGCATCTACAACGCTGTCCGGCAGTGCAGCAAGCTGCATGGGAGCGTCGTGAATGCACTCGGGGCGCAGACCGCCGATAACTTCCTGACCTATGTAATCCTTGAGGTCGGGGTTGTTTGCCTTCTCAGGCGGCAGCTTGATAGACTTGTCCTCAAAGTTGAAGTACACGTCGTCGCCCTTCTTGACCAGCTTACCGTTGATGAAGTTCATCTGAGGAGTTCCGATAAATCCGGCAACGAAAACGTTGCAGGGCTCATCGTAAAGGGTCTGAGGAGTATCGACCTGCTGGATGAGACCGTCCTTCATAACGACGATTCTCGTAGCCATGGTCATAGCCTCGACCTGGTCGTGTGTAACGTAAATAAATGTGGTCTGAACGCTCTGATGCAGCTTTGTAAGCTCGGTTCTCATCGCGGCACGCAGCTTAGCGTCAAGGTTTGAGAGAGGCTCGTCAAGAAGGAAGACCTTCGGTTTACGAACGATAGCACGTCCCAGAGCAACACGCTGCTTCTGACCGCCGGACAGAGCCTTCGGCTTTCTGTCGAGCAGGTGAGTGATATCAAGTATACGGGCGGCGTCCTCAACACGTCTCTTGATCTCTTCCTTCGGTGTCTTAACGAGCTTAAGGCCGAATGCCATGTTCTCAAACACCGTCATGTGAGGATACAGAGCGTAGTTCTGGAACACCATCGCTATCTTTCTGTCCTTAGGAGCTACATCGTTGACAAGCTGGTCGCCGATGAAAAGCTCACCCTCGGTGATCTCCTCAAGACCCGCGATCATACGCAGGGTGGTTGATTTACCGCAGCCGGAAGGACCGACCAGAATCAGAAATTCCTTATCCTTGATATCAAGGTTAAAATCCGATACAGCGGTAACTCCGCCCGGATATTTTTTGTAAATGTGCTTAAGCGATACACTTGCCATAGGGTGTGCTTCCTCCTTGAAATTAGAATCGTTTTATCGCCGATTCCGACTATTATTCTGTACTACAATATTGTATCAAATTTTCGTGAAAAATGATAGAGTCTTATTCCCCAAAATTTCAGGTTCAAAATTGTGCACCTTGTACAATTTTCTGTTTTTTAACCTCAAAGTGCGGCGTTTTGATGTTTTTTTGACCCGCCGGATGTGAACTTATAGTTACCTTCGGGGTAATAATCGGGCAATAAGCGCAAGCCTCATCAGCCCTCGCCCTCACCGAGCTTCATTGTAAGCCCTATGCGGTGACGCGCCGTATCCACCGACAGCACCTTGACTTTTACAATATCTCCGACCGAAAGCACCTCGGCGGGATGCTTTATGTATCTGTCGCATATCTGGGAGATGTGTACCAACCCGTCCTGATGCACACCGATGTCAACAAAAGCGCCGAAATCTATTACATTGCGGACTGTTCCGGTAAGAATCATTCCCTCCTTGAGCGACGTGATATCCAACACATCGTCGCGCAGCACCGGAGCCGGGAAGCTGTCGCGTACGTCGCGTCCGGGCTTTTCAAGCTCTGAAATAATATCGCAAAGAGTCGGCTCGCCGACGCCTATCTCAGAGGCGACCTTGGCTTTTCCCTTCTCCGCCACCTTTTTGCCGAGCAGCTTGAGTCCGCCGGAGCGTATCTCCTCCTCGTCAAATCCGAACATACCGAGCAGCTTGTGCGCCGCCTCGTAGGATTCGGGGTGGACACCGGTAGAATCCAGCACCTCGTCCGAGCCTGAAACGCGCAGAAATCCTGCCGACTGCTCGTAAGCCTTGCTTCCAAGCCGCGGTACCTTAAGTAGCTCGGCGCGGCTCAGGAACTCTCCGTTTGCCTCACGGTACTTGACAATATTCTTTGCCACCGGAGCGCTGATACCGGAAACATATGAAAGCAGTGAGTAGGAAGCGGTGTTGAGGTCGATGCCGACCGAGTTGACGCAGTCCTCGACCACACCGGTAAGCGCCTCGTCAAGCCGCGCCTGCTTCATGTCGTGCTGATACTGCCCCACTCCGACAGACTTCGGGTCTATCTTCACAAGCTCGGCAAGCGGGTCCTGCAAGCGGCGCGCGATCGACACCGCCGAACGCTGTGTTACGTCAAAATCGGGAAATTCCTCGGCTCCGAGCTTTGACGCCGAATAAACCGACGCCCCCGCCTCGCTCACCATAATATATTTGCAGTCTCCGGGAGTTTCCCTGAGCAGTCCGGCAATGAATATCTCGCTTTCCTTTGACGCAGTGCCGTTGCCTATGGCAATTACGTTCACGCCGTATTTGCGTATAAGGCCGGATACCACGCGGGAGCTTTCCGCAATGCGCTCCTGCGGCTTTGTGGGATAAATGACCGCAGTGTCAATGACCTTTCCGGTCTTATCCACCACTGCCAGCTTGCACCCGGTGCGGTATCCGGGGTCAAAGCCCATAACCGTTTTGCCGCGCAGAGGCGGAGACATCAGAAGATGCCTTAGATTGTCCTCAAACACCTTCAGCGCACCCTCGCTGGCTTTGTCGGTCAGGTCGTTTCTTATCTCCCGCTCCACGGAAGGAGCAATAAGACGTGTGTAGCTGTCGTCGATCGCCGCTTTGACGTAATCCCTCGCCGGACTCTCTCCGGACGTGAGGAATTTACGGTACAGATAGCTCATCACAAGCTCTCCGCCCGGCTCTATGCTGACCTTAAGGAAGCCTTCCTTTTCGCCGCGGTTGACGGCAAGCACACGATGTCCGGCAATCTTTTTGACGCGCTCGGAGAAGTCGTAGTACTGCGCGTACACCGAATCCTCCTCCTTTGCCGCCTTTGAAACCAGAATACCGTGCTCGGCGGTCAGAGTTCTCACTCCCTTGCGGCAGTCGGCGTTGTCTGAAATGCTTTCGGCTATGATATCAAGCGCCCCGGCTATTGCCTCGTCGGCGCTCGCCACGCCCTTTTCCTCATTTATGTATTCAGCCGCCGCTTCGGGAATAGCCGGATCATAGGATTCCTTCTGCGCAAAGATAAGCTCAGCCAACGGTTCAAGTCCCTTTTCTCTCGCCACCGACGCACGCGTTTTTCTCTTGGGACGGTACGGACGGTAGATGTCGTCTACCTCGGTAAGAGTCTTTGCCGCGTCGATAGCACGCTCAAGCTCCGGCGTCAGCTTTTCCTGCGCGGCAATAAGAGCCTTGACCTCCTCGCGCCGCTTTTCAATACTGCGCAGATAGTTAAGCCTGTCAAATAGGTCTCTCAGCACCGTGTCGTCAAGCGAACCTGTCACTTCCTTGCGGTAACGCGCGATAAATGGGATGGTGTTGCCCTCGTCTATAAGCGCAACCGTTTTCCTTACCTGCTCAACTCCAAGTCCCAGCTCTTCGGCAAGGACTGCTTCAATATCGATCATTATTCTGTCTGCCTTTCAATTTTCTTTGTGTACGGTCATTTGTATCATTCAATCATTCAAGCCCCGACGCCGTTCTGAGCGCCGCCACCTCGTCGGAGGTAAGATAGCGAACTTCTCCGCGACCGAGCGCAGGATCGAGTGCCAAAGGACCAAAGCTGATCCGCTCGAGCGCAGTGATCTCATTCCCCACCGCGCCGAACATCTGCTTTATCTGATGGTACTTTCCTTCATGTATCGTTATAAGCCCCGTGAAGTCGCTCTCGCGCTTGACAAGGCAAGGAGCGGTCAGATACCCGCCCTCAATGTAAACTCCGTTCTGAAGCCTCACGGCAGCCTCGTCGTCAAGCGGCTTTGCCGAGGTGTACCGGTAGGTCTTGTCCACATGCCGCGCCGGGGACAAAAGCCGGTGGGAAAGCTCGCCGTCATCGGTCAGCAGCATCAGCCCGACTGTGTATTTGTCAAGTCTGCCGCACGGAAATACCCGCGTCCGGTCGCGCTCCTCGCACAGCTCGGTAACAACGGGGCAGCCGTCCCGCCTGTCCTCCGTTGCGCTGACATATTCCTCGGGCTTGTTGAGCATAATGTAAACGTGTTCCCGCCATTCTATCTCAGCACCGCGCCGCGTAACACGGCTTATCCCCGGTTTTACCTCGTCATCGGAGCGGCGCGCGGGTATTCCGTCAATGAGGATAAGCCCAGAGCGCACCTCGCGCGC
>DPGK01000041.1:38834-71781 GCA_003523225.1 Clostridiales bacterium
CGGCGCGAGCATTCGCCCGCCGCCGACAGATATTTGTCAAGCCGCATACCGCGCCGTCCTTTCCGCATCACAAAAAATGCCCCACCTTGCGTCACAGCGTAAACAGTATCACCGCAACACAGCCGAAAAGCAGCAGTCCAAGCCCCAGACCGATCAAAAAATCACGGGTCCTTCCGCTCATTCCGAATCACCTCCGCATTTTTAGTATGCGCAGAAAACGGAATATTACTTCATAACCTATTACATTATATCATCAATCCGCCCACGTTTCAAGTGAAAACGCACGAAAAAGCGAATACAAAATATATTTCGCCGAATCTCAGCTGAAAACGAAAAAATGTTTACCCACGGTCTGGATGCAGAACACGGTCATGCGCGTTCAAAAGCATACAAACAAGATTTTTCGGATCATTCGTGTTTTTTTCTCAAAACCTATTGACAAAAACATTTGAACGTGCTATCATATGAGCGTTGATTCAATTGAACGTCTGTTCAATTGAATCAACGCTCAATTTTCTGATCTACACAACGGAGGTATAAATTCCATGAACTCACCGACTCACGAACATGACCGGTGTCTGCATTCCGAAGCGTCTCCGGCATCCGAAGAAATGCTGTGCGACCTTGCCGACCTGTTCAAGATCTTCGGAGACACGACCCGCCTGCGTATTCTGTTTGCACTTCTTGACACAGAAATGTGCGTCATGCACATCTCCGAGCGTCTTGGCATGACCTCATCGGCGATCTCGCACCAGCTCAAGGTGCTTAAGGACAACAATCTTGTTGCCTGTCGCCGCGAGGGTAAAACGATCTTCTATTACCTTGCCGACGATCACGTTCACACCATCGTCGCGCAGGGGTATGAGCATCTTAAAGAAAAGGAAGGAACCTAAAAATGAAAAAGACATACCGGCTTGAAAATCTGGACTGCGCAGCGTGCGCCGCAAAAATGGAGGCGGCGATCTCAAAGCTCGACGGAGTTGAATCCGTCTCAGTAAACTTTATCATGCAGAAGCTGACGCTTGAAGCGCCCGACGAGCGTTTTGACGATATAATGAAAAAAGCCGTTAAGCTGTGCCGCCGCGTTGAGCCCGACATGGAGATCATTTTCTGAGGGAAACTCACGACATGAAATTCTATAAAGAAATGACGCGCCGGCAAAGGCGCGTGCTGTGGCGCATTTTTATTTCCGCAGTGCTTTTCATAATTGCTCTGCCGTTGCCCCTTGACGGGCTGTGGCTGTTGCTTGCTTTTCTTCCCTCTTACGTCGTAATAGGATATGACGTGGTGTATAGCGCGGTGCGCAATATTTTTCGCGGTCAGCTTCTGGACGAGCAATTTCTCATGACGCTTGCCACGGTCGGCGCGTTTGCCACGGGAGAATACAAAGAGGCTGTAGCCGTCATGCTCTTTTATCAGGTCGGCGAGCTGTTCCAGAGCATTGCTGTCGGCAAAAGCCGCAAAAGCATATCCAACCTCATGAACATACGCCCGGACTCGGCGTGCGTCATACGCGGCGACGCGGAGCTTACCGTATCCCCCGATGAGGTGGAGGTAGGAGAAACAATACTCATACGTCCGGGCGAAAGAGTTCCCCTTGACGGAACTGTAACGGACGGCGCAAGCTCTGTTGACCTTTCCGCGCTGACCGGAGAAAGTCTCCCGAAGGAGGTTAAGGCGCAAGACCGCGTGCTCAGCGGCTCTGTCAACCTCTCAGGAGTCCTGCGCGTGCGCGTTGAACAGCCCTACGGAAAAAGCACCGTATCAAAGATCCTCGATCTTGTAGAAAACTCAGCCGCAAAAAAAGCAAAAGCCGAAAATTTCATTACCAGATTCGCACGTATTTATACCCCGGCGGTGGTTGCGGGCGCTCTTATTCTGGCGTTTCTGCCGCCGCTGATATTAAAGCAATCCTTTACCGTGTGGATCCAGCGCGCACTCACCCTGTTGGTCGTATCCTGCCCCTGCGCACTCGTTATTTCGATCCCGCTGTCTTTCTTCGGCGGCATCGGACGCGCCTCGCGTGAGGGAATACTCATCAAAGGAGCAAACTACCTTGAGCTGCTTTCGGGACTCAACACCGCGGTTTTTGATAAGACCGGAACGCTCACACGCGGCAGCTTCAGGGTTACCGGAATATACCCCGAAAACGGAATAAGCAGCGACGAGCTGTCCGGCATTGCCGCAGCAGCCGAATATTTTTCGTCTCATCCGATCGCCGCGGCTCTGCGCGCCGCCTGTCCGGAAGGATTCAGTGAAAAACGCCCGTCGGACGTTACCGAACACGCCGGAGAAGGAATAGAAACGCTTATTGACGGCGAGACTGTTTATGTCGGCAACGACAAGCTGATGCTCCGCGCGGGTGTTGCGCCCGCAGAGACGGAAACCATTGGCACGATTATACACGCAGCCAAAAACGGAAGCTACCTCGGATATATGATCATTTCCGACGAGCCTAAGCCGGATGCTGCCGAGGCAATAGCCAGACTCAAAGCGCTCGGAGTGAAAAAGACCGTAATGCTCACCGGAGACCGCCACGAGACGGCGGAGGCGGTCGGCAAGGCGTTGAGCGTTGACGACATAAAAAGCGAGCTTTTGCCGGCGGATAAGGTAAGCGCCGTCGAAGAATTGCTTTCAGACCCGCATTCCTCTCCCCTTGCCTTCTGTGGCGACGGGATCAACGACGCTCCGGTGCTCTCACGAGCCGACGTCGGGATAGCAATGGGCGCGCTGGGCAGCGACGCCGCCATCGAGGCGGCGGACATAGTGCTGATGGACGACAGCCCATCAAAGATCGCCCGTGCGGTGGAGCTGTCCCGAATGACCATGCGCATCGTACACGAAAATATCTTCTTTTCCCTTGCGGTAAAAGCAATCGTGCTAATTCTCACGGCAATTGGTCTTACCGGAATGTGGCTCGCCGTCTTCGCCGACGTCGGCGTAATGGTCATCGCAATACTCAACTCAATGAGAACGCTTGCTTATAAAAACACCAAAGCATAATAAAAACATTATAAAAACATCACCCGCCGGAATCAGAAAGCTTCCGGCGGGTGATGTTTTATATTTTTTATACTCTGTATGCCGCAGAACTTTTTGCGGCATCTGTGTTTTTTCAATTGTTCAGTCTATCAGCTTCTTTACGGCAAGAGCTGTCCAGCCGTTGTCCTCAAGTGAACAGCTTACGTAAAGTCCGTTTGCTTCAAGCGCGTCGATAACGTCAGCGGCGCGTTCGTTGATTATTCCGGAAGCAAGCAGCGTGGATTCATCGTGCATGAATGCACCGATATCCGGCGCCATCCGGATAATTATATCAGCCACGATATTGGCGCATATAACATCGTATTTTCCCGACTCGACACCTGCAAGCAGGTCGGATCTTCCTACGGTAACATTCGCGCATCCATTTTCGGCGGCATTTTCTCCTGCGACCTCAACAGCCACGGGATCAATGTCATACGCGCGGCACTCGCCCGCGCCAAGCTTTGAAGCGCAGACTGCAAGAATACCGCTGCCGCAGCCCACATCAAGAACACTACAACCCGGAGTTACGCATTTTTCAAGCAGACCTATCACCAGCCGCGTGGTCTCGTGCGAACCTGTGCCGAAAGCCATTCCGGGGTCCATGCGGATAATTATTTCTCCGTCCTTCGGCTCATAGCTTTCCCACTTCGGTACTATCACAATGCGCCCGATATGCAGCGGCTTGTAATACTGCCTCCATGCATTTGCAAAATCCTCTTCCTTTACGCCGGAAGTGCTGATCCTTCCCTCCACCGACGCGGCGGCAAGACGCTCGCGGATAAATGCCAGCGTGCCTTCCACATCGCCGTCCTCAGGGATAAACACCGACACCGACGCCACGGTCTTGTCGGCGGACAGAATCTTTTCATCCACAAGATCGCCGTAAACGCTTTTAAGGTCAAAATCACTGTAATCCTCTATCATCAGCCCCGGGTCAACAGCACTCATTATCGCAACAGCGCTGTCAAGGCTACCCACCTTTACGGTGAGCTTTATTTCAGTCCAGCTGGAATATTCGTAGCTCATATCTGCTCCCAAGAGGTTATTTGTTTTCTTTATTTTCCTTAAGCTCCTTAAGACGGTCTATAAGGCGCTTACGTTTGGGGTAGTCGGTCTCGCCGCAGCTGTTTGCAAAGGCGCGCATGCATTCCTTTTGCTTTTCATTAAGACTGCGCGGTATTTCTACATTGACGGTAAAGAACAGGTCTCCGCGGCGCGACGTATTGTTTACATAAGGAACGCCGCACTGCTTGAGCGAAAACTGCGTTCCCGGCTGCGTACCTTCCGGAATTTTGAATTTACGGCTGCCCTCAAGCGTCGGAACGTCAATTTCAGCTCCGAGCGTCGCTTCCGCAACTGTCACGGGTACTTCGCAGTATATATTAACGCCGTCGCGCTCAAAGATAGCGTGGCGTTTGACGCGGACTTCAATAATAAGGTCGCCCGCCGAACCGCCGTTCTTGCCGTCGTTGCCCTGACCGCGTATCGCTACCCTTTCACCGTCGTTGATTCCGGCGGGGATAGAAACAGATATGGTCTTAGGCACTCTCATCTGACCGCTTCCGCGACAGGTCGGGCACGTCTCCTTTATGACACGTCCGGTGCCACGGCAGGTCTCGCAGGTCGTTGTGGACTGAAACTGCATACCGCCCAGCCGCTGTGTTACACGTCTCTGACCGGTGCCCCCGCAGGCAGAACACGTCTCGACACTCGTTCCCTTTTTGGCTCCGCTGCCTCCGCATTCGGTGCATCTGGCTATGCGAGTGAAGCTAACGTCCCGCTTTACTCCGAAAACAGCCTCCTCGAAGGATATAGTTACAGATACCCCTATATCGTCGCCGCGAACCGGACCGTTTCTCCGCTGGGATGAGGAAGAGCCGAAGCCGCCCCCGAAGAAGGAGGAGAAAATATCCCCTATGTCTCCGAAATCGGCCGAGAATCCGCCAAAGCCGCCGTCTCCGCCGCCCATGCTGCCGTCAAAGGCTGCATGACCGTATCTGTCATATGCGGCGCGTTTGTCGGCGTCGGAAAGTACGGCGTACGCCTCGTTCACCTCTTTGAACTTCGCCTCGGCTTCCTTGTCTCCGGGGTGAAGGTCAGGGTGATACTGCTTAGCCATCTTCCTGTATGCCTTTTTTATTGTATCTTCATCAGCGCCGCGCTCGATGCCCAGCACCTCATAATAATCTCTTTTATTCTCTGCCATAGGTCAGCACCTTGAATTTCAAGTCATTAATTGATTTTCGAATATACGCTTTCTGGGCTGTCGGAAGCCACTGCTTCCGGCAGCCCATCGGTTTAACGGTCCAAAACCGCGAAACCGGTATCAGTGAATTCCGGAGAAAGCAAGCCAAAAACGCACCTGTTCCGCGTGCGGGACTTGCCATGCCGCCGTTCACTGTATTGAAGGTGTGCCGCGCCGCGGCGCGGCACACAATAATTTACGTCAGCTCCGTCCGATCGGAATTATTTTCCGCTCTTATCCTCGTAGTCGGCGTTATAATAAGTTCCGTTTCCGTCGTTCTGCGGTCCGTTGTTCTGACCCGCGTCGCCGCCCATGTCAGCTCCGGCAGCTCCAGCCTGAGCATAGAGCTTTTCGGAGAGCTTCGAGAAGGCTTTTTCAAGCGCCTCGGTATCGGACTTGATCTGCTCGGTAGTTCCGTCCTTGAGGGTGTTCTTCAGCGTTTCAATAGCCGCGCGAACGTCGGTCTTGTCGCTTTCGGGCAGCTTGTCGCCTATCTCCTCAAGGGTCTTTTCGCTCTGGAATACCAAATTTTCAGCCTGATTCTTTGTCTCAACGGCTTCCTTCTGCTTTCTGTCCTCCTCGGCAAATCTCTCGGCGTCCTTGACGGCGCGGTCGATATCCTCCTTGCTCATGTTGGTGGAGCTGGTGATGGTTATATGCTGCTCACGTCCTGTTCCCTTGTCCTTTGCAGAGACGTTGACTATACCGTTTGCATCAATATCAAAGGTTACTTCGATCTGAGGAACTCCGCGGGGAGCTGCGGGAATACCGTCAAGCGTGAATTTGCCCAGCGTGGTATTGCCGGACGCCATCTCACGCTCGCCCTGAAGCACATGGATCTCAACAGAGGTCTGATTGTTTGCCGCTGTGGAGTAGATCTGGCTCTTCTTTACCGGTATTGTCGTGTTACGGTCAATGATGCGGTTGAAAACGCCGCCCAGAGTCTCAATGCCGAGAGACAGCGGAGTTACGTCGAGCAGGAGCAGATCCTTTACGTCGCCGCCCAGAACGCCTGCCTGTATGGCAGCGCCGATAGCAACGCACTCGTCGGGGTTGATGCCCTTGAAAGGCTCGGAACCCATGAACTTCTTGACGGCTTCCTGGACCGCAGGAATTCTCGTCGAGCCGCCGACCAGCAGGACCTTGTCAACATCGGAGGGCTTGAGTCCGGCATCGGAAAGCACCTGACGGGTGGGCTTCATCGTCGCATCAACAAGATCGGCAGTAAGCTCGTTGAATTTCGCACGTGTAAGAGTGGTTTCAAAGTGTACGGGACCGCTTGCGGTAGCGGTAAGGAAAGGCAGGTTGATGTTGGTGCTGGTCATGCCGGAAAGCTCGATCTTCGCCTTCTCAGCCGCTTCCTTGAGTCTCTGAAGCACCATCTTGTCGCCGCGAACGTCAATTCCGTGCTCTTTCTTGAAGCTGTCAGCCATCCAGTCGATAATGCGCTGGTCAAAGTCATCGCCGCCAAGGTGGTTGTTACCTGCTGTGGCAAGCACTTCGAACACGCCGTCGGAGATCTCAAGAAGCGAAACGTCGAATGTTCCGCCGCCAAGGTCAAATACCATGATCTTGCCGTCCTTTTCCTTGTCCACGCCGTAGGCAAGCGCGGCAGCCGTCGGCTCGTTGATTATACGCAGTACCTCAAGACCCGCGATCTTACCTGCGTCCTTAGTAGCCTGACGCTGAGCGTCGGTGAAGTACGCGGGAACGGTGATTACCGCCTGGGTTATTGTCTGTCCCAGATATGCCTCCGCATCGGATTTCATCTTGCGGAGTATCATTGCGGATATTTCCTGAGGGGTGTAATTTGTGCCGTCGATGTTCACCTTGTAATCCGAACCCATTTTACGCTTGATGCTGGATACGGTGTGGTCGGGGTTGGTGATAGCCTGACGCTTTGCAACCTGACCTACAAGACGTTCACCGTTTTTGGTGAATGCAACCACTGAGGGCGTTGTGCGCGCTCCTTCGGGATTGGGGATAACTACCGGTTCGCCGCCTTCAAATACAGCGACGCATGAATTTGTTGTACCAAGGTCTATACCTATAATTTTTGACATGATTGAATTCCTCCTGTATATGATACGTTTATTTTTTCAGATATGATTATTGATCTATGCACCGATCATTCAGTTTGCGACCTTTACGACCGCGTGCCTTATGACCTTATCACCTTTATGATATCCCTTTTGGAATACTTCGACTATCTGACCCTCGCCAAGTCCGTCGTCCTCGACGTGCATCACTGCATTGTGAAGATTGGGGTCAAAGGTCTCGCCTTCAGCCTTTATTTCCTCAACACCCAGCTTTACAAGCGCCTCTTTGAAGCTCTTGACCGTCAGCGCCAGCCCGCCGGCGAGCGCCTCGGCGTCGGTGCAAGCGGCAGCCCTGTCAAGATTGTCAAGCACCGGCAGCAGCGCGCCGATAGCATCGGAATACGCGTCGGAATAAATCCCTTCCTTTTCCTTTGCCGCGCGGCGTCGGAAGTTGTCGTACTCGGCAAGCATCCTCAGATATTTGTCGTCACCCGCTTTTTTTGCCTCCTCGGAAGCGGCAAGCGCCTTTTCAAGCTCCGTCACCCGGGACTCGAGCTTTCTTATCTTCTTTTTGTCGGAGCGTGAGAGCTTTTCGTCGCCCGAGTCCTTTTCGTCCTTCTCGGGGACGTCGTTCGTGACGTCGACTTCCGAAGAAGGATTTTCGTTCGTTTCTTTTTCCGCAGTATCAGCCGCGGCAGTGTTGCCGTTATCGGTCTCTACGTCGGCTTCGTTCTGCTGCTTTATATCCTGATCAGTCATTTTAACCTCCATATGATCCTAATTTCTAAGCTTGATCTTTATCCGGTCGGTCTCCCGGTGAAGCGGTGCCCCCGGTAAGCTCCGGCGTTCCGCCGCCGCTGTCCCCGCCGATTATTTCTCCTATCATTCCGCAAAGCCGTTCAATGGTTTCAAGCACTCTGGCATAATCCATTCGCAAAGGTCCGAGAACTCCGATGACCCCTATCGTTTTGTCTCCGCGCTTTATCGGCTTGAAGACAAGTGAGGAATTGTTCATCACACGCACCGGAGATTCAGAGCCGATAACGACCGAAATGTCGTCGCTTTCCTCTGCCGAAACAAGCTCAAGGATCTCCTCCTTCTGCTCAAGCGTTCCAAGCAGATTCTTAAGCTCCTCCGGGTCGGAATAATCGGGGTACTGAAGCAGGTGGTTGATGCCCGAAAGCCTCAGCTCGCCGCTGTCAAGCTCTGTCATCGTCTCGTAGATGGTCTTTATTATCGGACTTATCAGCGCCGCGCCCGAACCCATAATAGCCTCAAGCCGCATCATCACCGGCAGATTGATCTCATTTGCCGCAAGACCGGCAACATTTTCGTTCAGCGCCGCTGTAAGCAGTGCCACGCTCTCGCGTGTCATCGGGAAGGTGAGCCTTATATGTTTTGAAGTCACCGAGCCGGTAGAGCTTATCATTATCAGTACAAAGCTGTATTCGTCAATATAAGCCGTTTCAAAGCGGTTTATCGTGACAGCCGTACATTTTGGCTTGGCGGCAATTCCGGTGTAATTGGTAAGCGCTGAGGCAAGCCGCGATGCTGTCAGAAGTATCTGATCGACCTCGGCGGTCTTGCTTTTGAGCACCTGATTTATCTGCGCGATCTCTCCGGTCGTCATGGCGTAGTGCTCGATAAGCTGGTCAACGTAAAACCGGTAACCCAGCTGTGACGGAACACGCCCCGCAGAGGTATGAGGCTGCTCAAGGTATCCCATCTCCTCAAGCTCCGCCATTTCATTGCGGATGGTCGCCGAGGAGCATTTCATCCCGGGAAGCTGCTGAAGCGACTTTGATCCTACCGGATCTCCGTTTTCAATATACGACTCAACAACAGCCTTGAGTATTGACTTTTTGCGTCCGCTCAATCCGTCGCCGTACATTTTGCTTCACTCCTTCGGTTTGATTCGTTGTTTTAGCACTCTTACAAGTCCAGTGCTAATCGACGCTAATAATATAGCACGAAACGAGCTTTCATTTGTGCATTTCGGGTTTCTTTTTTGTTAATAAATTGTGAACTTTAGCACTTGACGTTTTTTTGTGATAAAAAGCAGCGGCAGCTGCACACAAGTGCAGCTGCCCAATGATCGGCAAGAAGCGGCAAAACGCCTCTGCCAAGATAATATTACCGAATTATATTCCGTGCGTGCCGCCATAACGGCATAAGCGTTTGCATCGTTATGCGATAATGCTCAAAGCACGCATTTGAGGAACTGAGCGGCACGCTCGGTCTGCGGATTGGCAAAGAAATCCGCAGGCTTCCCTTCCTCAACAATACAGCCGTCCGCCATAAAGATTATCCTGTCCGCCACCTCGCGTGCAAAACCCATCTCATGTGTAACAACGACCATCGTCATGCCGTCGTCGGCGAGCTTTTTCATAAGGTCAAGCACCTCTCCGACCATTTCGGGGTCAAGAGCCGAGGTCGGCTCGTCAAACAGCATCACCTTGGGATTCATGGCAAGCGCACGTACAATGGCTATACGCTGTTTCTGACCGCCCGACAGGGTCGAGGGATAAACATTTGCCTTGTCCTCAAGACCTATCCTCGCAAGCAGCTCGCGCGCCGTTGCCTCTGCCTCTTCTTTTATCTGCTTCTTTACGGCGCGGGATGCAAACAAGCCGCCCGCCCGTTGTGTGCGGATATGCACGGGAGCCAGCATGATGTTCTGAAGCACCGTTTTATTATTGAAGAGATTGAACTGCTGAAAAACCATTCCGATATGCTCGCGGTGCTTGTTTATATTCACCCTCATGTCGGCAAGGTCCTCTCCCTCAAAGAAGATAGAGCCTCCGGTGGGGTCCTCCATACAGTTAAGGCAGCGCAGGAAGGTGCTCTTTCCGCTTCCCGACGGCCCGATGACAACGACCTTTTCATTTTTGCGGATAACGTTGCTGACGTTGTTGAGCGCCATGACCGTTTTATTTCCGTTCTTATAGGACTTACACAGATTTTTTACAACAATCAGCTCGTCACTCTGTACGGCTTCCGCGTTGATCTTTTCGTTTTCCATGCCGTCCTCCTTATGTGCGGTCACTGCGGCGCATATACTTTTCAATTATCTTGAACAGCAATGTTATCAGCAGCACCAGAATAATGTATATCAGAGCCATCGCAAGGTACGGCACAAGGTATTCGTAGTTGCTCGTACCGATTTCGGTAAAGACCTTGTAAAGGTCCACCGCCGCCACAAAGCTGGCGACCGAGGTGTCCTTTATCAGCGCAATGAATTCGTTGCCAAGCGTAGGCAGTATGTTCTTTACAGCCTGCGGCACGATTATCTTCATCATTGTAGCAAAATAGCTCATGCCGAGCGCACGCCCCGCCTCCATCTGACCGTAATCGACGGACTGGATACCCGCGCGCATCATTTCGGAAACGTATGCGCCGCTGTTGAGTCCGAAAACAATAACGCAGGTGTTAAGAGAGCCGAGCTTTACTCCGATAAGAGGACAAATAACGTAGTACGCCAGCAACAGCTGAACGACAATAGGCGTTCCGCGAAAAAATCCCACATAAACCGAACAAATACCGTCGAGAATACGCGGCATCAGCTTGTATTTGGGCATTACCTTTACCGCCGCAATAACAGTGCCTATCAAGATTCCGATAAGCAGACCCGAAACGGCAATGATAAGCGTATTGGTAAGTCCCTCGGACAAAACTCTCTTGTACCCTTCGTTTACCCAGAAGGACTGCCAGAACTTTGCCCACTTTATTGACATATCACTCATTCTGATCTCCGATCCGTAAAATTCCGGAGCCGCCCGTCACGCAAATGACGCGCAAGCTCCGGAATTGATTTTATGGATTATTTGCCGTTTACCGACTTTGCAATAGCGTTGGCGGGTGCGTTGTCAAGAATTACATAGTTGATCTCGCCGTTGAGCATCGCAGTGATCGCAAGCGCGGCATAATCGTATGCTTTCTTGGTTGCGGGCACGCCCTTGAAGCCGTAGCCGTCATCACCCTTGTCAAGGTCGCCGTCGATATAGGTTTCGCCTGTAGTACCGGCCTGGCAGCCGATCTTGCTGGAGGAGGTCAGCTTGTCAAGCACCGCGACAACGTCGTCTGCGGTCTTGCAGGAATCAAAATCGGTGCATTCCTCGGGAACTATGAGTACCTGAGCTGCGTTGTAGTAGGAATCACTGAAGGTAACGACTTCCTGCCTGCCGGGGGTGATGGTAAGGCCAGCCATTGCAATGTCGCAAATACCGGTCTGAACGGAGGTAACGACAGCTTCAAACTTCATATCCTGAATTACAAGCTCTTTGCCGAGGTAGGCGGCAAGACCGGAGGCGATCTCAAGGTCGATACCGTAGAATTTACCGTCGGCGTCAACCATCTCAAAGGGTTCAAATCCGGTGCTGGTAGCAACAACAAGCTGATCCTTGGAGCTGTCAAGCGCGGCGGAGGTGATCTTCTCAGGTGTGCCGTTTCCGAAATATTTGTCGCAAATGGAGTCAAAGGTTCCGTCTGCCTTGATCTTTGCAAGATACTCGTTGACCTTGCCAAGCAGCTCGGCGTCTTCCTTGCTGACTGCAAATGCATAGGATTCTTCGGAAAGTGCAATATCAACGACCTTTACCTTGCCGCTTGACTTTCCGCATGAACCGAGAGTAAGTACTGCCGCAAAAAGCATGACCGCGGCAAGAATAACTGACAATGTTTTTTTCATAATAACGTTTTCTCCTTAAATGCTGTATCCGTTGCGGATATTTGTTTTCGATGAACATATTATACTGCATAAATATGCACATGTCAAGGTATTTTCTGAATATTCTTTATTTTTGTTGCATATTTACGAATGCATATTCATTACACAGTGCTGTTTTGTGGGAAATATCTCTTTTTAAGCTCTTACCGTTCCCCGGAGCAGCGTGCGCAAATGAATATTTAGTGTATATTCAATGCATACAGTGAATTTTTCTGTGTAAAAATTCACTGTATCAAAGCGCGACGCTCAAATACCGTCAGTCGGTTCAGTACCTGCCGCGGTGTTAAGATGTTCAACAAGGTATTTTCCGGTGTAGGAAACCGGACAAGCCGCGACCTCTTCCGGAGTGCCGCAGGCAACCAGGGTGCCTCCGCCGTCTCCTCCTTCGGGACCGAGGTCTATCAGGTAGTCGGCGGTCTTTATGACCTCCATATTGTGTTCAATGACAAGCACCGTGTTGCCAGCGTCAACAAAACGCTGAAGCACCCTCAGCAGACGCGCGACATCCTCGGTGTGCAGTCCGGTGGTCGGCTCGTCGAGAATATACATAGTGCGCCCTGTGCCGCGGCGGGAAAGCTCTGTCGCCAGCTTGACTCTTTGCGCCTCGCCGCCGGAGATCGTCGTTGAGGACTGACCTATCTTGATATACCCAAGCCCAACGTCGCACAGCGTCTGGAGCTTGCGGCGTATCTTGGGCAGACCGTCGAAAAACGCCACGCCCTCCTCTGCCGTCATCTCCAGCACCTCGTAAATATTCTTTCCCTTATACCTGACCTCAAGCGTGTCGCGGTTATAGCGCTGACCGTGGCAAACATCGCAAGTAACGTACACGTCGGGCAGGAAGTGCATTTCTATGCGACGCACACCGTCGCCCTGACACGCCTCGCATCTGCCGCCCTTGACATTAAAGGAAAAGCGTCCGGCTTTGTAGCCGCGCACCGCCGCATCGCGCGTTTGCGCAAACAGGTCGCGTATATCGTTGAAAAGCCCGGTATAAGTCGCCGGATTTGACCTTGGCGTTCTTCCTATGGGGCTTTGGTCAATATCTATCACCTTGTCAAGGAACTCGACACCGTCTATGCCGTCGCAATTTCCGGGGCGGCGGTGCGCACGGTTAAGCTCAGAGCTCAGGACCGGGTTGATTATCCCGTTCACAAGCGAGGATTTGCCGGAGCCTGACACACCGGTAACGCATACAAAGCACCCGAGCGGAATTTTCACATCAATATTCTTAAGATTATGCTCCCGCGCACCGCGCACAGTCAAAAAGTTTCCGTTACCCTTGCGACGTGTTTCCGGAAGCGGTATGACGCGTCTCCCGGAAAGGTACGCGCCGGTAAGCGAGTCGGGATTTGCCGCAACCTCAGCGGGAGTACCTGCCGCGACCACGCTACCGCCGTGGACCCCCGCGCCCGGACCGATATCGACGATATAATCCGACTTGCGCATCATGTCCTCGTCATGCTCCACTACAATAACCGTGTTTCCGAGGTCGCGCAGCTGCTTGAGCGTGGCAATAAGCAGATCGTTGTCACGTTGGTGAAGTCCGATGCTCGGCTCGTCAAGCACGTAAAGCACGCCGACAAGCGACGAGCCTATCTGGGTTGCAAGACGTATGCGCTGAGCCTCGCCTCCCGAAAGCGTTCCGGCTCGCCGGGAGAGTGTAAGATATCCAAGTCCGACGCTGGCAAGGAAGCCGAGCCGTGAGCGTATCTCCTTGAGGACTTCCTTTACTATCTTCTTTTCCGTCTCGGTAAGCTCAAGCGCGGTGTTTGAAATATATTCAAGCGCCTTGTCAACCGACAGATTGCAGAATTCGTCTATTGCAAGACCTCCAACGGTAACTGCAAGCGACATGGGATTCAGGCGTCTGCCGTGGCAGGTGGCGCAGGGTACCTCCTCGATGAACTGCTCGTAATAGTCAGCACTTCCGCCGTACTCCATACGCTGCTCTATGATCGGAATTATCCCGTCAAAGGTTGAAAGTCTGCGGTGTCCCTCGTGCCCGAAATACCGCGTAACGTCGTATTTTTCAGCTCCCGAACCGTACAGAAGCACCTGAAGCTGTTTATCGGTATAGTCCTTTATCGGCGTATCGAGTGTAAACCCGTAACGCTCGGCAACAGCGGCAAACAGCGGTCCGTTCCAGCTTTCCTCCTCCAGCGACTTGAAGCCGTTGACATCGATCGCACCTTCGGCAAGCGACAGCGAACGATCCGGAATCACCCTTTCAACCGAAATGCGACGGGTGACTCCAAGCCCGGCGCAGTCCGGGCAGGCTCCGGCGGGATTGTTAAAGGAAAACATCCTCGGCTCAAGGTCACCAAAGGAAATTCCGTGCTCCTCGCAGGCGTAAGTCTGAGAAAACTCCATCTCGCGCGGCTTTTCGCTGTCATCTCGCGGCACGGTGACCACCAGTAGCCTTTTGTCGGCAAGCGCCAGTGCCGTTTCCACCGAATCGGCAAGACGTGATCGTATATCGGCGCGCATGACCAGACGGTCAACGATCACTTCAATACTGTGCCGCAGGTTCTTGTCAAGTGATATTTCCTCGTCAAGATCATACATACTGCCGTCAATGCGCACCCGCGTATACCCGGATTTTCTGGCGTCCGCCAGAACCTTCTCGTGCATACCCTTTTTTGCGCGCACGACCGGAGCCAACACCATAAAGCGCTCCCCATCCGGCAGCGTCATTATTTTATCTATTATCTGATCCACCGTCTGGCGGGAGATTTCCTTTCCGCATACGGGACAGTGAGTTATACCTATGCGGGCATAAAGCAGACGGAGATAGTCGTATATCTCGGTAACGGTTCCGACGGTGGAACGCGGATTCTTTGAGGTAGTCTTCTGGTCTATTGAAATTGCCGGGGAAAGTCCCTCTATTGAATCCACATCCGGCTTGTCAAGCTGACCGAGGAACTGCCGCGCATATGAGGACAGCGACTCAACAAATCTCCTGTGTCCCTCGGCGTAAATGGTATCAAAGGCAAGAGAGGACTTCCCCGAACCGGACAGCCCGGTAAAAACCACCAGCTTGTCCCTCGGTACAGTCAGATCAATATTTTTCAGATTATGGACGCGCGCGCCCTTGATTTTAATGAAGTCGGGCATTTTTTATTCCTGATGCTTTCAATAAAAATATATATGGATCTTTGAAATTATTTTGTCTCGCGAAGCTCGCGTATCCGGTCGCGCAGGAATGCGGCAAGCTCAAAGTCAAGGCTGCGCGCCGCTTCCTTCATCTGCCGCGTCATCCGCTCGATCGTGGCTTCGCGTTCGGACTTAGTCATCTTCTTGGCTTCAGCGCGGCTGCGTTTTGCTCCGCGTATCGCATCCGCACCGTCGTCAGAGCGGGCGGAAATGTCAATTACGTCGCGTATTCCCTTCACCACCGTATGCGGAGTTATGCCGTGCTTTTCGTTGTATTCATGCTGGATACGCCGGCGGCGGTTCGTCTCGGATATCGCCCTTTCCATCGAGCCGGTTATTTCATCAGCGTACATTATGACCTTGCCGTTTTCATTACGCGCGGCACGGCCTATCGTCTGTATGAGCGACCTCTCTGCGCGCAAGAATCCCTCCTTGTCGGCGTCAAGTATGACCACCAATGACACCTCGGGCAGGTCAAGTCCCTCGCGCAGAAGGTTTATACCCACCAGCACGTCAAAAACGCCGAGACGGAGATCGCGTATTATCTCCATACGCTCTATCGTTTCAACATTGTAATGAATATACCGCACCTTAACGCCGTTGTCCGATAAATATCCGGTAAGATCCTCCGCCATTTTGCGCGTCAGCATGGTGACAAGCACCCTCTCTCCGCGCGCGGTGCGGGTGCGTATCTCTCCCAGCATATCGTCAACCTGACCTTCAATGGGACGCACCTCGACCTCCGGGTCAAGCAGTCCGGTCGGTCGGATTATCTGCTCGGCGGTGTATTCGGAGTGTTCAAGCTCGTATTCGCCGGGTGTGGCGCTGACAAAAACGGTCTGATTCAGCTTTGATTCAAATTCCTCAAAATACAGCGGGCGGTTGTCATATGCCGACGGGAGCCGGAAGCCGTATTCCACCAGATTTTTCTTGCGCGCCGTGTCGCCGCCGCTCATGCCGCGAACCTGCGGGACAGTCCAGTGCGACTCGTCGATAAACATGATATAATCCTTTGGAAAATAATCAAGCAAAGTGTACGGCGTCGAACTCGGTTCGCGCCCCGAAAGCACTCTTGAATAGTTCTCCACCCCGGAGCAGAATCCGACCTCTCGCAGCATTTCAAGATCGTATTTTGTGCGCTCCGTTATCCGCTGAGCCTCGATGAGCTTGCCCTCGGCGGTAAAAAACGCCGCGCGCTCCCTCATTTCCGCCTCAATTTCCGCAAGCGCCGCCTCGCGTTTGTCATCCGAAACAGCATAGTGCGTCGCGGGATATACCGCCGCATACGAAAGACGCCGCAAAAGCTCCCCTGTAACGATATTTATCTCGCTGACGCGCTCGATCTCGTCTCCGAAAAACTCTATCCTCAGCGCCTTGTCGCCGGAGGACGCCGGGATTATCTCCACCGTATCCCCGCGCACACGGAAGCTGTCACGCACGAGCGACATATCATTGCGCGTATAGCTTACGGCGGTAAGGCGGGAAAGCAGCTCCCCACGGCTCATCTCCATTCCCGGGCGCAAAGCAATGACAAGACTCCGGTACTCGCCGGGGTCACCGAGAGAATATATACACGAAACACTGGCAACGATTATCACATCCCTGCGTTCAAACAGCGCCGACGTTGCGCTGTGTCGCAGACGGTCTATCTCGTCGTTTACCAGCGCGTCCTTTTCAATATACATATCCTTGCCCGGAATGTACGCCTCGGGCTGATAGTAATCGTAATATGAAACAAAATACTCCACAGCGCTGTCCGGAAAAAACTCCCGCATCTCAGAGCAGACCTGCGCCGCAAGCGTTTTGTTCGGTTCAAGTATCAAAGCAGGTCTGCCGCAGCGCGTAATGACGTTTGCCATAGTAAAGGTCTTTCCCGAGCCGGTCACACCAAGCAGCGTCTGCATTTTTCTTCCGCTCTTTATTCCCGCGGTAAGCGCCTCGATAGCCTCGGGCTGATCTCCGGTCGGAGTGTATTCGCTTTTAAGCACAAACCCGCCCATGTATTATCTTTCCCTTTCTGCGCTTTTTCACTTTAAATTCCTTTTACGGAATTCAATCCTGATCATTATACCATAATATCATATCTGTGTCAATACCATATTTTCTTATTTGGAAATTATCAAGGCAAGCGGACCGCAACGGCACAGCCGCATACAGTCCGCTTCCGAAAGCAAATATAGATCCATTACGAGCCGAGTGTCACAGAAACAGTAAGCTCGCTTCCGTTCCTGTAAATCCTGAGCTGCACCGTATCTCCTGCCTTGTGTTGGCTCACTATCTCTCTTACGCTCCCGATATCCGAGATGATGTATCCTTCCATTCCCACTATGATATCCCCCGGAATCAGCTTTGATGCAACATCATAGCTGTTATCCGGAATTGACGTGACGGCAACTCCGTCAGCTCCCGCCTCGGCAGTGATATACTTGCCGCTTTTATCCTGATACGTGAAAGAATCGCCCTTCTTCACCGCTCCGCCGGTTATTCCCAGGCGCGCCGCGGGTGCGGAGATCTCACCGACGTTTCCGCTTCCGCCGGACATGATATCGTCAAATATTGCAAGAGCGCCGTTGATGGGTATTGCAAAGCCAATTCCTTCGTAGCCCGTACCCATTATCTTATAGGTATTGATACCGATCACCTGACCGTCGCCATTGACAAGCGGCCCGCCGGAGTTCCCCGGACTTATCACGGTGCTGGTCTGTATCAGACACATGGTCTTCTGAAGCAGACCGGTGGAATCGTAAAATTTCACGTTCCGCTCGGTAGCCGAAATGATACCGGACGTAACCGTTCCGGCGTACTCAAGTCCGCCGGGAGTTCCTATCGCCACCGCAGTCTCGCCGACCACAAGTGAATCCGAATCCCCGAATTCCGCGGCGACAAGCCCCGTGGCGTTTATCTTCAGCACGGCAACGTCGGAAAGCTCATTTCCGCCGATATACTCTCCGGTGTATTTCGCGCCGTCCGGCATAATAACGATAATGGCAGTTCCGTTGTCAACAACGTGATAATTGGTCAGGATATACCCGTCGGAGGTTTTGATGATACCTGTGCCGACGCCCTCTCCGGCTGCCTTTTTGACCTCAATGCTTACCACCGACGGCTTTACTTTGTCGGCGATCTCGGCGATAGTCAGTTTTCCTGTTCCCTGTCCGTCCTCACGGATGTAAATATGCTTTTCAATTACCTGGGTCTGTACCTCCGGAGTCTGTGCGCCCGAATTATCTGTCCCGGACGGCGCGGTAAGCGCAATGGCAATAAGCAGTCCGAAGCAGACCAAAAACGCCGCCGTCATTATCGCGGAATAGATCAGCGCACCGCGCCGTGATACGGCGCGCCGCTTTTTTTCTGTTTTCTTTGCCTCGTCGGCGAAGCTCCACACATATTTTTCACCGACCTCGGGCACATCCGCCGGGATCGCATCAGACGGCGCGCAATCGGGTTCTGCGGGAGCGGAAGCGGTTTCAGCCTCCGCAGGGGAGTCCTGCCGCTCTTCGGTTGCTTCAGCAGCCGCCTCCGATTCTGAAGGAGCATCCGCCGCCTCGGGCTGCTGTTCCTCCTCCGGGGCTGCGTTCAGCTCGCCCGTGACCTGTTCTTCGGTTACTTCGGAATTATCATTGCCGGAGCTTACACCGGCTGTTTCTTTTTCGTTATCAGGCATCATCTTCACCATTTCTGTTTTGTAGTGCGCCGTGTCTTGCGGGTGTCTGGGCACGCGGAAGCGTGAAAACAAATTCGCAGTTTTCACCGGGCACGCTGTTGAGTTTGATATCCTCTCCGTGGGCATTGATTATTGTTTTGGCAATAAACATTCCAAGTCCCACGCCGGTTTTGTCAATGCCCCTGCTGCGGTCGCTCTTGTAAAAGCGTTCAAAAATATACGGCTGATCCTCCAGCGGTATCCCCTCGCCTTCGTTGAATACGCTTACACTTACCTTTTTGTTTTCGGCGTATTTCACCGAGATACGCAAAAGCCCGCCGTCACGCGAAAATTTGATCGCATTGTCGCAGATATTGTACATTATCTGATATATTGCGTCGTGGTCACCGTTTACATACATATTATCGTCGTCGATATCAAATTCCACATCAAGGTGCTTTGCGTCTATACGCTGTTCGCATGAGATAAGCACCTGACGTCCCATTTCGCAGATATCAAACGGAGCCATGACAAACTTTCTGTCCCCCGCCTGTATGCGTGAGATATCAAGCAGCGTAGACACCAGCCTTGAAAGCCGCTGGACTTCATCGCGGATGATCTTCAGGTAATGTTCATGCTTTTCCGGGGGTATCGCCCCCGACAGAATACAGTCTATGAATCCCGAAATGGTCGTCATAGGCGTGCGCATATCGTGAGACACACTTGACATGAAGTTGTTTCGCATATCGTCAAGCGCTTCAAGCGACTTCGCCATATTGTTGAAGGCACGGGCAAGCTCGGCAACCTCGTCGTCTCCCACAACGGGAACACGGACGTCAAAATTCCCTGCCGCAAAGCTCTTTGCGGCGCGGCTCATTTCTTTAAGCGGACTTATGACCCGTTCGGTGATAAAGTAAACGGCAATCAGCGCCGCAAGCATTACCCAGAGGCTTGCAAGCAAAAGCGTTCGGGTCATAACCGCGCCAAGTCCCTCATCGGAACCGGCATTTACACAGGCAAACACAGTGCCGCAGACATAACTGTCATTAAGGTAGATGGGAGTTGCGCTGATAAGACTCTTTTCGTAAATTACCCCTTCTATGCTGTCTGCGCTCTCAAGCTCGACCCCGCTGTTCAGGTTATCCATTATATCCTTGGGGAGCTGCTTTCCTTTGAGCGACCTGCCGCCCTCTCCTGAATTGGAAAGAATTATTTTTCCGCCGTTGTCGGCAACAAACACGGTCAGATCGTCCGCGCTCGCCGCCACGACCGCATCAAGCACCGTATTTATGTCATCCGAATATATATCGCAAAAAGCGGAAAAATCACTGATATCCTCAAAAGACTGCTTTTTTTCAATACAATTGACAACGGCTTCGGACGCCGACCGCACCGACTCGGATTTTGCCGAAACGGAGTAGCTGTTTACCACAGACCCGACAATTGACGCAAGCATGGCAAAGCTTATGGCGATTATCAGCATAAAAGCAAAAATGTATTTGGCAAATACGCTTTTGAACAAGTCGGTTTCTCCTCTCCGATGATGTGTACGTCCGTTTTGTGTTCCCGGCTTAAAGCCACGGAAACCGGCAGAGACAGCCGCCTCGCCGGTTCCCGTGGGAGCAGCCTCAGGACTGCCTTCTGTTGTGATATCAGTTTCCTATAAGCTCAAACTTGTATCCGACGCCCCAGACCGTCTTGAGCGTCCATTTGTCGGACACGCCGTCCAGCTTTTCGCGCAGTCTCTTTACGTGAACGTCAACGGTGCGCGAGTCGCCGAGATAGTCAAATCCCCATACCTTGTCAAGAAGCTGGTCACGTGTGAAAACGCGGTTATAGTTTGAAGCGAGGAAATAAAGCAGTTCAAGCTCCTTGGGCGGGATATCCACCGAACGCCCCTTGAGCTTAAGCTCATATTTCTGCTTGCTTATTTCAATATTTTCGAATTTAATGACCTCGCTGTCGCCCGGCTCATCGTGCGAATTGCAGCGACGAAGCACCGCCTTGATACGCGCAAAAAGCTCGTTCATGTCAAAGGGCTTGACAACGAAATCGTCCGCCCCCAGCTCAAGGCACACGACCTTGTGAACAACATCCCCTTTGGCTGTGATCATGATTATAGGCTTGCTTGAAAACTTGCGGATCTCGGTACATACGTCTCTGCCGCTTTTGCCGGGAAGCATAATATCAAGAAGCATAAGATCCGGCTCGTATTTTTTGAAGGTATCTATGGCTTCGTAGCCGTCGGCGGCGGTCTTGACTTCGTAGCCTTCGTTTTCGAGATACTGCTTCAGCATATCCCGGATGTTACTGTCGTCATCAACGACAAGAATCTTGGTGTAATTCATTTTTGTGACCTCCTCATTGATTATCTTCTGAAAGATTAATTGCATGCCTTGAATATTGACGTACACTGCCGCCCTGCGCGTCAGTGTGGATGTTATCAGTTTGATTATACCTGTTCAATAAGTGCTTTATGTGACAGCTGTATGAATTTTTACCGCATAATTTAACCGACTGTTAATTGCCGAAACATCCGGGCAAAAACCGGCGGGGGTTCTTCCGTAAAAAGGAAGGCATTCCTGACACGTGCTATCGGTAAAAATCAATATCTGATTTATTATATCACAAAAAATACTGTTTGCAAATAGATTTTTGCTGATTTTGTTCATAATTTTTCCGTTTTTTTCGGATTTGGCTGTCAAACGGCTTGAAAAAACGGGCAGGATGGTATATAATTAATGTGAATCACCGCGCCGCACAGCGACGCGGCGGTCGAATAATAATTTCAGCACCGCTTTTTCATGCACGGAGGCTTATAAAAATATGAAACTCGGTATCGTCGGACTGCCGAATGTCGGCAAAAGCACACTTTTCAACGCGCTTACAAGCGCGGGAGCCGATTCGGCAAACTACCCTTTCTGCACCATTGAACCCAACGTCGGCGTAGTTCCGGTGCCTGACCCGCGCCTTGATGCTCTGGCAAAAATGTATTCCCCGGAAAAATACACGCCTGCAACGGTTGAGTTTTTTGATATTGCGGGACTTGTACGCGGAGCGGCTCAGGGTGAAGGACTCGGCAATAAATTTCTCTCACACATACGCGAATGCGACGCGATTCTTCACGTGGTGCGGTGTTTTGAAGACCCGAATATAATTCACGTTGACGGCAGTGTCGACCCGGTGCGCGACGTGGAAACAATAAACTACGAGCTTATTCTTTCCGACCTTGAGATCGTCGAACGCAAGCTGGAAAGACTTCGCAAAAACGCCCGCAATGACAAATCCCTTGCGGCAGAGCTTGATCTGTTCGAGCGGCTGTATGCACATCTCAGCGAGGGAAAAGCCGCCCGCGGCATGGAGCTTTCAGCAGACGAGCTTGCAATGCTCTCCGATGCTCCGCTGCTTTCGCAAAAGCCGGTAATATACGTTGCAAATGTCGGCGAGGACGACGCCGGCGGCGAACCGGAAGGCAATCCCCACTATACGGCGCTTAAAGAATATTCCGCAGCAGAAAACGCAGGCTGCTGTGCGGTGTGCGCCGGAATCGAAGCGGAGATCGCAGAGCTTGAGCCGGATGAGAAGGCAGCCTTCCTTGAAGAGCTGGGCATCTCCGAATCCGGACTTGACCGTCTCATACGCGCAAGCTACGAGCTGCTCGGTCTTATCTCCTTCCTCACCGCCGGACCCAAAGAGGTCCGCGCATGGACGATAAGAAAAGGAACAAAAGCGCCGCAGGCAGCCGGAAAAATTCACAGCGACTTTGAACGCGGATTCATACGTGCCGAGATCGTCGCCTATGACGACCTCATGCGCTGCGGCTCAATGCTTGCCGCCAAGGAAGCGGGACTTGTGCGAAGCGAGGGCAAGGACTATGTAATGCAGGACGGAGATGTTACTCTGTTCCGGTTCAATGTATAATTATTGAAAGCACCCGTTGGATGCCGATAGGCATCCAACGGGTGCTTTTGTTCTCTTTTCCCTGCTTGTCTGCTATAAAGACAGTTAATGTTGGCTGCTGCACTTTTGTGCAGCAGCCAACAAACTTATTAAGACCGAATTTACAACAGACAGTAGACGATAAAGCAGATTACTCCGCAGAGGAAAAATGCAAGACCCACGATCAGCATTTCCGGCAGCCACTTTCTGCCTTTTTCGTCCTTATTTGCTCTGTAATCGTAAAAAGACTTTTCGGTTTTTTCCTTGACGCTCGGGATAAAGAAGAAGAGGACCTTCATTCCGTATCCAAGCATATCAAATGTGCCGAGAGCTCCTGCCCAAGATATTGCGGCAATTCCGGAAAGCAGTATTCCGGGGGCAACAAAGCAGTCAGAAAGCATTCTGAATATTTCCTTTGTTCCGCCGCCCCCAAACAGCTCATTCTGAAAGGCGCAGATCAAAAATACCACAACTCCGGCGACTGCATAGCCTATACAGTGAAATCCGTTCAGCTTCTTCATGCCAGGATATTGTCTGTCACTTCAGGACAGAAAGGTATTTTTCATACTCGGCATTATTGCACTTCACAAAGTGACCAGGCTTTACCTCACGCATTGTGGGCTTATCCACCGAATAATCATGCTCCGCCAGCGGATTATAAATAATTCTCTTGCGGTTCTTTTCATATTCGGGGTCGGGCAAAGGAATTGCCGAAAGCAGGGACTTGGTATACGGATGCAGCGGATTGAGGAAAAGCTCATCCGACGTTGCAAGCTCAACCAGCTCACCGAAATACATGACGCCGATACGGTCGGAGAAATACTTTACGACCGAAAGGTCATGCGCGATGAAAAGAATGGTAAGTCCCAGCTCGCGTCTCAGATCGTTAAGCAGGTTGATGACCTGCGCCTGGATCGAAACATCAAGCGCGGAAACCGGCTCGTCGGCGATTATCATTTCCGGCTGCATTATTACCGAACGTGCAATGCCTATTCTCTGACGCTGACCACCCGAAAACTCATGCTGATAACGTCCTGCGTGCTCACGCACAAGCCCGACAAGCTCCAGCATTTCGTCGACCTTCTTGTTGATGACCTCTTTGTCCTTCTCGCCCTGTATTATCAGTCCTTCGGATATTATCTCACGGACGGTAAGACGCGGGTCAAGGGAGGCTGAAGGATCCTGAAATATCATCTGGATCTTTGTAACGAGACGGGATCTTCTGGCTTTTTTCAGCTCGTCGCTGTACTCCTCAAGGAGATTTTCCCGCGCATAACCGCTTGCGGAAGCAAGCAGCGGACGGTACTTTTCCTCTACCAGCCTGACCTGCTGCTTGGAATATTCCTTGTCGCAATGCTTCTGGTCGTATTTTGCTGCCTTGATCTGTTTTTTCTGTTCTTTGATAAAACTGTCGCGCTCGGCTTTAAGGGCTTTTGCTGTTGCTGCGTCGGCGCCTTTGACCTTTTCTTTGTAATTTTTTCTTGCTTCCTTGATCGCAAGGCGGTATGAAAGCGTTCCTGCACCTATGCGGATGCCCTTGAAATAGATGTTTCCGGATGTAATATCGTAAAGCTTGATGATCGAACGCCCGGTCGTGGTCTTTCCGCATCCGGATTCTCCGACCAGCCCGAAGACTTCACCCTTCTTTATGTCAAAGCTGACATCGTTAACCGCTTTCGTACTGCCAAAGAACTGACACAGATGTTCAACGCGAAGCAGCACTTCCTGATTATTCTCCATCTGCATGCGCCTCCCTCTTCTGCTTCATTCTATTGATACGGTCGGTTATCGCCTTGGGCGGCTCTACCTTCGGTGCTGACGGGTGGAGCAGCCATGTTGCGGCATAATGTGTATCGCTGATCCTGAACATCGGCGGCTGGCGCTCAAAGTCGATCTTCAAGGCGTATTTGTTACGCTCGGCAAACGCATCTCCCACCGGCGGATAACGCATATCCGGCGGCGTTCCGGGAATGGCGTCGAGCTTTTCGTTTGTGTCAAGATCGGGCATAGACGAAAGCAACGCCCACGTATACGGATGAGCCGAATGATAGAAGATATCGCTCGATGTGCCGTATTCAACTATCTTACCGGCATACATGACCGCGATTCTGTCCGCCATATTGGCAACAACGCCAAGGTCATGCGTGATGAAAATGACCGAAAGATGACGTTCTGCTTTCAGCTTGTTTATAAGCTCAAGTATCTGAGACTGAATGGTAACGTCAAGCGCCGTGGTAGGCTCATCGCAAATCAGAATGTCCGGGTTTGCCGCAAGTGCAATAGCTATAACTATTCTTTGCCGCATTCCTCCGGAGAATTCAAACGGGTACTGATTATAACGCTTTCTCGGTTCGGAGATACCGACTTCCTCCATCAGCTTGATGGCTTTGTTCTTCGCCATATGCTTTGTGACCTTCAGCACAACTCCGCTGGCGCAGCTCTTGAGGTAATCAATTACCGCGACCGCCTCGTCGGTGAAATTGCGGGAGTCCATGGCATTGAGCTTTTCGGTATAATCGGAGATCACACGGTCGATCTGCGACTGCAGATTTGATTTTACAAGCTCAAAATCCACCAGTGCCGGAGCCGCTACCACCCAGTTCGGTTCCTGCCCTTTTGCGCGCATTCTGTCCTGTTTCGCAGTCTGCCTGTCGTATCTTTTCTGCTCTTTTCCGTTGTTTGCCTTTCCGTAAAAATACTTATCAAGCTCAGAACGGAAGCCGGAGGAGAATGTATAGCTTACACTGTCCTTTACGATTGCCAGAGTATCTATGGAATCGGTGACCGCGCGGCTCATTTCCTTCAGTGCCGCATAGCTTTTTTCTTTATCCAGCGTTTCGGCAGTAAAGATATCGCGCTTTGATTCAAGCACTTCAATTGCTTTTTTCTTGCATTCAGCAGAGCGCTTTGCCGTTTTTTCAAGCGTGAGCTTTACGTTGTCGATAAAATCAAGCATGAAATTATCGTCAAGGTATTTGCGCATCCTGCGATTCAGCTCGTCTACCGGAATATCAGGTACAGGCTCATTGGAAAATGTAACGTAATATCCAAGCGCAAAGAAATTGGGCTTTTCAAAGGCTACAGCCTTCTTGAGTATCGCTCCCGCAGCATTGAGCGCGGATATCAGCGGCTCGGTATTCACGTTGTTTTTAGCCGCTCTTGCAAGACCGACTATACCGGAAACACTGGATTTGAGCGCCTCGGCATCCTCGTTCACCACATATTTCTGAATGGAGTCAAGAGCAAGTGTCCTTATGCGTTTGACACGGTAAACAACATCCTTCGCGCCCTTTTTCTCAAGCTCGAATGCAAGCGCATCAATATCCGTGATCGCCTCTTCTGCGGCTTCATACGCATGGTTGTAGGCGGATTCAAGGTCAAGATGCTTATATTCAAACTTGTCAAAGTCCTTGCATTTACGCGTTGCTTCGCCGGGAGTAATAATGCCATTCATCTCGGCGTTGAGCTTGCCGAGATAAGTGTTGAATGAGTTTCTGCTCTCCTTCTGACGCGCCTTACCCTTGAGTATCATTGCCTCGGTAAGCTGCTTGCCCACCTTGGAAATGGGGTTAAGGCTTGACATGGGATCCTGGAATATCATCGCGATCTTATCGCCGCGAATCTTATGGAACTCATCCTCTGAGATCTTCAGAAGATCCTTGCCGTCGTATATTATCTCCCCGCTTTCGACAATGGAATTTCCGGCAAGTATTCCGAGTATCGCCTTTGAAGTAACGGATTTTCCCGAGCCTGACTCACCGACTATCGCAAGAGTCTCGCCCTGATTGAGGTCAAAATCAATGTTGCGGACAGCATGAACAGTACCCTCACGGGTTTTGAATGATATTGTAAGTCCTTTTACATGAAGCTTGTGTTCCATTATCACTCAACTCCTCTCGTTGACGGGTTAAAGGCGTCGCGCAGACCGTTACCGAACAGGTTGAAGCTGATCATAAGCAACGCGATAAATAACGCGGGGAAAAACACGACATGAGGTGCGGAGGTCATACAGGTCTGTCCCGCAGAAAGCATCGCTCCGATAGAGGTGACCGATGCACTGTCAAGGTTGATGATTCCGAGATAGCTGAGCGAGGTTTCACTGAAGATAACGCTCGGAATGACCAGAACAGATCCGGTAATGATCGTACCAAGGCTGTTCGGGAATATGTGCTTAAACATGATACGGAAGTCAGAAGCACCGAGCGTGCGCGAGGCAAGCACATACTCCTGATTCTTGAAGCGGTAAAACTGCATTCTCACGCGGCTTGCCATGCCTATCCATCCTGTGGATATGAAGGCAAACAGCAACGACGGAACAATACCTATCTTACTTGCCAGATGCAGACTGAACAAAACCGTAACAACTGTAAACGGTATACCGGAAAGAATATCCGAAATACGCTCCATTACAATGTCAACGACTCCGCCGTAATAACCCTCAACAGCACCGTAGATAGCGCCGATGAAAAGGTTTATCAGAGAAACCGTAATGGCGAGGATAAAGCTGAAGCGCGCTCCGCTTGCCAGACGTGAAAAGATATCAAATCCGCGAGCGTCGGTGCCGAACACAAAGTTGGGTTCAAAGCCGTAACGGTATATGAAATAATTGTACGCGCTCAGACGGACAACATAGTTATATCCCGCATCGCTTGTGCCTGTTCTCTGAGCGTATCTCCAACCGGCTGACGGATTCTCCTCCGTCCACGGATCGATGGCAAGACGCATCTTGCTTGTATAATCGTCGTTTCCGGTGGTGTAGTATGAAGGAATAAAGTTCCCTTCCGAATCAAGCTTTGCGTTGCCCTTCATATCGCTCTTGTACCAGATATTATTCGTTCCGACGACCTGAGTATCGACACGCGGAAGAATGACCTGTATCTCATTCTCATCCTGCCACGCCTGAAGCGCCTGATACTGGTCGGCAGTAAGAGTCTGGGTAAAGGTGTTGAGCGAGGTATATGTGTCAATGCGGAGCTTGTAAAGAGTGGTGCTCTGCTTGAAAGCATCGACGGTCGTAGTAGTGGAAATAACATCCTCGATGATAGGATAACCGATCTCCTGCTCCATACCGCGATAAACATCATACTTGTTCTGGGACACTTCAACGACCTTCGAGCCGTCCCATATGCCCGTTCCGTGCATAAAGGAAAGCCGCGGCTTTAGATACTGATAGTTTACAAGCATCGTGTCGGTAAGGTATGAGTTAACGTAATTTTTATTGGCGAGCATAGGACCGATGATGGCAAAAAGAACAAGCACTGCAATAATGACAGCCGCCACGACCGAGGATTTGTTCTTGGCAAAACGGCTGAGCACGTCCTGGAAATAGCTTTTCTGCTTTGTTTTCAGCTTTTTGTCATGCAGAATGTCATCGGTGTTCGCAAAAGCAAATTTTTCGGACGGAATATTTTCGATTTTATAATCTCTGTTATCCATCTTATCTTGCCCCCATTCTGATTCTCGGGTCAATAATGCCGTAGCTGATATCAATGACTATTCCCGCCGCAAGACCTATAAAGGTATAGAATATCGTCAGCAGCATAAAGAAGTTATAGTCCGGTGCCGGCTGCGCCTGAATAGAACCTATGTACAGCTCTCCGACGCCGGGAATGGTAAACATTCTTTCAATGATAAGAGAACCGCTCATTATCGAGATGAACTCACCGAGTATCATCGGGAAAATAGGCACCATTGCGTTTCTCATTGCGTGGCGAACGGTCGCCTGAGCGCGGGTAAGACCCTTGGTTCTCGCAAGGAGCATAAAGTCACTGGTAAGGACCTCGGTCAGCTCGGCACGTGTATAACGCGCAAAGCCTGCGATCGTACCGAACGACATGGAGAGTATCGCCGGAATGGCGGATATCACATACGACCAGCTCCATGCGCCGTTTGTAACGTCCACCGTCGCCTTGAACCATCCGAGCTTGAAGAAGAAAAGGTACTGAACCAGAAAAGCGTATATAAACGAAGGCACCGAGACAAACACCATAACACCGGTCGAGATGAGATGGTCCTGCCATTTGTTCTTTTTCAGCGCGGCAAAAATACCAAGTGCAAGTCCGAGCGGAATTGAAACAAGTATCGTTGCGAGGTTGAGTACAACAGTGTATGGCAACCTGTTTTTGAATATGGTCCACACCTCGCTGCCGAGCTTGTATGTTTCTCCGACACCGAATTCACCCCTGATGGCTCGCTTCAGAAATGTACCGTACTGCTTGAGTATCGGCACCTGATCGTACCACGGATGCGCAAGCGCATCATTTTTGGAAGCGAAAACGGGATCGCCGTTTTCATCAAGAAGGACGTTGCCGTCATTATCATGATAAACGTACAGGATCTGCCCGTTCTCACGGTGGAGGGTAATCTGTCCCAAAAGCTCACGGCGGGTAAGAATAAGCTCCATATCCTTGCCGAAGCTCTCAACCGGCATATTGGGGAGCAGCTTGATAAGAACAAAACACATGGTAATGATCACGAAGAACACAAAGAACATGAGTGCTACTCTTTTGAGAATATATTTGAATAAATACAACTTTTCTCCTCCTTAGAAAAAGTACCTCTCGGCATTTATGCATTGACTTCAATGTTATCCGGCATTAACCTCAATGCCGCATTACAACGCGGAAGAATTATAAGCGCGAGCTGAGCGTCGGTAACGGCACTCAATGCGCACTTTCGTTTTGTACGGGATTGGCTTTAACTCCAAAACCTGCTATAAAACAAAAACTGCTGCCCCAAAAACACATAAGCGCCGCGATATCCGTGTCTTTTTCTCAAAATGTCCGAATATACGGAATCGTACCCGTGTTAATATCGCAACAGCTTCTTCCCCATTGGAACGCGCCATTGGGCTGACGCTTTACGGGCGGGTCATCGGAACGATGTCCCGCCCGTAAAGCTTAAGACCCACAGTCAGTATCGGAGATATCCCCGCCGGTGCGGAGGAGCGGCTATAAAGCCGCCGTCCGCACTGACAGGAGATCCGAAACTGTCCGTGAATCGATTATTTAACCCTTGTAGTTAAGTGTACCGCCCTCGCTCTTGACGTGGTTGGCGAATTCGGTATCATCCATTACATAGGTGTACCATTCGATACCGCCACGACCCATACCGGTTACATATTCCTCGGTCTTGTAGACAACTCTCATGCATCTGAGGGATGCGGAAGCGTTGGTGGATACCGGGAAGATGTTGGAAAGAGTCATGATCTTGCACTCGGCAGCGGCGAGGATGGTAACTCTCATTGCAGGATCGTCGTTAGCGCCTGCGGAGAGCTCAACGGTCTCGCTGGTTACCTTACCGTCAGAACCAACAACGGAAGCCTTGATCTTATCGCCCTGGAGAGCTACGCTTACCCAGTCATAGAGGCTGGCGCGGAGGGTCTTGCCATTAAGCGTTACATCAAGATCAACCTTGGTCTTATCGGTAAGCGGGTCATACTGCAGGCTGCCGGTGAAGCAATCCATCATTGAGTACGGATCGAACTGAGATCCGCGGTAACCAACACCGAAGAGTATGTCAACCTGACCGGTATGTAGATAAGTACCGAAGGAGGTGGAGCCGAGAGTCTGAGACTGAACAAAGGTCAGATGTCCTTCAAACTTTGTGCCCTTGACCGCGTTGGTCCAGCAGGTCTTAAGGAACTCGTAACCGTTGTTGTAGTAGTTAGCGTCAGCGGGCTTACCTATGGTGATCTGAACTTCCCACTTGCCGCTTGCAATTGCATCGGCAGGAATGAGATTCTGAGCGATCGCTATATCATATGCCTTATCAAACAGTGTCTTAGCGCCGGCAGGATCGTAACCGGTGATGGACTCGATAGCGTCGTCACGGGTGGCGTATTCCTTGCCTTCGCCCCACTGATCGGAAAGTCCCCAGAAGCTGAGGATAGCATCCTTGGCTTCGTCCATGGCGCGGTAGGTGAATCCGCTCTCAGGGTCTGCAACGATCATAGAGGAAAGCAGAGCCTTTGCAACGCCGGATGTGGGAGACAGAGCCTGGTTGTATTCCTTACGGTCGAGAGCGTAGGACATAGCCTGACGGAACTCCGGAATGGTAAGGACGGTCTTGTTGACGGTGTAGTTGCTGTTGATAGGAGCAGTGGTTGCCTGCAGTTTGGTGAGGTTTTCCATATCCGGGTTCATGGCAAGATACCAGGTGGACTCGGAATCGGTGAAGTAGGTGTAGTTGGAGCTGATGTAGTCCTCCATGTCCTCCTTCTGGAGTCCGTAGGAGTCGATCTCGCCCTTAAGGAACATCTCAAGACGAACGGCATTTTCGGTTACCTTCTTGTAATCGATGCTGTCGGTCATGTAGGTGCCTTCAATGTACTCGCCCGGGAGATAACCGTGCCAGTTGGGGTTTCTGTCGAGGTGGAGAGTTGCACCTTCGGTGTACTGAGTGAGCTTGTAAGGACCAAAGCCGACATAAGTGTCAACGCTGGTTCCGTAGCTGTTGCTGTAAACGCCGTTTTCGACCTTGATGCACTGCTCATAAAGAGGAGCGTATACAAGGAAGAAGCTGCTGCAGAGCTCATAGCGGAGATAGAAGTTGTCTTCCATCGCGTTCTTGAGAACGATAACAAGCTCGTTGGCGCTCGGAGCGAAGAAACCTACGTTTCCATCGTATTCCATAGCATCATAGTACTGACCGAGGAAAGCCATCTCCTCGAATTCCTGGTAAGCGTAATCGCCGGCTTCGGCAGCATAAGCCTCAACATTGGCCTTGTTGTGCAGCATAGCGATAAGGTTCTGAACATTCTTCAGAAGAGAAGCGTTGAGCTTGACCCAGCCGTTTTCATCGGCGGCTGCGGCAAGTGCCTTGTAGTCATCGCAGGGGATGTACTTGGGAGCGCAGCCCGCCCAGTCGGCAACCTCCTTGCCGCTCTTGTCAAGGTATACCCATGCATTGCCCGCTTCGTTGATGTAACGGGTGATCTTATTGCCTTCAAGATCGTAGAAGGTGTAGTCGGCCTGCTTTGTGCCGTTGCTCTTGTTTTCGGACTCGGTGTCCTTCTCTACAGAGCGAAGGAGTATCAGCTCGCCGGCTGTGCTGAAGATCTTTACCTTGCCGGAAGCATCGGTCTCAACATCGCTGCCAAGATAGCCCTTGGAAGCATAAAGACTAAGTGCGTCGCCCCAGTTACCGCCGCTGTTGATGTCGATAACAACATCAAGACCGTTGTGCTGGAGGATGCCGTCCTTATCGGTGGTGAAGTTCTTAGGATCGACATATTCATCAGCACCGAAGTTTGCGGAAACGAACTCACCGAGAGCGTAGGTGTTCTGCTTTACGTAGTTCTCGGCGTTGTATATTTTGAGCTGTCCAGCCTGATATACGTTGTCGGCACGGAAGTTTGCTGCCTGAGGATTGAGCAGAAGCTTCATGGATGCAACAAAGGAATTGGCATCCAGCTTTTCGCCGTTATCGAAGGTAAGAGTGTCTTTAAGAACGATCTTATAAGCCTTGTTCTCATCGCCTTCGACGATTCCGTATTTGCCTACATAATCCTTCGTGACGTCAACGGGATAATCAGCCGCCATAGAGGGGACGATCTTGTATCCGGTGAAATCGTCGTTGTACTCGAAGGTGTAAAGTGCGTCACTGGTGTAGTCTAACACATAAGTGCTGGAGTTGGACTGATATGTGTGGACGTTCCATGACTCGGGGAGGTCAGACGGAGCCATACGGTATGTATACTGCTTGCCGTCATCAACGTAGCCCTGTTCGGATACGCCGCCGGGAGTGGCTGTGGTATCGCCCGACCCGGAAGTGTTATCCGAGGGTCCCTCGCTCGGCTTGCAGGCGGTCAGTGAAAAGAGCATTGCTACCGCAAGAACAAAAGCGAGAAACATTACTTTGTTTTTTCTCATGATTTTTCTCCTTATGAAATAATTGATGTTGATTCCATTCATGATCCGGCATATCCTGTATCATTTTTATTCCGCCCGTACTCCTCCGGACGAGATAAAAATGAAGAAAACACGCTGAATAGAATAACTTACACAACATTATACCACTACACCATCGTTGTGTCAATTGATTTAAGCGTTTTTTTGCGCATTTTTTCGAATTTTTACGTTTTATTCGCGTATGCATCGGTTCTGTACCACTCCAAAATCATTGACAAAATGATGCCCTGCAAACCATTTTCGCTCGGCGCAAATGCCGCGGGT
>DPGK01000001.1:0-318 GCA_003523225.1 Clostridiales bacterium
CCTTCATGGCGTTTGCAACCACGGTTGCGACCGAAAGGTCAAGGTGCTTGCCGCTTTTCATGGTGTTCTGCAGTGCGCGGTAGGTCTCCTTGGGCAGCCGCGCCTCCATCGTTCTGTCGTCAAAAACCATGGATCCGAAAATTTCAGTTACTTCTGACATTGTTTTTTCTCCTTTTGCTATAAAATAAAAACAGCGGCAAGGGTTCCGAAGAACGGCAGTATCGGTTTGCTGCCCTGACGACGCCCTTGTCGCAGATATTCCACTAAAACAAAAAGCCACAGACAAATTCCCTTTGTCTGCGGCGTCCTTGTCGCTTT
>DPGK01000001.1:514-861 GCA_003523225.1 Clostridiales bacterium
GTCTGCGGCGTCCTTGTCGCTTTACGTGACGTATTATAGCACAAAGAAACTCGTCTGTCAATAGCTTTTTGCAAAAAAGTGAGCTAAAACTTGCAAAAATTTTTCCGCAGACCGCATTTTTTCGCCCGCAAGGGCATCTTTTTGCTAATAACGACAAATTTCCCGTCACATTTTGGGGATCCTCGCAGTGAGAATGAATGCCTCTGCGATAAAAATTTCAATTCCCGACCGTATTTCAGATGTTGTAGGGCGGGCTTGACTCCCGCCGTTTCGTTATCCGGAATCAAAATGTCATGATGCGGTGCGGAGCGGACGAGCTGTTCTGGTAAATAATCAACATGAAAAAG
>DPGK01000001.1:1114-48654 GCA_003523225.1 Clostridiales bacterium
GAGCGATGCTCGCCCCTACCTGAATCCATTCTTCATCTGATACAAGTGAAGATATCATTAGACTTCAGTTGGGAAAACTGCACTTAAGCATTTGCGGTGCGGAGTTATAGCGCAATTGCATTTTATTTATCTGACATTCCCGTAGGGCGGGAAATATTATTCAAAGCCGGCGGCAGGTTTTCTTCCGGGGTGGGACTTGACAAGTCACGCCGTATATCGTATAATTTCGGTGTAAAATGAGGATGCCGCCGACGGGAGGCTTTGTCAGCGAAATTCTTTTCTTTTTTCAAAAGGGGATCACACATGGTATACACCAAAGAGGAAGTATTTGATTTTATCAAAGAGGAAGACGTCAGCTTTATCAGGCTTGCCTTCTGCGACATAAACGGCAGACAGAAGAACATCTCCATCATGCCGGCTGAGCTTGACCGCGCGTTTGAGGAGGGAATTGCCTTTGACGCATCGGCAATCTGCGGCTTCGGCGATGAACAGAACTCGGATCTGTTGCTGTTTCCTGATCCCTCTACCCTGAATATACTGCCCTGGCGCCCCTCGCACGGCAAGGTCGTGCGTATGTTCTGCGACATAAAGCGACCGGACGGCACTCCGTTTGAAAAGGATTCACGCACCATCCTGCGCCGCGCCGTGGAAACAGCCCGCAAAAAAGGGGTAAAGGTACGGTTCGGCTCGGAATATGAATTTTATCTTTTCATGACCGACGGAAACGGTGAACCGACAAAAATCCCCCTCGACCGCGCCGGATATATGGACGTTGCCCCCGAGGACAAGGGCGAAAACGTCCGGCGTGAGATCTGCCTGACGCTTACCGACATGGGAATTCAGCCCGAAGGCTCGCACCACGAGCAGGGTCCCGGTCAGAATGAAATAGATTTCCGTTACAGCGACGCAATGACGGCTGCCGACAACGCAATGAACTTTATTTCGGTAGTCAAGGCAGCCGCCCAGCACAACGGTCTTTATGCGGACTTCTCCCCCAAGCCGCTTGAGGGTGAAAGCGGAAACGGACTTCATATAAATATCTCGCTTGAAAGCGACGGAGGCATCGACCGCACCCCCGCGTTTATGGCGGGCATCATGGCGCATATACGCGAGCTCACCGCGTTTCTCAACCCCACCGAGGACTCATATAAACGGCTTGGCGAAAAGAAAGCGCCGGGATATATCACATGGTCGCCCCAAAACCGATCTCAGCTTATCCGCATACCCGCCGCAAAGGGCAAATACCGCCGCATCGAGCTTCGCTCGCCCGACCCTATGGCAAATCCGTACATTGCCTATGCCCTCCTGATATACGCGGGTCTTGACGGGATCGAAAAGGGCATGACCCCGCCCCCCGCAACAGATGTTAACCTATATACCGCCGACCGCAGCGTGACGGACGGTCTTGAAAAGCTTCCCGGAAGCCTTGCCGAGGCGCGCGCGGAGGCCCGGAACAGCGAACTGGTAAAAAAGATACTCCCAGACGTTTTCGGCGAGTGAGGGGTAGACCGCAATGACAGCATCCAAACCGGTACACCGCGTATTGGTCGTCTCCGACACAAGGCAGGCATATGAATATATCGCCGGGCTTCTGCCGCCGAAGGAATTTGACCCGATCTCCTATGCGTCAACGGTGGGGGAGGCGAAGCGGCTTCTGCTTGATGCCGATTATGATATTCTGGTAATAAACACCCCACTTTCTGATGAATTCGGCGTGGATTTCGCACTGGATGCCTCAGAAAGAGGCAGCTGCATTCTGCTCCTCTGCAAAAACGACGTGTATGAGCAGATAGCATATAAGGTGGAGGACAGCGGAGTACTCACGCTGCCGCGTCCCGCGTCAAGGCAGATGCTCTATACCGCGCTGCGGCTGCTTTGCGCGGTATCCGCAAAATATGCAAAGCTCGAAATGAAGAACAAAACGCTTCAGGAAAAGATGGCGGATATCCGTGTGGTCAACCGCGCAAAATGGCTTCTTATCGAGCATCTCGGCATGAGCGAGCATGACGCGCATTATTATATCGAAAAACAGGCGATGGATACCCGGCTCTCCCGCCGCGAGGTGTCCGAGCAGATAATACGCACCTACGATACATAAGATGACGTCCGGCAAAGCAAAAACGCGCTTCTGCCGGACGCGCTTTGTGTTATTTCAAGACACACCCGCATGGATACGCACAATTGCCACGCCGTCGCGCCTTCGCCGGAACCCTGCTGAGCGGAATAATTTAATGAGGGAAGCTGATGTCACACGCCGCGATCCCGCTCTCCGGCGATTTTGAAAAGTTTTTTGAGGAATAAAACAGTTTTTTTCGGAAATAGTATTGACAACAGCACCTTATTTTGATATAATGTGTTTCGCACAAAATCAAATATCAATTTAGCGGTATCGCCAAGCGGTAAGGCAACGGACTCTGACTCCGTCATTACCTAGGTTCGAATCCTAGTACCGCTGCCAAAAAATCCAAGCCAATCGGCTTGGATTTTTTCATTTGTGCCGTAAGGCACAACATCATTTGACCGAAGGTCAACATCATTTCGAGCGAAGCGAGAACATCATTATTCATTTTCGGCACAAATGAACGAGGTTGAGGCTTTGCCTCAAATGATGTTGCAACAAGTTGCAAATGATGTGATGCTTCGCATCAATGATGTTGCGCTTCGCGCAAACGAAGTTGTATCTGTTTGTTTGGATTGCTGATTTATAGTTGATTTTTAAGCGAAAGTATGATATGATTAGCTTAAAAAGGTGGTGTGGTTATGAAAGAGGATAAGCTCGGGGATCTGTCTATGGAATTATCAGTAGAGGTTTTGAAATTGACAAAAGAATTGCGTTCAAAGCACGAAACCGTTATCTCAAATCAAATCGGCAGAAGTGCGACAAGTATTTGCGCAAATATTGCCGAGAGTAAATATGCTCATAGCCGTGCCGATTTTATTGCAAAGCTTGAAATTGCACTCAAAGAAACAAACGAAACGGGCAAATGGCTTGAAATGCTTTGGAGAAGCGAATATATAGATGAAGCAAGGCATAAAGCACTTGATAAAACCTGCTCAACGATAAGATTTTTGCTTGTTCGATCTATTCAAACGGCAAAGCAAAATGCAAACAAATAATTTTCAAAAACTTTTCTTGCATTTCCGTTCCTTTTCGGTATAATGTGTTTACCACCCGAAAGGAGAACGAAAATGTCAAAATCAAATTTATTACCATACTATCAAGTAAAATTAACTCTACTGCGATGTAAGCTGTCTTTTCTCGAAAATCCCCCGAAAAACGAGGACGAGCATTAAGCTTGCGATACTATCCAAAAGGCGCAAGAGATAAATGAGAAAAAGATAGCAATGCTTGATTTTGATAAAAACAAAAAGCTGTTAGAGGATTATTACAGATGGCTTGATAGAAGACGAAAAGGATAACGAAAGGCGGTGGATATATGGAAGATAATGTAGTTATGAGAATCATTTGCAATGAAACTAAAGCAAAGGATTTTCTTCACCGTTTGTCAATACTTTGCGAAAATAATAATTTTCAATATACAGAAATTCAAAATGAGCCGTATTGGAAAATAGAAGGTCGCAAAGAAATGTTAATAGAATTCGGACCCGTTCCTGTATGGAATTATGGCAAATGGAGTGAAGTCTATAAATATTTATTTGAACAACATTTTACAATAGAATATGACACGGATGAAAATATTGATTTTTGTTATTATCCCTCTCCCGAAGATTCTGAATCATATTTTGTGGTTTTCGGTATTCCGGCAAATTGTTTCTTTCCAAAGCCGTCAAAAAGCATTGTACACTAATGTCATCTATTTCGGTCGCCAAACACAAAAAAGCACAGGATGGTCTTGACCGTCCTGTGCTTTTTTGATAACGGCACAAGCAAATTCGAACCTACTCAGATCCGGCAACGCCGGATCTGAAAGTTTTGCGCTAAGGTGAACAACAGACTTACCGTGTCAGACGCGCAAAACGAGGTTCAGAATCCTAGTACCGCTGCCAACAACAAAGGACGGGGCTTCTTATGTTGTCCTTAACGGAGAATTGGCAAGCACAAAAATATCGGCAGATATATTGACTTCTCTGCCAATTTGTGTTATAGTGATTATAGAAAGTTTATTAGAGGAGTAAATATGTCACTTGATTACAACGAAAAGAATATTACTCTTTCCAAAAATTTGCGTAAAAATGCGACACCACAAGAGAATCATTTGTGGTACGACTTCTTGTCAAAATACGAAGTAAGATTTCAACGCCAAAAGGCAATCGATAATTTTATTGCGGATTTTTATTGTCATAAAGCAAAATTGATTATTGAAATTGATGGTTCGCAGCATTATACCGAAGAAGGCAGATACAAGGACGAATTCAGAACCGAAATCCTTGAAGGATATGATTTGAGAGTAATCCGTTTTACTAATATACAAATCAACACAAACTTTCCGGGTGTCTGTGAGTATATCGATGCCGTCGTAAAAGCCTCCCTCCGAGAGGGAGGGGGACCGCGTTAGCGGTGGAAGGAGCCTGCGTTACTTTGAGTTTGTGTTAATTCCATTGTAGCGCATTCTCCCTCAGTCAGCTTCGCTGACAGCTCCCTCCCGGAGGGAGCCTATGGTTGCGCTCGTGCATCTTTAGGGGTATGGGCTTTTTGTCCATGTGCCTTTGTAATGCAAAGGCGAAACTGGCAAAAACAGAGCGATAAGAATTTATTTAGAGGATGATGAAACGATGGATAATAAATTGTTTATTACGCTTGGCTTGCTTGCTATCCTCTTTGATTTTTCTGTTTGTTTTTTTATTAGACAAATGATTTGGTCTATTGTATGGTGTGATAAAGGCGGAAAATACAATAGATTAATGAAGCTAAAGCAAGGACAAAATATATTTTCCAGATTAAAAATGAAATATCTTCAAAGTTTTCTGCATCAAAATATCAAACCGTTTCATTTTTGGATGAATGCGAAGCGTATTCATTTCGCAATAATGGTCATTCACATATTTGCTGTCGTGGGCTTTACAATTTTTTATCACTCCATATCCAAAATCGCTAATATTTATTGTATGGGATATTTAATCTTATCTTTTTTATTCAATGTTGTATGTGTATTTCAATTTGATATAAACAGAAACACAAAATATGATCGCATGCGTATTTCAAAAAAGATGAAATAATAAACCGTCAAATCCCAATTTATCGAGCAGAAGGCCCCGGCAGACCTTGAAAAATCTGCCGGGGTTTTTATTTGTTTACTGCGGATCAAAATAAACTAACCTATTTATGAGGATGAACCGTTTGATGATTCCTCCGATAAGCACATCACCATTTCCCGTCCTTTGTTGTTGATAGTGACACCCCATAATTCGAACCTACTCAGATCCGGCAACGCCGGATCTGAAGGTTTTGCGCCAAGGTGAATAACGGATTTACCGTGTCAGACGCGCAAAACAGTAAATTCATATCGTTTCGCGCCGGACAGATCCTTGTTACACAGTAAGGCTCAAATGAGCTCGTCGTAGATCATACGTATATCATACGCAATATCGTTTTCTCCCTGTGGTTATTCTCGATCCGGTTTCTCCCCGCAGCTACTCTCCGGGTCGCACTCAAAGCCCAGGGGGTTTCCTGGCTTTTAGTTTTTCTCCTCTCCAAGCCGATTTTTCAGCACATTACCGCAACCGGCTTCGGTCTTTCTATGACATTCTGCACACGGATGTTCTTGTGCAGAGGTGTAAGCTATCGTGACATCAATGTTTTATGCAGAAGGGCGGAATTATGAATTATTTTGTTTCTTAAATTTCATTTTTCGTATATTTTCAGGCGCGGGATGCGCGCTACGGCGCATCCCGCGCAATTCCGCTATTGACAAAAAGCATAAACGGTGATACAATATCTTTGATTAATGAAAAGGACAACCGGTGAGGGATGCGCGTTTCCGATCCGGTCAGTCCGGAATTTTTATAATTATGCAAAGCGGCGCACTGACGCCGCGGGAGAGCAGGATGGAAAAGAAAAATCTTGATTGGGCAAATATCGGCTTCGGATACGTCAGGACCGAGAACCGCTTTGTCGCCGAATACCACAACGGCGAGTGGGGCGAGGGACGCCTCACCGACAACGCCGAGGTAACGATAAGCGAAAGCGCCTGCGTTTTGCAGTACGCACAGACCGCATTTGAAGGTCTTAAGGCATATGAAACCGCGGACGGACGGATCGTTTGCTTCCGCCCTGACCTTAACGCCGCACGTATGGCGGACTCCTGCCGCCGCATGATGATGCCGGTGTACAGTGAGGAAAAATTCCTTGACGCCGTTGACCGCGTGGTTGCCGCCAACGCCGCATATGTGCCGCCCTACGGCACGGGCGCTTCCCTTTATCTGCGCCCCTTTATGTTCGGCACGACTCCGGTCGTGGGCGTGAAACCCGCAAACGATTTTGAATTCCGCATTTTTGTTACTCCGGTCGGACCTTATTTCAAGGGCGGAGCAAAGCCGCTGCGCCTGCGCGTCAGCGATTACGACCGCGCCGCTCCTCACGGTACAGGTCACATCAAGGCGGGACTCAACTATGCCATGAGCCTTTACCAGACCGTTGACGCTCACGAGCAGGGCTTTGACGAAAACCTTTATCTTGACCCGATGAGCCGCACCTTTATCGAGGAGACGGGCGGAGCCAATATTATCTTCATTTCCCGTGACGGAAAGCTGGTAACGCCGAAATCCGACTCTATACTCCCCTCTATCACCCGCCGCTCGCTGCTCTATATTGCCGCGAATATTCTCGGCATGGAGGTCGAGGAGCGCCCCGTCGCCTTTGACGAGGTAAAGGATTTTGTCGAGTGCGGACTTTGCGGCACTGCCGCGGTTATATCTCCCGTCGGAATGATATCCGACCACGGAAAAGAGATATACCTGCCCTCCGGCATGGAGCAGATGGGACCCGTGACAAAGAAGCTGTACGATACCTTCCGCGGTATTCAGCTTGGCACCGCCCCCTCCCCCGAGGGCTGGCTGCGTGAGATCAGACTGTAAAAACAAAAAACATAGAATTATAAAGTATAAAGCAAAATGCTGCCGCGCAACGCACGGCAGCATTTTGCTTTATTGTCCCGGTAAAGTATTCAACGAATGATACTCGTAGTTGACGTCGTATAAGTCCGATTGAACACACAGCCGTCATACATGCCTGTAAAGGAGCTGTACTTGCATACGTTACAAACGCAATAAAGCAGTTGATGTCCAGAGGCTGTTGTCATACTTTCAGGACTGATGGCTCCCGTCACTGCTCCTTCCACGGCTTTGTTCCGGAGAGCCAGCCGTTTTCGACCCAGTACTGCTTTTCCGCCGGGGACGCTCCCCAGCCCGCCTTCTGCATTCCGCCGTAGAACCAAAAGAGAAAGCGTGTCCTTACACCGACGTGTGCTTTTTTCCGGCGCGACAGCTTATGCGCCAGCCTTTTTATGTCTTTTTCTATTCCCGCTTTCTTTTTTGGCGGGATCATATCCCACCTCATGGCGTTTACAACGGCGGCGTAGGTGTGGACTTCGGGTATGCCCCAGTTTATCAGATTGCCCGCTATCAGCTTTGCGGCTTTTTTTGCCCCGGCTCCGGCGGCGGTGGAGATTACCACTGCTTTTTTTGAAAACATTTCCCGCGGCGGCTTGTGCGTCAGCCAGTTTGTAAAGAACAGGTCAAGAAACGCTTTCATGGGCGCCGAGGGCATCATGCAGTAATTGGGGCTGGTAAAGACAAGCAGCTCCGCCTCCAGCATATCACGCAGTATCGGCTCTTTTTCCTTCCAATACGGGCAGCGCGCCCGGTCCTCAAGACAGGCGAAGCAGCCGCTGCAGAAGTGGTCAAGGTCTCTCGGAAGGAAGTATTCCCTGACCTCCTTTTCACCCTCGAGCGATTCAAGCAGCATCTTGCCGATATTCCACGTGCTGCCTTTGTGGTTTTGTCCGTTGATAACAACTATTTTCATTTTGTTTCCTCTCTGCCGTCGTGTCGGAACGCAGATTTTTGAAAGTTACGGTTCGCTTTTGTACCAATTCAGCACCGGAAAAAGAGCTTCCTCGCTGACGCGGTTGCCGCCGTGCAGCATCAGCTCCAGCATATCATCCTCGTCGGGAGTACGCTCCTTTTTGTTTTCAAGCGTTTTGCCTGCGGCTTTGGACATTACCGACATCATGAACCGGTATATCCCGCGCAGCCGGGCTTTCATTCCGGTTGAAAACTTCCTTATCTGTTTGTCCTCGGGCAGACTGTATTTCCGGCACGCGTCAGTAAATGCCTGCCGGTCAAAGCAGTCATACATTCTGCCGAGTATCTTTGCGCAGTCCCCGGGCGTCAGGTAGCTGCTGAAGCCGGAATCCGAAAGGGCAACGCCTATCTGCTGTTTGTCCTCCGGCGTAAGGGCTGACGCAGCTTTTCCGAATACGGTGACACTTCCGCCGTCCGGCTTTACAAGCCCCAGAATGACTTTTATCACAGTGCTTTTTCCTGCTCCGTTTTTTTCCACAAGCCCGGTTATCCGCCCGTCGGGGATGTCAAGCGTTACGTCCAAAGAGAGATCCTTGTAATTCTTTTTCAGTTCTTTTACAGATACCATGCTCAGTCCTCCAATAAGATATCAGTTATCTGCCGTATCTCCTCGGGACTCATGCCGACAGACTTGGCTTTTTCCAGCGCCTTGGCGAGATCCTCCTCCACCGCCTTGCGTCTTGCTTCCAATGCAAGCGCGCGGTTGGTCGGCATAACGTAAGTTCCTTTTCCGTGCACGGTCACCACAAAGCCGTCTTCCTCCAGCTTGTCATAGGCTTTTTTTACGGTAAGGGAGCTTATCTTCAGTGTTCCGGAAAGCGCCCTTACGGAGGGCAGTGCCTCTCCCTCACTGAGCTTTCCGGTAATTATCCGGTCTTTTATCTGATCGACCAACTGCTCATAGATGGGTATCATGGAAGCATTGTTCAGAATTATCTGCATCTTGTCACCTCCGGTTTTGCACATAGTATATCACATTTGCATACTGTTGTCAACTGTTATATACTGTTTATTCGAGAAAATATGCAGTAAGCCGTGGCAGCCGCCTGACTCACAGACAAACGGCAAAAGTTTTCTTTTTTAGTGGATTTGCGTACTGAGCCGCTGGCGTCACCGCAGAAACGGCGGCGGGCGGATTGGGACTGCATTTTCCGGGCTTTGCGGGTGTGCGGAACGCGCTGGGGCATAAGATGTGGGGATGGCAGAAAAATGTATGTTTTTTAAGGAAAAAAATTTATTTTTTCCAGTATGACCTCTTGTTTTTCTTTTGAAAATGTGATAAACTTTTATTAATTATAGTGTGTTACTATGCCCAAAAACGGGTGTGCTCCACTTTCTGTCGCTTTTCCCGCGAAACAGACCGCACCTTGGTTACGGACAAGCGCTGACGCGGGACAGAACCGCTGCCTTGCGGCTGAGGGCGGCAGTCCGGCTGATAATATCTTTTGCTTATTATACATATGGAAGAAAATAAAGGCCTGCCCCGCGTTCGGAAGGGATAGATGTGTCCGGCAGATATTTTCTTTTGTGTTGACACATAAGGGGGCAAGCAGGTGGATAATATTCAATCTGAAATATCTATTGTAATACCTACATACAATGCAGAATCGACCCTTGAAAATGCAGTTTCTTCTGTCATCGGGCAGAGCTTTGAAAATTGGGAGCTTATTATTGCAGATGACGCATCCTCTGACGGAACGGTGAGGCTGGCGCGGGAGCTTGAGAGCCGCGATGGGCGCATACGCGTCGTTGAGAGCAAGGTCAATAAAGGCGTGGCTGAAATGCGGAATTACGGAGTTTCGCTCAGCAGGGGACAGTATGTGGCGTTTCTTGATTCCGACGACACATGGCACCCCGACAAGCTGATTATCCAGCTTGGCAGGATGCGCGATACGGACGCCAGCCTTTGCTACACCTCATACGCGCTTGTGAACGCGAGCGGCAAAAAGGCGCGCGCGGACTACATCGTGCCGGATGAGACGGATTATCCTTCCATGCTGCGCGAAAACGTGATAGGCTGTTCCACCGTGCTGATCTCGGCAGAGGTAGCCAGAAGCCATCCGTTTTCAACCGAAGCTTACCACGAGGACTATGTGCTTTGGCTGCAGCTCCTGCGGGAAGGTCACAGGGCGGTTGGCTGCAAAGAGGTGCTGACCGACTGGTGCTACCACGACGGCTCACGCTCGTACAACAAATTACGAAGTCTGCAAAAGCGCTGGGAGGTCTACCGCAAGGTGCTTAAGCTGCCGCTTATGAAAAGCATCAGCTGTACCTGCAGCTATGCGATCGCGGGACTCAGAAAATACAATTCTTATGACTGACTTGAGAGGATAATTATAGCACATGAACGAAAACCAGACACCGCTCAATACGGCGGGCGGCAACGAAATTACACTCTGGAGCATCCTGCGGCTGCTTGTAAGCAAGCTGTTTCTTCTGCTTCTTGCCGGAGTCGCAGTCGGTCTTGCGGTATTCCTTGTACTGAACTTTCTTGTTACCCCGAAATATGAATCGAGGGTCAGCTTTTATGTCTACAACAGTGCGGACGGCGCTTCCCACGTCGGAACTATAAATAACAACGACCTTCAGGCGGCGGAAAGCCTTGCCGCGACCTACTCAAAGATACTTGAGAGCAATTCGGTGCTTGACTCGGTCCTTGGCGACCTCGGCAGCGTCGGCATCTCAAGAAAAGACCTTGGCAGGATGACGGAGGTTGCGGTCGTGCCGGATACGCAGCTGCTTGAGGTCGTGGTGACCTCCACCGACCCGGAGCTTGCCTGCCGCATAGCCGATTCCTTTGCAAAGGTTGCGACCACCGAGATCGTGCGTATCACAAAGGCGGGCGGAGTCGAGGTCGTTGACAGACCCGAGGTGGCGACGGAAAAGTCCTCTCCCCGCACGGTGTTCGGCACTGTGATAGGAGTCGTGATCGGTGTGATAATCATGTCTGTCATAGTTATCCTCAGGGCGATGTCGGATACCACGATATATCTGTCGGAGGATATTGACAAGCTGGGCGGCATTACCGTGCTCGGTCAGATACCCGAGATCGGCGCACAGGACGAAAAATATGTTTATTGGAAAGTTGTAAAGGGAGGAGTGGTTCGCCTTGCAGAGAAAAAAGGACAGCCGGGCAACGGCAATTGATGAAACGGCGCTTAACCGCAAACGCCTGATAAACAACGATACACCGTTTGCGATAAAAGAGGCTTATGTAAAGCTGCGCACGAACCTTATGTTCTGTATGACGGCGGATAAACAGCGCCCGTGCAAGGTTTTTGCGATAACAAGCTCAAATCCTTCCGAGGGCAAAAGCCTTACCGCTGCAAACATTGCAATAAGCTACGCCATGCTGGGGCGAAAGACTCTGCTTATCGACGCGGATCTGAGAAAGCCCACACAGCAGCGGCTCTGGAAGGTTGAGATCTCAAGCGGGCTTTGCGACTTTCTGGCTAATATCGGATCGCTTGAAATGGCTCAGGTGGAATCAATTCCGCTTACCGTTGTCTGCACGGGGACCATACCTCCCAATCCCTCCGAGCTTCTGGCGTCGGACAGGATGAAGCATTTTATAAATGCGTGCGCACAGAGCTATGATTATGTGATAATCGACACGCCGCCTATCAATACGGTGGCTGACGCGCAGATAATCTCCACCTTCGTGGACGGGGTGGTCGTTGTCGCCAAATCCGGCGAGACAAGCTCGGACGATCTCTGCGCCGCAATAGACGCCGTGGATCGCGCCGGAGGAAACCTGTGCGGGGTGGTTCTGAACGACATGAATATCAGGACCGCAAAATACTCCTACCGTTATAAATACGGCGACAGGTACGGCTCAAAATACGGGTACAGATACTCATATAAGAGCTACAAGGAATCAAATAAAGAATCGTAACGGCGTGATACGGTGATGTGAGCCGTAAAACGGTACTTACGTAAAAACGGGAGCGTACATATGAATGCCGAAGCATAATTCCACGTCAGAACTCACAGCTCATCAGGCGGTTCTGCTTTCCATGCTTAAGGAGCTTGACTCCGTATGCAGAAAAAACGGTATTCACTATATGCTTTTTGCCGGTACGGCGCTCGGAGCGGTGCGGCACGGGGGATTTATCCCGTGGGACGACGATATTGACGTGATAATGCTGCGCAGTGATTACGAAAGATTTTTCCGCACTGCCGCAGGGGATTTCGATAAAGAACGGTATTATGTTCAGGAAGAATACAGCGCCCACTGGCCTATGTATTTTTCAAAGCTCCGCCTCAACAGCACTACGTGCATGGAAAAGTACCATCCGAAGGACAGGAAAATGCACCAGGGCGTGTACATAGATATTTTCCCGTGCGATAATCTTTCCGGCAATGCCGTTGTCCGCAGGCTTCAGTTCCTTGCCTCAAAGGTCGTGATAGCAAAAGCATTGTACGCGCGCGGCTACGAGACGGACAGTATCCTCAAAAAATGCTTCATGCAGCTTTGCAGGCTGCTTCCGCGTAAGCCGCTGTGGCGCTTCTGCGTAAGGAGACGCGACAGCCGTTCGGAGCGGGTGCACACCTTCTTCGGCTGCGGAACGAAGTACGAAAAGAATATTTTCCCGCGCGAGTGGTTTGAAAAAACGGCGGATGTGCCGTTTGAGGACGGAGTCTTTCCGCTCACGGTCAATTACGGCGAGCTGCTTACAAAGCTGTACGGCGACTATATGACTCTTCCCGCGCCGGAAGAAAGAAAGTGCAAGGAGCACGTTGCGATCCTCGATCTTGAACGCCCGTATACCGAGCACCTCTCGGAGCAGGAAGCGATCGTGTTTGACAGCTATACAAGAAGCATCAGATAAGCCGCCGGGGCGCGCACAAGAATAATAACCAAAATTCACTGAGCCTGGCATAAAGAAAGGCAGCGACCAATGAATAAAAGCAACGGAATTTTTCAGAACAGGAACACGCTTATACTTGTAATTGCTTTGCTTGCGATAGTATGTCTTGAAGCCATACTTGTCGTGGTGCTTATAAACAGAAAGCCGGAGGCAAAACCGGACGACGCATCCACCTCGTCGGCGGTCGTCAGCGAAAACAAAGGGGAAATAAATACCCCCGTCGGGAAGCTCGTTTTCCCCTCGGAATGGGCGGATTCGGTGGAAATTAAGGACACCTCCTCCGGAAAGCAGTTCAGAAACAGCTTTTACGGCACAGTGAACGGCGAGAAGGTTTTGCTGTTTGAGCTTTCGGTCGGCGCTGACGGCAGCGGATATCAGCTCGGCTCTGCACCTGACAGCGCGGGTAACACTCAGTTTATCTGGCTCAATATCAAGGAGATCAGTTCTGAACCGACGTGGTCCGGGGAGGATATTTCAAGGATCAATACGATGCAGTCATGCGTGAACGACCTTATCGAGCAGCTGCATGAGATAGACGGCTTCCGGGAAAGCAACTGAAATGGCGTCGCTTAAGGGGCTGAGGCGGAAGATAGGCGCGATCGTTTACTACCCGATCGCCAAACGTCTGCCGCCGTCGTGGAGCAAGCTGCGCGTAGGTCAGACCTCACTCCGCCGCTGGTGCGGAAGGATGATGCTGGCAGAGTGCGGCAAAAAGGTAAATATCGAGCAGGGGGCGGTCTTTTCGCCCAAGGTCACGCTCGGCGATTTTTCCGGCATCGGCATAAACGCAAAGATATACGGCGCCTGCCATATCGGCAGCTACGTAATGATGGGAACGGACGTTACCGTCATTACCCGGAATCACCGTCATGACAGGATCGACATTCCCATGATGGAGCAGGGGTTTGAGGAGGAACAGCCCGTCGTCATAGGCAACGATGTGTGGATAGGCGACAGGGTAGTGATACTTCCCGGCGTACATATCGGGAACGGGTGCATAATAGGCGCGGGTGCGGTCGTGACAAAGGATATACCGGATAACGCGATCGCCGCCGGAGTGCCCGCACGGGTCATACGCTTCCGCGATAGCGACGCAAAGATATCGCAGAAACAGGGTGAGTGCGATGAGTGATAAAATAATCTTACTGCTTTCGGCAGGCGCGGTCTTTACGGCGGTGTGGCTGGTTCTGCTGCGCAAGCGGCTTGATATGCCGTGGTACGCGGCAATCCCGCTCGCCATTCTGCATACAGTTTACGGCGTGCTGACTGTCAAGGTATTTGCCTTTCTTGAAACCGGGTTCAATACGGACAGCCTTGGAAACATGAGCCTGTTCGGCGGGGTGTTCTTCATGCCGCTGGCTTACTGGCTCGGAGCAAAGCTCTCAAAACGGTCATACAGGGAGGTATTTGACGTATTTACTCCCTGCATGATATTCACCGTCATGTGTGCGCGTATAAACTGTATCGTATCAGGCTGCTGTATCGGCTTACCGATACCGGGCATGAACGGCGTTCGTTTCCCGACGCGCGAAGCAGAGATACTGTTTTACATAATACTGCTTATCTGCCTTTGCCCGCGTGTTCTGAAAGGGAAGTATCGCGGCCAGGCATATCCCATATACATGATAAGCTACGGGGCGTTCCGCTTTGTTGAGGAGTTTTTCCGCAGTGCGGATACAAGCTCAGTTTTTCACAGGGCCCACATCTGGGCGCTTATAACATTGATTATCGGCATAAGTATTTATGTGGAAATAAAATCTGAAACAGCAACCAGGAAAAGGAGAAGATGAAAATGGTTGAACGTATATCAAAGAGATTTCTGTCGTTGACTTTAGTTGCAGTTATGCTTCTGAGTCTCTTGCCCGCTTTCGCACTGCCCGCGTTTGCGGCGACGAGCGGCACACTGAACGGTCTGAGTGATGCCAACATTGGTCTGAACTTTAGCGGCACAGCAGACAATGCTTGGAGCGCAACAGGCACAACAATCACTGGTTCAGTCGTCTCTGTCGGAGGAACCTGTAGTGACACCAGCTACAACTCCACACTGACTATCAAAAACAACAAAGCCACAAAAGCCACACTGTCATTCAACTATTCCATTGAGCTGAATAGCGGTACGATTACAGTGGACGGTAATAAGGTTGCTTCAAATGGTAATTTCAGCAAAGAACTTGCCGCCGGTACTTCTATTACGGTCAAGATCGAATCTGGCAGCACCACAGCTACAAAAATCACCATGACCGATGTTGCACTGGTCTCAGATGTAACAGCAACCACGACCTTTGTGCCTGCCGAAAACGGCACCTATACAGTGGATGGTAAGACTGTCACAGAGGAATACAGCAACACGCAAAGTTCTATGACAGCTTATCAGGTGGTGGCAAGCCCGGCAGAGGGGTATCAGTTCCTTGGCTGGTACAATCTGACCACCGGCAAGTGCATAGCCACTGCTGCATCCACTGCTCTGAATATCGAAAGTGACTGCACTGTTACAGCAAAATTTGCAAGTAAAGCCGTTGCTCTTTTTGAGACGGGCGGTCAGCGTTTTGCGGATCTGAATGAGGCGGTTGCCTATGCACAGGCGAACAGTCAATCTAAAATCACATTGGCTACCGACGGTTCTATCAGCGGTACCTACACCATTCCTGCTGGGATTACACTGCTAATTCCCTTTGATTCAGCAGGAACCCTGTATACGGATTCTCCTGCGGCAATCCGCACGACCCCAACATCTAAAGCGTTCCGGACGCTGACGATGGCCGAAGGTACTTCTATCACCGTCAATGGTGCGATCAGCCTGGGCGGCAGATATTTCGCAGCTGGCGGTGGTCAGCAGGGACGCCCCATTGGCGATTACGGCTACATCAAAATGGCGAATAACAGTTCCATTACGGTGAAGAGCGGCGGTAATCTCTATGCATGGGGCTTTATTTCCGGCAGCGGCTCTATTCTGGCGGAATCCGGCGCAACCGTGTATGAGTTCTACCAGATCGCGGATTTCCGCGGCGGCAGTGCCTCCTCCGGCATGGGTAACAATGTGTTCCCCTTCTCCCAGTATTTCGTTCAGAACATTGAAGTTCCCCTGACGCTGAATGCGGGCGCCAATGAAAAGGTTTTCAGCGGCGTTTATGCAATGAGCACCACGTATACTACTGCAATCAGTTTCATTGGTGACAATGGTATGTTCAAAGTTGTCTCCGGAAGCTTCACCAAAGACTACGATGAAAAGACGGACCGTCTGATCCTTACTGTGAACGGTGAGGCGGAACTGAACACTCTTGCCCTGAAGTTAGCTGGCATGAGTGTCAACTCCGCAAACTATGTACTCCCCATCACCAACAACATCTCCATCAACATTCAGTCCGGAAAGGTCACCATCAACCAGGATACCGCACTGTTGGCTGGCGTTGAGGTAAGCATTGCCGAGGGGGCTGATTTGACTGTCTCCAACGGTAAGAATGTCTACGTTTACGACAGTGACGAGTGGAATTCCGACAACTTTGTCTGGGGCCCTTGCAAGTTTAAGTCTGTTGCCTATGCGCCCGGCAAAGCCTATAACCGCACCAATGCAGACCTGAAGGATGCCAAGGTGGATGTAAACGGCAGCCTGACGGCTATCGGTGCCATCTACACCACCAAGGGCGGCGCAGACATCTGCTCCAGCGAAGGTACCGGCAAATACATTCAGCAAGGCGCTCCCGGGACGGCAAGCCAAACCTATCAATATAACGCAAACGGAAATAATGCGGTTACCATTCCCATCACTGCCGCCAAGCTGCACAACGGCAGTCAGTATGTCGGCACGGCTGAGGAGTACACCGCTACCGAAGGTGCTGCTGCGGGCAGTGCGTACAGATGGTGGACTTACGACAGCAAGTGGCATTCTGCTGACGAAATCCTTGTCTCCTTCGACGCTAACGGCGGAGAGGGCAGCATGGATGCTATGACGCAAAAGAAGGATGCGTCCTTCACGCTTACCGGCAACACATTCACGCGCACCGGATACGACTTTACCGGATGGAACACGGAAAAGGACGGCAGCGGAACTTCCTATACCGACGGTGCAACCGTCACATTTACAAGCGATACCGTGCTGTACGCTCAGTGGAAGGCGAAGAAGTACACCGTCACATGGGTGAACGAAGACGGCACTGTCCTTGAGACCGACGAAAATGTGCCCTATGGCACAACGCCCACCTATAACGGCGAGACGCCCACCAAGGCGGCGAATGCTCAGTACACATACACCTTCAAGGGCTGGACTCCTGATGTTGACACGGTCACCGGAAATGTGACCTACACCGCTGTGTACGATTCCACGGTCAATACCTACACCGTGACTTGGAAAAATGAGAACGGTGATGTGCTGGAGACCGACCAGAATGTGGCCTACGGCACCGTTCCCACTTATAACGGCGCAACCCCCACCAAGGCAGCTGACGCTCAGTACACCTACACCTTCAAGGGCTGGACACCTGCTGTTTCCGAGGTCAAAGGCAATGTGACCTACACTGCCTCGTACATACGCTACATCAGATATTATCGCGTGACCTGGTATGAAGCGGATGGTTCTATCCGTGGCAATGAGCCGCGCGTTGCTTACGGTTCCAATATTTGGGATATGACAGAATCATATACACCTACTCCTCCCACCAAGGCGGCCGATGCACAGTACACCTATACCTTCGACCATTGGGTGAACAGGGAGACGAACGAAGCGATCACCACTGCATCCAGAGTAACCGGCGATACAGACCTCGATCCTGTGTTCAAGCAGGAGCTCAGAATGTATACCATCACCTGGAAGAACGACGACGGCACGATTCTTGAGACAGACGAGAAGGTGGAATACGGCACTGTTCCCACCTATGACGGCGAGACGCCCACAAAGGCTGAGGAAACGCGCTATACATATTCCTTCATCGGATGGGACAAAGATGTCACTGCGGTATCCGGAGATGTTACATATACCGCGCAGTTCGAAAAGACAGGCAAAAACGGGCTTTCCGTCGAGGATGACGGCACATACTGGCTTGAAGACGGCGAACCTGTCCTTAACAAGGGACTTGTACGCATCAACATCAGCATGGATGACGGGATCCACTATCACTACTACTACTTCGGTGAGGACGGCAAGGCTGTCAAGGACGGCGATTACAAGGTCTATAAGAACAACGGTCTGCCGCTGCCCTGCTATCAATACAGGTTTGATGAGGACGGTATCATCGTTCACGACTATGACACCACAAAGAACGGCATCCGCGAGGGTGATAACTCCATTTTCTACTACATCGACGGCGTAAAGGTCGGCGAGGGACTTCTCCTTATTGACGGATATTATTACTATGCCAGGACCTCCTCGGGTGAGATCGTAAGAGGCAGATCCTACTGGGTAACAAAGACCAACGGTCTTATTGACAATGAAGGCGAGTACGAGTTCGACGCCGACGGCAGAATGATACTTGACGGTTTTGTAACAGTAAACGGAGCTACCTACTACTACACTGACGGCAAGCCTGCGCTTGGCTTTACAAAGATAGGCGACGATTACTATCTGTTCAACAATAAGAGCGGCAAGATGTACAGCAGCGCCACGCTGTGGGTCGGTCCAAACGACTACGGCATCGTCGGCGGAATGTACTATTTCGGCGCTGACGGTAAGATGGAAGTGCCGGATCTTGAAAACGGTCAGAAGGCTGTCGTCGTGGCTGATGACGGAACAATGTACTTCACAGTTGACGGCGCGCGCATGGTAAGCGGTATTTACGAGCTTGACGGCGAGTATTACTACGCGCACAGCAACGGCGCGTTAGCAGTAAACGAGTCTGTTTACCTTGACACCGGAGTCCTCGGTCAAAAGGGCTGGTACGGCTTCGGCGCTGACGGCAAGCTTGTAAGGAACGGATTTGTCGAGGGCAAGGACGGCTCGGTATACTACTACGTTGACGGCGTCCGCGCCACCGGATTTACCAAGATCGGCGACGATTATTACCTCTTCAACGTCTCAAGCGGCAAGATGTACAGCAATGTCACTCTGTGGGTCGGAAGCAACACCTACGGCATCACGGGCGGTATGTACTACTTCGGCGCGGACGGAAGGATGAGCCTTACCGACTGAAAAATCCCCGACGCATAAGCATAAACCAGGAGTAAACAAAATTTAAGCAACCAAACAGACTCCTGCACTCATTTTTGACAGGAGCTGCAGGGGTCTGTTATTTATCGCCGGCAACAACACGAATCTGCATGAATTGAAAATCGAAGAAAGGAATTGTTTATGTACAGATCAAAAGAAGCAAGAATACTGTCAGTGCTGCTGACAGTCATTATGATCTTCGGCATGTTACCCATTACCGCATGGGCAGAGGGTGACACGGATACCGGTGCGGCGACCGGATACAGCGAGTTTCTGACCTCGCTTGGCGAGCTTGAGACATACGCGGACGCGTACGTGCTTGAACACGCCGATGAGGACGCTGTCGCGTTAGTGATAAACTACATCCGCTGCGGTGTGGAGAAATACACCTCCAGTCTCTGGACTACTTTCTGCGGTCCGGAAAAAACCGCTTTTGTAAACTACGTTTCCGAGCAGGATAAAGCAAACGGAACAAGCGCGTCAAGGCTGCGCGATCTGAGCTGCTTCACCCTCCCCCACGGAGGCGAAGTAGACTTTACACATATGTTCGGATGCATGGATATGGCTTACCACACCGGAAACCAGAACACGGCTGACCTCGGAAGCTGGGCGGGCGATATCTGCGACCTGATCCAGCTCACCTCAAATGCGGGTGTGACCGGAACGGTGGAGGAAATGGCGGAGGAGATCCGCACAAGCAACGATAAATACTTCCTCTACGACGCGCCCGACGCAAATTCCTTCGGTATTCTTGATCTTTACGGAGACCTTGATTCATTTTACATTCTCAGTAAGCTTGACGGAAGCAACACCATAAGCTCGGTAATGAAGAATTACTTCACTGCGAGCCTTACGGATGCGATCCGGGTAAAGTTCTTCCTTCAGAACCGACTCGGCGGCGTTTCCGCCAAGGAGGACATACGCAACGAGGTATACGAGATATACTGTGGAAACGAGGGTATCAGGACCCTTGAGGGAACATATCTCCCCGACGGCGTAAATGCCGACCTGCGCAAGGCGTGCTGCTATGCGTTTGCGGACTATCTTTACGAGACAGTCAAGGATCAGATGGATAACACCTACTACAAGGTGTTCTCAACCAGCACCTCGACACTTGCCCCCGGCGTTACGCAGGAAATAAAAATGGCGCAGACAAAGGACGATAAACAGATCGTTTACTATATCGCCACGGTAGACATCACCCGCAGTGACGTCAGCATATATGCAAACTACAATAACAACGACGGCTCGGTCTTGGGAATGTCCCGCGTGACCGATCAGATGGACGCCGCGCAGCAAAAGCATTCCGATCCGAATGATGCCGAAAATTACATTCCTAATTACAACGCTGTGCTCGGTGTGAACGCAGACTACTACGATATGAGCAACGGCTGTCCTTCTGGCGTGCTGGTCATGGATGGAGTTCAGTATCATGACTTCAACGGGCGGACATTCTTCGCCATCCTCAACGACGGCACTGCCGTCATCGGCGGCAGCGACGAGTGGGAGACGTACAAGAACGACATAAAGGAAGCTGTCGGCGCACATACGTGGCTGGTAAAGGACGGGCAGATCGCCGTCACAGACACAAGCGATTACTACAAAACGCGCGCTTCCCGCACCTGCGTGGGTATCACCTATGACGGTCAGGTGGTGCTTATGGTGCTTGACGGCAGACAGGAGCCGTTCTCTGCCGGCGGAAACGCCCTTGAAATTGCACAAATAATGCTTGACGCCGGATGTGTTTCGGCGATCAATCTTGACGGCGGCGGCTCCTCCACCTTTGCCGCAAAGGGCGAGGGCGAGGAGAGCGTTTCGGTCGTAAACCGCCCCTCTGACGGATACGAGCGCTCGGTAAGCTCCTCTTTGCTGGTCGTATCAACGGCAAAGCCGTCAAGCGTGTTTGACCATGCTGTCATTACAGCCGAATACGACTACCTGACCCCGGGCACGGAGCTGGGTGTAAGAGTTTACGGCGTTACTCCGGTCGGCGGAGCTATTGACATTCCCGAGGGTTCAACTCTCAAAGTGTCCGACACAAGCATCGGCAGCGTGACAAGCGACGGCGTGTTTACGGCGCTTGCCGTGGGCGATGTAAAGGTTCAGCTTGTCGGCGCTGACGGAACTGTGCTCGGTTCAAAGACACTGCACGTGGTCGAACCGACAGAGCTTGCATTTACCAAGAGAACCGTCAATGCGGTATACGGTGAAGCCACCGAGCTGCCGCTTGAAGCGACCTATAACGGCAACGCGGTAAAGATAAATCCGGGGGATGTTCAGTTCGGATTTCTCAAGATCACGCTCGAGTCCATCGGAGAGGTGGAGGGCGGCGCGGTCAACACCACAAAGACAGAGCTGGTGTTTGAGTATCCCGAAGCCGGAACGATAAGCGGATTCAGCTTCACTCCGAATATAGGCAGCGACCTGCGCACGCTGACTGTCGGCGCAGTGCTTAAGAGCAAGCTGGCGGAGCTTGAGGCTACCATAAACAGCGAGTATGCCGCAGCATATGCGGAAGCCAAGTCCAAGGGCTACAGCGACGCGGAGGCTGCCATTCAGGCGCAGACCGCTGCCGTAAACAAAGCGCTTGATAACGCAACAAGGATCACCGTCTACCTTTACAGCAGCGATGAGGCAAACTTTGATTTCAACGATGCCACCGGAGGCAGCGGAGTGCTGGCATGGAACCGTGATGTTCCCGGCTCTGATTACAGCGGCGATGATGATATTTACTATCTGACCGCCACGGGCGCAACCGGAGAAGCCGCATACGTCTTTGCGGTGGATATGTCCAAGGTTCCGATCCCCGAAAAGCTCACCGGGCTGCTTTATATGCTCCCCGGAGGAGATCAGGAGGGAAGGACCGCGTGGGATTTCCTGCTTCAGCTTGCAGAGCGCATAAGCCCGCTTACTACGGTAACGATAACGCTGGACTTCCCGGAGGGCTTTACGGCAGATATCTCCGAGCTGCGTCTGGCAAACGAATATTTTACCCTGACCTCCACGGATATTGTGGGCAACAGGCTGACGGTGGTGTGCAACTTCATCGAGCAGTCCGAGCCTATCAACCCGGCGACTGCCAACCCGCTCTGTGTGCTGAGCGGTCTTAAGCTGATACCGACAGACGCGGCGGCGTGGGATGCAAACGGACTTCTCAGCTGCTCCGTCAGCGGCAGTCTCAGCTATGATATCTATGCGCATTTCCACGTGCTGAAAACGCTGGCTCAGCAGGAGGAATATCAGATCCAGTACGGGCTTTACCCCTACGATAACAGCGAAAATATCCCGGGGGACTACGGAGCGCACTTCACCAGTGATATCGCCGACTTTGCGGATCATTACGATCTGATGAAGCTCAACAACAAAGAAGGCTGGAGCCGGGCAAACGGCGTATGGTCGTATTACGAGAACGGCGTGGCGCTGACCGGAGTCCACAAGCTGCCCAGCCACTCTGCGGAGGAGGATGGGGAGTACTGGTATGACTTCGGCGATACCGGCACGTGCCGTGATAAGCTGACGGGCATCTTTGAAAAGGACGGTGCGCGTTACTATGCCCGCATGGGCGTGCTTACCTCAGGATGGCAGTCTATCGTGGCTGACGACGGCGAATCCTACTTCTACTATTTTGACAAATCCGACTACACGATGTATACGGGAGTCCGCACTGTTGCGGGTCTTACCTACACCTTCAACGATGACGGTCAGCTCGTGCGCGGTGCGTTCCGCACAGACGCAAACGGCACAAAGTATTTTGTCGCGGGCGAGTCGTGGTTCCGCAGATTCGTAACACTTGATGAGGGCACCTACTGGCTGGACGTCAACGGATACGTTGCATACGGCAATGCCCATACGGTCACTGACAACGTAAAAGACGTTACATGGTATCACTTTGATGAGAATACCGGTCTTATGACGGGGCTTTGCAACGGATTTTTCGAATATCAGGGCGAACGCTACTATTGCGATGAAAACGGCAAGGTGTTTTATGGCATTATCAAGACTGAAAATGGCATAGTCTACTCTGCCACACGCGGCAAGCTCTATGTAAACATGAGCTGCTACGTTGATTCGACCACCGCTGCCAAGGGCTGCACGCTTGAAACGGGTAAATACTGGTGCGATGAAAACGGATTTATTGTAGGCAACGGCTTTGCCACCATCGAGGGAAGTACATACTACTTCGTTGACTATGTGCGCACCAAGGGCTTTGCAAAGATCGACGGCGCTTACTATCTCTTCAATGCCGGAAACGGCAAGATGTACAAGGACGCAAATATGTGGGTCCCTGCGAACAGCTTGGGTGTTGAGGCAGGAATGCACTACTTTGCCGCGGACGGCAAGATGTTCGTTCCCGATCTTGAGACCGGAGTCAAGAAGATAGTGAACGAAAACGGCAAGCTCTATTTCACTATCGACGGTGTAAAGATGAAGGACGGTCTTTACGAGCTTGACGGCGAGTATTACTATGCGCAGTACAGCGGCGAGCTGGCGGTAAGCAAGTCCATTTACGTGACTACGGATGTTCTCAGCGGAACCGGCTGGTACGGCTTTGACGCTGAGGGTAAGCTCATAAAGAACGGCTTTATCAACGCGGCGGACGGCTATACCTACTATTACAGCGACGGAGTGCGCGCCAAGGGCTTTACAAAGATAGACGACGCTTACTATCTCTTCAATGCCGGAAGCGGTAAGATGTACAAGGACGCAAATATGTGGGTCCCTGCCAACAGCTACGGAATTGAAGCCGGAATGCACTACTTTGAGGCGGACGGAAAGATGTTCGTTCCCAATCTTGAGACCGGAGTCAGGAAGATAGTAAACGAAAACGGCAAGCTTTATTTCACAGTCGACGGCGTAAAGCTGACAAACTGCCTTTGCGAGCTTGACGGCGAATATTACTTCGCGCAGTACAGCGGCGAGCTTGCTGTAAACACCACCGTTTACGTGACAACGGACGTTCTCAGCGGAAACGGCTGGTACGGCTTTGACGCCGAGGGTAAGCTCATAAGGAACGGCTTTATCAACGCGGCGGACGGCTACACCTACTATTACAGTGACGGCGTGCGCGCCAAGGGCTTTACAAAGATAGACGGCGCTTACTATCTCTTCAATGCCGGAAGCGGCAAAATGGCAAAGGACGCAAATATGTGGGTTCCTGCCAACAGCTACGGAGTCGAAGCCGGAATGCACTACTTTGACGCAAACGGCATAATGGCTGACGCCTGAGCTTAACTGAAAAACAAAGACAGCGGGATCTCACGGAGTCCGTGAGATCCCGCATAAGAGTTACGGTAACATGAAAACAGAAACTCTGGTTGCGACAATTGATCAGACGGATATTTCTCTGATCGGAAAAATGAATATACAGACCGACGCCCTGATAGGAAATCAATGCGGTCGCGCCTCTGAGGAAACGGTATACCTGAACGGCAACAGGATAGTATATCTGAATACGGCAGAGCGCGGAGTCGGTCGCAACCGGAATCTGCTTATCGAAAGGGCGACCGGGGATATCTGTATTTGCGCGGATGACGATATGCGCTTCAAGGACGGTTATCCCGAGATCGCCATGAAAGCATTTGGCGAATGTCCCGACGCGGATATTCTGCTTTTCAATCTGATCGAAAAGAATCCCCGGCGCTACATCAATAAAAAGATTATGCGTGTGCGCCGCCACAATTACGCAAAATACGGCGCCGCCAGAATGGCATTTCGCCGTGAAGCGGTACAGACCTCCGGGATCAGCTTCAATTTATCCTTTGGCGGCGGTGCAAGGTACGGCTCGGGAGAGGACACCGTCTTTCTGAAGGAATGTCTTGATAAAGGTCTCAGGATATATGCTGTTCCTTATTTCCTTGCCGAGATAGATCAGGCGGCGGCGTCGACCTGGTTTTCGGGTCATGACGTTAAGTTTTTCCGCGACAAGGGGGCGCTTTACGCCTGCCTGCATCCGATCGCCTGGCGCGCATATATCATTCGTTTTGTAATTCGCTACCGCAAAAAATACAGTGGGGAAATGACGCTTATGCAGGCTTTGAAGCATATGCTTGCCGGGGGCAGGGAGTATCTGTCCGAGGCGGAGGAGTGAGACGTGGAGTTCAGTATCATTGTCCCGACGTACAATTCCGCACGTTTTCTTAAGTCTTGTATCGACTCGGTAAAGGCGCAGCGGTTTTCCGACTGGGAGCTTGTGATAGTAAACGACGGCTCGACCGATGAGAGCGATGCAATACTCGGTCGCTGTGCCGCGGAGGATGGCAGGATACATATTATCAGCCAGGACAATCGCGGGCAGTTTTTTGCAAGACAGCGCGGGATAGAGGCGGCGGTCGGCGAATATCTTGTTTTCCTTGACAGCGATGATGAGCTTGAGCCTGAATGCCTTTCGGCGCTCGATAAGATACTGAGTGCCCGGAAGTGGGATATTGTCATGTATACGGGGCGGATAATCGCTGACGGGCACGACACCGGCAGGACGATAGGCGAGGCTTTTCCGGAGTCGCGCGAGGTGTCGGTCCGGTGGCTGCGGCAAAGTCTGATATCGTCAAACGCTATCAATTCACTTTGCATAAAGGCTATCCGCCGCACACTGTTTTGCGGGGACAGGACGGATTATTCCGGCTTTGCGGGAACGCACTGCGGCGAGGACAAGGTGCGGCTTCTTTATCCTGTTACACACGCGGAGCGCATTTTTTATATTACAGATCGGCTTTATCGGTACAACCGTCGACCGGACAGCGTTATGCACCGTTTCTGCATTGATGCTGTTCCGCGTATGATGGCGGGCGAGATGTTTTCAATGCTCCGCGTTTATATGGAAAAGTGGGGCATGACAGAGCGTAAATACAAAAGTCAGCTTGAAGCCTATGAGATACGGACATTTCTTTCGGTCTACTACGGAATGAGGCGGGAATGCCGTACCCGGGAGGAGAAAAAAGCGTTCCGCAGTTATCCGTGGAATATGCATCCGGGGACGCTCACACCGGGCAGCTTTTTTTGCAGCCGGATAAGCATAAAAGAAAAATTTATGCTGTTGGCGGCAGCTTTACGGTTATAGAGGAGAGATTTTGAAGCCACGATGAAAATTCCAAGGCTCGGTAAAGCAAAATACAATATTATAACCACACTGCTGAATCAGCTTATCACGACGGCATGCGGGATAATAATTCCGCACATTCTCATTTCCTCCTTCGGCTCGGAGACCTACGGTATCACCGTTTCCATCACGCAGTTCTTGTCCTACATCACCTTGCTTGAGGGTGGCATCGGCGGCGTTGCGAGAGCCAGACTGTACGGTCCGCTGGCACGCAAGGATAACAGCGAGATAAGTGCAGTCTATAATGCCGTAAAGCGGTTTTTTCAATATGTAGCGATAGCTTTTGTGATATACAGCGCGGTTTTGGGGCTTGTGTATCACGATATTGCTCATGTGAGCATATTTTCAAGAGCATATATATTTGCGCTTGTTATTGTTATCAGCCTTTCCACTCTGGCAAAGTATATGGGCGGGCTGGCAAACCTGACCCTTATCGTTGCAGATCAAAGGCAGTATATAAACAATCTTATCACAGCCGCAACGACCGTTGCAAACACAATAGCAATTATCGTGCTCGTCAATATGAAGACGGACATTATCTGGGTCAAGCTCGGAAGCAGTCTGATCTTCATTGTCCGCCCCCTGCTTTATTCGCTGTACGTAAAAAAGCATTACGTGCTTCCCAAGACGGAGAAGGGCAAGGCGGTACTTGACCAGAAATGGACAGGCATCGGTCAGCACATTGCATATTTTCTTCATACAAACACCGACGTCGTGCTTCTTACGCTGTTTGCCAACGCGCGTCTGATAGCTGTGTATTCGGTGTATCATCTGGTGATAAACAGCATCCGTGCGATAACGGAGGCGTTTTCCGGCGGCATGGAAGCAGCGTTCGGAGAGATGATAGCCAAAGGTCAGCTTGCAAAATTACAGCGATCCTACGGCAGATACAAGGCGCTGCTTACTTCGGTCTCTGTGGTGATGTTCTGCTGTACCGGGGTGCTCATCGTCCCGTTTATAAAGCTCTATACAAAAGGAATCACCGACGCCGACTACACTCAGCCGCTTTTTGCGCTTATTATGCTGTTGGCGGAGGCTGTAAACTGTATGATCCTTCCCTGCGCCAGCCTGCCGGTTGCCGCAAACCGTCTTAAGCAGGCACGGTGGGGCGCTTACGGCGAGGCGATAATAAATATTGCGCTTTCCTGTATTCTGATACAGTGGGATCCGCTGCTTGGCGTGGCGATAGGAACATTGGCGGCAACGGTGTTCCGCGGAGTCTTTTATATGTTTTACTCCTCAAAGCACCTTCTGCATATTCCGTTTTATAAGCTCATTCTGCGCTTTGTCGGCACGATTGCAGTATTGCTTTCGCTTATACTGCTTGGGCGGTTTTTGCTGCAATACGTCACGATCGAAAACTATTTCCAATGGATACTGTGCGGCGCGGCGGTTTTTGCCGCCGTGGGTATTCCTGCCGCCTTGTATCTGGTGATACGGTCAAAAACATCAGGACCTGAATGTGAGGCAGAATGAAGCGTATTCTTATTGTGAATAATAATATGCATATCGGCGGTGTGCAAAAGGCACTGCTTGATCTGCTTAATGAAATACATAAAGATCATGATATTACGCTGCTGCTGTTTTATAATGGCGGCGGGCTTATGAAGTCTGTTCCGGAAGATGTAAGGGTGATTTCCCCCGCGGCGCCTTTTAAGTATTGGGGAATGACAAAAAAAGACGCCGCAACCTTTGGCAGCCGTGCGGCAAGAGCCTTTTTTGCGGCAATGACCCGAGTGTTCGGGCGGGCCGCGGCGCTTCGTCTTGCGTATCCGTTTCAGAAAAAGCTGTGCGGATACGACGTGGCAATATCCTTTCTGCACAGCGGCGCTCCCGATACCTTTTACGGCGGGTGCAACGAATTTGTGCTTGATCGCGTGGAAGCCGAAAAAAAGATAACCTTTCTCCACTGCGACTATGAAAGGATCGGCGCGGCGTCGGAATACAACGCCGGGATATACCGCAGGTTTGATATGATCGCCGCGTGCTCCGAGGGGTGCCGCGAGGCATTCCTGCGCGTGATGCCGGAGCTTGCCGCAAAAACCACGGTCGTTCCCAACTGCCACGATTACGCTAAGATCAGGAGCATGGCGGAACGCGAGCCTGAGACGGCGGCAAAGGACAGGCTGAATATTGTGACGGTTGCACGTTTCGGCAAGGAAAAGGGCATTCTGCGCGCTGTCCGGGCTGTGGCGGAGCTTGGAGAGCGTGGAAAAGAAGTTTGCTACCGCATAATCGGGGACGGGGCGGAATATTCCGAGGCGGCGGCGCTGGTAAAGTCGGCAGGGCTGGAGGATACGGTGTTTTTGCTCGGCGAGAGGGAAAACCCGTACGGCTACATGAAAGCCGCCGACCTGCTGCTTATCCCCTCTGTATCCGAAGCCGCGCCTATGGTCATAGGAGAGGCGGCAAGCCTTGGAACGCCGGTACTTACGACAGAGACGTCCTCCGCCCGCGAGATGGTTCTGGAGACCGGATACGGCTGGCTGTGTGAAAATTCAACGGACGGGATACGTCGCGGGATAGAAATGCTGCTTTCTGACCCACGGCTGATCCGGGAGAGAAAAGAATATCTTCGGACGCTGAAGCCCGATAACGCCGCCGCCATCAAGAGTTTTTCGGAGTTGGTACGTTAATATGCAAAATTCAGAGCTGACAATTGGGATATCTGCAAAAATCAAATTAAATAAGTACGACACCGTTGCTCTTGCGGGCTGTGCGATAATTGCCGCGGCGGTCTGCGTTGCACAGATAAGCGGCAGTACCATACTTATCGCATTGTGCCTGCTTGCGTTTTTGTTCTTTCATATCTGGTCGTGCATCCGCGATATGTCGCTTTCCGTGCTGCTGTTCTTCCTGCCGTGGAGTCCGCTGCTTAAGCTATATAAAGGCGGTATCTCATTTTTTACAATTGCACTGCTGCTCTCATGTGCGATCTATTTTGTAAAAAACAGATTTTCGTTTGACACATATCAGATAATTATTCCCGCCCTCATCGCGGCGCTTACGCTTGTCGCAAAGGCGATAGGGAATAATTCAATTGACAAAAGCTATATGTTTTTTCTGATAATGCTCGTGCTTTTCCCCTGCGTTATCAAAAACAACAAGGGAGTTTTTGATTTCTGGAATCTTACGCTGTTTTTTGCGCTCGGAATAATCAGTGCCGCCCTGTCTGCACAGCAGGTTGCCGGATATCAGAATATTTCACAGTACATCAAGGTCGATTCCTACCTGCGCATTACGCGCTTGTCGGGCTATTACGGCGACCCGAACTTTTATTCCGCGCATATCACGGCGTGTCTTGCGGGTGTTCAGCTTATACTGATGCGCGAAAGAAACCGGCTGCGTCAGGTCATGCTGCTTATCATCTCGCTCGCATTGCTCTACTGCGGCCTGCTTTCGGCTTCAAAATCATTTGTTGTCGTCGCGGCATGTCTGGTGCTGGTGTGGATACCCATCCTGCTTGAAAAAAGCAACCGCAGCAACCGCTTCAGGCTGATAATGGGTATTATATGCGCCGTGCTTATCATGCTGTCCTCGTCGGCGTTTCAGGAGCTGTTGCGTATTTTGGACGACAGGTTCTCTTACGCGGCAAATATTTCTCAGCTTACGACCGGACGAACCGAGATCTGGCTGCGCTATTTCAATGAATTTTCGCACAATGCGCTGCTTACGTTATTTGGCGAAGGCTTTTCCGCCGTCAACCTGTACGGTCGCGCGTCGCACAATTCGGTCATTCAGGGAATATATCAGTTCGGCATCATCGGCTTTCCGCTACTGTGCCTGTGGATGTATTTTATGCTGAAAAGCATTTTTGTCGACCTAAAAAGCATGAAGGGCTTGTGGGGAAGCGCTTTGCTGATGTGCATCGGAGTTGTGCTTCCGTGGATGGCGCTGGATATTCTGTTTTTTGATGAGCTGTTCCTTTTGCCGGTGTATGCCGCGGCAGGGGTCTTGTATATGCAAAGCAATTCTAATGCCCGCCTGACCTTGCAGAACAAAAATGCGTAGCAGGTAAATGCAAAAATCCGACGTGCTTTTACCGCAAATAAAATAATTCCGGGAACGGCGATAGGAAGATCGCCGTTCCCGGATGCTTTTATGCGGCATATCCAGCCGCAGGGGGCTATGTTCAATTACAGTACGACTCAGCTTGCGAGCGGAACGCCGTTTGCGTCGGCTGTATAGCCTTCCTTGCCCATGAGATAGAAGATACCTTCGATAAGTCCCCAGATCTCCATCGGCAATGCGCCAATACCGCAGGTGAGAAGCGAGACAAGCAGCTGAATAAGCGCTCTCTTGGTGAAGCCGAGGTAGAAGTTGTGAATGCCGAGACCGCCGAGCAGTATGCCGAGCAGACCTGCGACCAATTTTGACTTGGGCGCGCCGGTTCCGGGCTGAGGCTGAGGCTGGGGCTGAGGCTGTGCCTGATTCTGAGCCTGAGCATCCCCTGTTACTGACTGACCGCAGTTGGGGCAGAAAGCTACGCCATCCTGTACCTGAGCACCGCAATTCTTGCAAAACATGGATTGAATCCTCCTGTATAATCATTTGCGGAACAAACTTAAATAAATTATTCCTATTTAATTATGACATACAATGACTGCTCTTGAGTAACAATATGTTACATTAAGGCTCCCGGGCGCAGATTTATTCAAAAACACGACACAATATTATTTTATCGGTTTGTTAATGAAAATCCTCTGCGCTTATTGGTGCAAGCCGTATTTCGGCGTAAAGTTTTTGCCTGTGATAAGGTAGTCGACAGATACGTCAAAGTACTGTGAAAGCAGCAGAAGCATCTGAAGATCGGGGCTTCTTTTTCCGTTTTCGTAATATGACAAAGCCTCGCGGCTTATCGACAGATCCATTGCGACCTTCAGCTGTGTGTAGCCCTTCTTTTTTCTGATCTCCCGGAGACCCACCATCTTCATTACTGCTTTTATCCTCCGATATGCAAAACCAAACGAATAAGGACCGTCAAGTTTTTTCGTTTGACTATTGACATCATAGTAACAATATGCTACAATATTATTGTAACAACATGTTACAATTATTCTACACTGTGTCACAGGTGAGGCAATCGCAACATTTTTTCATACATAAGCGGCGAGCATAATCAAAGGATGAATATCAACTGTCAAAAATGATATTTTCCGGTGTCTTCACTGTGTAAAACAGCTTCAGAAATCATTTTAAGGAGGATCTTTATCCATGTTCTGTAAAAATTGTGGAGCTCAACTGCCGGACGGTTCAGCCTTCTGCACCAATTGCGGTACTCCGCTCGGAGAAAATACCCAGACGACGAATGCAGCTCCTGCGCAGGATCCGTATGACCACACGTCGGAATTTGATGCAAAGGATATATCGGAAAACAAGGTCATATCCATGCTGGTATATCTGATGGGCGCAGTGGGAATTGTCATTGCCCTGCTGGCAAGCCATTCGTCACCGTATGCTGCGTTTCATGTCCGCCAGGCTCTGAAATTTACGGTCGTCAATATTCTTATGGCGATCTGCACGGTTCTGCTGTGCTGGACATTTATCGTGCCGATAGCATACTTGATAATGCTTGTTGTTCTTTGGGTCATCAAGATAATATGCTTCTTCCAGATCTGCGCGGGCAAAGCAAAAGAGCCAGCGATTATCCGCAGCCTGGGCTTTCTGAAATAATTCCAGGGGTGTATTATGCTTTGCAGTAATTGCGGCTCAAAACTGCCGGACAACGCAGTTTTTTGTCCAAACTGCGGTCAGTCCGTGCTGCCCGATGCACCCAAAAATCAGCCGGGAGATCCAACTGCGACAAATGAAGCTGTCACAGTCCCGGGAAACGGGCTTGGTATCGCATCTATGGTGCTGGGGATACTGTCGCTTGTTTTCATGTGTATTTTCTATCTCGGTATACCTATGAGCATTATCGGGTTGGTCTTAGGAGCTGTATCCATACATAAAGCCAAAGCGGTCAATATGAAGAATGGCATGGCAGTAGCCGGGGTCACCTGCTCCATAATAAGTATAGTATTATATGCGGTACTTATTATTCTGTATGGATTTATTCTGATGACCAGTCTTACAACTCTTTTCGGCCAATCGATCAGTGATCTGTGGGAGATGCTGTCAACCGCTCGGATTCATACTTCATGCTTATGAACATTCCCGAATGACAATGCTGCTGTTACAAAAAGCTTGCAGAGAAAAAATTGCCGGTGCGCAAATGCGCACCGGCAATTTTTGCAGAATACAGCTTGTATTTCAGGGCTATCAGCCTATGATCTCTCCCTTTTCGTTGAAAAGGGGGAGCTTTTCAAGATAGATAAGGTCGTCTCTCTTCTGGGCGTCGCCCTCGGCAAGGATCGCCATGCGTCCGCATATGATCCCTCCCGCGGCTTCCACAAGATGCTCAAGGGCGCGCAGAGATTCTCCGGTGGAGATAACATCGTCAACGATGAGTATGCGCTTGCCCTTCATCAGCTCCGCGTCAGCGGTATCAAGGCAGAGCTTCTGCTCCTTGGCGGTGGTGATCGAGTGCTCTGTCACCTCCATGACTCCGGTCATATAGAGCTTCGGACCCTTGCGTGCAACGAAATACTTCTGATTTCCGGCAAGGCGCGCCATTTCGTGCGCCAGCGGGATCCCCTTTGCCTCGGCGGTTATTATGTAGTCGTATTCGGGCGCGCGGTCGAGCAGTCCCTGCGCGCAGGCGGTGGTCAGCTCGGGGTCGCCGAATATTATAAACGCTCCGATGTAAAGATGCTCGTTCAGCGGGCAGAGCGGCAGTGCGCGGTCAAGTCCCGCTATTTTCATTTTATGATATAGCATATCCATATCCTCCGGTTCCTTTATACTTTAATTATACTATAAATCCAATCGGACAAACAGTCAAGTAAGCTACCGACTGCTTGCAGTCCTTTAATGCTTCACAATACCCGCCGCGTCGGTCAGGATGCGGACAAGAATGTCGGCGGTCTTGCAGAGGGACTCAACGGGAATATATTCAAATCTTGAATGGAAGTTCTCGCCGCCGGTGCAGAGGTTGGGGCAGGGCAGACCCATGTATGAGAGCCGTGCGCCGTCCGTGCCGCCGCGTATCGGTCTGATTATCGGCTCAACTCCCTCGGCGCGCATGGCGGCTTCCGCACGCTCCACGATATACATATGCTGCTCGATTATCTCGCGCATATTGCGGTAGGAATCGCTGATGTCGCATACCGCGCTGCCGTCGCCGTATTTTTTATTGATAAAATCGGCAGCCGCGGCAAAAATGCGTTTGCGAGCCTCAAATGCGGCGGCGTCATGGTCACGGATTATATACTCGACCCACGCGTGCTCGACCTGACCCTCCATTGAGTCCAAGTGGTAAAAGCCTTCATAGCCCTCGGTGTGTGCCGGGTCTTCGCCTTCCGGAAGCAGGGATATGAACTCCGCCGCCATAAGCGCGGCGTTTTTCATGTGTCCCTTTGCCGAGCCGGGATGAATTGCGATCCCGTGAAAATCCACTCTGCCGGAGGCGGCGTTGAAGCATTCGTATTCCATCTCGCCAAGCGCTCCGCCGTCCACCGTATAGGCGTAGTCAGCGCCGAAGGCGGCAACGTCAAAGTGGTCGGCTCCAGCGCCTATCTCCTCGTCGGGGGTAAAGCATATGCGCACGCCGCCGTGCGGCGCGCCCGAGCTTATCAGCCGCTCCGCCGCCGTGACTATTTCGGCAATGCCCGCCTTGTCGTCAGCGCCGAGAAGCGTCGTTCCGTCGGTGACGATAAGCTGAGAGCCGACATAACCTGCAAGGGAGGGATAGTCCCCGGCGCGCATGACGATGCCGCGGTCGGCGTTGAGGGTAATGTCGCCGCCTAAATACCCGACGATGCGCGGCTTTATATGTTCGTCGGACGCCTCGTCGGAGGTGTCCATGTGCGCCACAAGACCTATTACGGGAGCGCCCTCACAGCCCGGAGTCGCCGCAAGAGAGGCGGTGACATAACCGTTTTCGTCCATAGCGGCGTCAAAAAGCCCGATGCCCTTCAGCTCCTGCACCAGATACTCGCCCAGCCGTTTTTGCTTTTCACTGCTGGGGCAGGTGTCGGAATATTTGTCCGACATTGTGGGAAAGGAAACGTATTTCAAAAATCTTTCGGTGATGTTCATTTTGTTTTACCGTCCGTGCAGATAATTTCTTTTGCCTTAAGCAGCTCCTCGCCGCCGGCTGACAGCAGCGATTCAAGGCGCGCACGGCTGCCGTTGAAGGTAACGCTGGACACTGCTTCGCAGCCGGAGAACGCCTGTGCCTCTACCGTTTCAAGCGATGCGGGCAGAGTGATATCGGCAAGCGCAGTACAGCCGCCGAAGGCGCGGTATCCGAGAAATACCGTTCCCTCAGGCAGGGAGACAGACGAGAGCGCGGTACAGCCGTCAAAGGCGCGCTGTGATATGTTGACAAGTCCGCTGCCGAAGCGCACCTCACTGAGCGCCGTACAGTCGGAAAAGGCATTTTCGCCGATTTCGGTAACTGCGTCCGGAAGCTCGATGGCTTCCAATCGCTTACATGTTGAAAATGCTCGCTTGGCTATGATCCTGACTGACGGCGGCAGTGATACCGCGGTCAGAAAGTCACAGCGCCAGAATGAGCCTTCGGCAATGCCGCGCACCAGCTCGCCGTTGAAAACGTCGGGGATCTCGACCTTCCCCTCGCCGTGGTACAGCTCGGAGTCAAATTTAAGCATACCCGGCTCGTCGTCCTCGTCAAAGGAGAACCACGGCATGGTCTCGGAGGTGCCCGTCAGCACGTCGTCGCGTCCGGCAAGGGCGCGCGCCTGCTCAAGAATGCACTTTTTTACGTATTCGTCGCTGTCACGGTAGCCGTCCATAGCGTCAAAGGCGTCCATGGCGGCGGCATAGCTGCCCGACTTGTAAAGCTCCATGGCTTTTGAATAGCGCGATTCCGGGATGAGATACATCGAGAAAAGCGCCCAAAGACCCACCGCCAGAGCAACGGCGGCAATGCCGCCGCACACCGACAGTATAATGATGCGCCGACGCTTTTTCTCTTGCCGGGTCAGCGCGTCGCGGCGGCGACCCGCCGCGCGCTCCATGTATATCTTCTGCCTTTCGGCACTGCTCAGGTGCCGCTTTGCGCCCTCACCCGATGCGGGCGTACCGTCCGCGCGGACTTCTTCTTTTTTCTCAGACTCGCTCATTACTGTTCCTTGGGTACAAAGGTCGGGGAGACCGGCTTTTCGACCCGCGGGAGTATCTTGCAGTCAACGTAGATAGGACAGTGGTCGGAAACGTCAAGCGCCTCCTGCTCGGTTATGACATTGAAAACTTTTACGTCAAGCTGGTCTCTGCCGTACACGAACATATGGTCGATGGCGTTAAGGTGACAGCCCTTGGGCGCAGGTCCGTTTTCGTAGCTGTTGGTTTCGGGATTATACACCGCGTAGGGGTGATGGGTGTTTGAAAGACTTGCGTACTCCGAGGCGGCAATGCGCATATCCAGCGCTCCGGTGGAGGTAAGCTCGCAGTAGCCGGGCGCGCCTATCTTCATGTTAAGGTCGCCCATTGCAACCACGGGAACGCCGTATTCCACCTGCATATAGTGCGCGTATGCCGTCATCTGCTTTGCGTCGTATACGCGCGCAAGATCAGACTCCGGACCGTTTCTCCACCAGTAATGGGTGGAGATAACGCCTATTCTCATACCGTCGTCGAGCTTTTCGAGCACTGCCCACGCAAGGCTCTTGCTCTGATGGTTGTTAAGCCCGTCGTAAAGATGCCAGCCGCAGTCAACGACACTGAAGACGCCCTTTCTGATAAGCAGAGGGGTGTTGTCAAGCAGTCCCTTGGTGTCCGGCTTCAGCAGCTCGTACTTTTCCTCAAGCAGTCCGAGGAGTCGGGAGTCGTAAAGATTCTGGGTCATTTCCTGAAGTCCCAGCACGTCGGGCTGGTGACGGAAATATATCTCTGCAAGATGCAGGTCGCGGTCGTGAACCTCTCCGCACCAGATGTTGTGCGACATGATCCTGATGTCTGATCTCTTTTCGTAGCTCATAATAAAATTCCTGCCTTTCCCGTAATGCGGGACAGACTGCCAAAGCATCGGCTTTTCCGCAGCCAGGCTGCCTGAACCGCATCCGATATAAATATAAAATGTACTGATGATATTTTATCACAACAGCGGCGGGATGTAAATAGCCGGGGCGAATTTTTGCCCCTCCGATGGGTGAAAAGACACAAAAAACGCATTTGCCGTTTCGAAAAAAACAACATTTTGATATAATAGTATGGGTTTTTTGTTGACTTTCTCCACACTGTGTTATATAATTAAGTACAGAGCGCCGATGGCGCTATTAATCCCAAAGGAGATAATACAATGGTCAAAAACAAAATTTTAGTTTCTCTTTCAGTTTTCATGCTTATTGCGGTAATGCTTTCGGCATTCGTACCGGCGGCATACGCGACCACGGCGGAGGAGGACTGGTATTCCGGCGCCGTTGACGGCGAGCTCCTTTACACCGTTGACTTTGCCGGCGACAAGTATTTCAAGCCCGAAGTTATTTCAGGTACTCCCAACATGGTGGTCGATCCCACCGACAGCAAAAAAGTGACTGTAAACAGCAGCACCGACAAAAAGGCTTCCTGGTGGGGCGGATATGTCACCTGCCTGCCGCTTAACGAAACCACAAACTACACAATTTACTTCAGCGCCACACGTCCCGAGCGCGCCGCATTCGGCTTTTACATTGACTGCGTTTCCATATGCGCCTACGGTGCATACGGATATCTTGACCAGATGCGCATTATGCAGGGCACTGCCTCTCTGCCCGGACACGGATATGTAAAGTATGAAGAAAAGAACTACACAGTTCCCGGCTACGGCGAACCGCAGGAGTATGCCTTTGAGGTTTGCGGTGTAAACCAGACCTTTGCGTTCTATATCAAGACCGCCAACGGCATATACGAGCTGGTTGACGAATCCGCTCCCGGCGAGGCTACCTTCTACAGCGATCACCTGGGTATCTTCCTTTACGCTTATTATTCCGCTATGTTCACCGACATCAGCGATATGAGGATCCACCGCGGCCTTGCGTTCGGTGACCCCACACCCATAACCACCGAAGCTCCCGAGACCACAAAGGCTCCCGAGACCACAAAGAAGCCCGAGACCACAAAGGCTCCCGAAACTACAAAGGCTCCCGAGACCACAGTCGAAGTTACCGAGGCTCCCGTTGAGTCCGATGCAGTCACCACATCTGCCCCTGAGCAGAAGAAGGGCTGCGGCTCCTCTGTTGCCGTGCCGGCTCTTGCCGCAGTGATACTTGGCGGCGCCGTGGTATTCACACGCAGAAAAAAACGCTTCTGAGACCCGCGGCGCACTAAAGCGTCCGCATACATAAACTGAATTTTTATGCTGGACTGCCGTGCCGCCGGTAATTTGCCGGTAGCACGGCAGTCCCCGGCTTTTGACTGCCAGAATTGTGAACAAAATTTAAACAATGCGGATCGGCGCTTGACAAATCAAAAAAGCGGTGTATAATAGTTACATCTTATTTTACGGGGAACGGAAACATGAAAACAGCCTGTCGGCAGTCGAATAATGTTATATCCGCATCCTCTGTCTGCGCCTGCGGCGCAGCGTCCTTTGCGTTTATATTTGCAGTGCGCTTTTTTGCGGACTGCTTTTTTTACCTTTATTATTACTTTTTCGGAAAAGTTAAAAACACGCAAAGGGCTTGTGCTACAGCGGCACGGTAATATATTACGATATATTATTAAGCGGTTTCCTTTGCGGGAATCGCCTTTTATTTTTGATTTGAGGGTGTACTATGATAGCAGTCTTTGTCAACATGGCGGCAGTGATCATCGGCAGTCTCGCCGGAATACTATTCCGCCGCAGGATCAGCAAAAGATACACCGACACTATCGTGTCGGCGTTGGGTCTTATTACCGCCGTTACCGCGATAATGAGCGCGGTGAAATCGCAGAACTTCCTTTGCCTTGTGATATGTATGGTGGCGGGCACAGCCCTTGGGACTCTGCTTAAGATCGAGGAACGCATAAACGGCGCGGGCGAGCTGATAAAAAGCAAGCTGCTTCGCGGCAAGGACACCGGCGGTAATTTTGCCGAGGGCTTTGTGTCGGCGTGTGTGCTGTTCTGCGTCGGATCGATGACGGTCACAGGCTCCTTTGAGGCGGGCATCAACCACGATTACAGCATAATCTTTACCAAAAGCGCCCTCGACTTTGTCTCCTCCCTCATCATGGGGGCGGCGCTCGGGTTCGGAGTCACCTGCTCGGCATTGTTCATTCTGGTGTTTCAGGGGGGACTTACCCTGCTTTCCGGAGTTCTTGCCCCGCTGCTTGACGCGGAGACCGTCACCGAAATGTCGGCAGTGGGCGGCGCGGTGCTTATCGGTACGGCGCTCAACATCCTCGACCTGTCGCCAAAGAAAATTGCAACTGCAAACATGATCCCCGCAGTGCTGCTGCCGATGGTGTATATGCCGCTTGAGCGGTTTATCGGCGGACTTATCGGATAAAAAACAAAAACAAAATTCATATACAGAAACAAGAGGTAGAAAAATGAACCGGCTTGAAGAAAAAAGAATTGAGATCGATGCAATAGACAACGAAATGGCAAAGCTCTTTGAGCGCCGCATGGCTGCGTCCCGCGAGGTCGCGGAATACAAGCGCGAGCACGCGCTGCCCATCCTTGACGCGGAAAGGGAAGCCGCCGTGATCGCTGCCGGCGCAAAACGGATAGAGGACACAGAGCTGCGTGAATACTACACCTGCTTTATGAAGGACGTAATGAAGACCTCGCGCGCGTATCAGTCCCGCCTTATGGACGGTATGAAGGTAGTTTACAGCGGCGCGGAGGGCGCTTTCGGATATATTGCGGCAAAGCGTGCCTTCCCCGGCGCGGTGCTTGAAGCCGGAGCGGATTTTGCCGATGCTTACCACGAGGTGGAGTCCGGAAAGTATGACTGCGCTGTCCTGCCCATTGAAAACAGCTATGCGGGAGACGTAGGCTCGGTCATGGATCTTATGTTCTCGGGCAGTCTTTATGTCAACCGCATAATTGAGCTTGAGGTCGAGCACAATCTGCTCGCCCGCCCGGGCGTCCGCACCGACGCTATCCGCACCGTGGTAAGTCATCCGCAGGCGCTTGAGCAGTGCGCGGATTACATCCACGCGCACGGCTGGGAGACTGTCGCCTACTCAAATACCGCGCTGGCGGCGAAATTTGTCGCTGAGCAGGGGGACGAAACGGTGGCGGCAATTGCCTCCGAGGAATCCGCAGGACTTTTCGGGCTTGAAATACTGGCGCGCGGCATAAATTCGGCGCGTAGCAATACCACCCGTTTTGCGGTATTTTCCCGCGCGCAGAGCCTGCCCTCTCCCGAAAGCCGCACCGGAAGCGAGCATTTCATTCTTGTGTTCACCACCAAAAACGAGGCGGGCGCGCTGGCGCAGACGCTCAATATAATCGGCGCGCACAATTTCAACATGAGAAATCTCCGCAGTCGCCCGATGAAGGGGCTTATCTGGAACTATTATTTCTTTGTCGAGGCGGAGGGCAATATAAGCACCCAGAACGGTCAGAATATGCTGAGCGAGCTTTCAGCCGTATGCGCGCGGCTGAAGCTGGTCGGAACTTATAACTGAGCGGGTACGCGTTCCGGCGCGGCATTGCCGGAGCTAAAAAACCAATCTTACCGGAGAAGACGTAAAATGATACTTCCTGTAAAACATGGCGGCGGAAGCTACGATATAATACTTGAGCGGGGCGCTCTTTGCCGCGCGGCGGAATATCTGCCGCACACCGGGCGCGCGCTGGTCGTTACCGATGACGGAGTTCCCGCAGAATATGCACGCGCGGTTGCCTCGGCGTGTCCCGGCTCTGCCGTAGTCACCATTCCTCACGGCGAGTCAAGCAAAAGCCTTTCCTGCTGGCATGGGCTGCTCTCGCGGATGCTTGAGCTGTCCTTTTCCCGCTCCGACCGCGTAATAGCGGTGGGTGGCGGCGTTGTGGGTGACCTTTCCGGCTTTGCCGCCGCGGCATACATGCGCGGGATCGACTTTTACAACATTCCCACAACCCTGCTTTCGCAGGTCGACTCCTCTATCGGCGGCAAGGTGGCAGTGGATATGGATTCCGTGAAAAATATCATAGGTGCGTTCTATCAGCCAAAGCGGGTGATGATCGACCCCGATGTGCTGCGCACACTTGACGCGCGCCAGCTTTCGGCAGGGCTTGCCGAATCAATAAAGATGGCGGCGACCTGCGACGAAGGTCTTTTCAGCCTGATCGAAGAAAGCCGCGATCTTACCGCCGACCTTGACGCGATAATCGAAGGCTCACTTCGCATCAAGCGCAGGGTCGTGGAGGAGGACCCCACCGAAAAGGGACTGCGCCGAGTGCTCAACTTCGGGCACACAGTAGGACACGCAATTGAAAGTCTTATGGGCGGCGCGTGGCTGCACGGCGAGTGCGTGGCGGCGGGGATGCTCCCGATGTCCTCCCCGGAGGTGCGGGCAAGAATTGCCGCCGTGCTTCGGAAATATTCGCTGCCCACGCACGCCGACTGCGGACGCGACGAGCTGCTTGACTTCATAAGGCACGACAAAAAAGCGTGTGACGGCGGCATCGTGGCGGTCTTCGTGGAGAAGATAGGCAGCTTTGAATTCCGGCGGCTTACAATAGATGAAATAGGAAAATATATGGAGGCGGGGCTATGAAAAACACCTACGGCAGCAGCATAACGCTGACCCTTTTCGGCGAGAGCCACGGTGAGGCTATCGGAGCGGTGCTTGACGGGCTTTGCCCCGGACTTGACGTTGATAACGAATATATTGCCTCGTTGCTCTCAAAACGCCGTCCCTCCTCCGCCGCAGATACCTCGAGGCGCGAGCCGGATCATTTCCGCATCGTCAGCGGCGTGGTTGACGGAAATACCACAGGTACTCCGGTATGCATCATAGTTCCGAATGAAAGTCAGCACAGCGCCGACTATGACGCACTGCGCGGCAAGGCGCGTCCCTCGCATGCCGACTACGCCGCAAGCTGCAAGTATCACGGCTATGAGGATGCGCGCGGCGGCGGTCACTTTTCGGGCAGAGTCACTGCGGCGCTGGTGGCGGCGGGCGGTATCCTCATCCCCGCGCTCGGCAGGCTCGGGATCACCCTCGGAACGCACATAAAATCCTGTGCGTCGGTCTCCGACCGCGACTTCTCTGACATTGCCGAGGATATATCAGCGCTTTCACGCTCCTCCTTCCCGGTGCTTGACGCCTCGCGCGAGGCAGAGATGAATGCGGCGATCCTTGCGGCAAAGGACGAGCTTGACAGCGTCGGCGGCGTGACCGAGACGGCGGTGCTCGGAATGCCGGCGGGAGTCGGAGAGCCGTGGTTTGACAGCGTTGAGGGACTGCTCTCACACGCGCTGTTCTCGCTTGGCGGGATAAAGGGGATCGAATTCGGCGCCGGATTTGCAATGACAGAAAGCCGCGGGAGTCTCTGCAACGACGCTTTTCGCGTCAGCGGCGGCAGAATAATAACGCTTACAAACAATAACGGCGGCATAAACGGCGGTATTACAAACGGAATGCCGGTGATATTCCGCTGTGCCGTCAAGCCGACCCCCTCGATAGCACGGACTCAGCAGACTGTGGATTTCATTAATAACGAAAACACCGACATAGCCATAAAGGGTCGGCACGACCCTGCGATCGTCCGCCGCGTCTGTCCCGTTATCGACAGCGTTACGGCACTGGTGATGTGCGACCTGCTTGCCGTCAGGTACGGCACTGATATTTTTGCGAAGGGACGGGAAGCGCTCTGATGGAATACGGACTTATAGGAGCCAAGCTCGGTCACAGCTTTTCCCGTGAAATACACGCCCGCATTGCCGATTACGACTATGAGCTTTGCGAGCTGTCGCCGGACGGTGTTGCAGAGCTTATGAATGAACGCTCCTTCCGGGCGATAAACGTGACGATTCCGTATAAGGAAACGGTCATTCCGATGCTGGACGTAATATCGGAGAACGCGAAAAAAATAGGAGCTGTGAACACTGTCGTCAATCGCGGCGGCAGACTTTACGGGTACAATACCGATTACGCCGGAGCGTCCGCGCTCATACGCCGCGCCGGAGTGGAAATAAAGGATAAAAAGGTACTTATTCTCGGCACGGGAGGCACGTCAAAGACTATGCGTACAGTAGTGGGCGACATGGGTGCGGCGTCCGTTATCGGGGTTTCCCGGCGCAGCGGCGGGGGAAACGTCACATACGACGAAGCCGCGCGGCTACACTCCGACGCCGATGTGATAATAAACACCACCCCGGTGGGAATGTTCCCGTCGGACGACGGCTGCCCCATAGATATCTCGCTTTTTCACTCGCTTTCCGGCGTTATTGACGTAATTTACAATCCCCTCAGCACCCGCCTTGTCATGGAGGCGCGCAAACGCGGCGTCCCCGCCGAGGGCGGACTTTATATGCTGGCGGCGCAGGCGGTCTGCGCGTCGGCGCTGTTTCTCGGCAAGGCTGACAGCGAATCAAGTCTTGACACCGCGCTCTGCGACAGTGTTTTCCGTTCCGTGCTTGCCCAAAAGCAGAACATCGTGCTCATCGGAATGCCCTCCAGCGGCAAAAGCACGGTAGGCGCGCGCATATCGGAGCTTACGGGCAGGGAGCTTGTTGACACCGATGTGCTTATCTCTGAAAAAACAGGACGGGCAATAACGGAGATCTTCTCTTCGGCTGGTGAGACGGCGTTCCGCGCCCTTGAGAGGGAGGCGGTCGCCGAGGTCTCGCGCCGCAGTGGGATCATAATCGCCACCGGGGGAGGCGCGGTGCTTGACCCGCGCAATGTGGACAAGCTGAAGCAAAACGGAGTGCTGTTTTTCCTTGACCGTCCGCTCGGACTGCTCTGCGCTACCGCCGACCGCCCGCTTTCACGCGACGCATCGGCGCTTGCCCGAAGATATGAGGAAAGATACCCGGTATACACATCGGTCTGCGACGTGCGCGTTCCCGGAGAGGGAAGCGTAAACGAAGTTGCAGAGCTGGTTCTCGGAGGGATACAAAATGAAAATTCTCGTAATTAACGGCCCTAATCTCAATATGCTCGGCATACGCGAGCCGCAAATATACGGCAGACAAAGCTACGACGAGCTTCTCGGAATCGTCTCGGAGCACGCCGCGCGCATCGGCGCGGAGGTTGAATTCTTTCAGTCAAACCACGAGGGCGCGATCGTTGACAGGATCCAGGAGGCTTACTTCTCCGGTATTGACGGAATTGTGATCAATCCGGCGGCGTACACTCACACAAGTGTGGCGATCGCCGACGCGCTGAAGGCGGTATCGATACCCGCCGTCGAGGTGCATATTTCGGAGGTGAGCGAGCGCGAAGCCTTCCGGCAGGTGAGCTATGTGCGGGACGTTGCCATAGCAACGATAACGGGACACGGCTTTGCCGGCTACACCGAAGCGCTTGATATACTTGATACGCACATAAAGAATAAAAATGAAGGTTGAGATCAAAAAAGGGACTCCGCGCGGAGCTGTTGCCGCGCCGCCCTCAAAAAGCTGCGCCCACCGGATGATCATCTGCGCCGCCCTTGCCGACGGAGTAAGCAGGGTCGCAGGCGTCGGGATGAGCGAGGATATTCTTGCCACACTTGACTGTGTCCGCGCGCTGGGTGCGGAAGCAAGACCCGAAGGGCAAGAGCTTATCATCCGAGGCTGTAAGGACAAAATTTTTGTCCGGAGCGACCCCCGAACCGTTCTTCGCTGCCGCGAAAGCGGAAGCACACTGCGGTTTATGATCCCCGCGGCGCTCTGCGGCGGAGGTGCGGTATTTTGCGGTACCGAACGGCTTATTTCCCGCGGCGTCGGAGTGTATGAAGATATTCTGCGTCCGCGAGGAATTGAGTTTTCGGTCGGCAAGAACGAGATCGGCGTGTCGGGGCGGCTCTCTCCCGGCGAATACAGCATTCCCGGCGGCGTGAGCAGTCAGTTTATCTCGGGTATGCTGTTTGCCCTGCCGATGCTTGGCGGGTACAGCACCGTGAATGTGATCCCCCCGTTTGAAAGCCGCAGCTATGTTGACATCACCGTTGCCGCACAGCGACGCTTCGGCGTTACGGTCGAGCAGACGGGTGAGAACGGATTTTTCATTCGCGGCGGGCAGTCATACCTCCCTGCGGACGTGACGGTGGAGGGAGACTGGTCGCAGGCAGCATTCTTTTATGCGCTTGAGGCTGACGGAGGCGCGGGCACGGTAACAGTAACCGGGCTTGACCCCGACAGCCTTCAGGGTGACCGCGTCTGCGTAGGGTTACTCCGGCAGATACGCCGCGGATACACGGAGGCGGATCTTTCCGACTGCCCCGACTTAGCCCCCGTGCTGTTTGCCGCGGCGGCAGCCGCAGGTCACGGCGCGCACTTCAGCGGAACGCGACGGCTTGCCATCAAGGAGAGCCGCAGGGCTGACGTTATGGCGGAGGAGTTAAAGAAATTCGGCGCAGACGTCCGGGTAGATGAAAATTCGGTCACGGTAGCGCCAGGAGAGCTTTGCGCCCCGCAGGTGCCGCTTTGCGGACACAACGACCACCGCGTGGTCATGGCGCTGTCGGTGCTTGCCGCACGTACCGGAGGGGTCATTGAAGGAGCCGAGGCGGTAAAAAAGAGCTATCCCGGATTTTTTGACGATCTTGCCTCTCTCGGATTGGAGGTGCAATGCTATGGCACTTGACAAAAACAAAAAAATACTCGTCGTAGGTCTTGGACTTATCGGCGGCAGCTATGCCGCCGCGCTCAGCCGGAACGGCTTTGAGGTCGGCGCTGTTGACCGCGACCCCGATGCCATCGGATATGCGCTTGAGGCTGGCTATATACGCCACGGTTCGGTGACTGCCGAGCCGGATTACATCGGCGGATTCGATATTGTCGTTTTTGCGCTTTACCCCAGCGTTCTTCTTGACTGGGTGGAGAAAAATGCCCGTTTCTTCAAAAAGGGCGCGCTGATAACCGACGTCACCGGGGTCAAATCCGGGATCGTCTTCCGCGTTCAGGAGCTTTTGCCGCCCGGCACGGAGTTTGTGGGTGCGCACCCGATGGCGGGGCGTGAGGTCAGCGGGGTCACGAATGCTTCCCCCGACCTGTTTTGCGGAGCAAACTTCATTGTCACCCCGACGCCGGCAAACACTGAGGAGGCTATACGGCTTTGCGAGGACCTCGGTCGTGAGCTTGGCTCAGGCACGGTGAGCCGCCTCAGCCCCGCTGAGCATGACGAAATGATAGGCTTCCTTTCACAGCTCACCCACTGTATCGCCGTGGCGCTTATGAGCTGCAAGGAATCTCGTCATCTTGTCGATTATACCGGCGACTCCTTCCGCGACCTTACCCGCATTGCCAAAATAAACGAAAATATGTGGAGCGAGCTTTTCCTTATGAACCGGGACGAGCTGCTCTCGCAGATGGATCTTTTCCTTGAGCACTTCACTATTCTGCGCAACGCTCTTGAGCGCGGCGACGCGGAAACAATGAAAAGCATGATGCGTCTTTCCACCGAACGAAGACGTTATTTCGATAAAAAACAATAAAACAACCCTTTGGAGGATATTTATCATGAACATGGAATTCAAACGCAAGCTCCCCGCGCCGCAGGACGTAATCAATATGTACCCCGTGACCGAGGAAATGAAGCAGAAAAAGGCTGAAAACGACGCCGCAATACGCAGCGTATTCACCGGCGAGAGCGACAAGTTCATACTTGTCATCGGTCCCTGCTCCGCCGACCGCGAGGACGCGGTGCTTGACTATATCTCACGTCTGCGCACAGTTCAGGACAAGGTAAAGGACAAAATAATCATCATCCCCCGCATCTACACCAACAAGCCCCGCACGACCGGCGTGGGTTATAAGGGAATGCTCCATCAGAGCGATCCTAACGCCTCCCCCGATATGCTTCGCGGACTTATGGCTATCCGCCGCCTGCACGTCAAATCCCTCGCCGAGACCGGATTTTCAGGAGCTGACGAAATGCTCTACCCCGAAAATCACAGATACCTTGCCGACGTACTTTCATACGTCGCCGTGGGCGCGCGTTCGGTGGAAAATCAGCAGCACCGTCTGACTGCCAGCGGACTTGACATGCCTGTGGGTATGAAAAACCCGACCAGCGGCGACCTTTCCGTTATGGTCAATGCGATCAAGGCGGCGCAGACCGGTCATGTTTTCAGCTATGGCGGCTGGGAGGTGGAAAGCAAGGGCAACCCGCTTGCTCACGCCGTACTGCGCGGCTGGGTAAATCAGTACGGACAGTCCTTCCCCAACTACCATTATGAGGACCTGAGCCATCTGTGCGGTATCTACGCCGAGAGCGGACTGAAGGACCCCGCGGTCATCATCGACACCAACCATTCGAATTCGGGCAAAAAGTGGGCTGAGCAGACCCGTATTGCCAAAGAGATACTGCACAGCACCCGCCATTCGGCTGACATTGCCAGGCTCGTCAAGGGTCTGATGATCGAATCCTATATTGAGGACGGCTGCCAGAAGGTGGAGGAGGGCGTTTACGGGAAATCCATCACCGACCCGTGCCTTGGATGGGAAAAGACCGAACGGCTGATCATGGACATCGCCGAGCTGAGATAAAAAAGAATGTATGAGTATATCCCGAAGCCTGACCGCCGCCCGGCGTTTTTCCTGACGCTGCTTTTGTCCGTCGCGTCGGTGTGCTGTATGCTGCCGACAAGCCCGGCGCTTACCGCTCCCCTGCGGGCACTTGGCGTGCTTTGCGCCCTTGCGGCAATAATGCTTGCCGAAAGGTTTCTCCTGCGCGGCTTCTCCTATGCGGTCGGCGGCGACGGGAGTACTGATCTCACTGTTACCGTGCTGCGCGGTGTCCGCTGTGGGCGCACCGTATGCCGTGTTTCCGCAAGTGGCGGAAAGCTCGAACGTTACAGCTCTGCCGCGCGGTCGGAGTGCCGCGCGGAGGGCATCGCGGTGATCAACTACTGCGTCGATATTTTTCCCGAGGCATCGTATATCTTCATACCTGCGGAGGCGCTGAATGCCGCAAAAGCGCCGGAGCTTGCGCACAAGGACGAGCTTTGCGCGATAAGATTCCAGCCCGATGCAGCTCTTGCGGAGCTGCTTGAGAATATGTCAGCCGCGGAATGATGTTCCGCAAGGCTTGCACGGATATTTATGGCTGTTTGTCCGACCGTGAGCGTAATTAAAATAAACCGTAGGATACGGGATATGCTGTATCCCCTTGACCGTAGGGGTGTTAAAAAATTGCTTCTGAATTTTTTAACACCCCAAACGACATTGGTCTTGACGGCATAAAGCCGTCATTTTGCCACCGCATTCACCCGAATTCAGACAAG
>DPGK01000001.1:48864-51459 GCA_003523225.1 Clostridiales bacterium
ATTCACCCGAATTCAGACAAGATCAAGGGCAAAACCGACCAAGATCGCCGTAAAATGCCGGATTCCCGACCGACATTTTACGGGGGCTGTAAATTACATCGAGTTTTTTTACAGCCCCACGAAAATTAATATCTTCAAAGCGCTGAAATAGCCGGTGTACGGCAGAGTCAGCGCGACAGGTGTGGGCGGCAGACGGTCAGGTGCGTAAAAAAATAAGCGGAAAAGCGCATTTCTGATGCAATATATGCAAAATATCCGCCATAGATGTTGACATGTCAACATCTATGTGCTATAATATTCCACAAAAAGCCGCAGTCTTTGAACTGTGGAGCAGCATACAGTCTGCCGGAACGACATGGCATATATTCGTGGAAAGGAAGGAAAAATAATTGCGCGAGGAGAATTTTGAACGGTTTACAATAGATATCGAGCATCTTGGCAAGTGCATAAGGGCGCTTGAGATAGCCGGAACGGCTCAGTTTGGGATCAAGGCTGTTCACGCTTTCTGGATCTACTCGCTGCTTATCCATCCGGAAGGACTTACCGCGACGGAGATCGCCGCCACGCGGCACATAAACCGCTCGCTGGTGTCACGTGAGATCGACCGCCTGCACAAGGAGGACATAATAGAATCGGACGAGCAGCAAAACGGCAGAAAAAGCAAATACAACCGGCGCATAAGGCTTACCGAAAAGGGAAGGCAGGTCGCGCGCAGGATAGTCAGCATCGCCACGGACATTCAGAAACGGGTGGATGAGGGGATCGATGCGGGAGAGCTTGAGGTATTTTACTCGGTGCTTGAACGTCTGTGCGACAATTTTACAAAACTAATGGGAGAAAATAATAAAAAAAGGAGTGCGCAAGCATGAATATTCCGTATTATAACGACTATCCGGAGGCATCGACCGTCCGCGAATTGGTCTCGATGTCGTCTACCAGATTCAATCAGGGCATTGCCTACTCATACAGACAGCGTCCCTCCGACCCGGAAGCTGTACACGTTACCTTCAGACGTTTTGCATACGACGTAAAATGTCTTGGCACTGCCGAGCTTGAGTGCGGCATGGCGGGCGTACACTGCGCCCTTATCGGAAAGCTGTCCTACAACTGGGTGCTGTGTTATATGTCACTGCTTTCAATAGGCGCGGTGCTTGTTCCGCTTGACCGCGACTGGTCAGCCGAGGATCTTGCCGACACGGTGAAAAAGGCGGATTGCCGCTTCCTTATCTGCGACGGTGACCTCAGCGAAAAAGCAGAAAAGATATGCGAAGCTGCAGGAATAGAGAAAAGGATATTCATGAGCGGCGACTGCGAGGAGATATCCTCCATGCTTGCCACGGGAGCGACACTTGTCGCCGAGGGGGATGATTCCTTCTATAAAGCCCCCATCGACCCGAATGCCCTTGCACTGTTGGTCTTTACCTCCGGCACAACAGGCAAGGGAAAGGGCGTTATGCTGACGCAGAAAGCGATCCTTTCAAATGTGGCAGACGCGCTGAAAGTGAATCGCTGGGGCAAAAAAATGGTGGCGGTGCTGCCGCCTCATCACACCTTCGGCTCGACAGTCGGAATACTGGCTGTACTCTGCTGCGGTGTTGAAAATTACATTTCAAACGGAGTAAGATATCTGCTTGGCGAGCTTAAAGCGGAACAGCCGGATATGATGGTTCTTGTGCCGCTGTATCTTGAGACCTTCAAGCGCAAGATACTATCCACAGTAAAGGAAAAGAAGCTCGAACGTGTGTTCTCCGCAATGCTGAGTCTCAGCCGCGGGGCAAAGCGCGTGGGTGTGAAAAAAGCCACGGACAAGCTGTTCTCATCCGTGCTTGCGGCGTTTGGCGGCAAGCTGAAGCTGGTGGTCTGCGGCGGCGCGCCGCTGAATGAGGATGTGCTTTCCTTCTTCAACGCGATGGGAATTACTGTCCTCAACGGCTACGGCATCACCGAATGCTCGCCTCTTATTTCCGTCAACCGTGTCGGAGATGTTATACCCGGCAGCGTAGGCTCGCTGATACCGAGCGACAGACTGAAAATTGAGGTCATAGGCGACGGCGACGAGGGAGAGATATGCGTTACCGGCCCCAATGTAATGCTCGGATATTACAAGGATGAAGCGGCAACTGCCGCCTGCATGGACGGCGACGGATATTTCCACACCGGAGATATCGGCAGAGTTGACGACGAGGGACATATTTATATCACCGGCAGACTCAAGAATCTCATAATTCTCTCAAACGGCAAAAATGTTTACCCGGAGGAGATAGAAAATGTGCTTTCCACCATTCCCGGTGTCATGGAGATGGTGGTGTACGAGGGACAGAGCCGCCGCGGCGCTCAGTTCAACTCAATAGTCGCGGAGTTCTATATGGATCCCGACTATGTGAAGGATAACGGCATCTCCGACGTCAAGAGGTATCTGCAGACACATACCGAAAACTACAACCGCACGGCTGTACCGTATAAGAAGATAGACCTTATCCGTGTCCGCCAGACCGAGTTCCCCAAAAACACCCTGCGCAAGATACTGCGTTTCAAGCTCGACCGCACTATCGACTGAGCCGTAGCTTTCCGGCGGATAACATACAATAACATATA
>DPGK01000005.1:0-5800 GCA_003523225.1 Clostridiales bacterium
TTTGTCCTCCTCATCCTCTTCCCCAGCGTGGGAAGATGATGAGAATTACAGTTCAATATTGCACATCATCCGGTGCGTAAAACACATTTTTTATCATATTGAATATCAGACACACTCGGGGATGTATTCCCGGGTGTGATATAAGCATTGCAAGGTGCATAATTGGGGATGAGTTTTTATTTAACAATATTTTATCTTTCGACAATTGATTTTTGCATATCTATGTAGTATAATATTTTAAATATAAAATTTATGCGTTTATTTTCTGAAAGGACGGCTTTTGCCGTTTGGTAGTTTTGGTATGTTTTATACCTTCAAGGGCGGGACGCGCGTCCGCGAATACAAAAACACGCGCGCGCTGGCGGTGGTCGATCTGCCCGCTCCGCCGGTGGTGGAGATACCGCTTTCCCAGCATATCGGCGTACCGTGTACCCCTACGGTTTCCGCTGGTGACCGGGTCCTGCGCGGTCAGCTTATAGGCGAGGTCCCGGCGGGACTGGGATGTCCGGTCCACTCAAGCGTTTCGGGCACGGTGAAGGCGATAAGCTCACGCGTCGGCGTACAGGGGCGTCCTGTGCCCACGATAATTATTGAAAACGACGGAGAAGGCACTCTGTCGCCCGATGTCGTTCCGTTTTCAAAGCGGCTTGGCGATACCTCGCCGGAGGAGATCGTCGATGTTATCCGCCGCGCCGGAATATCCGGCATGGGCGGCGCGACCTTCCCCACCTGGGCAAAGCTCTCGGGTGCTATCGGCAAGGTGAACAGGCTCATCATCAACTGCGCCGAGTGCGAGCCTTTCATCACCGTGAACCACCGGCTGATGCTTGAGCATCCCGAGGAGCTGGTCGGGGGCGCAAAAATACTTCTGCGCGCGCTGGGGCTTCCCTCGGGAGATATAGCCATCGAGGACAACAAGCTCAACGCCGCCGACCGTGTTGCCGCCGAGATAGGGGAAAGCCCGCTTCTGAATGTAAGGCTTATGCGCACAAAATATCCGCAGGGCGACGAACGTCAGCTTATATTTGCGCTGACGGGGCGCGAGGTGCCGGAGGGCAAGCTGCCCGCCGACGTGGGCTGTGTGGTCTTTAATGCCGAGACCTGCTCCGCCATATACCGCGCCTTTGCCGAGGGAATGCCTCTCATTGAGCGGTGCGTTACCGTGGACGGCGACTGCGTGCGTGAGCCAAAGAATCTGCGCGTTCCGCTCGGCACTCCGGTGCGCAGCCTGATAGAATTCTGCGGCGGACTTGTGCGCACTCCCTTCAAGCTGATAAACGGCGGTCCTATGATGGGCGCGGCGACCTGGGATTTTGACGCTCCCGTCACAAAGGGAACATCGGCTATTCTGGTGTTTTCCGAAGAGTTCGCGGCGATGAAGGACGATTTTGCCTGCATTCGCTGCGGCAGATGCGTCAAGAACTGCCCCATGCATCTTATGCCGGTGTATCTTGCGCAGTACGCGATGGCGGGGAATTACGATGAGACGGCAAAGCTGCACGTAATGAGCTGTGTCGAGTGCGGCACCTGCTCCTACAACTGCCCCGGCAATGTTCCCATAGTGCAGTACATACGCGTCGCAAAGGGCGCTGTCAGAAGCAAGGGGAAAAAATGACCCGTGCCATGCTATCATATTTATTAACAGGTAACAAGCAATGAATCAACAAGTCGGATATCCCGAACGGCTTACGGCTTCGCCGTCGCCGCACATAAAGCATACAGATACGACCCGCTCCATAATGCTTGACGTTATCATCGCGCTGCTTCCGGCGCTTGGGTGGGGAGTGTACGTTTTCGGACCGCGCGCACTGGTGGTGGTGCTTATCTCGGTTGCCTCGTCGGTGCTTTTTGAGTATCTGGTAAGGCTCATTCTGCGCCGTCCCTGCACGGTAGGCGACCTTTCCGCCGTTGTGACCGGTCTGCTTCTGGGGCTTAACCTCCCCTCGGCAGTCTCGTACTGGATCCCCATTGTCGGCGCTTTCTTTGCCATCGTGGTGGTAAAGCAGCTTTTCGGCGGAATAGGAAAGAACTTTCTTAACCCTGCGCTTGCGGGGCGTGCGTTCCTGTTCGCGTGGCCGGAGGAAATGACCTCCTTCCCCGCGCCGTTTGAACGTCTTGACTGGCGCGTCTTCTCCTTTGCGGGCAGCTCTGACGCCATAGCGCAGGCAACGCCTCTTGCCGCGTACAAAACGGGCGCGGTTCCGGACGTCTCCACGCTTGATCTGTTTCTGGGACGCTGTGCCGGGTCTATCGGAGAAATTTCAGCCGTACTGCTGATAGCGGGCGGTATCTACCTTCTTTGCCGTAAGGTCATCACCTGGCATATTCCGGCTGCCTACATAGGGACTGTGGCACTTCTGACGCTTATCTTCCCCAAAACCGAGGTTGCGTTTTCCTTCATGCTCGGCGAGCTGGTGTCAGGCGGACTGATGCTCGGCGCAATATTCATGGCGACCGACTACACGACCTCCCCGGTAACTGCCAAGGGCAGGCTCATCTTCGGAGTCGGCTGCGGCTGTGTGACCGTCTTTATACGCTATTTCGGCGGCTACAATGAGGGCGTATCCTTTGCCATACTTATGATGAATATGCTGGTGTACTACATCGACCGGTTTACCGCGCCGCGTGTTTTCGGCACGAAGCCGCGCCGTATGTTCGCCGGAAAGCGGAAGGAAGGAGGAGCGGAAAAATGAGTGAAGAAAAAACTTCCTCCGCCGTGTCGGAAAAGGACGGATCCACAGCAAAACGCATCATCCGCATCGTAGCATCGCTTACCGTTGTCTGCATTTGCGTTGCCCTTGCGGTCTCGGCGTCCTATTCGCTTACCCGTGACCGGATAGAAGAACAAAGGCTTGAAACCGAGCGCGCCGCGATCGCCGCGGTGTTCGGCGCGGAGGATATAACCTACCGCACGCTTGAGGACGTTCCCTCGGATGTAAGCGCGATCTTTGAGGTCAGCGACCGCGACGGAAATGTCTGCGGCTATGCGGTATCGGTGTCCCCGTCCGGATTCGGCGGAAATATTGATATGATAGTCGGCATAGCTGCCGACGGACGGATGGTGGGCGTTAATATCACGTCGCTTTCCGAAACACCCGGTCTTGGCAGCCGCGTCGCCGACTCAGGGTATCTGGCTCAGTACACAGGTCTTGGCGGAGACAAGCTGACGCTCGGTGTGGACGTTGACGCCATATCCGGAGCTACGATATCCTCCCGCTCGGTGCTTTCGGGAGTAAACCGCGCCCTTGCCGCGGCGGCGACCATGGGGCTTTGCGGCTCAGAAGCGGGGGAATGAGGAGGCATGGCTATGACCGAAGAAGAAATTGAAAAAAAGCTGCGTGAATCCATGAAGGAGTCCGAAGCGGAAAAGTCAGCCTTCGGAGCTGGTGATGACGAGCGCAAAACCAATCTCGGCGCGGTGTACGGCAATGCCGAGACGGAAAATATGCTCAGGAATCCGCAAAGCGGCAGAAAAAAGCCCTCTGTTCCGCCATTTCTGCGCAAGGTGGGCAAGCTGCTGCGCGATGGTATTATCGACAACAACCCGGTGCTGGTGCAGCTGCTTGGTATGTGCTCCACGCTTGCCACGACCACCTCGGTGAAAAACGCACTCGGAATGGGTGTCGCCACCTCGGCGGTGCTTATCTGCTCAAACATAATGATATCCCTTCTGCGCCGGCTGATCCCCAAGGAGGTCAGAATTGCCGCTTACGTGGTGATAATCTCCGGCTTTGTGACGGCGGTCGAGCTGCTGATGAAGGCTTACCTGCCCGACCTTTACAATTCGCTCGGAATCTTCATCCCCCTTATCGTTGTAAACTGCATAATCCTTGCACGCGCCGAGTCCTTCGCTTCGAAAAACCGCGTTCTGCCCTCGTTGATAGACGCTATCGGCATGGGGCTGGGCTACACAATGGCGCTTCTGCTGCTTGCATCTGTGCGTGAGATACTCGGTGCGGGAACCTTCTGCGGATATCCCGTGTTCGGTGAGGGCTATTCTCCCGCCGTGATATTCATTCTGCCTGCCGGAGCGTTCCTTACGCTGGGCTTTATTCTGGCGGTGGTGCAGAAGCTGCGCAACTCCGCCGATGACCGCGCGCGTCTGCGCCGGCTGTCCGATATCGGCGGAAAAACGGGAGGTGCAGAGCAATGAATTTTGCCGAACTCAGTTTTACCGACGTGCTGCTGCTGATGATGAGCGCCGTTCTGGTAGAAAACTTCATCTTTTCAAAGTTTTACGGATGCTGCCCCTTTCTCGGCGTGTCCGACAGTCCCGACAAGGCGCTCGGCATGGGCATGGCTGTTACCTTTGTAATGACGCTTTCAAGCGCCGTCACATGGGCGGTCTACTACCTGCTTTTGCTGCCGTATGACCTTACATACCTTAAAACGGTTGCGTTTATTCTGGTCATTGCGTCGCTCGTGCAGCTTATTGAGATGTTCCTGCGCAAGTTTGTTCCGGCGCTTTACAGCTCGCTGGGAATATACCTGCCGCTTATTACCACCAACTGTGCGGTGCTCGGCGCGGCGCTTGTCAACATTCAGAAAAACTACGGCTTCCTGCCGTCGGTCTGCTACGGCTTTGCCGCCGGGATCGGCTTTACACTTGCCATAGTGATCTTTGCAGGAGTCAGATCGCGGCTTGAGATCGCCGACCCGCCCCGCGCATTCAAGGGAATGCCGCTGATACTTATCGCGGCGGGTCTGCTTGCCATGATCTTCTCGGGCTTTTCGGGAATCAGCTTCTCGTGAGGAGGCAGATATGGAAATCAAAGAAATAATCCTGCCTGTTGCGATATTTGCGGGCATGGGAATAATACTCGGCGTGCTTCTTGCGGTCGCCTCGAAGCTCTTTGAGGTCAAGACCGACCCGCGCGCCGCCGAAATACTTGAGGTCCTGCCGGGCGCCAACTGCGGCGGCTGCGGTAAGACCGGCTGTGCGGCGCTTGCAGCAGCAATTGCCGCCGGACAGGCGCCCTGCGGGGCGTGCGCCGTGGGCGGAGCCGAGACGGCAAAGAAGATCGGCGAGATCATGGGAGTGGAGGTCATAGCTCCTATACGCATGAGGGCACAGGTGATGTGCTCCGGCGGAGATCTCCACGCGCGCCGAAAATACAACTACGAAGGGCCTCACGACTGTATAGCGGCGGAGCGTCTGGGCGGCGGCGACAAGATATGCCCGAACGGATGCATCGGTCTTGGCACCTGCGCGGCGGCGTGTCCCTTCCGCGCCATTGAGATAATCGACGGCGTAGCGGTTGTGGACTACCACAAGTGCGAGGGGTGCGGCGTATGCGTCAGGACCTGCCCGAAGTCGATAATCAGGCTCATTCCTTACGACAGTGCCCACTGGGTCGGGTGCATGACGAAGCTGAAGGGAGCGGAGGTGCGCAAGTTCTGCGATGTAGGCTGTATTTCCTGCCGCATCTGCGAAAAGAACTGCCCCGCCGGAGCCGTTGCCGTTGACGGCGCGGGAGCTTCCATTGATTACTCCAAGTGCATTGGCTGCGGTCTTTGCGAAAGCAAATGCCCGCGTCACATAATATGGCGGGCTGTCCGCCGGGACGGAAATCTTATCATGTCCCGCGGCGGAGAAACGCCGAAGTCCGAATAAACTATCCCCGTCCGGAGCAATGCCCCGGACGGGGATTGCTTATTGATTCCGTTCCGCATCTGACACGATTGAAAACATCATTAAACCGTAGTTCAGGAAGCTGCACTTAAGAATTTGCAGGTACAAAGAAAGCCTTCTCCAGCGGAGAAGGTGGCGCGGCTTGCCGCGACGAATGAGGAGGACAAA
>DPGK01000005.1:6070-14169 GCA_003523225.1 Clostridiales bacterium
GGGGCATTGCCCCGGACGGGGATGGCTAGTCTGTTTATGCTTTCAATCGAAAGTGTTTTTTGTTTTGCGTTGTTTTGCGTTTTATTTAATGTTTCCTACTGCCGCGGATGCTTTTATTCCTTGATCTTGCTTATGCTGTCAATCAGGTTTTTTATCTCGATGGCGGAGACCTTCTTGATCGACTGGAATTTTGCGGCGAGATTGGGGTTGTTGGTATAGTATTCCTTCTGAGCGTCGGAAATAATATCAGCAAAGTTATATTTATCTCTGTCTGATATGATCTGCATGAAATTGTCGTTTGTTGTGCGCATAAAGTGTATTACTGTACCTGCTTCGCCGGTGTTCAGATGTACTCCCTCAATACCGTTCAGAAGCCTGCCGGAAAGCCTTCCGAAGTCGGAGAACTTTCTTGATACAATGTATTTTTTGTCTTCGGGTGATAGCTCCTTTTTGTTGTGAGCAGCCCACGAGTCAAGCCACTTTGCAAACCGGAAGCGGTCTTCGGTGCACGTGGAATGCAAAATGATATCTTCGATGTCATCTATGGTCAGCTTCCCGGAGCAAATGAACGCGGAAAATTCGATATACGGTCTGAAGGACATTTTTACATCCTTGTCGATGCCGCTTATTCTTCCCTCATCGTCCTTACGTATGTTGCCGTTTGACACAAAAAATCCGACTATTTTTTTGAATGTGATGTTTTTATCTTTTTTAATTAATTCGTCAAAAAGCAGCTGTTTCAGCTCCGGGCTGATTTTTATTCCGTCTATCGCTATGTTGTTTATTAAATTCAGCACTGTGAATTCTGAATAAAGCAGCGAACATTTCGGAAGCACATCCTCGCCGGGGAGATATGTGCACTTGTTGGTCATTCGCGCGATAAAAGCTCTTTCCGACGCGTCGTGATCGACTTTTTGGTCAAAATTCCAGGGGAGTATCCTTCCGTCTGCCTTGCGTTCGATCCATGCAAATGAACTGCTGCGGTTCAGCGGACCTACATAATACGGAATACGGAAGTTAAACAGCGACTTTATTTTATCCGATACAGAAAGACCGTCGGCGTCTCTTTCGCTCAAAAAAGGAAATACTTTTTCCGCATTTTCAAGAATAAGCTTCAGCTCGGCGTAGTAAAGCTGATGCGGAATGAGCCTGTTGTCTGTATTGACTTGTTTAGGCATATATGTCTTCAGCTCAATGCGATAAAGGATCCCTTTTACTTTTTCGTCATCTTCGGCGGACCCGGGGCGGATCTTATCAAGAGTTTTCTTTACATATTTGTAAAAGGCGTCGCGGTCTACAGACTTCAGCTTTTTACTGCTCTTGCAATTGATATCCGACTTGAAATTTGAAACATATGCGGAATATCCTCCTGCAGCGGCATTTCTGAACATATTCCCGTATTCAGACGGGCAGTATTTTCTGATAAGATATTTAAGTTCTTTAAGATCGTTTTTATGAGTCTCATACTGTGCGACTTTCACGTCGGATATGTGTTTTTTTTCATCCAGCATCCCGGATAGCGATGCACAGTCGTATATGCGTTGCATGAGAGTAATGATTTCCGCATAGTCGCCCAGCTCCGGCAGAAGCTCCTCCAGCTTATCAGGCTCACTCAAGCAAATGCTTCCTTCTGTGCAAAGCCCATCGTCGCCAATAAACAGCTTTTTTAAATCTGCCTTTCCACCCGCAAACAGCTTTATCATATACTCTACGGAAATCGGGCAGGCGTTTTCTCCGACAGACGTTTTGCAGTATGAGAACAGCTCTCGGAGCTTGCTTTCCTTTGCGCGCACACCGCATTTTTGAGACAGGATATCTTTCAGACGATCCGGGTCGCAGTTCCACGGCCTGTCGTATCCGTTATCGTCGAACCATTGCTCGAATCCGTAATAGATCTGTCTTATGTCTGTGAGCTCCTCAATGCTTTCGCCGTCAATGTTGCTGAGAAAATGCCCGCGATGCGCTATAAGCCATGCAAGAGCAAGATATAAATATCTCAGGTCAACCCCCTCGGCTGAGTTCATAAGCTCAACTATAAGGTGATGTACGGTCGGGAAACGCCGATTATATTCTCTGTTCATCCAGTCGCATCCACGGAGCGTTTCTGGGGATTTGTCGCATTTCCAAAGATAGCTCTCGTTTATTTGTCTGAAAAAGTATGGGTCGGTTTTTTCCATTTCACCGCAAAGCAGTTCCTGAAGCAGATCCACACGCATCTGGCGGCGGTCATATCTGCGTCTTGCAGTACGGTGACTGCGTCTGTCGGCACATTGGCTTGCGCTGTCAAACAGGTTGACACCCCACATGGGTTCGCCCCTGAACCTGCACAACGAGTAGTCGGAATCGGTAACGGCGTATCCGACAGAATCTGTTCCGATATCAAATCCGACAAAATACCGCTCCTGAGAAATTTTTTTGTTTTCCATATTGACATATCCTCCTTTTTGTGATATTATATTAATGCTAAGTTTATTACCCTATAGACTTACACTACGAGTTCAAATAAGATTTATCAAAATCGTCGGTTTATCCGGCTGCACAGGAGTGCACAAAACGGCTGTCGTTTCAAACGACAGCCGTTTTTGATATCTGAGGTTGCCGATAATGCTACGCCCGCAGGTAAATCAATATGTATAATCCTATGTATGACAATATTATATCATTTATGACACACTGTGTCAACATATTTTCAACATATATCATGTATATAAAAAGACTTCAACATTTTGCAAAATTTCCGTTACGTGAGATGAATACGCTTTCCTGAGGTCGGAAGCTGCTGCGTGAAAACACTTTCACCGCAATGAAAAAATCTTTCTCAGCACAATAAGTTTCCGAGTGCAATTTTTAACGGACTGCCGCTGAATGCGACAGTCCGTTTACTAAGATATTTATTTCAATTTATGGATCAGGCTCAATTGGATTGCCGGACAACTTATATGTTTTCTCCGCAATCGGGAATATCATCTTCTGCGTCGGTATTTTCATCGGGGCTTTCATCATAGGCGCCTTCATCAGAAATTTCCGGCTCATCTTCCTGCGGCTCCTCCGGGGAGGCGGCAAGTGGGGCGGCAAAGCATACTGCGCACACTGCGGCGATGGCGAGCAGTATCACTCCGCCCGCGCTGAGCTTTTCGTTTATAAGTCTTATGGCGCAAACTGCCGCCGGCAGGCAGGAAGCGGCGAAGGAAAGTCTGTACAGCCGCCAGCCCGCAAGCACGAACGCCGCGACCGCCGCACCGAGAAATACAAGGCAAAGTCCGGCATACACGCCTGCCTCGGTGCCGTCGACAGAGCCGAAAAAGTTTACGCGCACTCCGGTCTTGCCTATCGACTGGAGGTATTCGGACGACAGCGCGCGCGCCTCAGACGCCCCCTCCGAAAGAAAGACCGCATATATCCTGCCGACCGCGCCGGGGAGGGGCCTTACCGCGTTGGGAACGATCACGCTGCCGTCGCGGAGCGTGGCAAGCGTGTCGGCGGAGGCGGCAACGCGTTTGGCAAGAACTGAAATATACGCCGCAAATCCGAATCCGAAAAGCCCCGCGGCGACCCCGGCGAGCGGGCAGCACAGCCGCGTCAGCCGGTTGCGGTCGCAGTATGCGGCATACGCTATTGCACCTGCAAGGTGGGAGGCTGTAAGCAGGATCACCCCGGTGGGGTATTTGTTCAGCAGCTTTGAGGTGAGCAGATCAAGCTCATAAAGGAGCGGAAGCATTGCCGCAATCACCGAGAGCCACGGCAGCCGACGCAGGATGATCCCCACGGATGCCGAGAGTATCAGCAATATGAAAATGTGAAAATACCCGCGGTATGCCGCATTGTCAAGCATTTTTTCGATCTTCTCGGTAAAGCTGAGCTTTCCCGAGCTGCCGGAGCTGTTTTTTGAGCCGATCTGGATGAATCCCGTCATAAGATAAACGGCGATCAGCACGGCAAGAAAGATCGCCAGCCCGTCGGTAAAGCTCTTGAATTTTGCGTTTATTTTCATAAAGATCATGCCTTTCTTCATATCCGCCACAGCGTGATACATTCTTTTTGGGAAGTACGCCTTGGCGTACCGTTATCCGGCTTACCTTATTATAGTGTATCCGCGCAATTGTGTCAAGTTATTTCAGCGCAATGCGGCGGCACTCTCCCGGCACGGGCTTGCCGCCTGTGAAGGCGCGCAGCACTCCGTCCACCTCGCCGGGGCTTTCGACAGTGAAAATGAAATGTCTGCCTCGGACCCCGTACTCGTCAAGCACCTTTTGCTTGTCCGACATTGACGTGGGCAGGCTGTTGACTATCAGCGAGCGGTGCCGCCATTCACGCAGTACCGGAAAGCGTACTCCCCGGCGGTCGGTCAGCGTATTCTTGCCCCGGGCACACTCCCGGCAGCCGCCGCACTCCTTGCCGACGCATTTTTCGGTTACCATAAGCGGTATCCTGCCGTAGACTACGGCAAGCGACCGCCCGCCTATGTCGCGCAGACGCGGCAGGGTCAGCTCGGGCGAAAGGATAAAGTCCTCAAAGCCCAGCTCCTCAAGTGCGGCGGCGCTCTCGCGGTTGCAGACGTTGAGCCGGAAGTCCCCGTGCGGGCGCATTCCGAACTCGCGCGCAAGGTGCAGATGTCCCAAATTTCCTATCAAAAGGTCGCGCACGCCGCGCTTTGCCGCCTTTTCAAGCTGTTTTTTAACTTGGGGAAGCTCGCTGTCGGTTATCACCGGTGGCAGTGCCGCGCCGACGTCACACCCATCTGTGCCTATATCATCGCCGCCCGATAGTGCGTACAGCGGCAAAAAGCAGATATCAAAATATTTCCGCGCCGCGGCGGTAAGCTGCGCCGGGCTGTGCATATACGCCGTGCGCCTTGAGAGGGGCTTGCTTTCGGGGCGAAGCGGCTGATATTCCGCCGCCGCGTGCGTGCGGGGAGGAAGCACCACAGGCTCTGCTGCTCTTTTGCGGCTTTCCTGCGGGCGACCTGCCGCCGAGCGCCGTTTGTCCGACTCGGTGCGCACGCCGAGCATTGAATGCGAGATATCCCCGGTAAAGTACCCGTCGGTAAATCCGGAGCGCGAAAAGACCTCTGCAAGATACCTAAGCTCCTCCGGAGTCGCGGCGCGCCTCTCGTCGAGCAGACGCCGCCAGACCGACGTTACCGGACCGACATAATCGGGACCCTTCATTCTGCCCTCGACCTTCAGCGACGCCACGCCGGCGTCAATAAGCTCCGGAAGGTGAGAGGCAAGGCACAGATCCTTAAGTGAGAGCGGGTATTTTCCGCCGTTGTAGGGAAGGCGGCAGGGCTGGGCGCATTCGCCGCGGTTGCCCGAACGTCCGCCCACCATTGAGGAAAACAGGCACTGCCCGGAATGGCAGACGCAAAGCGCGCCGTGAACAAACACCTCCGCCTCGATGGGCGAGCTGTGGGTAAATGCGGAAATATCCTCCCGCGAAAGCTCGCGCGCCAGCACCATGCGGGAAAAGCCAAGACCGGCAAGCACCCGCGCGGCGTCGGCGCAGTGACCCGACATCTGCGTGCTTGCGTGCAGAGGCAGGTCGGGGAATGTCCGCCGCAGCGCCGCAGCTCCGCCGAGGTCGGCTACGATAAGAGCGTCCGCCCCCGCAAGGTAAGCGGTCTCGGCGGCGGCAAGATAATCGCGCAGCTCGCGGTCGTATATCAGCGTGTTGAGGGTAAGATACACCCGCACTCCGTTTTCGTGACAGTACCCCACGGCGTCCCTCAGCTCCGCAGCGGAAAAATTTCTCGCCCCGGCGCGGGCGTTGAAGCCGGAGGTGCCGAAATATACCGCGTCTGCCCCCGCCTCCACAGCGGCGCGCAGTGCCTCAGGCGACCCGGCAGGGGAAAGCAGCTCGGGCAGACGCGCGCGTTCAGGGTGTTCGCTCATTCCGCACCGTTCTCCCCGTTTGATCTTCCGACGCCGGAAGCTGCTTTGCCGTTTTCCGGCTCTGCCGCTTTAGGCGGCGTGCGGCGTTCGATATAAGCGCGCAAAAGCTCGTTTTCCCGCTCAAGGCGCGCATACTTTCCGTCGCCGCCGTAAAGCTCACGTTCAAGCTCACGCACGCGCTGCTCCGCGCGTCTTTTTTCGGAAAATGCGTCAAGAGCGCAAAGGATTATCGCCTCGTTTCGCGGCAGGGTGCGGTTGCGTGCGCACAGGTCGCGTATACTGCGGTCAAGCGCTCCCACGACCTCCTCGACCTCGGCAGGCGAATCGTCCGACCGGACGCTCATTTCATAGCCCGCCACCGTAACGGTGTATCTTTGCTTTAACGCCATCGAATCCTCCTTTTTCCGTATCGCGGAAATTTTTTTGCTCCCCGGGTTGATTATGCGCGAAAAACAATGTATAATATTGTTGTCCGGCGATCCGGAATATATTTATTCACATTATATTATACAATAAAAAGCACCGGGAATAAAGCCCCCCGGCGCAAAAATACCGATTTTTTCGCGAAAAAAGGAAGTTTTCGGGACATTCCGGCAAAGATAAGGATCAAAAATGCAAACCAGACGCTTTTCAAAAAACGACAGCGGCTTTGTCTGCGCTCACTGCGGCAGGCGGGTCGAGCCGCTCGGATATTCCTCCCGCAATCACTGCCCCTTCTGCCTTTGGTCGCTTCACGTTGACGAAAACCCCGGCGACCGCGCCTGCTCCTGCGGGGGAGAAATGGAACCGATATACGCCGAGCCGGATGCCCGACGCGGCTATATAATAACCCATCGATGCACGAAATGCGGCGCGCTGAAGCGCTGCCGGGCGGCGCATGAGGCGGCAAATCAGCCCGACGACCTTGAAAAGCTCATCGAGCTGACAGCTCATAAAATGTAAGCCGGAGCCTGAAGCTTCCGACGCGCGTCCTCCGGACGGGAAACCGCGCTGCGTAAACAAAATATAAAGAAAGGACAAATCGAAAATGGCTCTTCTGACTGCCAGTTTCCGCTCGGCGGCGCTCTCGCATGAAACCGCCGTCAACATCATATTGCCGGAGGGATGTCCCGAGGAGGATATCCCGACCGTGTTCCTGCTTCACGGAATGCACGGCGACCACAGCTCATGGGTGCGCAAGACTTGTATTGAACGCTACGCGGCGGAGCGGCGGCTTGCCGTTGTCATGCCCGACGGAGAAAACAGCTTTTATGCCGATATGAAATACGGCAAGAAGTACTTCACCTACGTCTCGGAGGAGCTTGTCGATTATGTCCGCAAGATACTGCGCCTCAGCCGCAAACGGGAGCGCACCTTTGTGTGTGGACTTTCAATGGGCGGCTACGGCGCTTTCAAGCTCGCAATGAAAAAGCCGGAGCAGTATGCCGCCGCCGCGTCACTTTCCGGATGCCTTGACATTGCCGCAAGGCTTGACAACTGCCCGTGGCAGCGCGAGGCGACTGCTATCTGGGGAGACGATTTTGCCACCTCGGTCAGAGGGAGCGATGACGACCTGCTTATGCTGATGCGGCGCTTTGACGACCCCGCGTTGCCGCGCCCGCGCCTTTATGCTGCCTGCGGAACCGAGGACGGTCTTTACGGGTCAAATCTTGTTTTCAAGGAAGCCGTGGAAAAAACCGAACTTGAATTCCGGTTTGAAGCCTCCCCAGGTATCCACAATTGGGTCTTCTGGGACAGAAATGTCGTCCCCGCGCTGGATTTCTTTCTTGAGCGCAAGCTGAAATAAAAATGTGACCAATAAATTACCCGAGCTTCACAGGTCGGATCAGCGGGCGCGGCATAATTTCATTGAAATTTTATTGATTTTTTAATTGGCAGAGAAAATAACATGGTCTTGTCATCCTCAGCTTCTTTCCGCGCCGGGGAGGCAATATTTGTGTCTGCAAATTGGATATACCCACATAACAGAAAATTTGCATTGCCTCATGTTGGTTTGCGCCGTATGGCGGGGGCTTGTCTCCCGCCGAAACGCATTGAACACTTAAATAAATCGGCGGGAGACAAGCCCCCGCCCTACGGATATTGGCATTGTTTGTGCGAATAATTAGCATGGCAAATGCCGAACCCACGAAAAAAATTGCTTCTTTTAAGTGCGATGATTAAAACAGGTAGTGACGAGCATCGCTCGTCCGCGGACTGCCAATGGCA
>DPGK01000005.1:14351-25449 GCA_003523225.1 Clostridiales bacterium
CAGACTATTGTGCGGCATGACTTTGTCCTCCTCATCCGTCGGCTCCGCCGACACCTTCCCCAGCGTGGGAAGAGGATGAGGAGAGCAGATCAATGCTGTATATTATTCAGTGCGGTTTTCTAAACTGAAGTTTAACGATATCTTTTGAATTCCACCTTGAAAAATGACACGAAAAAACCCAGAAACCGTTCGGTTTTCGTTGATAAGGCAGTAAAACATAATATCACCATAACCGGACAGGCAATGGAGAAAGAGAGCCGAGCAGCAATAATGCTGCTTGGTTCTCTTTTTTCGCACATTCGATTTTCTCCTCTTCTCCTGCTACAATGATTGCAGAAAATCATTAGGAGGACGATACAATGGAAAAATTCAACACAGATGAGCGGACAGGCTTGCGATATGAGCTTGTCGGAGATTACTACCTGATTGCCGGAGATGATGAACCCGAAGAACAGCATACCATCGGCATTTGGGGCCAGCGGCACCTCCGGTATCTCAAAGAGCATCGTCGGGTGCTATATGCCAACTTGCTAACCACTGACAAGTTGAACGGCTACCTTGCCGATGTTAACCAACAGGCCGAGGAGATATTTGCCCGACTGACAAAACAAATGGCTGCGGCGGAGGGTATCACCGAAGAGTTGAAAACCACAGATCAAATGAAGTGGGTCAGGTGGATGAATAGCATTCGAAATCGGGCTACGGATATTGTAAACTCAGAAATTATTGATGCATAGCAATAGGCGGGCTGTTTCTGTTGCAGGAACAGCCCGCCTATTTCATTTATTCTATTTACCTCCAATATCGTTCAATTTCCCGCCTCATATTTTCCCGACCGACCGGGTTCATAGTGTGGAGGGCAACGGGATAAAAGGTCTGCCTTTCCGCAAGCCAATCAAGAAGCTTAATCCCGTCGCCTCCGTCATGGGCGTAATCTCCCAAATCGTGATCGCACTCGATGATTTCAATTTTCGCTTTGCGATCTTCCGCACGAAGAATCTGCTTTTTTGCCTCATTGACACTGCGGCAATGCGTATATCCAACGGGAGCGGGGCGGATATCGTCCAGCCAAAGCCTGATTGGATTGCTTTCGGAGTTGCTTATATAAATACACCCTTTCGATGCCACATGATTCTAAGTGATTACAGTATAAATTGCCGTATGTACCGAAAAAGGCGCACGGTTTGTGCTATAATAATTACAGTAAGGAGAGCGCGCCACGGAATGAAAATAGATTTTCAGTCAGAGGAGGAAACAGAATGAAAAATGTACGGCCCACCGAAAGAGAAACGGAACGCAGCCGCCTATGCTGCTTTTGGCAAGACGTCTTTAACGATCTGACCGATTTGAAACTGGATGTTCAAGCCGTAATGAAAGAGATTTATGCAACCTACATTTTCTTTGAAAAGGAAAAGGAATACAACGTCGTTCTTCGCGCCGACCTTTCGATTTTTGAATGGATTTGCAAAATCACAGGGTATAACACCTATCCGGATAACTGCAAGCCCTATGAGTTTGATGCAACTACGGAAATTCTTTGCGGACTTATTTGGTCGATTGAACATAATTTCCCCCGTCGATATTATCTTCGCTCGCTTCCACTGGAAGTAATGGAGCATCAATCTCCCCTTGAGGCCGATATGTCTTGATATGAGACCTATGAAAAAGCCATCAAAAAGATGATGGAACTCTACGCAAAGGAGCATTGTGAGGATGAAAATTGATATTTGTTCCAGAAAGACCGCCGAAGCCCTTTTGGAGAACGGGTTTCCCGAAAACACGGCTGTAATCAGTTTTTATGACCCGCCGTCAAAAAGGATGAGGGATGTTCTTCCGCCAGTGGATTACAAAGGCAAGGCCGACCGTGTTTTTTATGTACGGGTTCACGACATTGATATTGAAGTTTTGCCGGATTACGGCTTGACGGTAGATACATATCTTCCCGAAGCCGACCGGCTTGCCGATTTCATTCGCAAAGCACATAACGATGGGCTTGATATTCTCTGCCAATGTGAATACGGACAAAGCCGCAGTGCCGCCTGCGCCGCCGCTATATTGGAGCATTACTGTAAAAACGGAATATCTGTATTTGCCGATTACAGGTATTATCCGAATCAGTTGGTATATAACAAAATCAAAAACGCACTTGACCTGATTGATAAGGAGTAGCTGTCATGGATAAAATTACTTCATTCAGAGATGAATACCGATTTCTTTCTAACTTCTATCAATGTCCGTTTGAATACAAGGGCTTGATATATCCGAACGCCGAGGCTGCATTTCAAGCTCAAAAGTGTTCGACGGAGGAAGATAAAATCAAGTACACCCTACAGAAAAATCCTGTGAGGGCAAAGCAAATGGGCAAAAAAGAGCCAAATTTGCTGGCAGACTGGGACGAAAAATCTCCTGCTATTATGAGAGAGATTTTGTATGCCAAATTCTCTGTTCCGAAGCTCGCCGAGATGCTCAAGTCTACCGGGGACGCATATTTGGAAGAGGGAAATCATTGGCACGATAACCGCTGGGGAAAATGCACCTGTGAACGGTGTAAGGACAAGGAGGGCCAAAACCTGCTTGGGAAAATTCTGATGGAAGTTCGTGAGAAACTGCAAAACGATAACAAGTAAGGCCGTGATTTCACTATTTGTGTACTAAAAATCAATTGTACAAAGTCATATTTTGAAAAGCCCGAAAACGGGCTTTTCTTTTTTTACACATCCGTTCGGATGAACCGAAAACAGACCATGCACTGTCCTATACTTAAGCAAAAGGAAAAAGTTTGGAAATCCGGCAGATTAGCTGGATGGATTTCATTTGAAATGCAAGGAGAAATAAATGGATATTTACCGTTTTATCAGCTCCCGTGATATGCGGGAGCATCTGCAAAAGATAAATTATCGATTCAGCACACCGGAGGCTGCATTTCTGGTGTGTATGTGTGATAGTGCCTCACTGAAGGAAAAGTTTGCCGCATGGCGGGAGATTATCGAAACCTTGCCCAACTGCACCATGGCGAAGCGGCTGAATATGGAAGCAATCCCGGATTTTCATCAGTTTTTGCGAGATTAATCGCAGACAAATTGAAAGAAAATCGTTAAAAGCAACAGAAAATTAGAAAGGAAGTAAAACCGTGGAACAACAAAAACAGGAAACAATCGTCAAACGCGCATTGGATTTGCAGCTTCGAATCGACACGCTGGAAAGCCTTTTGCCGCGAAAGCGTGCGGAAGCCTTTGGCAAGACGGAGCCGCAGCCGCCGGTTCGCAAGCAGGCAGCTTACACAGAGCCGCCCATCAAGCACGGCTGCAAAATCAATTGGCTGCTGATGCTTGGACCGATTGTGATTTTATTCCTCCTTGCGTCATTCAGTGGCAGTGTTTTACTGGTACTGCTCATTACAGCGTCCGTTTTTATCTGGCCGGCGGCATATTACTTCGGCATTTACCGCAAGCAGAAAGCGGCGGCGATTGCGCAAATTCACAATTCCGATGAATACAGAAAGCAGTACGCCGACGCACAGGCAGCCGCCAATGAACAGCAGCGCCAGTTTGATGCGGAGTACGAAAAGGCTCTGGCGGAATATGAATCCGTGCTTCTTCCGCAGTATCAGACGGAGCGCAGCGCATGGGAAGCGGAGCATCAGGCGCAGATTGAGAAAATGGAGCAAGAACTCGCACAACTCAAGCAGGAACTGGCGACGCTTTATGGGCAAACACGTATCGTTCCCGCTCAATATCGGGACGCGTATGCATTGCAGTATATCTACGATATGATCTCCACCTCAGACTACGATGTTCGTCAGGCAATTGACAGCTTTGATAAAAATGAACAGCGCAGACTGGACATAATGCGTCTGCAGGAACAGCAACAGGCCAATGCCTTGGCAATGGAGCAGAACGATTTGCTGGATCGGCAGAACACGATTGCAGCGAAAGCTCGGCGGGATGCCAATATTGCGGCGGTAGTGGGTACCGTGCAGCGGCATAATACCAACAAGACGATCAAGAAATGGATGGAGAAATAAATGACGGCGGCAGGTGTGTTACCTGCCGCCGTATCCGCTTATTATCGTTGTGAAAAGCCCAAATATTGACCGACATCCCGAATGACCTTTCCGAAATCCGGATTTTCGTGGAACTTTTCGGAGAGCTTCTCCATAAACCGGCATTCTTCCGGCAACTCGCCGTTGTAGACCTTGGCGCAATACAGCGGCGAAAGAAACTGTATTGTGTTGTGGGAATCGAAAAATAATGTCCGTGTTTGAGTGCGCCGAACCCAATATGCTCGTCTCCGCACGGATATAGGCATTGAATTCCGTAGTAGTCGTCGTCTCAAAAGCCGCTCCTTTTCCGTGAGAGCCACGGGCGCTGATGTAATTATGTTTGCATAATCGGCATACACAGCTTTTCCGGATGAGCCGGCAGGAAATCATACAACTCCGGCGAGCAGGATAATAGGGATAAGCCTTCTTCATATATAGTCATTGCTCCACTCCCTTCTGCGAATAGATTAGCACGGAGCGTGGGGCAAAAAGAGGCACAGAGAACGGACGGTTCTCTGTGCTCTGCAATCATGTATTGTTTTTTTCATCCAGCCACTTAATAAATTCCCACTCAAGGGCGTATTTCATAGGATTTACTTTGCGTAATGCTTCCCGTATGTATTTTTGACAATTTAAATAATCGGAATAGTCATTAATTTTGCTCCATGAGTAGTTGCATTTTCCTGCATCAAACGGAACATGCTTTGGCATTTGAAAACCATTATATCTAGGCAAATTTACCCCTAACTCATTGACAATCGGATTTGCCACATACCGATCAATCGGAACATGACAATATTGAAAAATTCCCTGCAGTTTTTCAGCATCTTCATTGTCGTAGATGCACGCGTATTTTAAAGCCATATTGATCCATTTCTGTGCTTTTCCGACTGTAAAATCGATGTAGCCCCTATCATTATAGAACTTTTTTATTATTTCACATAACTTTTCGTGTCCCTTATCGAATGTATCCTCACTTTGTGCGGAAAGCAAGGTGTTTTCACAATATTGAAAAATTTCCTCAATGCAATCATTTCGAGCCTTTACTGTGTTGCCCACGAACTGTTTAATGCCTTTCAAAGGGGCTCGTGATACATCCAAATACCCATAGTAAAATGCCTCTTTCAGATTTATTCCCTTTTCTAAAATTTCGGCACGTTTCTGCTTTCCGGCTTTCAAGCTGCCAATGAATTTTGCCTTCTGCTCATCTGAAAATAGCCCTTTTCTCTTTGCTTCCATGATTGTCCCTCCATTATTTATATTTTTCCAACGCTTTTTCCAAAGCGTTTTTTACCTTTTCTCTTAACCGTGTGGGCTCCAGCACCGTTACATCCGGGGCGAAGTTCATGGCAAACTGTTCCATTGCCATTTCGTTGGTAAAAGCCGACACGGTAACGCCCGTATCGTCCTCGTCGGAGAATGTCACCTCCGTGCCAAACAGGTCGATAACATCGCTGACCATGGCCTTTGCCACCCGGAATACCGCTCGGATGTTGTCGCTGGAATACATATAGGGATGCTCCTTCATATAGGTGGCAAGATCTAAGGTTCGGCCGTTGGTCCATATCAGTGTGTCAAAGGGTTTAGCCGGCTCGTCCATAATTTTCAGTTCTGTGATGCGGTCTAGGCGATAGTTGGAAATGTCATCGTATTTGTCATAGTTGCAGATGAGGTAATACTTTCCCTCTTTTGCCGCCATCTGATAGGGAGAAATGATGTACACGCGCTCCGTGCCGTCTGGGCGCGTTTTGATGTGCGGTCGCTTGTCTGTTCCGTATTCCAGATACTTGAAGCTGACCTTCCTGCCTCGGCTGATGGCCTCGTCCAGCAGCTCGATGGTCAAAAACAGCTGCTTGTTGTCAGTTTTGTCCTCCGGCAGGCGGGCGATATGCTTCACCCGGCTGCGGAAATACACATTGGATAGGCCCTCCAGTTTGTCCACCAGTGCCTTGCACTGACTGTAGGGAATATGTTTGGAAAACAGTAGGCTGTCAATGAGCAGCCGCAGCTCACCGTCGGTGAACTCCCGTTCCAGGTAGAAATCCGACCATAGATAGCTCTCCTCCGGCTCACCGGTTTTCGGATTCGGTACCATGCGGATGGACTCGCTGTATTCGATGTTATAGCCGCAGTCCATCAGATTCAGAATGTTTCGACGGATAGCCTTGCGGTCGGCGGTCATGTCGTATTCGGTTTTCAGAATCTCGGCAATGTCCTTCTGGCTCAGGCGGTGGTCTTCGTCGGAATACTTCCGCAGAATGTCCAGAATGTTCATAATCAGCAGCTTTTTCGGTTGTTTTACAGGCATAAAGTCACTTCCTTTTCACGAATATTATACCACAGGTTTATTCATACTACAAGACACTATGGGACAAAAACAGATCACCTGGTATGTAAAATCATACCGAAAAGCCAATCTGCGGCCTGATCGGTGCTGAAACCTTCGGCATTTCAATATCCTCGGCGCATAACGTTATGATGTCCTTCTGTGTGACGGACTCATAATCCGCGGTAATTAGCCTTGTGGCCTGTGCTATTTTTGCCTTCTCAATCATGTTGCGGACATATCGTCCGTTGCCGAAATCCGCTTGCCTCCGTGCCGTTTCAAAAACGGCAGTCAGCTTTTCCCTCGCTTGATTGTCAAAATACAGCCCCTTCTTTTTGGCGATCAGCTCGGCGATCTTGCACAGCTCCTCCACGGTGTAATCCGCAAAAGGCACATGATAAGCAATTCGGGAGCGCAGTCCGGGATTTTTTTGCAAAAAGTCCTCCATTTTCTTCGGATAACCGGCCAAAATCACTATCGTGCTGTCCCGACGATTCTCCATCTCCTGAACAATAGTATTAATGGCCTCATCGCCGAACGAGCCGTCTCTGTCATCTACCAATGAATAGGCTTCGTCGATGAACAGCACGCCGCCCTCTGCTTGCTTGAACTTTTTTTGCACCGTCTGCGCTGTCCAGCCTACATATCTCCCCACCAGGTCGCCCCGCCCTACTTCAACCAGCTGCCCTTTGGACAGAAGTCCGTTTTCCCGCATGATTCGGGCAAAGAGGCGAGCAACGGTGGTTTTGGCTGTACCGGGATTGCCGGTGAACACCATGTGCATAGAGGGATAATCCGTTTTCATGCCCTTGTCCGCAAAGAGTTTCTGCGCTTTGCGGTAGTTCAGTGCCTGCAGAATAACCTTCTTGGCCTCGTTAAGACCGACCATTTCCATCAGCTCATCATATGCGGTGCCCTTCGGCTTGGCTTTGGCAATTTCGCGTTTTACGGTCGCTGTTTCTTTGTACTGCGGGTAAATAACGGTCTTTAGCTTACGGTTATACCACTCGTCAAAGATACACTGCAAATCCGGCGCAAGGTAGCTTTTTTCTTCTTCAACTCGCTCAAGCAGCTTTTTGTCTGTACGAATGTGATTTTCACGGGCAAGCATTTTCAGGTAGTCTTTTGCGCATTTACCCTGTGCAAATTCTTCTTGTAGTTCAATAAAGCTTGTAGTGCCGAGATTTTCAAAGAAAAATTCTTTTGTACTGCTGCATTCTCGCCGCAAGCAGAAAACAGTCAGCACCTGATTGCGATATTTTTTCATAGCGTTGCACAAGCAGTCAATTGTGTCCCGGCTGCCATCGGCCAGATCATCCGCATCGTCGCAACCTGCGCGATATAACACAATCACTGCACCGCCTGAATTGCTTTTATAAAGCTGGTCATAGGTCTGACGGGGAATCTCACATCCGAGTTCAAAAGCAATCGTGCTGTAACGCCTGTTTTGCAGTCTGCCGTTGGCATAGAGTGATTGCAACAGAAGCTCAACGGATTTTTTGCAAATATCCCCGTCGTCCGTCTGCACCATATAGTGGACAGGGTGACCGGTAATTTCAGAAGATGTTCTCCCTGCGTAAATGCGATCCAGCTCGGGCAATAATTGCTTCATCGTTAGAAGTCTCACTGCTCTATTATATATATCCGTCTTGTCCGCTTCGTTGATCAGATTCTCTCTGAATGAGAGATCACGACAATACCTTGCGCCCAGCTTTCCCAGTCCGAATTGCTCAAAAACATCTTCGGCATCTTCAATATAGTTGTTATGTTCCGACTGAGAAAGCAGGTTCCGAAGTGCATGAAATGTTATTTCTTCCGTTTGTAAGCTCTCGTTCAGCTTCATATCCAACGCATTCGCATATTTTTGAAATTGCTGGTTGATATCTACATCCTCCGCACAGATGATTCCCGCGGTTAGTATATTGTCTATGATATCCGCCACACAGAAAAACACACGATCATGAAAGAGCTTATTAAACGCATTGCTCTTAGCTGAAATTGCAATTCTCTCAGCGAAATCCCTTTTCCGTGTTGCAGCAACTTCCTCTCCCGCAAGTGAAGCAACCAACTTATAATACTGCATATCCACGCCTCCCGACTTTCACATCTTTACAATAACAGTATAACAAGGCTCGTGCGGCATAAATGGGGCACGGTGATTTTTATGCAGTCTTATAAGATATGTTGATGACTTTGGTGGTATCTTTTACCCGAGTAAATACTGATATGTGGGATCTTGGAGAATGTGTTCCCGTAGCTTTGCTATAGCCATGTTGTAAGTCCGCTCCGCAGCCTTATCGGACTTGCGGCTGGCGGAGTGGGAGATTTCTTCAAAGGTCATAGGCTTTATTGGGATATACTCGACATCTCCGTTTTTAAGTATTGCTTTACTTGTAGACCAACAAGAATCGCAGAAGCCTAAATGCTTGGCAAGGGTACGCTGTTCACGGTAGGAAAGCGATCATTGACGAAAATACTTGGCTCAGAGTGCAGGAGCTGCGCAAAAATAAGCGCCGCCCGACTGCGACGGGGAAAACAAGCCTGTTTTACGGATTGGTTTTTTGTGCAGACTGCGGTTCAAAGCTCCACTTTTGTGCGGCTAAGAGTTTGAAAACAAATCAGGAATTTTTTCGCTGTGCCAATTACAAGTCCGGTCGAGGAGAATGCACAATTCACTATATCCGGAATGTCGCGCTGGAACAAATCGTCTCAGTGGCGGTCAGCGATCTTGCAGATTTCGTCACCTGTCACGAATCATTCTTTCTGCAAATGATTGGAAAGCAACAATCTGCGGGGAAAGATCAGAATATCCGATCTATCAAATCGGACATCGCTGCCGGAAAACACCGTATCGATGGAATCGACCGGCTGATTGCCAAACTCTATGAGGATAATTTTGCGGGCAAGCTATCTGACGAGCGTTATTCCCGTATGGCAGCAAAGTACGAAAAAGAGCAGGCCGAGCTACTGCAATCCGTCAGCACGAAGGAAAAAGAGCTGGCCGAACTCGAACGGGAGAGCGTGGATATTCGACTTTTGCTGGCAGGACTCAGGGAGTACTCCAGTATGGAAACACTTACGCCGGAGGTGGTCAATAAGATCATCAAGCGAATCGAGGTTCACAACAGTGAAACGGTGAACGGGCATAAGCGGGTGGGCGTTGACATCTACTTTACCGGTGTCGGACTTGTAGACCTTGCAACCATAAAGGAGATGCTTGCTATCGCAGAATCGTCAAGGCCGTGATCCACCACAGAAAGAGAAAAGGCCGCAGCCTCCATAACAGAGGTTGCGACCAATCTCTCATAAGAAAATACATCCTTATGAACGGAAACGGTTGTGGTTTCTGGGTTTTCCGAACCGATATCTTTTTCGGTTCGCAATGTTGTATCGCGCCGCTGAAAAAGATATCGTTCTTTCAGCGAAGAATTAATCGCAAACTGACAGTTTGTTGCCTTCGAACTGTTCTATTACTGTTGCATTTACTTTGAGAATTTACGCTGAACATGAAAGCGATCGATAACCGCCCCCGAATTTACAAAGTGGGAGTGGAGCGTAGCGGAACGAAGGATATTCAGGTGCGGCGCGGCGACATCAGGCGACCGTCTGCGCGTTCGCTTCAGCCCCTTCGCGATATGTAACCGGGGAAATCTCTCCGGGATTGACCGAGGATATGCGGATCCGGTTATAGTACACGAATATGTACCTGAAAATGATGCTCTTCACCTGACCCTGCGTCAGCTTGTAGCCGATTTTTCCTTCTTCAAGGTCGCAAAAAGCTTTCCATTCTCGTATTGTCAAAGCAATCTCCGGTACCGCTGAGGCTTTGAACAAGCCCTGTCTCCCGAAGCACGGTTCTGAATGCTTCTCTGGTATGCTGACTCCCCCCGGTCTCTGTGAAAGATCGCTCCGCAGATTTTTTCCGTATTGCAATCCAAGCTCCGTCACGGTTCGGATGCAGAGTTCCTTCTTCTATATTGCTGTCCATTGCTACGGTGGTTATGACTTTGCGGAGTTCCGGTGAAGGTTTGAAAAATACACAAAAAATAAACGCTGACGGTTGCAAACTCTTGTGTTTTTCCGGGAAATGTGTTATCATATTACCGACGGTCAGAAACGGCGGTCTCCGTTTGCGGAACCGGCCTGCCGGAAGCAAATAAACAAGCGCCTGTGGGGGAAGCCCCTGTCTGCGACAGAAAGCGAGAGATTTTCCATATGAAACGGAACACAAGACAGCTGATTCCCATGATCGTTGTTTTTACGCTCATTGCCGCGGCTTATTCCTGCAGGATGCTTGCCATGCTCGACATCTGCGGGGTTTATGTGAACTATATCCGCGCCGCGCTTTATTTACTTCTGTTTTCCCTTTGGGGTTATTCCCTTGACCGACGCATTATACAGCCGCAGACTCTGCACTGCCTGCGTCTGACCGCGGCGCTGATGCTGCTGTGGCTTATTCTGCGCACGCTGAAATATGAGTTTGTCACTGACCTGACAGTGGCGCGGTACATTTGGTATCTTTACTATCTGCCAATGCTTTTTATACCGCTGCTGGGAGTGTATATTGCGCTGTCTCTCGGAAAATCGGAGAAATTCCGCCTGACCGGAAGGATCGGCGCTTTGGCAATCATTCCGGCTGTGCTGTTTTTGCTGGTGATCACCAACGATCTGCACCAGCAGATGTTTGCATTCAGCAGCGGCGTGCCGGGAGAACCAGACAATTATTCCTA
>DPGK01000038.1:0-10867 GCA_003523225.1 Clostridiales bacterium
GGCTGGCGCTTAAGCGCCAGCCCGGTGGATCTATTTATTAAGTTCGCTGTCCTTCAGTGCCTTACCTTACGAACACTCAGCGGCAAAGTCCGAGGGAGATATCGTACAGCCTCTTTATATCTGCAGCGCGCTTGTCGCATATCGCCTTCATTTCGGCGATCTGCTCGGCGCTGAAGCCGTCAAGCTGACCGTCCTTGAGTTTTTTCTTGTACATCTTGTCAGTGGTAAGCGCAAAGCGTATATCGTAGCTGACTATCTCACCGTCGATCTCGGCAACGATAACGTCGCTCTTTCCCTCAAGCAGCAGATCGACCGCGAAAACTCCCATTTCGGTAGCGGTCAGACGGTCGCGCAGTGTGGGATTTCCGCCGCGGACTATATGGGCAAGTCTTGCAAACTTTGTCTCAATTCCGGTCTGCTCGCCTATCTTCTTGGCAAGGACCTCGCTGTACGGCTTGCCCTCGTCGGTGAACACGCCCTCTGACACGATAACAAGCATACTTCTCTTGCCGTCAGCCTTGGCTTTATTTATCCTCTCGATAGCCGCCGCCTCATCGAACGGAATTTCGGGAATGGCAACAGCCACAGCGCCCGAGGCGATGCCGGTCTTGAGGGCTATCTCGCCGCAGTCACGCCCCATGACCTCTACCACGTTGCATCTGGCATGGGATTCGCAGGTGTCGCGCAGGCGGTCAACGCATTCGAGTACCGTGTTCATTGCGGTATCAAAGCCGACCGTGTAGTCGGTCGCGGTTATGTCGTTGTCAATAGAACCGGTAACGCCGATCGTGGGAATACCGCGCACCGAAAGGTCGGTAGCACCGCGGAAGGTTCCGTCTCCGCCTATGGCGACGATAGCGTCGATATTGTGACGGCGGCAGGTCTCAATAGCCTTCTGCATACCCTCCTCGGTCTTGAACTCAGGGCAGCGGTCGGAATATATTATGGTACCGCCGGTCTGTATGATATTTGAAACTCTGCGGGCTGTAAGGTCTATCATGTTATCGGCGATAAGACCGCTGTATCCGCCAAGAATTCCCTTTACCTCAATTCCGTTCTGAAGCGCACGGCGGGTGATCGCCCTTACCGCGGCGTTCATGCCCGGGGCGTCGCCGCCCGATGTAAGAACGCCTATCCTTTTGAATTTTGCCATTGTTATTCTCCTGTGCTGAGTACTTTGATTTGCCGCCCGGCGATCCGCCGTTTTGCGGCTGCATATTTTTATCGCTTTATTTTATACTATTATTGACGAAAAATCAATAGAGCAGCGGTTAAAAAAGCTCGGAAAATACGGAAATTTGAAAAATATTTTTCCTTCCGCCCATCTCAGAGCGCAAGGCTCATCGCCTGCGTAGCCGCGCTGTACCTGATATAGGCACGGGAGCGCAGCGGAGACATTGAAAGCCGCTTGACCCGCTCGCCGTCCTCGGTCGATATTCCGACATAGACCGTCCCCACAGGTTCTTCGTCAGTCCCGCCGCCGGGACCCGCGTATCCGGTAGCGGAGATCCCGATATCCGCCCCCAGAGCAAGCCTTACCCCCCGCGCCATCTCTGCGGCGGTCTCGGCGGAAACGGCGGTGTGCGCCTCAAGAGTTTCCGCGCTGACTCCGAGCAGCTTCATCTTTGCGTCGTTGCAGTATGTCACACATCCGCCAAGGAACACGTCGGAGCAGCCGGGAATATCGGTCAGCCGCTTTGAAATAAGCCCCCCGGTGCAGGACTCGGCAACTGCAAGCGTTTTACCGCGGCGGCGCAGCTGCATCAGCAGCGCGTTTTCGACCGAGCCTACGTCTATTCCGTAAATATACTTCCCCACCTCTGTGGATTGTATTTCGGAGATCGCCCCGTCACACATTTTTTCCGCCTCGTCATGCGTGGCGGCGCGTGCGCTGACGCGGACTCTTACCTCGCCCTCCTTGCAGTACGGTGCAACGGTGGGATTTTTCCACTCGCTCATCATCGGGCGCAGTATCTCCTCCACCGTCGATTCGCCCATGTTGAGAATGTGAACGTTGCGGCTGACTATCACCCCTCCGGAGCGGCGGCAGAGATAGGGAAAGACCCGCTCGCGCCATATCGTTTCCATCTCTATCGGCACGCCCGGCAGGAGCACCGCCGTTTTTCCGGTCGCTGCGTCCTCCACCGCCATGGCGGGAGCTGTCCCCCAGTCGTTTTCAAAAATGACCGCGCCCTCGGGTATCATAGCCTGCTTTATGTTGTTTTCGGGCATTTGTCTGCCGGTGTCGGCAAAATAACGGCGTATTTTTTCAAGCGAATGCTCATCAAGATACATCGGAAGCCCGAAATATTCCGCCACTGTCTCCTTTGTCAGATCGTCGCAGGTCGGACCGAGTCCGCCACTGAGAAATACCGCGTCGGCGTGACTGAAGGCGGCGGCAAGAGCCTCCTTGAGCCTTCCTGGATTGTCCCCCACCACAGCCTGACGGTATACGGGTATCCCCATTTCGGCAAGCCGCTGCGACATGAACGCCGCGTTGGTATTTATTATATCGCCAAGCAAAAGCTCCGTTCCCACGCAGAGTATCTCCGCGCTTTTTATCTCGCCATCAAGCATATATTGCCTCCGTTCGGACAGTCATTATCCGGCAGGATCCGACCGTCATAAAATCAACATCAAATTTACTGTTTTTATCCCGATGCAGCAACAGATCAGACGATAGTGAAAACAGCACTTCACGACTGTCGTATACACCGCCTCGTGACCTGAAAAGACGGATATATTCATCTAAAATATTGCATTTATGTTATAATATTCAGATAATTTCATCTAACAACAGTCGAATTCCGCCTCTGTCGCAATTCCGCACGCATCGTCATTTTTCTACATTAAATATTATACCACCGCTCCCTGACTTTGTAAATACTCAGAAAAGCGATATTTGTTGACTTTTCACCCCTTGTGTGATAATATTAATGTACTTTTAATACTGACGGAGGGGTTCATGGCAGTCTGTACAATATGCCCGCGGAGATGCGGAATTGACCGCAGCACGGCACGCGGCTTCTGCGGCGCAGGAGAAAAAATACGCGCCGATAAGGTCATGCGTCACGGCTTTGAAGAACCGTGTATCTCGGGAAAAAACGGTGCGGGAGCAATATTTTTCACCGGGTGCAATCTGCGCTGCGTGTTCTGCCAGAACTACCCTATAAGCCGTCCGTCCCACGGCTGCGAGCCGGGTTCGGAGCTGACTCCAGAGGAGCTTGCGCAGATAATGCTGAATATTGAAGCGGCGGGGCTTTCCTCCGTTGACCTTGTTACCCCGACCCACTTTACCACGCAGATAGCGCAGGCAATAAGCCTTGCCAAGGAGCGCGGGCTTACGCTCCCGGTCGTATGGAACAGCGGCGGCTATGAATCTGTCGGAACGCTCGCACAGCTTCGTGGACTTGTGGACGTGTATATGCCCGACTTCAAATATTTTTCCTCGGAAATATCGCAAAAATACTCCGGTGCGGCGGATTACGGCGACCGCGCAGCCGAATGTATTGAATATATGTACAGTATTCTCGGCGGCGCACGTTTCCGGGACGGTGTGATGCGCTGCGGGGTGCTGGTACGGCATCTGGTGCTTCCCGGCTGCCGCCATGACTCAATTGCAGTGCTTGACCGGCTTGCCGGAATTGTGCCGCCCGCCTCGATTCGGCTGAGTCTTATGAGCCAGTATTCGCCCGAATTTTACAGCGGCGAAGAAAAAAATCTGCGCCGTCGCATAACCTCGTTTGAATATGACTCGGTGCTGCGGGAAGCGGAGCGGCTGGGCTTTGAGGGTTATATGCAGGAGAGAAGCTCCTCGGGCGTACGCTATACGCCGCAGTTCTCGCCGGAGCTTACAGTGGAGCTTGACGGAGGCAAATACTGAACCCGCGCGGAATACTTTGCTTTTTTCGTCACATTTTTAATTCATTTTTAATTCACATTGAAGTTACCCGCCGTTCACCCCAAGCTGTTTCGGGTATGATATAATAATTGTGAAATCAGTAATGATTATTATTCTTAAAAGGAGAAGAACATGACGCGCCAGAAAACGCTGATAATTGATATTCTACGCGCGTCGCGCTCGCATCCCACAGCCGCCGAGATATACGACGCCGCAAGACAGCGGCTCCCCAGCATCTCACTTGGCACCGTTTACCGAAACCTTGCTTCTCTTTGCTCTGAGGGGGAGGTCGTGCGCCTTGCGTCTCACGACGGTCCGGACAGATACGACTTCATGTATGACGACCACTGGCATGCCACCTGCTCGGTCTGCGGAAGGATAGTGGACATCCCCACAGACGCCGGGTTGCTTTCAAGCTTTGCAGGTCGCTGCGGCGACGGAATGACGCCGCGCGGGATCGAAGTCAGCTGCATATGCGACGCCTGCCGCGAAGCCGCAATGTCGGGAAACAGCGCGCAAAAAAGAAAATCTCTGCCGCCGGTGAGCAGCTCGCAAGCGGCATCGGATAATAAATAATATTATTTTTACGGAGGATAATTACCATGGAACTCAAGGGTTCAAAGACCGAAGCCAATCTTCGCACCGCATTTGCCGGCGAATCGCAGGCAAGAAACAAGTACACCTACTATGCATCCAAAGCCAAAAAGGAAGGTTATGTTCAGATAGCAAAGCTGTTTGAAGAAACCGCCGCCAACGAAAAAGAGCACGCCAAGATCTGGTTCAAGCTCCTTAACGGCGGAGACGTTCCCGGAACTGCGGACAACCTGCTTGACGCCGCCAGCGGCGAGAACTACGAGTGGACAGAAATGTACGCCGAGTTTGCCAAGACCGCCAAGGAAGAGGGCTTTGACCGCATTGCATACCTCTTTGAGGCTGTCGGCAAGATCGAAAAGCACCACGAGGAAAGATACCGCAAGCTGCTTGAAAACGTCAAGGACGGTCTGGTATTCTCCCGCGACGGCGAATGCATCTGGCAGTGCTCCAACTGCGGTCACGTTCACATCGGCAAGAAAGCTCCCGCCATGTGCCCTGTCTGCGCTCACCCGCAGGCTTACTTCGAGCTGAAAGCCGAAAACTATTGATCAATATCCCAATATAAAACTCACCGGGCTGCCGCGCATACGTGCGGCAGCCCGGTGAGAGCATAAACAGGTTTATCAACGTGGCAAAATGACAAAATGCTGCACTGCTCAGCCGTGACGGAGGGATCATAATGCAAAGGAAACATAACAAAGACATCGTTCCGACTGCAAAAATGCTGCGCAAAAACATGACCCAAGAAGAAAAGCACCTTTGGTATGATTTTTTGCGCACTTATCCCATTCGTTTTTCACGTCAAAAGGTGCTCGGAAAATATATTGCGGACTTTTATTCTGCCGAAGCAAAGCTTGTTATTGAGCTTGACGGTTCAGGGCACTATACAGAAGAAGGAAAGCAATATGACGAAGAACGAACGGCGTTTCTTGAAGAATACGGATTGACGGTCATAAGGATACCCAATACTGAAATTCACAATAATTTTCGTGGAGTATGTGAATATATCGACAGCATAGTCAAACGATCCCTCAGTCAGCTGCGCTGACAGCTCCCTTTACACAAGGGAGCCTTGGTTTGCGGTAAGCCGTAAGTTAAAGCAATGTATCATTAACGCACTCATAGTCGACAGTGTTTTCAGGTGTAATGAGGCTATTGAAAAAATCACTGCGGATGTGAGGAAAGTGTCAGTGTAACCGTCCTCACTCGCTGATAGAGCTGTCCTATCGGAAAACATATCGGCACTGTCTGAACAAACAAAAGACTATTGATTTTCGTCCAAAAGAGGCGATTTTGTTCGGATTAAATAAGCCTCCCTTGTGTAAAGGGAGGTGGCACGGCGCAGCCGTGACGGAGGGATTGTAGTGCAGATAAAGTGTATTGACAGCGCAGAAAATATTCCCCCCAAGTTGTATTTTACCGACATACACCGGGCTGCCGCGCATACGTGCGGCAGCCCGGTATCGGTTTTCTGAGCTGACGGTATCTCAGCTCAGAACCTCAGCAAAAATCAGCTTCAATGCTCAAATGAGGTATCGTTTTCAAGCGTCTTCAGCGCGCTTTTGGACAGGTAATCAAGCGGATTGACGCTTATATCGTCGATCTTGATCTCAAAATGCAGGTGCGGCTCATCGGCAAGCTCGATAATAGCGCCGTCGCCGACAGCACCGATGATCTGTCCTGCTTTGACCTCCTTGCCTACCTCAATGCCCTCTCCCAGCGTGTCGGCAAGGTTTTTGTAGACCGACACAGCCTTGCCGGTGTGTCCCACCGCCATTGACTTGCCGTAAAGGGGATCGTCCCATATCTTTGTAACGATGCCGTCAGCCGCGGCGTAAACAGGCTCTCCGACCTGACTCTGAATGTCAATGCCGAGATGGACGCGCCAGTCCTTCATGGTGTCGGAGAACACCTGCGTGGTTGGGTCATGCTCAGCCCCCAGCTTACCGTTTACCGGAAGCACAAAGGTGGGTACAATGTCGGCGACCGGAGTGTCAGGCTCGGTCACGCTTGCCGCAGTACCCTCCGGCTTTGTGGTCTCAGAGCCGGGATCGCGGGTCTGGGGCGGATTGGTCGCGGGCGCGTCGGCGGTGCTTGCCTCGCCGGTATCCGTCGCCTCGCCGCGCCGCGCGCGGTTTGCCGCAGAGGTAAGCGCAACGGCGACCGCCAGGATTATAAGCAGCGTTGCAACGGTGAGATATACCGTCCGATTGACCTTTTCAGCCCCGCCCGCACTGCTCAGGCGGGATTTTTTGCCGTTATCATCCTCCGGCTTTTTGCCGGAGGGGGAGAATTTCTTGATCTTCATTTTCTGCTCCTTTTCGATGTACTGAAGCCCATACGCGGGCTTCACACCTATATTTTTGCCGCAGAAGAAAAAAATATTCAATCAATAGTGCAAAATTTCCCCGGATATGATATAATAAAGGGAGAAAAGGAAGCGGAGGTATCGAATGGCATATGAAACGGAAAAGCTGAATATCAGCATACCCGCCCCGGTGAGAGAGATATTTGACGTGTTTTCCTCCGCAGGAGCCGTAGCTTACGCCGTCGGCGGAGCTGTGAGGGACAGCCTGCTCGGCAGAGAAGTACATGACTGGGACGTCGCCTCCCCCCTCCGCCCGGAGGTCACGGAGGAGCTGTTTGCCTCGCGCGGCTTCAAGGTAATTCCCACCGGCATCCGGCACGGCACGGTTACGGTCCTCTCGCACGGAATGCCTGTCGAGGTCACAGCCTTCCGCATTGACGGAAGCTACAGCGACTCAAGACACCCCGACCGCGTGGAGTTCACCGACCGGGTCGAGGAGGATCTTGCCCGACGCGATTTTACCGTGAACGCCATGGCATACTCCCCCGTGCGCGGGCTTTGCGACCCGTGGAACGGGCAAGCCGACCTTAAAGCAGGTGTGATACGCTGTGTGGGCGACCCCTCAACTCGCTTTGCCGAGGACGCCCTGCGCATTCTGCGCGCCTTCCGGTTTGCCGCACAGCTTGGATTTACCATAGACGACGCCACACGCAAAGCCGCCGCCGCGTCCGAACGGCTTTCGTCGATCTCGGTAGAGAGGATAGCTGCCGAAACCGAGAAGATACTGCTTTCCCCACGCCCGGCGACTTATCTGTCGGAGGCGGCGGAATGTAACGTCACCGCGCATATCTTCCCCGGCGTCAGCCTTGTGGACGGCGATTTTTCGCCGCTCGATCTGCTGCCGCCCGACGCTCCGCTGCGCATGGGCGCGCTACTGAGGCGTGTGGGACTGCGTGACGCAAAGACCGCAGATGAAGCACTGAAGCATCTGAAGCTCTCAAATGCCTTTTATCGGCGGGCTTATGCGGCAGCAATCACTCCCCTCCCCGCTCCTGAGGAACGTGCGGTGCGCCTTTTCTTACGTGAGACAGGAAACGCCGATGCCGCAATTGCCGCCGCCGCGGCACGCGGCGAGCCGGATGCCCGGCAGGTCGCGGAGCTTTCGGCAAAGATATCTTCAGAGGGCGGTCCCGTTACCATGCGCACACTTGCCGTGAACGGCAAAAAGCTGCGCGACGCAGGCTTTCCGGAGGGCAAGCCGATGGGGCTTCTGCTTTCCGCCCTGCTTGAAGCCGTTACCGCCGACCCAACGCTGAACAACGAGCAGACACTGCTCGCGCTTGCGGCGGACATTTACGGCAAAGTCGGAACGGATACGACCGCAAAGAAAAAATAAAGTTTATTTTCGGACGGCATTGGCTGTCTCCGATGTGAAAGGTACGGTAATATAATGAAAGAAAACGAAGCAAAAGAAGTAAAGCCCGCAGCGCACACAAGCGCCTCATTTACCTCCTCGGACGGCAAAAACTCCTCCGCATACGAAATATTCGCGCCCGATCCTACGGAAGAAGTGCGCGCCGTGGTGCAGCTGTCACACGGTATGTGCGAATACGTCGGCAGATACGCCGACTTTGCCGCATATCTGTGCGCAAACGGCATAGCGCTTGCCGGCAACGACCACCTCGGTCACGGCAGGACCGCCGCGTCGGATGACGACCTCGGCTTTTTCGGCGGCGCGGAGGGAGACAGATACTGTCTTGTTGACGACCTGCACAAAATGAACGGCATCATCCGCGACCGTTTTCCGGGCAAGCCCGTCATACTGCTCGGTCACAGCATGGGCTCATTCGTCGCGCGGCTCTTCCTTTCAAAATACGCCGAGGATGTTGACGCGGCAATAATCATGGGCACAGCCGGAAAGGGCGCGCCCACCGGTATAGCAATTACGCTTGCCGATATCATCATAGCCATGCGCGGCGAAAGATACCGCAGTCCGCTGCTTAAAAAGCTCTCCTTCTCCGGCTATCTCAAGCACTGCGGCAAGGGCTGCGACCCCAACGCGTGGTTGACGCGCGACGAGGAAATTGTGAAGAAATACAACGCCGACAAATACTGCACCTTTACCTTTACCGCCTCGGCATACCGTGAGCTGTTCTCGATGCTTGAGGAGGTAAGCTCCGACGAGTGGGCATCGTCCGTCCCCACCGACCTGCCGCTCCTCCTGATAAGCGGAGATGAAGACCCGGTCGGCGGATTCGGCAAGGGCGTGCGCGAGGTCGCCGCACGCCTTACCGCGGCGGGCGCGGCAAGCCTTACACTCAAGCTGTTTCCCGGCGGTCGCCATGAGGTGCTGAACGAGACCGACCGCGATGAGGTCTACTCCTTCCTGCTTGACTGGATAGAGGCGCATCTGCCCCGGCAGGAAGCCGCCGACGAAAAACAATGACCGGAAGATACGAGATATCCGTCTCATTCGACAGGTATTACACCTTCTCGCTGTCTGTCGGCTCGGGCAGACCGCTGCTTGAGGGCTGTCCGCACTCAACGCTTCCGCTCTGCCGCAAGGGGATAGCATCGGTAAGGCTGAACTGCGACGCGCCGCTTGAGGATCTGTGCGCGGACGAGGAGGAAAACGACACAGCTCCGGCAGAGACAGAAGCCCTACCGCCTCCGCCGCTTAAATGCCCCAAATTCACCCTGCGCCGGGATGAAGACGGAATGTACACCGTCACTCTGTACGCCAAAAACGGCAAGGCGGTCGCTGCGACTCCCCCTGCCGCAACGCGCGAGGCAGCCATTGAGACGGTTGAAAAAATAAGAGTCGTCGCGCGCACGGCTCACAGCACAGAGCCGGGGACGTCCGTGGCAGCCGGGCGGCGCACGATAGTTAAATAATTGTCATTTGCGCTCACTTTTTTTACTTTTCCCCCTTGTAAATGCTGCCGAAATGTGGTATATTATATGATGTATAAATTTGCGAAAGGCAGGTTAATAAAATGACCTACAATAAAAAAACAATTGAGGATATAAATGTATCCGGCAAAAAGGTTCTTGTGCGTTGCGACTTCAACGTACCGCTCAAGGACGGCAAGATCACCTCTGACAAGAGAATAGTCGAGGCTGTTCCCACCATCAAGTATCTGCTTGCAAACGGAGCGGCAGTCATCCTTTGCTCTCACATGGGCAAGCCCAAGGGAGAGGTCAACCCCAAGTACACCCTCGCTCCCGTCGCCGCAAGACTGACCGAGCTGCTGGGCGTAAATGTTCCCCTTGCTCCCGATACCATCGGCGCCGAGACCAAGAAGCTCGCCGCCGCTCTCAAGCCCGGCGAAGTGCTGCTGCTTGAAAACACCCGTTTTGACGCCCGCGAGGAAAAGAACGATCCCGAATTTGCCCGCGAGCTTGCCTCTATGGCTGAAATATTCGTAAACGACGCCTTCGGCGCTGCGCACCGCGCACACGCCTCCACTGCCGGCGTTGCCATGTACGGCGGTCTGCCCGCAGTCTGCGGCTACCTCATCCAGAAAGAGATCACCGTTATGGGCAAGGCTCTTGAAGACCCGGTGCGTCCCTTTGTTGCAATTCTCGGCGGCGCTAAGGTATCCGACAAGATCGGCGTTATCAACAACCTGCTTGAAAAGGTCGACACCCTCATCATCGGCGGCGGTATGGCTTACACCTTCTTCAAAGCCAAGGGCAACGACGTCGGCACTTCCATCTGCGAGATGGACAAGCTCGATCTTGCTCGCGGCATGATCGAAAAGGCGCACGAGCGCAAGGTCAACTTCCTGCTTCCCGTTGACAACGTGATCGGCAAGGAATACGACGAGAACACCACCTTCATGCGCATCTACTCCGACTCCATTCCCGACGGCTGGATGGGTCTTGACATCGGTGAAAAGACTCAGGAGCTGTTTGCCAAGTCAATAGCCGGCGCAGGAACTGTCGTCTGGAACGGTCCTATGGGCGTTTCCGAGTGGGAGAACTTCGCATCCGGCACACGTGCGGTTGCCAAGGCAGTCGCTGAGAGCGGAGCAGTCTCCATCATCGGCGGCGGCGACAGC
>DPGK01000038.1:11047-12148 GCA_003523225.1 Clostridiales bacterium
TCGGCGGCGGCGACAGCGCGGCTGCGGTTGAAAAGCTCGGCTATGCCGACAAGATGACCCACATTTCCACCGGCGGCGGTGCATCCCTTGAATTCCTTGAGGGACTTGAGCTGCCCGGAATCGCCTGCCTGCAGGACAAAGACTGATCAAGAGGTGACAGATATGAATCCCGCAAAGAGAAGAACCGTTATCGCCGGTAACTGGAAGATGAACTTCACTCCGGCAGAGGCAACCGCCTTCATTAATGAGATAAAGCCCATGGTCGCGGGCAAGGATAACTGCGACATCATCTTCTGCGCTCCCTACGTGACCATTTCCGCGGCAATGGAAGCGGCTCGCGGCTCTAACATCAAGATCGGCGCCGAGAACGTCCATTTTGCCCCCAAGGGCGCATATACCGGTGAAGTATCCGCCGAAATGCTTCGCGCCATCGGCGTTGAGTATGTCATTATCGGTCACAGCGAAAGACGTCAGTATTTTGCAGAGACCGACGAGACCGTAAATCTTCGCACCAAGGCGGCTCTTGCGGCAGGAATGAAGGTCATTCTTTGCCTGGGAGAGGTCAAGGAGCAGAGACTTGCCGGTATCACCGATGAGGTGGTCGGAATGCAGACCAAGCTCGACCTCGCCGGGATCTCCGCCGAGGACATGAAGAATATCATAATCGCCTATGAGCCTGTATGGGCTATCGGAACAGGTCTTACCGCCACCCCCGAACAGGCGGAGGAAACCTGCGCCGTAATCCGCCGCGTGCTTGCCGGTCTTTACGGCGAGGCGGTTGCGGAAGCGACTACCATCCAGTACGGCGGCTCGATGAACGACGGCAACGCGGCAGAGCTGCTTGCCAAGCCCGACGTTGACGGCGGACTTATCGGCGGCGCATCCCTCGTGGCGAAGAAGTTCACCGCTATCGTTGACGCGGCACAGTAACCGACAGATATAAAAAAGCAGCGCGGCAGAGTCTTATACTCCCGCTTCTGCAATAAACCGACGCTGCCGGCGCACACAAGTGCGCCGGCAACGTTGGTTAAAGATTTTGTCATCCTAATTCCCTTCCCACGCTGGGAAAGGCTTTTTGTTACTGCAAATTATTTTGTTCAG
>DPGK01000021.1:0-118699 GCA_003523225.1 Clostridiales bacterium
AATATACAATGATACTTCCTTACAGCCACAGTCCGAGCGTTAAGAGCGTCGCAGGCAATGGGTAGGGCTGCATGAGAACCATGCCGGGGTGAAATTCCCATGAGGTTATGCTAATAACCGTCCGATTAAAGCCTTTGTTTTATTGAATAGTGGACTTGCTGCTATTCATAGACTGTATTATATGTTTGCGAAAGAAAGGGGGATTTTCTTTGACGCAAAACCAAACGCCCGTTACCACAACGGAGCATAAAATCGGAAAAGTTACTTACCTTGTATGTTCGTCTGCAAGTGAACGCGCAACGGACACACTGGATAAAAAGATAAAGAAGCTCATTCGCAAGGACATGGAGCTGAACCCCGCAAACGCCCGGAAATAGGGCGTTTCTTCACATTTTATACATGACACAGGCAGCGGTATGTGGTATAATATAGACAGTACAAATACCATGCTTGTCTGTCGTCGGAAAGGAGGACAAAATGTTACAGACAGACAAGATTACCGCTTTATATTGCAGATTGAGCCAGGAAGATATGCAAGCCGGGGAAAGCGAAAGCATACAGAACCAAAAACTGATTTTACAAAAGTATGCTGACGAACACCACTTTTTCAACACACGCTTTTTTGTAGACGACGGATTTTCCGGCGTGAGCTTTGAGCGTGAGGGGCTTCAAGCCATGCTGCATGAGGTTGAAGCCGGGAACGTGGCGACCGTCATAACAAAAGACCTTTCCCGTCTGGGACGTAATTATCTGAAAACCGGCGAACTGATAGAGATTGTTTTCCCCGAATACGAAGTGCGCTACATTGCCATTAACGACGGTGTAGACACAGCGAGGGAAGATAACGAGTTTACCCCTCTGCGGAACTGGTTCAACGAGTTTTACGCCCGCGACACCTCAAAGAAAATCCGGGCTGTTAAACAGGCAAAGGCACAGAAAGGCGAGCGTGTCAACGGCGAAGTGCCGTATGGTTACATAGCCGACCCAAACGACCGCAATCATCTATTGCCCGACCCGGAAACGGCGCACATTGTAAAACAGATTTTCGCTATGTATGTGCGCGGCGACCGTATCTGCGAAATCCAGAACTGGCTACGGGAACATGAGGTACTTACTGTTTCAGAACTGCGCTACCGTCGTTCCGGCAGTTGCCGCCACCCGCGCCCGCACCCGACCTGTATTTATAACTGGCCGGATAAGACACTGTATGATATTCTTGGACGCAAAGAATATTTGGGGCATACCATTACGGGCAAGAGCTATAAGGTATCTTACAAATCGAAAAAGACGAAAAAGAACCCGGAGGAAAAGCAATACTTTTTCCCCAACACGCACGAACCTTTGATTGACGAAGAAACCTTTGACCTTGCACAGAAACGGATTGCTACCAAACACCGCCCTACAAAGGTTGATGAAATTGACATTTTTTCGGGACTTCTCTTTTGTGGGGATTGCGGCTATAAAATGTATCTGCAACAGGGAGCCGGGACACTGGAACGCAAACACGCCTACACTTGCGGAAAGTACCGAAACAGGATAAGGACTGGCGAGCTTTGCACTACCCATTATATCCGAAAGAGCGTCCTTAAAGAACTTGTCCTTGCTGATTTACAGAGGGTGCTGTCCTATGTGAAAGAGCATGAACAGGAGTTTATCGAAACCGCCAACGAGTGCAGCGCAAAGGCAGTACAAAAGACGCTGACACAGCAGCGGAAAGAGCTTGACAAGGCGCAGAGCCGCATTAGCGAGCTGAACATCTTATTCCGCAAGCTCTACGAGGACAACGCTTTAGGGAAACTTTCTGATGAACAGTTTGCTTTTCTGACTTCCGGCTATGATGAAGAAAAAAAGACGCTGACCCGGAGGATTGCGGAGCTGTCACAGGAAATCGACAACGCCACCGAGCGCAGCGCGGACGTGAAAAGGTTTGTCGCACTGGTACGCAGATACACCGCCATTACCGAACTGACCTACGAAAACGTCCATGAATTTATTGACCGTATTCTTATTCACGAACTGGATAAGGAAACGAACACCCGCAAAATCGAAATCTTTTATAGCTTTGTCGGCAGAGTTGATACGGGCGACAAGCCTACCGAAAGTATCTCCTATTTCAGACAGATAGGAGCCGACGTAAAGAGTTATGCTATCTAACATACATCAAAAAGAGGTAAGATAACGCCCTCTGCAAAAAAGGTTACGTTATCTTACCTCAACAAAGGTCGTTCCCGAGTATCCGTCATCTACAAAGAATTTCAGATTTTTGAAGCGGTTTTTCCTCGCGTATTCATTTATTAATGCTTTTTGGGATGAGATTTGTCAAGGGGCTTTTCCGCAAAAGAACACGTTAACGGAGTTTTTTTAAGAAATAAATGTCGTTAAGTTTACATCTGCTCCGAATGTATGTACAGTAGTTTTAAGGCAATATTTCCAACGTTCATAAGCAGTCTCTGTCGGTTCAGCGGTGCGAATCACAGCAAGCACCGCTTCTGCGCCTTCCATCAGGTTATCGGTTTTATAAACATCGGGATCTATTTCCCGAAGGTTAATTTTCTGCACGGTATAACTCCATTTCGATACATAGGTGTTTGACGGGTAAACCGAATGGAGGCGGGGAACGGCAGCTGCACAAATCAGGAAGTTTCGCCAAATTCGTCAATTAGAAGGGGCAGCACGTAATCTCTTTTGAGGGCAAAAGAAACGGCGGTCTTGAAATGTCCTTCAAAACCGCCGATGGGGGATCAAACCTTAAAATATGCGCACAAAATCATCTGCCCCGGTCAACGGTTTTTTCCCCGGACGGGGCAGATAATTTGTCATTTGGTAGTGTTTACAGACTTCCTTGATACAAAATGCAATAAATTATCTGTAGAGATTTCGTTATGGCGCAGGCGGCTGATGCTGTATTGCATCAAGAAGAATAAAAACCAAGCCGATATACACAGCAAGCGCCAGTGCGATCAGTGACAGCAGCAAAAGGTAAGCTCCCACCGTTATACATTCGTCTCCTTCTTATAGAGGGTGTCCTCTACCCGCAGTGTGTCGACAAGATCGGTAAACCAGCGCAGCTCACCCAAGAATTTCTGGCGCACTTCTTCCACATTCGCATTGCTTTTTCCAAGTTCAAAAAAATCGCGCCCGGTCTGGACCGCAACATGCAGCTTTCCGCTGCGCAGAAAGGACAGATAAACCGTGCCGCCGCTCTTGTCCGCCATGGCGGTAATATATTCCATCATGTGCGGAGTCAGGAGGTAGTACGCTTCCTGCGGATCATCCGCTCTGACACAGAAGCGTTTGTCGAACTGCTCGTTATCCATCGTGACATTGCTTTTCAGACTTCTGCGGGTTTTCTTTGTCCGCTCTGAGATATATACTTCGCCGGCAAGTTCCTTGCCAAAGTCGCAGGTAAGCCACTGCCCCTTAAATTGTGTATTTCTGGTCTTTTCTGTTTGTCCGGTTTCGTTGTCGGTGTACTCTGTCTCTTCGATCAGCTCGATGTCGCCCAGTTCAATGTTCAGCCCATTGTAGGCTGCCTTGATAGGATCGCTGCCATCCGCGCAGTTATAGGAAAACGGAAACACCATGCTGCCAGGGTTAACTTTGCCCCACGGGTTATATTCCACAGCATCGCCCAGCGCCTCCTTCAGCACACTGCTGATGACATTGTCGCTGAGGATCTTTTTGAGCCTGCTGCTGTTCTTTTCCAGCTGGTATCCTCCTACCAGCGCAAGCACAATAAAGACAATTGCCACAGGGATCAATCCCGTGATAAAGCAAAGGATCGCCGCCGCGCCGGAACCGTAAGTCAGAATCTTAGCAACCGTTGCCTTGCTGCGCAAGGATTGGAGCTCGGCCTCCAACTGCTCATTCGTCATCATCTGCTTTTCTTCCATGATCGCCGTCTCCTTTATCAGAACGTCATTTTTACATCTTCGCGCTTACTTGCGTCTGCGGCGAAGAATTCCTTCGGCTGGCGCGAGCCTGCCAGCAGCTTGGCCGGGAACATAGCAATCGCCGTGTTGTAGGCAGTGACGCTGCTGTTATACAACCGCCGCGCCGCCTGCAGATGCTCTTCCGCATCGCGGATCCCCCGCTGAAGCTCTACGAAAACATCGCTGGAGCGCAGCTCCGGATAGTTCTCTGCAACGGCGAAAAACCTGACGCTCAGGGTATCCATCTGCCGCTGGGCATCGTTCATCTCCGCAATGCTCATGCCATGACGCAGCTCGATGACCTTTGTGAACAGCTCGCTTTCATGCGTCATATAGCCCTTGGCGATATCCAGCATTTTGACCAGCTTATCGTAGCGCTTGGTCAGCGCCACCTCTATGCCGGAGATGCCCTCCTGCACACGAATCTCTTTTTTCTTGAAGTCATTGACCGTTCTGATGCACCAGAATGCGATCAGCGCAAGAATGATCAAACTAACAATAGCCGAGGTCATGGTCCTATCCTTTCTTGATCAAGTCCGAAAAAGGTCACATTTTTGCGAAGGATCCCCGAATGAGGTCGAGAAGTGCTGCCATGGTGGTAAGCGTAGCCGTGTAGCTCATGCGTATCCCATCGATATTCTTAAGATCCTGTTTTGGGGGAATGTACGCAAATTTATAGCTTGTGTGAAGCGCCAGCGTTAGTTCACCGTTGTGCAGACTGAGGGCGGCTACCCTGCTGTTGGCAGCGAAGGCCTCCAGCATGCCGATCAGCTCGCGAATCTGCGGTGTCACCGCGTCATCCGCCTCCGTACCGTCTGCAGTGCGGGCGGAATAGTAATTAGTGAAGGCGACGGGATCGTCGAGACCGCCACCCTTTCGCGTTGGATACTCGGTATGCTTGGGAGTGCCGTTCAACCACGTGGCAAACTCAAACTCGGACCGGTCCCGTAGGTCAAGATCGGCAACGGGCCCGCAGATATCCTTGCATCGCAGCACAATGCCATAAAATGCGGCACGGGGATAGGTAAAATCATCATCCGGGTGATCCGACTCCACTCTGCGGCTCAAGGTCACGTTGGCGGCAGAGAACCGCATGCCATTGCGGGCACCCTCGTAGAAATTCGAGATCTCGCAATCCTCCCAGGGACTACGCACCGGATCGATACGCCTCAGGAACGCTTCGTCAATGGGCATCTCCGGCTTTTCCGGCGCGGGGCCGAACATACGCGCCAGTTCCCCGTAAAAGAAACTGCCGAGTTGCTGTGTCAGAAGGGCATTTTTCTTTCCTTCCGCCCGCATCGGGAGCAGGAACATGAGCAGGACGATGAACGCGATCAAACCCAAAACGATCAGAAAATTGTCCTGCAGGAACGCCGCGAGAAATAATGCGATGATCATGACAATGATCAGCTTTCCCCCGATGCGCTCAATGTTCTCATAGTGTTTCACCTTTCGGGACAGCTCCTCATCGCTCATCTTTTCAAAACCGGTCTCGTCAGGTCTATTTTGTTTCATATATTTTTCTCCTTTTCTGTAATTCATTTCGTCCATAAAGCCGCTGCTTCCGCGCCTTAACCTTCCCCATAGATTCCCCGGGCGTTTTCGATCCAGAATGCGTCATTCTGGAATTCCTCATACCAATAGTCCTCCTCGTCCGAATCGGTGCAATGCACCTCCACATTGGCGATAAAGCCGGGGTCGACGACGCAATACCATGCCATCGGAACGACATTGCCGTAGGCGTCTGTCCCCTCGCCGCAGGCGATGATCACATTTCCTTGCAACTCCATCCTCGCACGGGCATCAAAGGTCTCCAAGAATGCGTCAGTGGTCCACCCCGATTCGTTGGACTCGATCCAGAAGAGCATCCCGGTATCCCACAGGGTATAGAAATTCATTTTCCCGTTTTCATCCAAGGTGCCTTCCGAGGAAAACACATCGGGATACGTAAGCAGCAGGCCGGTGGATTCATCATAGTAAGTATTGTAGGAAGCCTCTCCGTCCTCGGTGGATCCCTCATCGCCTCGCACATCGTCATGGGCGGCATAGAAGCCAGACCCCATATAGGGAACGTCCGAGGGGAATGTGTTGATGGAAGAAGACAGGTTCTCCAAGACCAGCTCCTGGCCACCATCCATGGTGTAATAGATATTTTCGGCGTCCAGATTCTCGGTCAGGGTGCGCCAAAGGCTGTCCATCATGAACCAGCACTGGGAATCATAGTCAAAGAAGAAGAACTCCTCCTTCTGCTCCCGGTCGTCCAGCCCTGCAACCAGCGTAGAATCCGCAGCCCAGTCCACGATCCAGCCGTCCTCGGTCTGGCTGGCGGTGATGGTAAAGTCCAGCCCAGTCAGCTCGCTGAGTGATTGGGCCAGTTCCTCGGCAGTCTTTTGGGCACCGGTATATTCGATGGGGTATTCTTTGACCTCATCGGCATAGAAAACGGCATAGAGGATATCGGTCTGGGTACGCTCTGCTGCACTCGGTGCCGGTTCCGCCGGCGTCGATGAGTTTGACGTGTCGGATGGCGATGCACGCTCGCAGGCCGAAAGGCTCAGTAGGAACAGTACGGAAAGTGTAAGCACCCAAAAATTGCGAAAGTTTTTCATTTTTCATTTCCTCTCTATCCGTTGACTCAGTCACAAATGCGGAAGAACAGGTAGTTGTAAGGTTCTTCCGAGTCGCCATCCATAATATAGCTCTCAGCCATAGGGTCACTCTGCTGCTTCCGCTTCATGAAGTCCTCATAGTTGTCCTCCTCCAGCTCGGCGGCAAAAACAAGGCCGTCATATCCTTCGGGCAGGTAAACCATATAGCTCTTGGTGAAAACCATATACCAATCCGCCACATAGAATTCAGTCTCTGTGGAGAAAGAATGGTCACGTCGCTGTTGCCGTCGCCGTTCAAATCAAAGAAGTCTATGCCCTGATACATCCCCCACGCGTTGTCCGCAAGGGTGATCGGATAGTCCACATAGGCGAACAGGGTCTGGACCTCCTCGTCGTAATAAAACGTGGCGTCTGCTTTGTGGACACATACCAGGATGTCGGTGCCCTCACCGCCGCGGGTGATGGTGCCGCCGTCGGCCACAATGCCCCATGTGCGCTAATCGGTACCGGTGATGCCGCCGTTAAAGCCGCAGGCCGCCAGGTTCAGGCAGAGAACCGACGCCAGCAGAAGCGCAAGATTCTTGTTCCACACTGCGTTCGTGCTGCCTCCTTCCTTTTACCGCTCCATCCGGTAATATGTGTCCTCCTCGCCCCAGACGATGACGCCATCCTCCCCGTCTTCCGCAAAGTAAAACACCCGAAGGCTCATTTCACGCACGGAAGAATCCGCACAGAAGATATGGGGCCCATCTGTTTCGAAGAAGAATGTGCCATGGTCTATTTCCGCAGCCTCTGCGCTGCCGGGTGTACGCTGGCAGAGGCTCCAGCTGCCAGCGCTGTCGATGACGATGTAACGTTCCGCCGAACGGTCGTTGTCCAGGTACCAGGTGCCCTGGAGCGCCGAAGCAGCCAAATGGTACGTCCGGGGCTCCTCGCGGCTGAAGATGCCGCAGTCGGAGATGGAGAGCTGGTCACCCTCCAGCTCGATTTGTCTGCCGTTGATGGAGCTGCCGATGGCGCCGCCCTGGTAGCAGTAGACATAGGTGGCGTCCCAGTCCGGTTCATACCACAGGGAACCAACGTCTATCGAATCTCCACCGGCATAGAGCGTCCAGCAGCCATAGGCGTCAAACTCCAGGTGTACTTCCTCGCGATCATATTTGCTGCCCGCATCTGCACCGCCCTTCCAGAGCCCCTCGTACTTACTGAAATCATATTCCGATTCCTCCGACGTTTCCGGTTCCTCCGGCTCCTCATCGGGATATCTGACCACAATAGATTGGTAGAACGTGGAGCCATCCGGCTGATAAACATACCCCCCGTCTTCCTCCCAATGCCACGAAATATTCGATTCGCTCATATTCAAATGATAGAGGGTTGCCTGCAGATCACCGTTGTTGTCGCCGGTAACATCACGGAAATCCATGGAGCCAAGCACCCAGTCCTCATTCCATATATCCCGATCATAGAGTTCCTCTGTCGGAAGCATGGCCGTGTCAAATAACGCGTGCTCATCGTCATCGCAATAGAGATATATCGCATTTTGATCGCAGACGGCAAACACAATGGTCTGCTCCCCGCCCCGCGTAACCATGCCATAGTCAATAATCACATCGGTGTCGCGCAATTTTCTGCCATGCGAACCGTCGCCGTTGCCGCCGCAGGCGGCAAGGCTCAGGCACAGCACCAGAGCCAATGCAAGAGACAGATATTGATTTACGTGTTTCATCATGTTCTTCTCCTTTTTCAGATCAACTGTGTCAATGTTCCTGTTCCGCCATAGACAATATCTCATCATGGCTCAGCTCCACATCGCCGAAGCGGACAAAGATGCCGTTGGTCACAGCGCTGTTCCAAACGCGCGCGTCTGCAAGCGGACGAAACCGGATTTTGTCCAGATACGGCTTCATGTCCAGCAGGAGCCGGCTTCCGGACACAAAATCGACCTGCAAAACATGGTCGGGCAGCGGTGTGACGGCTGTGAGATACCTTCGGTTCAAGTGCGAGACCTCCTTTCCGCCAAAATAAAAATCCACCGTACATATATTGTACGGTGGATCGTATGGGATAACCATTAACCAAAGGTTAGGTCTTTTGCCCGAATAGCTCGGCAAGCCGCTTCCGCTTGGTTCGGGTATCGCCCTCAATATGAAGTTTGGAATAGATCTGGTTCACATACTGCTTGACGCTCCCCTCGGAGAGATAGAGCTGTTCCGCAATCTCGCGGTTACTGAGGCGCTGCGCCATCAGCTCCACGATCTCGAATTCCCGCGGTGTCAGTGCGTCGAAGGCTGCCGGGCGAGTGCCGGCTGCGTTTCGCGCCGTTGCTGCTTCGCCAAGCTCAATGATTTTTGAGATTAGGTCATTTTTTATCTCCCGTTCCAACAGAGGCTTCAGGATATCATAGTTTTCTACAAACGGCATCACAAGTCCGTCCGGTTCGGCGTCGGAAAGTGCCTTTCTCAGCCATGCGCGGGCTTCCTCGCTCTTTCCCAGGCGTTCATAGGCTGCCGCTGTCTGGATGCGGATGTGCAGGGCCACCAGCGCATAGTGCATGGCTTCGCAGACCGGTAGCAGCTCTCCGCTTATGCACGCATTATTTTTTCCGCACCCTGCCCGTGACCATCGGTGATTTTATAGTAGTGGGGCATGCACTCGTCCATCTCGGTCAGCTCGCTTTGCAGCTCGCCCGGCGCACGATAGAACATCATCAGAACGGACGGCGAGTTAAAGGTCCAGCCGCCGCTTTTTTGGATGCTGATGGCAAGGCGGGACATCTGTCTGCTGGCGCTGCAGTGCAGAAGGCTCATGGCGCTGATATCGTTGTAGCAGAGGAAGCTCATGATCAGGTCGCACTCACCCAGCAGGTTGCCCCGTTCTTCCGACGACAGCTCCGAATGCTCCTCAATGGCAGTCAGCAGGAGAGATTTCAATTCCAGCATTTTTGGGATATTCCGCCAGTTGAACATACTGCGCATCAGTACCAGAATCGACAGAGGATGCGCTTTCAGCACGGCAGCAGGGCACGCCTCAATATCGGAGAGCACGACCTGCGGATCAAGCGAAGAGAGCAGAATACCCGCGTCTTTTTGTATGACGCGCAGCAGGGCGTCGTAATTTCCGCTCCATCGGTAAGATGCTATGGCGTGCAGATACTGTCCGTGGTTTTCGTACCACAATCCGAAGCGTTTCAGATATAACGACTGTTTTTCCATTTCCAGCATCCGGAATCTGCGCTCGGCACATTCCTTCATCATGTGGTGGAAGCGGAAGGTCACGCCGTCCGGCAGACATTTGACAAATGCGTTTTGTTCAGTCAGTACGGCAAGCAGCCTTTCTGCATCAGCATCCTCTGTGACGAAGCGCGCCATTTCGATGGTAAATTCATCGGCAAGTCCCATGACCGCCAAAAACTCCCGCTGTTTTTCCGGCAGCGGATCGATCATGGCGGCGGTGAAGGTGGTATAGATGTCGGAATTGCGGCTCGGTAGCACGCCGCGCTCAGAGAGCGTTCGCAGATTCAGGTACACGGCGGAGAACCAGCCCTCGCTGGAATAGAGGATGCTTTCGACCTGCGCGTCGGAAAGATCCGTGCCGCAGCGGTGGGCATAGACGGCAAGCTCCGTATGGTTCAGGCGCAGCTGCTCCGTGCCAATTTGATAGGCCTTTGCCCCCAGCCGCACCGTCTCCGCAGCGGGCACAAAACGGTCCCGGCTGGCAACGATCAGATGCACGTTCGCAGACAGCCGGTTTGCCAGCATACAAAGGAAGGTCGAGGCACGTCTGTCCGTCAGCAGATGAAAATCGTCAATGAAAATGTAGCAGGATGTTTCTCCCGCCAACTCATGGCAGAGGTCATCCACCATCAGTCCGCCGTCCGCTGTGTCCGTGGGGCAAGGATATTCCCGCAGGAAGGGGAAGCCCGCGCGGGCAAACGCCTCCTGTACGCTTTTCCAGAAGATCGCAAGGTTATCGGAATACACGCTGATGCGGATGATTTTCAGGGTTTCCGCCTTGGCGCGCTCCTCCAGATACCAGTTCACTGCCGTGGTCTTTCCGTAGCCCATGGGCGCAACAACGGTAGTCATGGCGCAGCGGGAGATGGGCCGCAGGCTCTCCTGTAAGCGCTCGGATATGTAGATCGTATTCAGACTCCATTTCGGTTTTGGCATGCTGTTCACCTCCGGCTCGTTTTATTGGTATCCGCTTTCCGCGGATCAGACGGCTTTTTCGCGTCCTCTGGAATTGCCCAGGATCTTCCAAAGCGGGATGCACCGGGGATGCGCCCCTCGGTGCAATATTGGCTGACCCGCCGCTCCGATACACCCCAGCGGCGGGATGCCTCCCGTATGGAAATATACCCTTTTATTTCACCCATATCGCACCTCCGTCCAGACAGGATCAAACTGGATACATTATATACGAATATCGGAAGAAAACCAATATACGCTGCCGTTTATCAGCAAAAAATCGGTATGGTCATACCTGCGTACAAGCATACATCCTTCCACTGCTGGGCGGATTCGGGACTTTTGCCCGTTAGAACATGCACCCGCCGACACACAAAAAAAGCGGGAGTACATCGTTCAAAATGCACTCCCGATGAAATTTTATCGCTCCCAACTGTCTCTGCTTTTCTTTTTGTTCTGCTTCTGCTGTGCCTGCCGTTGCTGTTTCTGAAGCAGATGTTCGCGGATGGAGCGTGCTTCTGCTTCTTCATGGAGCAGATTTGCTACATGCCGCTTGCTGTCATACATCATCATCAGATCGTATTTCTCACCGTAGGCATCCTGCACTCGCTGTGCGGTTTGGCGTTCCTGCTCAGGGCGAATAGTCCGTCGTGCTTCATACAGCTCAAGGGGGTCAAATTTAGCCGCCTGTGCTTGCAGTTCGGCGTACTGTTTAAGGGCATTGTCAAGCTCGGCGGCATACTTGGCTTCGCTTGCTTCCAACTTTTTCAGCCCGTCCTCCAAAGTGCGGATTTCCTTACGGAAGCTGTCAGTGGTAGCATTCTCTGGAAATTTCATCCGCCGGAGCAGCACCGCCTTTTCAGAGCGCAATTCCTCCAAATCCTCCGTCATCTCCGCAATCCGCTTGGCAAGGTCACGGTGCTTCAAAACATGAACCACCGGCGTTTCTTTTTTCTCGGTCAAAAGTGTTTTACGTTCTTTGGATTTTGCCTTGATTTTGTCGGTGATGGCAACATATTCTGCCATTTCGTCACGGAACAGATTTAAGGACTGCTTAATGCTGTGCTTACCGTTTCCAATATGCAAAAGCTGATACTTGAAAATAATCATATTGCTCCGTAGCTTTTCCATTGCCTCCGCTATGGCAGGAACCGTATTTTTAACCGCTTGCATCAGCTTCTTAACCGTCGCTTTCAGCTCACGGAGCAAAGCATTGTCTGCCTTAATCTGGCGGTTGATTTCACAGCGGTCAGAGATAACACCCTTTTTCTCCAACGCACGGGCAACCACACCCTCGTGAATGGTAGGCTGCTCAGTCAAGCCCCGGTCTGCATGGCTGCGGTGGTCAATGCGCTCGTCGTGTCCGTATCGCTCCAGATACCAGTTAGTCACATCAGCCCACGCCTTGCGCCACTCCACAAGCTGTTCCTCGCTGTTCCAACGCTCGGCAATGGGATTCTGTCTGCCGAACTTGGTGCTTTTCGGGTGCTTGTTGGCTCGTTCATATCCGTGCTTCTCCGCTTCGGATTGCGGCATATACACTTTCTTGCGCCCGACCTTGTAGGAATATCGCTTCTCCCATCCGTCAGCCTGTGCCACCTTGAACTCAGCGGCGGTAAAGCCCCGTTCCTCGCCGTTTCTGACACAGAGATATTCTTTCTCGGTTTTATACTGCCAGTTGCCCTGCTCATCAAGCGGGCGCACCGTCAGCATGATGTGGGCGTGAGGATTATGACCGGGCGGGTGCGGATCGTGGATAGCAACGTCAGCGCACATTCCCTCGGCAACAAAGCTGTTCTGAATGAAATCTGTTAGAAGCTCCTGCCATTGTGCCGGTGTCAGTTCGATGGGCAGAGCCGGAACAAACTCACGGGCAAGGCGGCTGTCCTTGGTCTTTTCGTTTTTCTCCACGGCGTTCCAAAGCACGCCCCGGTCTTTCCATTCGGGTGGCGCAAACTCCGGCAGAAATACCTCCTGCCACACAAGCCCTTTCTTTCGTGTAAAGTCGTGCCGTACCCCGTCATAGTCGTTTAAGATATTGGTACAGCTCAGATAAGCGGAAGCGGCAACTGCAGAGCGCCCCGAACCTCTGCTGACCACCTTCGCTTCCAAGTGATAGATCGCCATCCGTTCTCACCGTCCTCTCGTTTTCGGTTTTTGTTTCTTTTTCGCAAAAAGAAAATGGTGTCGCAAGAGCGATACCCATAACTGCGAAAAACTGCCGGTGGCAGATTTTCGCAGGCAGGCGGCGGAATGGGGGTGGCAAATCGCCATCCCCTTGTTGTGCATATGAAGCAGAACATTGAGCCGTCTGCGTGGACAATGACAGCAGCACCGCCGTGATGTGGCATTGTCCATAAGGCTTCCGCAGAAGCCGCATCCGCCTCGCAGAGCGCACGGTTGCCGCAGGAAATACCACCGCCCCTTCGGGGTGGTGAGTAAGTGCGCCCTTCGGGATAAAAGAAACGGGACGCTCGGTTGCCCGAACGCCCCTCGTCTCAAATCTTCCGTGCTAAACTGCATAAATAATCCTCCAACTGCTCCAAGGTCATCTGTGTTGTATGAGGTAATGCTTTCTCCAAAATCGCTCCCTCCTGGATCAGCCGTCGTGTCCTCGCTTTTCGCACCTTGTTGCGGTCACGCATCTCGGCTTCCTCCAATCTGTGCTTGGCTTGCAGTAATTTCTTCTCGTCTGTGGTCATAAAAAATCCTCCTGTGGTAGTAAAAATAGGGTTGTTTGGTAGCAGACAGATACTAAATATCCGTCCATTTGGTATCACGCTTTTTCTGTAAATCTTCGTAGTAGCAAAAATGCCCCCGTTTGGTATCGCAGTAATACCAAACGAGGGCAATAGCAGTATTAAAAGCTATCCGCAAAGTCCAATGCCGTCGAAATATTCTCGTCATCCTCTGTGGTTGCCACTTCGGGAACTGTAGGCTGCGTGAATATCGGCATACCGACAGGCGCAAACCGCAAGCCCTGTTCGATGACTTCCGTTATCCGTTTGAGAAAAGCATCCTCCTTTTCACGGGTTTCCAGATACGGGTCACTTTCAAACCGTGCCTGCCGTTCAAAGTGGTCGTTGATGACGGTAACAAATGCAGACAAAATATATTACTCCCTCACCAATAGGAGAAATACGGGGTGTTTAGCGGAACTGGTTTTTCGGAAAATCAAAGAAAATTTGAAAAATATTTTTGAAGGGAGGTTTTCGGCGGTGTACGACGATCCCAAACGATACGAAAACGACGGTCTTTATGAAGATGAAGATACCGAATACGAAGATGAATATGAAGCGGACGATTCCGATTACATAGTCGATGACGAGGACGAAGATGAAAACGCCCTTTGGGATGATGCGGAAGAAGATGCCGATGATCCTCCCGAAAAGAAGCGAAGGAAGCGAAAGAAGAAAGATATTTTCGCTGACAGCGATACCGATGCCGAGGATGCGGAAGCCGAGGAATACGAAAAGACACGGCGCAGACTTGCAAAGGAACAGCGTATCATTGATGAAATAGAAGCCGATGCCGCAGAAAATCCCATAGAGGATGATGGCGACGATACCAGGGATGAGCAGCCCGAACGAAAGCTCCTAAAGCGTGAGCTTCGGGCACAGGCTCTAAAGCGGTTGGAGGATTCTGCCCGAACTCTCAAAGACTACGAAAACCTTGTTGCGTGGTATGACCGGCTCGATGCCAACCGTCAGCGCAAGGAACGCTATCACGAGCTGTACCGAAGCGGTGACGATGTTCCCCTTGATTATGGTGCATCCGAGGACGCTTTGTGTTTTCCCGATACGCTCAACGATGTACTGACAGGGCAGGAGCGCAAGGGCGATTTCATAGATTCCATTTTCTATTGTCCTTACGATATACACGAGCTTGTGACGGATGCGGATATGTCTGTCATCCTGCGGGAGCTGAACGAGGATCACAAGTTCCTCTTGTTCCTGTCTGCTCTGTGGCAGTACAGTTCTGTCAAGATCGCCGCTATCCGTGGGCAGTCAGACCGCAACATCCGCAAAGTGCGGAACACGATGCTCAAAAAGATACGGAAAATGCTGCTTGCCGCACTTACCGAAAAAGTGCAGGCACAGCAGCCCTTGACCTTACTTGAGAAAGAATTTCTGAAAGAAAATGGCGTGGATATTGAAAAAGCCACGAAAAAGTAGTATAATAGTAATATAATTGTGAATTATACAGGTTACAATATAGTGGAGGGTTTTGACGATGAAAAGCCTGTTTGAACGCACCAGCTCCAACTGGGTGCGATATAGTGAATATGAATGGAAAGCGACAGAGGATGGCACTCTGTTCCTCACGCCTACAAAAACAGCACATCCGAGCATTTACGACCCGCTGAGCGAGTATCAGCGGATTGTCCTGGATGCCATCAATATCGGGCGGATGGGTATGAGCAAGAAGCTGGATGCCGAGATACAGAAGGCAATTCAGCAGTTTGCGGTAAAATACGGTCTGTTTGGCTTGATGACCGCTTTGCCGACCACACCAAACTTTATGGAATATGAGGCGGTATATCTGCCGAAAAACCATTTCATCCGAGAGGAAACCATGTCCACATAGGACTATCTCGATTTGTTCTTTCCTTTTGAAAAGCCCGATGTGGTCAAGCGTGGCATTGAATCTATGTGGAACATACAGAATGACCGTGTGATGATGGCGCTTGCTATGACCATGAGCGATAAGCCGATGGCGGTCAATATGAGCTTTCAGCGTGAATATGCCGAACGCTATGAGTGGATGAAGCAGCAGTTTACCGATTGGGCATTTAACTTTACCACAAGTATGCTGTACTATGAGGATTACGACCATCTGAACGATGAAACACGGATGATGATGCAGCAGAGTATGGCATCCTTCGGCGGCATTGCTCCCACATATCATATCGCTCTGCTTGATAAGCCTACGATTGTATGGGATTTCCACTCCATGTTGCTCGGCGTACAGATGATGTTCAGCTTTATGCTGACCGACAGCGAAAAGCCGATGCGCCTTTGCAGACATTGTACGCAGGCTTTTGTGACAAGCAGACCGAGTGCGATCTTCTGCAGCCCGCAGTGCAAAAATAAGTATAACGTGTATAAGAGCAGAACGAAGGAAAAGAAGGAATGATGGGAAAGGAAACGAGGTATTGACGATATGAAATTATCTGATTTTATAGGCGAAGCTACGGAATATGATAAGAAAGAAATGCTTGAAGAACGCAAGCCCAAAAGCTGGTTGAAAAGCGTGAGTGCATTTGCCAACGGGATCGGTGGTGCATTGTTTTTCGGTGTCTCCAACGATGAAGTTCTTGTCGGTTTAGATGATGCAAAAGGTGTATCCGAGAAGATCAGCGAAGCTATCAAAACAAAAATGGATCCTGCTCCGCAAGTGATTTTGGAGATCCACGCAGAGGACGGTAAAGATTTCGTTGTATTGCGAGTTCCGTCCGGGCAGGAAACTCCCTATTACTACACGGGCGACGGAAATCGGATAGCCTATGTTCGCATCGGCAATGAGAGTGTCCCTGCAAGTGCGGTAGATTTGAAGCGGCTTGTTTTGCGTGGAAGCAATACGTCCTTTGACAGTCTCTCTACCCGTTATTCATTTGAAACGCTTGCCTTTACAAAACTGCGCTCCGTTTATCGTATGAGAACAGGCACAGAGTTGACGGATTCTGATTTTGTATCTTTTGAGCTTGTCGATGAAAATAATATGTTGACCAACGCAGGTGTGTTGTTGGCAGATGAATCTCCGATGCGGCACTCCCGCCTGTTCTGTACCCGTTGGTACGGCTTGGACAAAGCCTCCGGTATTATGGAAGCGCTTGACGATAAGGAATACAGTGGGTCACTGGTATCTCTGTTGCAGAACGGCACCGAGTTCGTGAAAAACAATACCAAGAAACGTTGGAAAAAGACAGGAAATGGTCGGGTGGAGATGCCCGAATACCCCGAACAAGCAGTGCATGAGGTCATTGTCAATGCGCTGATTCATCGTGACTATATGGAAATCGGCAGCGAGGTACACATTGATATTTTCGATGACCGAATGGAAGTATATTCCCCCGGTGGAATGTTTGATGGCTCTATCGTGCAGGAACTTGATACGGACAATGTTGCATCCAAACGCCGTAATCCTGTGATTGCTGATATTTTCAGCCGTATGCACTTTATGGAACGTCGTGGCAGCGGTTTCAAGAAAATCAAGGCAGATTACCGCCATGCTGTCAATTACCGTCCCGAAGTCGAGCCGATGTTTAGATCAACACCCACATCGTTTTTTGCTACGCTCTACAATCTGAATTACAATATTCCGATTGAAAAGGTGTTAATTGACCCGGAAAAGGTTGCAGTTGACGGAGAAAATGTGTTAATTGCTTCTGAAAACCTTTTAATTGAAGCTGCGATTGACAGTTTGAACGCAAACAAGAACACAAAGGAAAACGCAAAAAAACTGTTTGCACATATGGGTTTTGATGGTGTGTTCGGGCGTAATGATATTATGGAGATTATAGCTGTTTCCATTACTGCCGCAGGCAATCTACTAAACAAGCTGAAAGAAGCAGAATTGATTGAGCCTGTCAGCGGTCAAGGCAAGGGAAAATACAAGTTTGCGATGCCGAAAAAATAACGCTGTTTTCTGTCACCCTGCAAGGTGACAGATCGGGTTACAGATAAGGTGACAGAAAAAGATAATGCCCGTTATCAGCCATATAGCCGATAGCGGGCATTCGATTAAGCATATACAAGTTCGGTCAAGATGATTTCCTCCGCACGGTTGCGGATGCTGTTCATGCGACGTACCCATTCCATTTGGTCAGCCGCTTTGAGTGCTTCGGTCACGCCCTCCTGCTTTGCCATAGTGGAAACGATGTTTTCTATGCGCTCGTTGCAGGCTTGGTCGATCTCGGACAGATGCTTGAACAGCGTACCCTCCATAACATAATTGGTGTAGAGGATTTTACGGTGTTCTTTCAGATAGATACGGCGCATACGCCCGTATTTACCGATCTGATAATTGCCGTCATCTGGCAAGACAAGGTTGGGAATGAAATAATCGCCCACTTGACGATATGTACCGCCCATTTCCTCAAATAGAGATTTCATAAACAACAGCTCCTTTCTGCGTTGAATTTGTAGCGGTTATAAGGCTTTTTCTGCTCCTTTCTTACAACTGCTTTTCGATTCACCACAAATGAGCCGCAGTCATATGTATTAGGGTGGAGAAACCACCCTTTACATATTACCACTTGGTTGACGATACTATTGCTCTCTCCCTCGCGCCCATCGTCTTGGGATAGACGGCAGTAGAGAGCCGTTATCCTGTTTTCTTTCAGCTGTCTGTTCAAACTTTCTCCTTTCCGACAACCGATACAGTATTATCGCTTGTCTATATTATAACACAAATCGAAAAACATTTCAACACTTTACAACGCTAAAGCGAAAGTTTTATTGTAAACTTTCTTCTTTCATCATTCGCCAAATTTTCTGAAGAAGGTTTTCTCGCGCGTTAGGGTTAAAGTGCCCGCAAACCTCATAGGTCGTATGACCTTCTTTTTCCTCAAAGTCAAAGGCGGATGCGGGAACGTTGTAATGCACGGGAACTTTCTCACGCTCGGTATCGACTATGGGTACGTGAGGTGGGGGCGGATTTTCTGCCCACTTCTTTTGGTACTCGGCATATCGTTCTTCGATATATTTATCTTTGTCAGACTTCATACTATTTCCTCCTTATTGTTAATCTCGATCATTTTGGCTCTTGCTAACTGTCGGCGTTCCTCTGTGTACGGCGCGGTGAGGCGGATGGAGAATCTGTCCTTATCGATCTCAAAGGAAAGGTATCCAAGCTCGTCATCGTCGGTCAACCGGCAGAGGTTGGGAAACTTCGCGGCAAAGGCAAGGAGCCGCTTCTTCAAAGCGGTGTTGTGTGTTCGTATCACGACGGCTGCGGGTGTTTCATCAAAATAGATCTCGGTTGTTTTTTCATTCTTTTTCTTGTTTGTAATCATAAAGCCCTCCTAATTTGAGTTGTTTTTTGAAGTAAGGCGTTTTTCGGTCGAAAAGGCTCGTTCAAGAGCGTAGGAAAATGCGGATTTTTCAATAGAAAGTGCATTTTCGATCTGGGATACGATTTGGGGTGTCAGAAACGGAAAAAAGATGTTTTTACTCGGTCAAGACCGTAAAACTGATTTTAATGGCGGTAGCAATTTTATACGGTCAAGACCGTATCTTTATCTCTCCTCGCGTCCGTTCTTTTTGAGTGCGGATTTCTGCCTTTCCTGTTCGACGAGCTGTGGAAACTCAACGCACTCTACCGTCTTTTCAATATCATCACTACGGTCGTAAATATCCTTGCACATGGCGTACTCCTTGCGAAGCGGCTTAAGCTTGTCCGAGATAGCAAAAATCTGTTCACGTATCAGTTGCATCTCGGTGGGATCTTTCATCCACCGCATTTTGTTGCGGAGCTTCTGCCGCTCCTTATAAAGCACATCCATTTGCGCACGAACCTTAAGCGCGTGTTGTATGAGGTCATCTTTCGTGTCAAGGAAATACTTGCCGAGAAACTTAGCCTGCTCCGAGTACATACGGGCGCGGCGCACGTCCTCCTTTATGGCGGCATAGGCTTCGGGATTCTTGGGGAGCACCTTGGGTATCAGACCAAGAAGATAACAGTAATGGAGATAGAGTGCGTAAAGACCTCTCGGTTTCTCGCGTAAGGTTGGCTCGTAATACTTGATCGGCGTCCATTGATGCGCCCTCGCGTTGTTCCTTATTCTCGCTTCAATATCTACCTCTGTGTATCCCGCCCCGAGTTTGTCTGAGCGAAAGAATTTGTCGTAGCCGTATGGCTTGATGCGGAGAAAGTCTCCGCGCTGCTCAATCGTATAGCCAAGGCTTCGCATACGGTTGTAAAAGTTCTTGATGATAAATTCTTGCTTTGCTACTGCGTCGATATCAGCACGTATCTGATCGCGCATCGTCGGGATGCCTTTCTTTTTGGCGTGAACCTCTGCGATGTGTTTGGAGCTTTGCTGCTTCGGATTTTCTATGACCGATAATCCGTACTCCCTGCAAAGTCTATCCGAGGTGTCGCGCATCAGCTTGTAAGTAGCGTTGCAATCGTGATACCGCCTCCCCGAAAATCCCGAAGCCGATATGCAGAAATGATTGTGCACGTGTCCTCTATCGATATGGGTGGCAACGATAATTGGAAAGTCTTCGCCCCACAGTTGGTTGGCGAGCTGAACACCGATGGCGTGAGCGACGTCGGGTGTTACCTCACCGGGCTTGAAGGATTGGATTCCGTGATAGGCTTGAATCTCGGAATGCGATGTGCCTTCCAAGAGTGTCAGCATAACCTCGTTGGCGTTCTCGGAGGTGCAGTTAATTCCCGTGACGAATTCCTTTTCCTCCGTAGCAAAATGATCGGGCGAAAGCCCAAGCATTTCGGCGGCGAGCCGCATTTCTTCATCGTCGAACCCATTTTCAATTTCCATTGTGGTTTTGTTTTTATTAGCAACGTAAGCGAGCAGTTTACTGACGTGCGCTTTCACATTCCAAATCTTAGTGGTTGCCAATCAGCTTCACTCCTTTCTTCGCGTACTCTTGTTGGATCGCGCCAAGCACCTTCATCACCGCGTCGGCATTGCGGCGGTATTCAAGGTCATCAACAAAGCCGAGCGCGTTTGCCCGCGCCGCGATCTGATTCATGCTCACGCCCAAGCGACGAAGTTCGCGCGTAAACTCTTTCACTTCCACCGAGGGCGGCGCGACAGGCTCGATCCAATCAATGAGCAACCGCAGATATTTGCTCTTGTCTCGTTTAAAAATCGCCGCATCCTTGCATAGCTTTTCATACTCATCGTCACTCAGATAGACTTTAACGAGATGGGTGCGCTTGCGCCCGCCTTTTTCTTTTTTCTCTGTCAGTTTCATTTTGCTTTTACTCCTTTGCTATAAATTTTTATTATGATTTTTTCAGTACGGGGGTCTGGGGTTCTCCCCACATTCGCATTTTGTGTCCACAAATGCAGTGCTTGTCAAGAAAAGTAGACGGACTACAAGTCCGTATCGTTTTGAAGTGAATTTCATTTTCATTCTCCTTTCCTTCGATAAATTTCGATATTGAAAGCGCAAAAAAGGGCAGGTATCCTTTACAAACCGCCACAACAAAACATAACAGGAATTAAATCCAATTATGCGTGTGATGATATGTAACTGATACCTACCCTTGTGTTCCCATATTCACAGATGGGAGGATGGATCACTAAAAATATGTGTTATTTAATTGTAGATTTAGAAAAACGATATGTATTATGGAGTGTTGCTTGATTTCGAATATTGGTGACTTGGCAGCCAAATACTTTGCACAGACGGATGTTCTTCTTGCGCTTCTCCAATATCGTTATTGATCTCACCATAGAAGATGCAAGTGCCCATAGGGATTTCACCGTCTTGATATGTTCGGGTAATTCTATGATTGAACACATACACGTACTCAAACGGAGTGCCGCCGATGGTACGGAAGGAACGACGAATAACTTGTGTTCCAACGTGGCGACGGACACCGATGTATTGCTTACACTTAGGGCAAACAATAACGTAGTCCGCAACTCCATTTTCTTCAAGCAGCGTTAAAATCGTTTCGTTTTTCGTAACTGCATCCCCTGCGAACATAATATTCTTCGCGTGACAAGCGGGGCAATCAAACGTTGGAAGCTTATATTTCTTCGGCATTTCCGATTGCTTGTGATGAGCATCAATAACAGCTTGAATCCGCGTCGAGCGTTCTTCCTCGTTGCTATATCGACGCGCAGATTTTTCAAATTGGTTTCGGAGATCGTATTTCTTTTGGGGCATCGACTACCTCCTTTTCTTCAAGCGGTGCATCACGCAGACCGCAACTCCTTGTATCTTTAGATCTCGCGGATATATGTCGGGATAGGTTTCTTTATCCTCGTTGCAAGAACGGAGAATGTATCTGCCGTTATCAATAACAAGCTCCTTGAGATTGTTCAGACCTTCATAGAGAGCCACAACATAATCTCCGTCGCTTGCGGTGTTTTGCTTGCGGACAACAACGTAGTCGCCTTCGTTTACACCCGCGTCAATCATTGAGTCACCCTTTGCGATCAGCACGAAAAACTCTCCCGTTCCGACTAAACTTTCGGGGAGACGGATATACTCAATGACTTCCTCGGCTTCTTCTTCGCCTTCGCCGCAACGGACGTAACCGAGAACGGGCGCAGAAGCGTGGCGCGATTCCAAACCAATGCGCTTGGTAGAGATCGACTTGCGACCGTTGTATTCAAGCTCACCGCTTTCTTTGAGTGAGAGCAGATAACGGTGAACCGTTGCCAAAGCAATTCCCGTACCCTCTGCGATAGTTCTTACTGCGGGAATCTCGTTATATTCGTTGTAATACTCGTCGATGAAATCAAGTATCACACTCTTTTTCAATTCGTCTTGTCTTCGCATAACGCCTCCGAGAAACAAAATGTTTCAGTATGTAGAGCTATTATATCACATTATTTTTTAGTTGTCAAGAGATTAGTGAAAATATTTGTTTCATTTGTGCTTGAAAAATTCATAAAAATATGATATAATATCAATAACGCCATTGGACAAACAGGGGGCAGATATGAAAGTAACATTTTTTGACGTTGAATATGCCAACGTTCGAAACAAATCGATATGTCAAATCGGTATTTTGAGCAGAGATTTAGATAATCCTAACGCAGAGGTCGATAAATTGGATCTTTTTGTAAATCCCGAAGATGGATTTGACGATAACTGTGTTCGCATCCACGGTATCACGAGCGATACTGTTAAGGGCGCTCCCTCGTTAAATAACATTTGGGACGATATCGAACAGTATTTTACGAATGCGGTTATCATTGGGCACAACGTTGCTTCTGCCGACTTGGATGCTCTGCACAAGAATTTAGTGAGATACGGTATTGAAGTCCCTGAAATCTATTACATTTGCACCTATCAGCTTGCGAAGGAGCTTGTTCCTTCCTTTGCCGTTTCCGATTACGCGCTCGGCACTTTGTGTAATTTCTTTGGCATCACAATTGCAGAAAAGCACAACGCTTTTTACGATGCTTGTGCCTGCTCCGATCTTTTGGACAAGTTGGTTGACTATTCGAAAATTAACATCGAAAGCGAAATTCAAAGATATATTCCGAACGATAACGCAGACTTTATCGCTTACATATCCAATGCTTCGCTCAAAAAGGATATTCATGCCCTATACGGTATGATCAGAGGATTCACATTGGACTCCGAAATATCGGAGGATGAGAAGGAATATATTAAATCGTGGAGAGGAACATTCGCTCCCTATACATCTCACGCGGATGTATCTACCATCATTTCTGTCATCGATAATATTTTGGCAGATGATGTCATCACTCTTGACGAAGTAAATACGCTTCAGCTGGAGATTAGAAGACACCTCGATATCGTTTCTACATCTACGATTACTCTTGCTACACAGATTTTGAATGGTATTATCAAGGGCATTATCACCGACGAAGAAATTACGGATGAAGAATGTCAAAATCTCCGTGCTTGGTTGTACGAAAACAATTATCTCTCCGGTCATTTCCCGTTTGATAAATTATATAGTGAGATCAAAGTCGTTTTGGCTGACGGGGTGTTAACTCCCGCCGAAGCGCTTTCTATCAAGAACGAAATTAGCAATCTTTTAGATCCCGTTGAGTCCTTGCGCAAGGATGTAATGTCTCTCAAGGGTAAGCGCATTTGCCTCAGTGGTAATTTTGCCTTTGGTCAAAAATCTGCCGTTGAGCAGTATATCATTGAACAAGGTGGTATCATTGAGACAAGTGTCAAGAAAACAACGGACATCTTGGTTGTCGGTGATTACGAATGTAAATCCTATTCCAACGGAACCTACGGCACAAAGGTAAAGAAAGCGATTGAGTACAACGGCAAGGGCTGTAATATCCAAATTTCCAAGGAAAGTGATATTATTAAGCCGGCGAAATCCTTTAGCGAGGTCTTGTTTGGTTTTATTGATGCAAGCGGACTTGGTGATGCCGAGGTTTATAAAAAGGCACAACTTCCTCGTCAGATGATGTCAAAAATCAAATGCGTACCCAATTATCTCCCTTCCAAGCAAAACATTTGCGCTTTTGCAATTGCATTGGAACTTAACGTGGAACAGACCAACGAATTGCTTTCTTCAGCAGGCTATGTTCTTTCAAGAAACTTTGAGTTCGATAGAATTATTGAGGACGCCATTGCCCACGGCAATTACGATATTTTCAATATCAACGAAAAAATGTATGAGCTCGGTATTTCGTGGCTCGGCGCAAAATAATTGTCACTTTCAAAGATACCAAAGTTAATTTAATATTTGTTATAATGCACTCACAAGGTAAGTCCTTGTGGGTGCATTTTTTGATGATAGCAAATGTCACTTTCAAAGAGACCACACTTGAACGGATATTTGTTATAATTAAGGCACAAAAGGAAAATACATTAAAAATCATTTAAAACAAAGGAGAATCACAATGAAAAGAGCAGAAGATTTTATCAGAGAAATGGAGAGCAGCAACGTATTGATGTCGAAGGAAGTTACCTTCAACGAGTATGTATCCGAGCTTCTTGGATTTCAAAATGTTGTTTGCAAAATGGTAGCGGGAGATGCTTACCACGAGCAAATGCGCATCGATGAAGCGCTGTTTCTCATGGAATCCACCGCACGTAAAAATGATGTTCGCAATCATCCTGCGGTACATAACGGTATCATCACAATGAAAAAGCTTTCTAAGGAATTGGCAATTACTATGTCTGGTGCCAAGGGTGAAAGTCTTGTTTCCAAAACCTTGGAATATTTAAACAGACCTAACACCAAGGTGTATCGCAATGTTTACATTACCGACGGGCAGGATGAAACGGAGCTTGATGCTATTGTTTTGACGGATTCCGGCGTGATCATTTTGGAGGTTAAGAAGGTTAAGTCCGATCTTACACTTACCGAAGACGGTAGAATGGTATTTGCAAGTGATGAGTGCTATGATAAGATCCCTCTTGGTGAAAAAATGGCAATCAAGCGCAAACTCTTGAAGAACGCACTTGAAAAAGCCGTTGCTTCTACTGGTTTGGATATCCCCGTATACGTTGACAGTTACATCGTATTTTCTGCACCCAAGGGACAGTACATCAAAATTGATGATAGATACCGTAAGGAAAAGCATTGCTTCCGCACGGGTCTGAATCGGAAAATTGAGAACTACCTCGGTTGTGCTTACTACAAGCATGATCAGCTTGATCAGCTTGATAAGATCTTTTCCGAAATGGAATCTAACGTAAAGCGCTTTGAAACAGAACTCAACTATGATGATGTTCGTCGTAGTCTTGCCGAGGCAATGGTGGTTCTTCAGGGTGAACCCGAAAGTACCGCGGAGGCAAAGTCAGCGAATCCTGAGGAGCGCAAGTCTAAGGTGATTGATCCCAAGATTGTCCGTGAAAAGTTGGCACAGAAAGAGAAGAAAAATATCGGCTTTGATTATATTGCTGCCGGTGCCGCCGCTTGTGTTCTCGGATTTGCTATGATGCTCGGTCTTGGATTTAAGCGCGCATAATTGTCACTTTCAAAGATGCCTTTTAGACAAACAATAATGATATACTAATGTCACCAGGAAAACAAATTGAAATATGAAGGAGAAAATTTATGAAATTATTGAGTAGTATCATTGGATTAATCAAATGGTTGGTTGGGGCGGCACTCTTCTTGGTTGTGTTTTTATTATGTCTCATATTTGTCCCCGGAATTTTCGATGAGATTATCATAGCCATTATTGCTGTAGCGGCCGCAATTGCAAATCCGCCTTCAATAGAGGGTGATTAAATCAAAGGAGGTAAGATGAGTATGAAAATCAATGTTATGAAATCAGGCGACAAGGTACTTAATGTAACAAGTGAGTTTGTTGCCATTGAAAGAGTTAGCGGTGAGGTAGATATCCTACCGTTAATCCGTCAAGAGTCGGGAGTTTGGTTAGACACAAAAAACATCTTAACTATCGGTTATGGTGAAAATACAATTGAAACGGTAATAGACAACGGTATTACAATTACAAATTTTTAAGGAGGAAGAATAATAATGGCAGGAAAAAAAGATAGAGCGGTAGTAGCGGTTATATCGGATCTCACACAAAATCAAGCTGCTCAAATATCCAAAGATATTATGAAAGCAAAAGCAAAATATGCTCCCAATGGCAGGGGAACAATAGCAACCGGTCAAAAAACAAACGTGGGATCGTTAATTCAAAGTGGCATCCGGAAAAAGATTGGAGGTTAAGCAATGAAAAAGCGTTCATCGGCGCATATCAATGCGCAAAAGGCTGGTCGTGCAAGAGACAATGAAACGTGTCAAGTGTGTGGCACAAAGAAGAAAGTGCAAGGACATCACGTTTTTGATCATCAATATTCTGGAGCAGCAACAGCGGATAACATAGTAGCTTTGTGCCATGATTGCCACAAAAAAGTTCACAGTGGCAAGATTGACCTGCTGAAATTTTAACATGGTATAATAACGGAGGTATAAAGTATGACAATTTACACTACAAGTGAATGGAAAGGCTACGGCAAACAAAATTACTACTGGAATGAGTATCGCCTTGAAGGTGGAGATGTAGTAAAATATAAATGCCACCGTCAAAAGGTATTCGATGGCGACGAAAGCAACTGGAATGAGGATGAAGAGGTTGTAGAGTCTTGGGCTATCGATGATCCTAATATGCCTGAATGGTTGAAACAATACATATAATATGTGAATTCAATTTTTCGGTTTGAAATCTTACGTTGCAACAACCATAATCATTGGTTGTTGCAACTTTATTGCTACATATATTGACTTTTACTACATTTTGTGATACAATAAACGCAAATGAGTAGGAGGGTTATATGAATAGCTATAATGTTAAACAAGTAGCTGACCTGTTAAAAACCAATCCCGAGACCGTTCGACGCTGGATTAGATCTGGTAAATTGGTCGCACAACAGGATTCTCGTAAGGGTGGAAATATTATTTGCGAAAGTGCTTTGAGAGAATTTGTAAAATCAACACCTAAGTATGCTGGAACTACAACCGCCTTTCTTTTGGGAACGGCTGCTTTGTCTACCGCCTTAATCGGAGGCATTGTCGCACATAAACTGTCTGCCGAGGAAAACATAAAAAATGCCCATATTTCTGCAAATGACATATGCGAATTTGTATCTACAGAAATTGAAGCACTTTCAAGCTCTGTTTCAAACAAAAGAAAAACTATCCGTCATTTGGAGTCGGAGATAGAAAACGAAAGCAAAAAGATAGAGGAATTGAGAGAACTTCTTAAAACACTTTCAACTTTATCCGATGGAGGGGAAAAAGATGAAAGATAATCTGCTAAATGAACACCTCCTAAAAATAACCGAGTATAAAGCCATCGGTGAGCTTCCCAATCCATTCATGTTTGATAATGGAAACTACGTTTCATCAATAGACGAGTGGGAACGCCGGAAGCGAGAAATCGCAAAAACGACAATAGATGTGCAATTTGGAACATTACCACCAGCCCCCGAAATATTTTGGGTTGAACAACTGAATTGTGGTAAAGAACATCGATCATATAAAATTCATGCTGGTACAAAAGAAAAACAAATCTCTTTTGTAGTAAAACTTATTATGCCAAAGGGCGAGAGTCGTCCCATAATCATTGATGGAGATATGTGCGCAGGTTATTTTATGAAAGAAGATTTCATAAATGCCGCAGTTTCCAGAGATATCGGTTGGCTTTTGTTTGATAGAACAGAACTTGCACATGATCTTAAGGAAGAACGAGGTCGCGCTGGTGCACTATACGATATCTATCCTGAATACACTTTCGGTGCATTGGGTGCTTGGGCTTGGGGGTATTCACGTTGTGTTGACGCTGTAATAAAACTCAATCTTCCGCAAATTGATTGCTCATGCATCGTAGCCACCGGACATTCAAGAGGTGGTAAAGCAACGATGCTTGCAGGAGCAGTTGATGAAAGAATTGCTATCGTTAATCCAAACGAAGCTTGCCTTGTCGGTGGAGGATGTTATCGAATAGAAATGGTAGGAGACTATCCCGACCTTTTGCCTTGGAGAAGCGAAACCTTAAAGGACATATGTAAGGAAACTGATTTTTGGATCGGTCCAACAATGAAGAACTATATCGGACGCGAAAATGAATTGCCCTTTGATACACATTTTCTGAAAGCGTTAGTTGCTCCGCGAATTTTATTCGTATCCGAAGCGGCTGGCGATATATGGGCAAATCCTATAGGCTCTTGGATGACTACTGAAGCTGCTAAAGAAGTCTACGAGTTTTTAGGCGCAGGTCCTAATATCTATTGGTATTTTAGAACCGGAACTCATTATCACAAAGCAGAAGATATAGAAATGCTTGTCAATATTATCTGTCACATCCATGACAACGAGGATATCAGTGATAGCTTTTATAAGTTACCCTTTTCTCCGCCCGAATATCTATTTAGTTGGAGAAAGCCTAATTTCAAATTAAAAGGAGAATAAAATTATGAAACGAATTTTGTCTTTAGTTATTGCTATGCTTATGATCATCAGTTTGACTGCTTGCAATAGCAATCAAGGTTCAACGGATAAAGAAACCAAGAAAATTATAGATGCCGCTGGAGACGAGGTTATCATTCCTGCCAAAGTAGATACAGTAATCAATCTTGTTACATACGGATGCCAAGTTATGGTTGGGCTTGGATTTGGTGATTATCTTGTCGGTATTAATGTAGATGCTATCGAATCTCCATGGATGGCTGAAATGTATCCGAGAACCAACGAAATTGAAAAATTTGACCAAGAAGCAAGTGCTGAAATTCTTTTGAGAGCAAATGCTGACATTGTTCTTGTTCAAGAAGCAGAGCAAGCTCGCGATTTGAGAAGCAAGGGTGTTACGGCAGTCACTTTTTCATATTGGTCTTTGGAGGATATGAAGGCAACCATTAAAATGTTAGGGGATATTTTGGGTGGAGATGCTGTAGAAAAGTGTAATAAATATATTGCCTATCTCGACGGAAACATTGCATTGGTCGAAAACACTCTCAAAGATAAGGTACTTGAAAAAGAAACCCTCTATTATATAAACGGTGTTTCTAATAAAGGGCTATATAAAACTGCTGGAAAGGGTTCTACAAATTCTGCCTGCGCTCAACTTTCCCATACCATATTTGCAACAGATTCACTGATAGAATCCCCTGCTAATAAGGTTGATAGCGAAGCAATCTTATCGGTGAATCCTCAAAATATCATAATTGGTGGAAAATATCAGCATGTCCTCTACGACGAATTGATGGTAACATCTGAATGGTCTAACAACACTGCTGTAAAAAACGGGCATGTATTCAAGGTTCCAATGGGTATTTCTGCTTGGAACAGATACGGAATAGAGATTGCCCTAATGATTACATGGACAAGTGCTGTTGTTTATCCTGAGTACTTCGAATATGATCTTGTAAAGGAAACCATCGATTTTTACAAGGAATTTACCGGAATTACATTGACAGAGCAGCAAGCTCAGTATATTTTAGAGGGGTTGACGCCAAGTGGAGAAAAAGAAATTACAAATTGAAAATCTTTATCAAGGCAAAAAGAAAAGCCAACTTTGGATTTTCGCTTTATTAATCATTACTGTTTTTCTTGCCGTTGTGTCCTTGTTTATAGGTCAATACGGAATGTCATTCTTTGATACTGTTAAAAGTGTTGTGGGCATCAATAGCGGCGTAGAAGCTGAAAACATCAGAAAAATCATTTTGAATATTCGTGTTCCAAGAACTGTAGCATCGATTGTAATTGGCGGAATATTGGCAATTGCCGGACTCACCTATCAATGTATTTTCCGAAACACATTGGTTTCGCAAGACATCTTGGGTGTGAGCACAAGTTCTTGCGTTGGCGCTGCTCTTGGCATCGTATTAGGATGGAGTACCCTTCATATTCAGTTTTTGGCATTCGCTCTTGGTGTGTTGAATATTTGTCTGATATTTTTGCTATCTTCACGAATAAAGCTTGATAAGACGCTTTCTTTGATTTTGTCCGGCATATTAATCGGAGGAGCCATGTCGTCTGTGCTTGCTCTTATTAAATATATGGCGAATCCGGAAGTGCATTTACAAGCAATCGTTTTCTGGACGATGGGAGATATTTCTTCAATAACGCTGGATCAGTTAGGATTTATTGCTGTGCCTGTGATTGTCTGTACCGTTATACTCTTCGCAAAGAGCTGGGATCTTAACTATTTCTGCTTCGTTGATAGCGAAGCAAAAAGCATGGGCTTTAACCTCGCTCGTAATAGAATTATTTTTCTTGCATGTGCAACTGTTTTGGTTGCTTCGGCCGTTTCTATTTCGGGATCCATAGGATGGGTTGGTCTTGTTATTCCTCAATTGGTACGACTGTTAATTGGGACAAACAATCGCTATACAATGCCACTCTCGTTTTTAATGGGAAGCTCCTTTTTGCTTTTGGTAGATGTTCTTAATCGTTTGATTTCCGCTGCAGAACTGCCAGTAAGTATTTTATCCGGTTTGCTTGGATTGCCGTTGTTTGTTGTATGCTGGTTCATAAACGCTAAACATAGTGAGGTGGAAAGCAAATGATTCAAGTCAAGAATTTATCATTTAGATATAAGAACAATCTCCCTTTGATACTTGATGATTTGTCGTTTTCCATCGAGCGTGGATCTATTCTTTCGATTTTAGGCAAAAATGGTGTAGGCAAAACAACATTTATCAAATGCTTAACGTCTGAGATAAAAAACTACAGCGGAACCATACTTGTTGATTCGAAGGATGTTCGACAATTATCCATAAGTGAATTATCAAAATCAATTGCTGTTGTAGCCTCAAACAATCCCTGTTATCAAAACTTATGCGTTGCAGACTTTCTCGTCACAGGATTTGCTAATAAACTTACAGCTCTCAAAGCGCCGAGAAAAAACGAATATGAAAAAGCATGTTCTGTCTTGGATGAATTAGGTCATGTAGATTTGCTTAATCGAGCTATCTTTGAACTATCATCCGGTGAATTGCAAATTGTAAAAATAGTACGTGCAATACTTCAAAATCCGAAGGTTATAGTTTTTGATGAACCTACTTCTAATCTTGACATTAAAAATCAATTGATTGTCCTAAATCAAATTACAGGACTTTCGCAAAGAGGATATACCGTAATCACAACAACTCATAATCCGGGACAATCAATAGAGCTTGGAGGAATGGTATTGATGATGTCCGGGTCGCATCAAATCTTTGGCAAAACCGCTGAAGTGCTTACGGCAGAAAATCTTCGAAACACATACAACCTCAATGTTTCGATTGAAGAAGGGCGGTTCCGGCAGTATGCCTCTTTTGAAGATGAATCTGGAATTCATCGGTTAATATATTAACATTTATTACACACATTTATGGAAATAGCCGTGTGGACATTTTGTCCACACGGCTATGTTTTTAGTTTTCTTTTTCACTTACAACAGCAAGCATTAGTTTTGCTCCAAGTTTGAAGGCATACTCAAATATAGCTGCTTCTGCAAGACTCACATACTCGTTCCAACAATCTTGGTACTTTTCAAAGATGACTTTTTGTTCGTCGGTTAATAGCTTTTCTAAATCCTCATCATGCCTTGCTATATAACTGATGAGTTCCTTCATTTCCTTCGTGTTGGTTCGGCTATCTTCTTGCGGTATGATATTTCCGTGCCATAGTTCATTGATGATCGACCTCATTGATAGACCACCTCCTGCAGGACGATTTCTTCCGCAACTGCCTTAATATTGTTCATCTCGGCAACCCAACGGAGCATATCGCGAGCTTTCAAATTCTCGTCAACACCTCTTTCGGCAGCAAGGCGGGGGATGATGGTATCAAGCATCTCATTTGCGTCAAGGTCGATCTCGTGCAACTGAGCGTTCAATATGCCTTCGGTCAGCAGAGTGGTATATCTTCCGCAACGGTGATTCTTAATATAGTCAAGATAAAACTGCCCGTACTTGCCAATTTGATAATTGGTTTGTTCGGGCAGTTTCATTTCCGGTATAAGACGCCCGTTTTCTTCACGATAGGTTCCACCAAGTGTTTCATACAATGTTTTCATTACAGTATCTCCATTCAAATTATTATTTGCGATATACTGTATCGATTGTCTTTACCACTTGTTTTTGAAACCTTCTTTATGGGGTCTCGTCATTGCGGCAGCCCGTTTTGTTAGAGTATATCAGTCTTCGTCAAGGAATCCGTTGCTCTTGAGCCAATCGTAGTAGACTGAGCTGGGAGTCGGATTCTGAGCGGAGCTGTTGGTGATCGCCTTGATGTTAGGATCTGTACCGAACTTCGACGCGACATCGCGCATAACAGCCTCAAGCTCCTCAACAGACTGAGCATTCATGAGCTTCTGCTCGACCTCTGCGGAATATTCGTTGACAGCCCTGATGGCAGATCTCAGCTTTTCTAATGCATTCTCATCGTCCGAGCTTGTGAAGTCGTCCTCTTTGAAGCGCAGACCGAGAGTCATAAGAGTCTTGGCGTCTGTGTTCTGAGATTTTCCGTAATCCCAGACGTTTTTGGGCATTCCCTCTTCGGGATACGCCATGAACACATTACCTGTCTTGTTAATATCCATCATATATCTGTCGTTGAGTCTGTGAAGCAGACCGTCCTCGTCCAGTTCATAGTGGACATCCTCGACACCGTACTGAAGGATATTGCGCAGGTCGGAGTTGGTATTCAGGTATGTGATGATCTCCATGCTGCGCTTAAGGCTTCTGGTGTAAGTGGAAACGCCCAGCATATTGCCGAATATATCCTCGTATCCGGCGCGTGGAGACTCGATGACATTCATATAGAAGTCGTCGCCATAAACCTCAACCAGCTCTCCGCCACCCTTGACCACACGCATAGCATATTCCTTGGTCGTAGAGGTATCCTCGGTTATATAGCCGAGATCCTTATAAGTGCGGATAGCTATAAGCTGTTTGGCATAATCGCTCGTGTTTGCAAGCTCAGCATTTGTGCCGAACAGACCAGTAAAGTTAAACATTGAACCGAGAGTAGCCATATCGCTGATACCGTGACCGATTACATTGAACTTGTCATGATCGACCTCAAGGGTATCAGGGTCAATGCTCCAGTACTTGGTCAGCGTTACAGGAAGCTCGCCGACGACAGGGAGCACATCCGGCTCATACTTGCTGACATCAGCAAGGAAGTCGGCACATTTCACCACGCTGGTAAGATCCGAGGGAGAATACTTATACTTATCCACAAGGCTCTTGTTGAGCAGGAGGTATGTGTACTCACCGATAACGGTGTTATTGGGGATCGCATACGTCCCGCTGCCCGCTGTCTTGACCGCGTCAAGAGCGCCGGTGTAAATATACTGTTTGAGCTTTTTGGAAGAGCTGGAGAGTTCTTCGTCAAGACGCTGAAGCTGATCGGCTTCAATATATTCAATAAGCTTATCGTAACCGCTGAGCCAGATGATGTCAAGCTGATTTTCGCGCTCATCAGGATACTTTATTTCAGGCATACCGAGCTCGTTGAGCCGGGTCTCGGGAGCGGTCTCCTCGGCGTCGGGATCAGCCGTGGTCTCTTGATACTTAACCCATTCCGGATGCTCGTCGTAGAATTTGGAGATAGCGACCTCGGAGTCAACACCCTCTGCCTTAGCGGCACGGATAGCCTTTTTAAGCTCCGACTTTGCAAGCTCCTCCTGCTCCTGCTCATATGCGCGCGCCTGCATAATGCCCTCGATAGTCTCATAATACTCATCAACTGTGGGCAGGTAAAGATTTATCTGGGTCTTGAATTTGGACTTGGTTATTTTGTTGATAGCTTCTTCAACCAGCAGACGGTCTTCTTCCGCCACGGGCTTTTCGCAGGGTATGTACATAGTCAGTGTAATAGCCGAACCGGAATCCGGGTCAACGGTAACACCACTCTCCGCAGTGGTTTCGGCACCACCGCCAAAAACGGAACAGCCGGTTGCCGATACGCTTATCAACATCAGAAAGCACAAAAACAGACTTATCAGTCTTTTATTCATAATTGCGGGTCCTCCTTGAAGGGGCGCGCTCCGCTGCGCGCACTGTTTGTATTATATTTTACACCAAAAAATGAATACTGTCAAGTTGATTTATCGGCAGCATTTGTAAATTATATGCTTCGCGGGTCGGACAGAACATTAGATGTTGGATTTTCTTGTGCATAATACACTAATGAACAACAAGCGATTTAAGCAATCCAACGATTTTTTTGTTTGATCCAACACTTTTTACTATTGATTTTTGTGCAATAAGCAAAAAAAGAAATAGTTCCCTCATCCGTTTGAGACGCAGACATTTTATTTACCGAACGACAATATTTTTAACTTTTTCGACACAAATTGTATGATTTGTCGTTTCCAAAAAGCATCACACGTAATAAAATCAGTCAATAAATCCACGAAGGTGTCTTGCACGGCTGGGATGACGCAGCTTTCTCAGCGCCTTAGCCTCGATCTGACGAATACGCTCACGTGTAATGTCAAATTCCTTGCCGACCTCTTCCAGCGTGCGGCATCTTCCGTCGTAAAGACCGAAGCGCAGCTTTATCACATGCTCCTCACGCGGTGTAAGCGTGTGAAGCTCGCGGTCAAGCACCTCGCGCAGAATGGTCTGAGACGCGGCGTCTGCCGGAGCGGGAGTTTCATCGTCGGGTATGAAATCGCCCAGATGAGTATCCTCTTCCTCGCCGATAGGCGTTTCAAGAGATACCGGCTCCTGTGCGATCTTCATAATCTCGCGCACCTTTTCGGCGCTCATGCCCATCTTTTCTCCGATCTCATCTGCGGTCGCCTCACGTCCCAGCTCCTGAAGCATCTGACGCTGGTAGCGATTGACCTTATGGATCGTTTCAACCATATGCACAGGTATTCTGATGGTGCGCGCCTGATCTGCGATCGCGCGGTTAATTGCCTGGCGTATCCACCAGGTTGCATATGTCGAAAACTTGTATCCCTTGGTGTAATCAAACTTTTCGACCGCCTTCATCAGACCGAGATTTCCCTCCTGGATCAGATCGAGGAAGAACATTCCCTTGCCGACATATCTTTTTGCAATGCTGACAACAAGACGAAGGTTGGCAACGACCAGCTTGTCCTGTGCCGCCTGTCTTTCCTCGGCGGATTTTGTCTCATCGGTCATGACCTTGGCAAGCTCAAGCTCGCTTTCCGAGTCAAGCAGCGGAACACGTCCGATCTCCTTGAGGTACATACGCACCGGGTCGTCGATAGTAAGCCCCTCCTGCTCCAGGATGCGCTCCATATTCTCACCGACACCGAAATTTTCGACCTCATTCTCGATCTTATCCATTTCGGAGTTTGACATTTCTCCGGTCAGGGAAATTCCGCCGTCCTCAAGCGCGTCGTAAACCTTGTCCATCTTGTCTATATCATAATCAAGATCATCCAAAGCATCCTCAAAGTCGCTATCGGAAAGGCTTCCGTTCTTGCCTTTTTCGATAAGCTCGTTTACATCCATGTTCTTTTCGTTTTCGTTCATTTTGATTTCCTTTCGGTATGTGCGCGGATGCACCGCGGAAAAATATATGTCAGAATAATTTTTTGATACAAGCTCAACGCACCGCCGCAATTACGCATATGCGGCAAACACAGTACACAGATTTCCGGTACGCCCGCCGTTTCTTATAAATTATTTCCTGTTTTAGCGTTTTTATCCTTGAGGGCTGCCAGCGCGCGCCGTTTTGCTTCAAGCTCGTCAGCAAGGCTGACATTTTCACTGTCCTTTGTATGCTCCCGGCGCAGCACTTCCGCCGCCGCCTCAAGCACGTCAAGCCCGTTTTCGGAAAGCTGCTCACGGCGTTTGCGGCAACGTTCAAGCCGGCTTATTTCATCGGTGGAAAAGCTCTCTCCGAGGAGTGTGAAATCAAAACCGCGGTCGCTTCCGTGAAGTGCACAAATTGCATCAAACGCCCGCCTGCCCAAGTCAGTAAAGAAATCTCCGCTTTCAAGTCTGACTTTTCCTGACATCACCGCCTCGCGATGCGATTCATAAAGTAAAAGAAGCCCCAGTACAGTTTCCTCGGCTGACGCCGCGCGGGGATTTTTTGCCGCATCAGGATTCACCCTGTCTCCGAAGTCGCGTATTGACGCGGACGCCGCCCGGCTCAGCTCCGCGGAATGCTCCTTTTTCCTCAGAGCACGTTCGTGCTCCACGTCGCGCTTTATGACATCTGCAGGCAGAGCCAGCTTTTCTGCCGCCCGCGATATGTAGATTTCGCGTTCAACGCTTGAATAATACTCGGAAATTATTTTTACAAGCTCCTCGGCGGCTTTCAGCCTGCCCTGCTGATCCTTTATATCGTATTTTGCAAATACCGCCTCAGACTTGAATTCAAATCCCGTGCGGCTTCTGTCTATCAGGTTAGAAAAAGACGCTCCGCCGTATTTCTTAATATACTCGTCCGGGTCCTTGGCGCCCTCGACCTTCAGCACCCTGACATTAACTCCGACGCCGCCCAACACGCGCATTGCCTTGTTGGCGGCGTTTACGCCCGCGTCGTCGGAATCGTAGCAGATTATCACTTCCTTGGTGTACTTCGCCATAATGCGGGCGTGTTCCTCGGTGATGGCCGTGCCGAGCGTTGCCACCGCATTTTCAAATCCGGCTGCGTGCAGGGCGATAACGTCCATATAGCCCTCGCAAAGTATCATCCTTTCGGCGCATTTGTTCTTTGCAAAATTCAGCGCAAAAAGGTTTCGGCTCTTTTTGAATGCCGGCGTGTCCGAGGTGTTAAGGTATTTGGGCTTTGAATCATCCATAACGCGACCGCCGAAGGCGACCACGTTGCCCGCAACATCAATGATAGGAAACATCACTCGGTTGCGGAAATAATCATAGTGCCTGCCGCTTTTGGCGCTTTTCCCGCACAGAAATCCCGCCGTCATCTCCTCCTCGGTATATCCGAGGCTTTTAAGATACGACGTCAGCATCCCGAAATCATTTGGGGAATACCCAAGTCCGAAATGCTTTATAACCGACCCCGATAGCTGGCGTGTACCGCAAAGATATTCAAGCGCTGCTCCACCGTACTTCGGGTCATAAAGGCATTTGTGATAAAACTTTGCCGCCGCGCGGTTCATATCAAGCACGCGCTTGCGAGATACCGCCTCGCGGGCTTCGGTTGCGTCACGCGGAATTTCGATACCCGCCTTCGCCGCCAAAAATTCAATTGCCGCAACGTAGTCAAGATTTTCGATCTTACGGATAAACGTGACCACATCCCCGCCCGCTCCGCAGCCGAAGCAGTAAAAATGCGGCGACTGATCGTTTGCAAACACGGTAAAGGACGGAGATTTTTCATTATGGAAGGGGCAGATGCCGACAAGGTTAGAACCTGCGCGTTTAAGTGTCACATAGCTTCCGATTATCTGTTCAATGTCACTGCGGGCGACTATTTCTTCAATCGTTTCGCGCGGGATCATGCCTTTCTCCTTCCTTAATTTCGCCTTACATAAATAATATACGCGCAAAAATGCCGAAATCCTCTTTTCGGCGCGATTTTTTTATAAAAAACTCTTTTTTCGTAGAAAAAATTTCACAGAAAAACTTTTTCGTTGAAAAAGCAATGTCAATTATTCCCTGCCGTATTTTGTTCCGGCGTCAACCGTCCGCACTCTGCCCGCCGTCATTTCGGTAATACGGTCAGACAGCGCGCCTGCAACTTCGGAGCGCGCCGAGATAACAATGCTGACCTCCCCGCCGAAATCCACGGAATCCACCTCAGCGCCGAAGCGCGGAAGCTCCAGAGTTATCTTCTGGTGGTCGGCATACCCGCAGGTAAGGCTCAAGAGCGAGCGCGGGATCATCCTCACGCACCCGGCATCCTCTATCGCCTGCTTGGCAGCACCGGAATAAGCGCGCAAAAGCCCGCCCGTTCCCAGAAGTATCCCGCCGAAATAGCGGGTAACCACCACAGCGGCGTCACACACTCCGGTCTTGCGCAGCACCTCAAGCACAGGCATTCCGGCGCTGCCCTGAGGCTCGCCGTCGTCGGAGTATCTTTCAGCCCCCGAACGGAGCGTATACGCCCAAACATTGTGCCGCGCGTCGGGGTGCTGCTTTTTTATGCTTCTGATGAACTCCGTCGCCGCCGCTTCCGATTCAACCGGAACGGCGACGCCGAGAAATTCCGAGCGGCGATCCTCGTAAAGGCTTTCTCCCCTGCCGCTCAGTGTGGTATATGGTTCAAACCCCATAAAACACTCCACTTCTTCCGCCCGGATGTCGGGCTGACTCATTTTATTTCGTATGCCGCAAGAATGCCGCGTGTTTTTGCGTCAGCTATCGCTTCAGCGGTTATATACTCGTCGCCGTACTCAACATTTTCCACCGCCGCAAGACGGTAAAGAGTGTTAAGCAATCCCGCTTCGCTGTTGGGGAACCGGAAGCAAACGCGCACCTTTCCCTCGCGCACTATATCCTCAAGCATTCCTACCATCTGTTCAATTCCCTCGCCTGTGAGCGCAGAAACGCATACGGCGCGGTTTACTCCGTTCGGGACAAGGGTAGGCATGGGTATTCCCTCCGCCTCGCGGTCGCACTTGTTGTAAACCACAAGCGTCGGCTTGCCGCCAGCACCCAGCTCCGCAAGCAGATCCTCGGTCACGCGCATCTGCTGAGGATACTCGGGATCTGATGCATCGACGATATGCAAAAGGATATCAGCAAGTGCCGCTTCCTCAAGCGTTGAGCGGAACGCCTTGACAAGATGATGCGGAAGCCTTCTGATAAATCCGACCGTATCGGTCAGCAGTACGCTCTCTCCGCCCGGCAGAGTAAACTTGCGCGTCGTGGGATCAAGAGTCGCAAACAGCTTATCCTCGGCAAGTATCCCCGCGTCGGTCAGACGATTAAGCAGGGTGGATTTCCCCGCGTTGGTGTATCCGACAATAGCAACCCGCGCAAGACCGCTGCGCTCACGCGCCGCACGTGTGGTGCGCCGGGTGTTTTCAACCGCGTCAAGCTCCTCCTCCAGTGCCGCAATACGCCTTGAAAGGTGACGCCGGTCTGATTCCAGCTTTGACTCACCCGGACCGCGTGTACCTATACCGCCGCCAAGCCTTGAAAGCTGCTTGCCCTTTCCGACAAGCCTCGGCGCGGTATATTTCAGCTGAGCCAGTTCGACCTGCAGCTTTCCTTCCGCAGTCGCGGCATGAAGTGCAAATATGTCAAGAATGAGCATCGAGCGGTCGATCACGCGGACGTCCCCCAGCTCATCCTCCACATTTCTTATCTGCGACGGGGTCATTTCGCAGTCAAATACGCAAAGCTCCGCTCCGCATTCTTCGCATATCGTCTTAAGCTCGGCAACCTTGCCGCTGCCTATAACTGTGCGGACGTCCGGCTTGTCTCTTGTCTGCACCAGCCTCGCCGCCACCTCAGCCCCGGCTGTCTCGGCAAGGCGAGCAAGTTCATCAAGAGATATCTCGCATTCGCCATCCTTCATGTCGGAGGTATCGACCCCCACAAGCACTGCCGTGCCGGTCTTTTTTTCTTCTTCAATATTGTTCATTGTCATTGCTTTGTTTCCTTTCTTATGTGAAATTCCTAAAGGAGAAGGAAAAGAAAGCAGGGACAAGCCGCCACATCTCTGCGCACAACTTGTCCCCGCATTCGTTACAAAGCTTATTTGCTGCTTGCCTCGAGTCTCTTTTTGAATTTATCAACTCTGCCGCCGGCGTCAACGAATTTCTGCTTACCGGTAAAGAAAGGATGGCACTTTGAGCAAATTTCAACCTTGATTTCTCCGCCCTTAGGGTTGGTCGAACGGGTGCGAACGGTCTCACCGCAAGCGCACCGGATGGTGACTTCCTCGTATTTAGGATGGATACCCTCTTTCACTTTTAACACCTCGCTTCGTATAAAATGCTGCCTGTTATCGCAATTACGCTATATTATATCATATCGGAACGGATTTTGCAATACTTTTTGAAATTTTTTTCGCACCGCAGAGCATATTTTCTGTTTTTTCCGGGCGCTGATATGCATTTTTGCGAAAGAATATTGATTTTTACGCTGCAAGCTGCCTCTCTTACGGTAATTTCTTTACAATCCGCATTTTTTATGCTACAATATAATAATCAAAAACTCCACTTGAAGGTAACTTTATGAATGATATAAAACCCACAGTCGGCATTCTCACGCTCGGCTGTAAAGTAAACCAATACGAAAGCGAAGCGGCGGCAGAGGAGCTGTCACGGCGCGGATACACCGTGATTTCTCCCGATGAGCCATGCGGAGCGTACATTATCAATACCTGTACCGTAACCGCAGAGGCTGCGCGCAAGTCGCGGCAGATGATACGAAGGCTGCGCAGCCGCTCCCCCGACGCGTTCATAATCGTCACCGGATGCCTTGCGCAGACGTCGGCAGACGAGGTAGCCGCCATTGCCGGAGTTGATGCCGTCGTCGGCAATTCGCGCAAGCTCGCCGCGGTTGACGAGCTTGACCGCCTTGTGGCGGAAGGCAGAAACACACGACCGTCAAAAGATGTCGCTCCGCTTGACGGCAGTACCTTTGAGCCGATGAATATCTCCTCCTTCTCGCGCACACGTGTTTACGTTAAGATCGAGGACGGCTGCGAAAACCGCTGTTCCTACTGCATTATTCCGGACGCACGCGGACCGGTACGATCAAAGCCGGCGGTTGAGGTGCTCTCTGAGGTCGCTTCCCTTGTGCGCGGAGGGACACGGGAGATAGTTATAACCGGAATTGAGGTCGCCTCGTATGGCAAAGACCTTGAAAACACCACGCTCGAAGGACTGCTTTGCGACATTGACGCGCTTCCCGAGGCTTCGGGAGGCGATGTAAGGATAAGGCTCGGTTCTCTTGAGCCGTCCCTGCTCCGCGCGGAATTTATTAAGAAGATCTCCGGGCTTTCCTCGCTTGCGCCGCATTTTCATATTTCGCTTCAAAGCGGATGCTCGCGCACGCTTGCCGCAATGCGCCGCAAATACAACGCGGAGCGCGCAATGCGAGTGCTTGACGACCTGCGGGCGGCAATTCCCGGTGTGCAGTTCACCTGCGACGTTATCGTCGGCTTTCCGGGAGAAACAGAAGCGGATTTTTCCGAGACTCTTGACTTTATGAAAAACGCTCGCTTTCTTGCGGCTCATATTTTCCCGTATTCACAGCGCAAGGGAACTCCGGCGGCGTCAATGCCGGGGCAGATACCGGAAAACGAAAAGCACCGCCGCGCCGCTGTGCTTTCGGAGCTTCAGCAGGAAATAAGGAAAGACATACTCCGCGAAACGATAGCCGATTCCCCGCTGACACGTGTGCTGTTTGAAACCTTTGACGGAAGCATTTCCTCGGGACACACCGATTCATTCATTGAGGTGCACGTTCCATCCTCGGAAAATCTGCACGGAAGGATGCTTCCCGTAAAGCTCTGCGGCATAGCCGAGGATAATTCCTTTGAATATGGTTCGCTCTGCCTCGGCACTCTTGCCGTGAACTGATATATGATGTAAAGGTAAGAAAATGAACGATACCGATCAGACATACAATATTGCAAGTCCACGCCGCCGCGGAGCGGTAAGCGGCTTCGGGACAGCCAGCCGCGAATATCTTGAAGCTGTACGCGCAGATCTGAGGCTTGCCGTCACACCGGACGAATTTGTCGCGGCGTGCGGCATACTTCGTATGCTCAGGCGAGACCCAACCGCAGACGAGCTGTATTTTATCTCGGAGTATATATGCGCTTCCAAAAAAATGCCCTCAGCCCTGAGGGTGAAAGAAGTGCGCTCGGATGATCCGGCTCTTCTGACACTTTTCGGGGATCTTACCGGGCGATGCATTGAGGAACAGATACGCTCAGGTGCGGCAGCGACCTCGCTCCGTCCCGTGCCGCTTGTTCACCTTGCCTACACTGCCGCAGGCGTCCGCCACTCCGACTTTACCGTCAGTATTTCCTCGGAGCAGTCGCCCACAGTACCGATGTGTGCCTCGCCATGCGCCATTGCCGCCTCTGGCAGCTTTCGGATCGCTGTGTCACGCAAAAGACTTTCCGCGCGCTTTTCCGCACGTGAAGGAGACCTGTTGATACTTCTTGCACCTGCTGATGACTGCGCTCCCGATGTCTTTGCGGCGCGCATATCCCATGTCGCCGCCTCTCTTGCAATGTCCGCCATCCAGCCGGTGCTTTATCCCGAATCGGGATACGGACTTATTTTTGACATTGCCGCAATCTGCCGCGGCGGAAGGCTGAACACTCCAATGTTGCCCGGCGCACCTGATCACGCCGAGGCGTTCTGCCATGCTTTCGGCGGAACTGTGCTTGCGGCAATACGCCCGGAAGCCTTTGACCGTGCGGGCAAGATTTTTGAAGGCTCCGGCATACGCGCATTTCCCTTTGGGGATGTATTCGGCGACGGCTTCCTTATTTCTTCCGCCAACAGCGAAAGCCGCACTCTTGAAACAATGGTCAATCTGCCTTCCGACCTGCTTTGGCGGCTCAGATTTTACCGCGACGCGTCAATGACGGCAATATCCGCTCCGATTCCGGGAAGCGCAGATGCCAATATTATCGGGAATCCCTGCTCTGACGCACACCGTACCGAGTGCGGGAAAATTGCCTTTTTCCCGGAAGCACAGCTTTTGATCTCAGCGGCGCGCGCCGCAGGTCCTGACCCGGTAAGTGCGATACGCGTGGCATTCGAAACGGCGGCGTGCCCCCTCGTTGAGTGCGGCGCACCCACAGAAGCTATTCGCTACGCCGTCTGCGGAAGTCTCGCCACAGAGGACAGCTCGGCAATTCCGCTGATTTTGGGACTTGACGCATATGTGCGCGACTGCGAGCCTTATGTCGCCGCAGCTCACTTCGGACTTTGCCGCTCCGGCTCCGCAATAACCGTTTTTGCCTTTGCCTCTGCCGGACCCAAAAACAAATACATCTGATCCCATCCGCCCATATTTCTTAAAATAAAGTAGCTTAAAACTTTAATCTGCTATTTTTATATTTTTTCTCAAAACATATTCGGTATGTATTGACAAGCAAAAATTTTTCCAATATAATTAATAGTAGTGAGAAAGTATCACTCGCAAGAAACAAATACGTTACAGAACTGAGAGACGACTCAAGCGGAACCAGTTTATATGTATATTATATCGATCCATGGGATGGAACATCTCACATCTGCCTTTATTCTGCATTATGCGATGGAAGCTACAATGGATATTCATACACCGCTTCAGTACGTGTCGGTGGAAAAAATGATTAAAAGGGGGAAATAAATCTTATGAAAAGCATTACGGTTATTTTATGCGCAACGCTTCTTGCATTCACGCTTGCATTGGGAATCTCGGCTGCACCAAACGAATTATATCACAGCCTTTCGGACGTTCAAAGCGGCAGTGAGCTTGCAGGCGTAATGTCCGACATAGAGGAAAGCAGTCTTATTGCCGATGCCGATTTTGACGGCGCGTACAAAGTCCGTTCCATGACACCCGGCGAATTTCTTTCCCTTGCTTCGGGCGAGACTCAAAGCGCAGACGTATCCGGCTCCGACACCGGTGTATTCTGGTACCTCGTATCGGATGACGGCGCTCTTGCCAAGGTCGGAATGACGAACGGAAAATGGAATGTTCTCGGTAAGAGCACGGAAACGGAGGTCAATATGACCGCATCCGATATCGGGAATTTCCTTTCCGCCGCTCCCGCATATGCCGGTGCATACTGCATAGACGTACCCGAATATCACACGTCGTTTATTTACTTTGAAAATTCCGACGGCAGATACGTTATCCCCTTCGGCAGCCGACCGGATCTTACGGGACTCGAAAACGGCATTTCCTACGCCATCGCGGACGCGGCAGACCTTCTTACTCAGTGCTTCGGAAGTCCTGAGGCGGCAAACGCGGATATATACGGCGGAGCATCCGGTAACGTGAACGACTCCGAAATCATCACGACAGCCGTAATAGCGTCGGTATGCGCGCTTGCACTTCTTGCGACGGTAGTCGGAGCTTTCCTTGTTTTCAAAAGAAAAAAGACCGTTTCGGTATAATTTTTCGCTTAAAGTTGAGTTTTTCAAATAAAAAAGCAAAAAACTCTTGCAATTTCTTTCGGATTATGCTATAATAGCGGATGTTATATGTGAATTATTTATCACCGTATACAGAGGAGGTGTCAGGAATGGCAAAATGCAGCGTTTGCGGCAAGGGAGTTGTATTCGGAAACTCAGTTTCTCACTCACACCGCAGGACTAACAGAGCATGGAAGCCCAATATCCGCAAGGTAAAGGTTTCCGAAAACGGCACAGTCAAAACTGTCAGCATGTGCGCACGTTGTCTGCGTACTATGAAAAAGGTTGACAACGCCTGATGCAGTTCTGTTCGGGGGAGCTGTCGCTTTAAGCAACAGCCTCCCGATTTTGATATCAGGATACTTTCTGCTGTTTTTATAAAAACGATTTAACGATTTATCAATACCGTATTGGCATAACTTAACGCCCGCGCGGCGCTATGCCGCCGGGAACAAATGGGCTGTTGCGCCAATGCGCAACAGCCCATTTTCGTGTTTTAGGAGGCGGCATATGCTCTTTGTGATCGGCGCCGGAGCACCCGGCGAAATAATCGACGCGGCGCGGAAGCGTGGCACTGAACCGCTCTTACTGCCGCCGTATCCTGCACTGCCCTTTCCGGTGGCGGCGCACGCCGACCTGCTTATTCACCCGCTTGACGGCAGGCTTTACACATGGTCTGACTATTATTCCTGCGTCCCCGGCGCCGCAAAGGTGATCGACCTCATCTGTGAGCGATCCGGGCTTTCGCTTTGCTTTATTTCCGCCGACGCAGGAGACGAATACCCCGCTGATGTATGTCTGTGCGCCAAGCGCATAGGTGATTTTTTCATAGTCAACCCGCAAACAGCTCCGGAGCTTTTTGAAGCCTCCAAGCAGTCGGGGCTTTATCCGATAGCCGTAAAGCAGGGATACGCCGCCTGTTCTGCGGCGCAGGTCGGCAAAAACGCGCTTATCACTGCCGACAGCGGAATAGCGAAAGCCGCCGTTTCGGCGGGGCTGAATGTGCTTGACATTCAGCCCGGCAGCATTGACCTTCCCGGTTACCGATACGGCTTTATCGGCGGTGCATCCGGTTTCTGCGCCAGTCGAGGCGAAGTCTGGCTCTGCGGAGATCCCTCAACTCACCCGGATGGCGAAAGGATACTTTCCTTTATCCGCAGCTGCGGCTCTGAAACGGTGCTTCTTTCAGAGCGCCGTCTTTACGACTGCGGCGGGATATTTTTCTTCTGATCGGGGGGTTTTACAGCTTCACTGTCTCCTCGCCGATAACATTTCCGTCGGCGTCTGTGAATCTCACCTCCGCCGAGTTCCCGTCAAGCGTTATTGCTCCGCCGACGAAAAGCCCGTCATTACCCTTCTCCACACGTGAGGCGGTAATTATCGGACACGGCTGCCCGAAGGCGTCGCGATCCCCGCCCGGATATGACACATAGCATCTGTGTATATGTCCGCATATCATAAGGTGCGGCTTTACCTTGTCGCGAAGCAGCTCCGCCCAGTGCGAGAACGTCTCCTCCTCAATATCAAACGGCGGCTTACGCTTCTCGGTAAAGGGATTGTGAACGACCACAAGCTTGTATTTTATCTCCCCGTCGGAATATTCCGGCTCGTCAGCTCCGCACAGCGACTCAAGCCAGCGCGTCTCACGGCGGCGGAAATCGGCACAGCAGATAGTGTGACCGTACTCCTCGTGGTCGTCCGGTTTGTCCTCAGCACAGTCGAGCACCACTCCCCATACGGGTCCCAGACGGAATGTATAGTATGAAAGCCCGCTTTCGGTCGTGGGAGTATAATCTGCGATAAGCTCTGCGCACACGCCGCGCGTATCATGGTTTCCGCGTGAGAACACCACCGGAATTTCCCCTCCGGTGATACCTGCGGCAATTTTATGTATCGCCTCAAAATATGCAATATCCCCGCTGTGATTCGGAATATCCCCGTTAAGGATAAGAAGATCCAGCGGCTCACCTATGCGTTCAAAGTACTTTCCGGCGCTCACCGGAGCTTCCACACGGTTGTGAGCGTCCGCAATGTGGTAAATATTTATCTTCTCACTCTGAGGAGCAATGGGGCGGAAAGCCGATTCATATTCTTCAATCTCCCCTACCACCGAGCGGTAGGGCTTGCGCTCTATCATCCTGCGCCAGCGGACGGTGTACCTGCGCTCACGGTCAAGCTGTTCCATGGGAACGGTCATTTTATGCGTCAGGCGCGAGGAGCGGAGTATTCCGTTTGAATCGTCATAATATTCCTCATTCCCGACTCCGACCCACATAAGACACGGCTCGTTTACCGGGACGATGATAACATAATCTGAACCTACCGCATATACGGTGGGCAGTGCGGCAAATATCTCTGGCTTCTGTAACATGGCGATCTCCTGTTCTGTTTTACTAAGCAAAGTATACCATAAATCTTTCGCGGTGTCAATACCACATATGCAGGATTGACAATCACCTGATTCAGTGGTAAAATATACATATAAATATTATGGAGTTTAATGTCTGACATGAAAATTGCACTTATTGTTCTCGTATGCCTTGCCGCAGCGGCGACAATATGCATCTTGCTTGCGTATATATTGGCAAGACTGCTGCTGAGGGCAAACTTCACCCGCGCGGCAGATCCGGACAAAGACCTGCGGCTGAATCTTGAACGCATGGAGACCGGTCCGCTCGCCGAAAGCCTGCCCATGATAAAGGAAGGGATCGAATGGATGAGGACAGCTCCGCAGGAGGAGGTCTGCATAACCTCACGCGACGGTCTTACGCTGAGGGCAAGGCTTATCCCTGCGGACGATAAGGATCTTCTTCCGGACGGTAATCCGCGAAAGCTTGCGATCATGATACACGGCTACCGCAGCAGCCCCGAATTCGATTACTCCGGTGTGGCAAAGCTGTACCACTCGATGGGGTTTACTTTGCTGCTTCCCTACCAGCGCGCACACGGAAGGAGCGAAGGTGACTGGATATGCTTCGGCGCGCTTGAGCGTTACGATACCGTAGACTGGTGCCTCTGGGCTGAGGAACGCTTTCCCGGCGTGCCGTTCGTGCTTTCGGGAATTTCAATGGGCTGTACCACGGCGTTGCTTGCCGCCGCCGAACCGGATATGCCAAAAACGATCGCCTGTATCACCGCCGACTGCGGGTATGTCAGCCCGCGCGCCATCTTCACAGATGTACTTCATTCAAGCTATCATCTGCCCTATTTTCCGCTGATGAACATTGCCGACCGGCTTTGCAAACGCAAAATAGGATTTTCCTTTGACGAATTCTCCACCACAGAAGCAGTAAAAAAGATAACCGTTCCGGTGCTTTTCGTACACGGCGAGTCGGACAATTTTGTTTCTCCGCGCAATACGCTTGAAAACTACGCCGCCTGCACAGCCCCCAAACAGCTTATTACCGTTCCGGGTGCCGGACATGGAGTTTCATATCTCGTTGACCGTGAAAGATGTAACCGTGAGATCAAGGCTTTGTTCGACGAAGCATTCGGAATGACGGCATAAAAATGACAGGCGCAGGAACTTTTCAACCATTCTGAACGTTTAATATAATAAAAAATAACGAAAGGAACGCACGACCATGAAAAAACACAGTAAGCTGATCAGAACAATGAAAAATCTGCATCTCGAATTACTCTGCACGGTGCTTTGCACGGTGCTATGCACGGTGCTCGCGCTGACCTTGTTTTCCTGCACCGACAACTCTGCGACAGGCGGTAAGTCCGGCGGTAACGACCTGTCATTTCATGGCGATCCAGACTTCAGAGGCGACTTTACATGCACAGCAAACGGACCGGTCAGGAACGACACGGTTTCCGTCACCGTCTCAGAGGAATATGTAAAATATTTCGGCACGGACATCGTAAATGTCTACATGGAAGGTCTTAAAGAACTCGGCATAGTTCTCCAAGACGAAATAAGCATAAGCGTCGTCTCGATCAAGGAGGTTTACCCTCCGCTCGTAACTGCGTCTGAAGTAAAGATCACCAAAAAGAACTACTCCGGATTTCCCTGCGGCGGCTACGGTCCGTATCAGATACTTACGCTTGACGATGTGACGTTCCCCGAAAATTTTCCCTCGATTTCCGAGCTTCAGAACGGTACAAGCAGCAAGTGGTATTCCAGTAACTTCTTTTTTGTCTGCCGCACCGAAAAAAACATTGCCTATCTTTCCTCGCTGAATTCAGGCATAGCCGATTTTGTTCTTAAAATAACCGACGCGCGGTCAAAACTCCGCTTTTCCCCCGGCGACCATATCGAGGTGCAGTTTGATAAATGCCTCAAAACTGAGGCAAAGACATCAGAAGGCAAAAGAACATTTTTCTCATTTGCCGAGACAATAAGTGATAATATAAAGATCCTCACGACTGAAGAAACGGAAAAAGCATATCGTGGGTTACACTTGCTCGATAAGCCAGTGATATACCTTTATCCCGAACAGGAGACCACTGTCAGCGTACGACTTGAACTCGACGGCGTGCTTACCTGCACATATCCCGATTACGGGAACGGCGAGGGCTGGCGTGAGCTTACCGTCACACCGGACGGAATTATACGCGACGCCTCAGGCAGAAGCTACTACTGCCTGTATTGGGAGGGGATCTCGCAAATGAAGCCGGATCTTTCACGCGGCTTTTGCGTCCGAGGCGAGGATACGGCAAAATTCCTTGAAAAAGCCCTTGCCGACATAGGACTTAACGAGCGCGAGGCAAACGAGTTTATCATCTACTGGCTACCGCAGCTGTAGAAAAACAAATACAACGTAATTTCATTCCAGACGGACGCTTACACCGACACGGCGGTACTGACTGTTGACCCGCAGCCCGAAAGCATACTGCGAGTATTTATGTCCTATTACGCCTCAGAAAACCCCGTGGAGCTTGAGCCGCAGGAGTTCCCGCCTTTTGAACGCCGCGGCTTTACTGTGGTCGAGTGGGGCGGCGGAGAGTATATAAGATAAGCACACACAAAACAACATACGGGTACAGCCACGCACGGGTAAGTACCGATAATATCCCCATGAAATATATGAAAGCTCCCAACGCTCCGTTTGACAAAATACGCGACATATTGAACGGATATCTGAAAAAAGACAACCTCGTAAAATAACCGCTCCGCCGCTTTCCGCTGACACAAAAAAGCTTGGACGAACGCACTTGTGTGACTGTTTGCCCAAGCTTTTATTATTTATTTTCTTTTTTGGCAAGCACGACCGTAAGCGTTATCATCACAGTCGCAAAAACGACAAGAACGATAATGTATACGGTGCTTTTGCTTACTGTATTGCCGGGGGCATCCGTTTCCGGCAGTATCAATGATGTGTCGTCGGATATCGTATCCGTGTCCGTTATCGTTTCGGTTTCAGTCTTCGTTTCCGGTTCGGTAACAGGTTCGGTTTCCGGATATGTAACAGGCATCGTTTCCGGTTCGGTGACAGGCGCGGTTTCCGTATCGGTGTCAGGCGGGAGCTTTGAACGAACGGTAAGATTCTCAAAAAAGTCCCCGCCAACCGTATCGCACCCCACCGTAGTCCGGTATAGCCCGTACTCGGTAGGCTTGTAGCTTTTTATCTGCGTGGCAGAGGTATAGGAGTCACCGCTGCCCTTAAGCCATTTTGTAAACCACGTGTACTGCTGGGAAAGGTGACAGGCATATCCGAGTTTTGACACCTCATATGCCGTCATTCCCCCGAAGCGTGACAGCGGGATATCCCAGTTCATGGTGATCTTGTTTTCACCGTAAAGGTGCAGATATGTTTTCGGCACATCCCACACTCCGTACTTTGAAACTGTGTCCGGGCAATATGAAGCATCTGCCGCCAGCGTCAGCGCGGCAATCAGCGTATCGGTATTTATCATATGCTGCGGATGACCGTATTCACCGTTTATGTCGTGACCGATAACCACCAAAGGTCGGAAACGCCGCAGCATTTCAACCTGAAATTCAATAAGCGCGTCACGCGAGAGCCCGTTTTTCTCCGCCACAGAATAGGCATATTCGCAGGTCGATGAGGTGCCGTCCCATGCGTCGGGAAGCTCCCCCATTACAGGATAACGCCTTACCCCTACAGTCCAAAGACCATTCAGCATTTCGTGCGTGCGGCGGCGGTCGTTCCAATGGTTGACAAAGTACACGACCTGAACCTCATATTCAAGCTCACCGGCATAATAAGGCAGCACTCCGAGAAAAAACAGGTGATCGTCATCGGCGTGTGTTGGCAGAAAAAGCAGATCGACATCCCCATCTGCGGTACTCCAGCACTGGACCCATTCTGGAAGTTCACCCGCCGAGAACACAAACACATCGCAAACCTCCGCACCCGAGTCAAAAACAAGCGTTACTTCTTTCGCTGCACCCACGGAGTCGGCGACGTCAATGTATTCATGAAGAAAGCCGTTCTGACCGCAGCTTATCCGGCTGCCGTTTGCCATAAGCGTCCACGACTTTGGTATGCGGTCGAATTTGACGTAAACGGACTCGATCGGTATGTCAGAACTTATGCGGAGAGTGTCCCCGTCTGAATATGATAGGCGCGTTCGTTCGTCACCGTCGCATATCTTGCTGTCGGCATGGTAAAAATCCGCACTCGAAGTAATGTCCTCGGCATTCGCGCCAACGGTAAACAGCAAAAGGACAGCGAGAAACGCGCAAAAAATCAGTATTTTTTTCATTTATCACACTCCTCTTTGTTATTTCGGACGCGAAAACAATTCCTGCACCAATGGGCGTCCAGATCATATCCGGACGCCCATTGAAAAGAAAAATATATCTCTCAGGTAAACTGCAAACGTAATAAAAGCGGAAGGGTGTTATCTGCGTCCCGAACCGCGGAAGTCGTCGCGGCGCTTTCTGCTTCTCAGTATTGACATTATCTCGTCAAAGCCGTCCGCATCCTTGGGAAGCTCGTCAACGTTTTCGGACGGCACTTCCTGACGTGCTGGCTGCTGGACTGCCGGCTGAGCGGCAGGCTGCTGACGCACGGGCTGGGGCTGTTCATAGGTCTTCTGAGGCTCGGCTACCGGGGTAGGCTGAGGCTTGACGGCAGGAGCAGCTGCAGCTTCGGTCTTTTTCTCCGCAGGCTTTGCCGCGGCAGTTGCCGGCTGTGTCTGAGTACCGCGCTGAAGCTCGTCCTCAGCGTCCTTTTCAAATCCTGTGGCGATAATGGTGATCTTCATCTCATCGTCAAGGTCGGGATCGAAGGCAACTCCCCATATTACATTGGCATCCGGGCTTGCTTCGTTTGCGATCATGGTGGAGGCAAGGTCTGCGTCCTCAAGTCCGACGTCGGGGGAGATGGAAATGCTGACAAGTATTCCGGTAGCGCCCTTGATGGAGGTCTCAAGCAGCGGGCTTGAAATAGCTGCCTTGGCGGCAAGCTCCGCCTTATCCTTACCGGTCGCACTGCCGACGCCCATGTGGGCAAATCCGGCGTCGTGCATGACGGAGGTAACGTCGGCAAAGTCAAGGTTGATAAAGCCGGGAACATTTATAAGCTCTGAAATGCTCTGAACTCCGCGGCGGAGTACATCGTCGGCAATTTCAAAGGCATTGTAAAGGGTTATGCGGGTGTCGGAAACCTGCTTGAGTCTTTCGTTGGGAATGATAACGAGCGAGTCAACATACTGGCTCAGCTGTCTGATGCCCTCCTCTGCCTGACGCATACGGCGGCTCCCCTCGAAAATAAAGGGCTTGGTCACGATAGCGACAGTGAGTATGTCCATCTCCTTGGCTATGCGGGCAACAACGGGAGCCGCACCTGTTCCGGTTCCGCCGCCCATACCGGTAGCGATAAATACCATGTCAGCTCCGGCAAGAGCCGCTTTGATCTCCTCGGTGTTCTCCTCGGCGGCACGCTGACCGATCTCGGGATTTGCACCCGCTCCGTGTCCGCGTGTGATCTTTTCTCCGATAACGATCTGATTCGGAGCGTTGGACGAACGCAGAGCCTGTTTATCGGTATTCACGGCAATAAATTCAACGCCGCGTATATTTGTGCTTATCATTCTGTTGACGGCATTGTTTCCGCCGCCGCCGACGCCTACAACCTTTATGCTGACGCCGCTTTCGAGTAAATCATCGTGCTCAAATGCCATTTTTATTTCCTCCGGTTTTGTTTCCTTTATTCTTAAGCATCGTTCCCGCGTCTGCCGCGCGGGGGCTTTTATATTACATCTATTATATAATAATATTTTTTTCGGGATTTTTCAAGGGGTTTTGCGAAAATTTCTGACTTTTTATTATAAACATTTATTTCCTGACGCCAAAAAACTTTTTTTGCGCCATTTCTGTTCATCAGTCGTTCTTTTTTGACAGGTCGAGCTCCTCACGCACTACAGCAATGACCGCAGACGGATCGGAAACATCAATAACCGCCGTCCCTCCCTCGGGCAGTTCCTGCTCGGCAATTACGCGCGATGCTGCCAAAGCCTTTACTCCGGCATCGGAATCCGAGCCGAATTTTACGCGGAAGCGCCCGTCCACGGAAAGTACGATATTGAATCTTTCGTCAAGAAATATCTTGGATATCCTGCCCTTGAGCTCCGAATCTGCGATCGCGTCAACGAACTCTCCTATATATACCGGATCAGTGCCGTCGGCAAGCGTCAGAGGCAGCCCCACAACGGCGCTTGCAACCTCGGGCAATTCGGCATATACAAGTCCCGCGGCAATGAACTTTTCCGGAGAATCCGATCTTTCAAGCACTCTCATTGTAGCTGACAGCGCATAATACCCGCCGGATATCCCGGTGTAAATGACCGCCTCTTCCGCCTTTACCGTAATGTATACGTATGACGGCAGTTTTGTTGTAACGCTTACCTCGCATATATACGCAAGCTCTCCGGATATACTGCTTTCTGCCGCCTTTTTATCGGTCAGATACAGCTTGTCACCGTAGGATATTCCGGACGCCGCAATTATCTGCTCGTCGGTATATGGCGAATCTCCCTCTATCCTGATCTCCCCTACGACAAAAAATGAACCGAGAAATCTTGATATAACATAGATCAATACACAGCTGATACTCAAAAGTGCAAATATCAGCAGCCACTTTGCCTTGCGCCTGCGTTCGAGCTTCTTTGCGTGTTCACGCACCTGTTCCGCGCGGCGCTTTTCCGCCGCCTCACGCGCCGCAAGCTCGTTCCTTTGTGCGTTGAGGCGTGCTTCCTTTTCTCTGTCACCGGATAAATTTCTTCGTCCGGCAGGAGATGGCTGAGACGCCGACCGACGTGTTTCCCCGGCAGAGGGTGCCTCACGTTCTTCCCCGTTACGCATCACTTCTCTGCTTTTTTGCCGTCGGCAAGAGAAATGATCTCCCGGTATATCCGTTCGTTTGAGTCCGGAACGGCAAACGCCGAGATATTCTTTTCAAGTCTGTGCATACGTGCAGGATTTTCAAGCACCGCTGACACCTCGGAGCAGATACGTTCAGGCGTAAGATCTTTTTCCTCTATCAGCACAGCGCCTCCCGCATCGGCAAACACCTTTGCGTTTTTATACTGCTGATTGTCGGTAACATTCGGGGAGGGTATCAGAACCGCCGCCTTCTGTGCCGCGGCAAGCTCCGAAAGCGTTATAGCACCGGAGCGGCTTATCACCATATCCGCTGCCGCCATGCGCAAAGGCATATCGTATATATATTCCACAAGCTCAAGATTTGCCGCCTTGTCAAGCCCCGCTTCCTCAAACTGACGGTGCGTTTCCTCATATCCGCTTGCTCCGCAGGCGTGAGTGCAGTATATATCGGGGTGCTTTGAAAGATAGTCCCGCATAAGATCAAGCACGGCGGAATTGACACGCTCCGCACCCAGACTGCCGCCGAAGGAAACTACATACTGACGGCAGCTGTCCGGAAGTCCGAGCTTTTCCCTCGCCTCACGGCGGGTGACAGTCCCGAAATCAGTTCTCAACGGACTGCCCACGTGCATGGTCTTTTCGGGAGCGCCGAGCGTCTCGCCCGTAACGGCAAAATTCACGAAGATTTTATCCACATACGGCACAAGTCTGCGTACAGCAAGCCCCGGAACGGCGTTTGACTCATGTACCGCCGACGGGACTCCCAGCTTTGATGCCGCCACAAGCAGCGGCCAGCTTACATATCCGCCTGTACCGATAACAACGTCCGGCTTGAACTCCTTTACAAGCTTTATAGCAACGATCGGTGAAACCGCAGCAAGAAACGCCGCCCTTATGTTGGCAAGCGACAGCGAACGCCTGAAGCCGCGTACATCAACATGATACAGCTTATATCCCGCTGCCGGAACAAGCTTATTTTCAATTCCCCGCTTTGTGCCTACAAACGCGATCTCGGCGGAGGGAATATGTTCTTTTATTGTATCTGCAATTGCGATCGCCGGATTAACGTGTCCTCCGGTACCGCCTCCTGTCATCAGAACCCGCATGGCTTTGAACCTGCCTTTCTTACCGTCCTTTAATCTCTTTTCTGCGTGCAGAACTGTGAAAGCCCCAGCACGATGCCCGCCTCAAACATCTGCATTATCGTTGCCGTGCCGCCTGTGCTGAAATAAGGCAGCGAAATTCCGGTGTTGGGCAGAACTCCGCTCACGACCCCAATATTCAGCAGCACCTGAAGCGCCAGCTTGAATGAAAGCCCGAAAATGACCAGCGAGCAGAACTTATCCGACGCGCGCGACGCAAGAACAAATCCGCGCGCAGTAAGCGCAAGAAACAAAAGCATTATTGCGGCTGCTCCGAAAAATCCCAGCTCCTCGCAAACAATTGTAAACACAAAGTCATTCTGAGGCTGTGAAACATAGCCGTATTTAAGCCGTGACTGTCCCAGCCCCACGCCGAACAGCCCGCCTGTTCCTATTGCGTAAAGCCCCTGCGTGGACTGCCAGTCGCTGCCAAGAGCATCCGCTCCGCGGTTCTGCCAGCTGTCGATACGCTTGCGTGCATACTCGGTGTTCATAATGATAAAACCAAGCACACCGCCAACCGGCAGTACAGATAAAAACCAAAGCAGATTCGTACCGCCGAAAAACATCATCGCAACGCCTATCATTCCTATAATGATAACGCCCGAAAAATGCTTTTCAAGCCCTACAAGCACCAGTACGGCGCTTAATATTACACCCGGCACGAGAAAACCGTGAATAAAGGACTTTTTATTCAGTCCTTTTGAATTTATCTCCTGCTCCCATCGGCTCATATAAAGAGACAAAAGCAGTATTATCGCCGTTTTTGCCGCCTCGGAGGGCTGGAAGTTGAAAAGTCCGAAAACGGATATCCATCTTTGCGCACCGCCGCCGATAACACCCATTGCAAGCACAAGCAGCAAAAGCACAAGAACCGCAAGATACATAGCCACAGACATATATCGCATGGTGGTTGGGGTAATGAAAAGCATTGCCGCCATTGCCACCGCACCGACTGCCATGTGCAGAAGATGCTCCTTGAAAAAGTGAAAGCTGTCTCCGTACTGCCGCTCGGCATAAGCTGAGCTTGCACTGAAGGACATGACTGTTCCGACGCTCAGAAGAATAAGAAACAGCACAAGATATACAGGATCCGGGCGAACGCGCGCAAAAAGCCTGCCGGGCTTTTCAGCCAGTGCGGCATAATCGGGAGTTTCGATATATTCACGAAGAAGCCCGCTGCCGCCAAGCTCGCGGCGGCGTTTTTTTGCTGATGCATCCGCTCTCATATTCAACTCCCCTTTGTTTTTATTTCAGAGTACGCGCCTCAGATGCCGAACCACGAGATAACGCAGAAGATCACTGCCGCCACTGTAAACACAGCAACGATCTTTACCTCGCTCCAGCCGCATTTTTCAAAATGGTGGTGGATCGGCGCCATTTTGAACAGGCGCTTTCCGTGCGTCAGCTTGAAATATCCGACCTGAAGTATGTCGGAGGCAATTTCGCAGATATATACGAATCCGGCGCTCAGAATTATAAGCGGCTCGCCCAGCATAAACGCCATACCGACGACAATTCCGCCAAGATACAGCGAACCGGTGTCTCCCATAAACACTTTGGCAGGATAGAAGTTATACATAAGGAATCCCACAGTTCCGCCTATGACGGTTGCCGCAAGCACCGAAAGCTCTGGCATTTCCTTTGAAAACGCCGCAACCGCAAAGAAAGCTCCCACTACGGCGGTAACACTGCTCGAAAGACCGTCGATACCGTCTGTAAGGTTTACTCCGTTGACCATACCGGTAATAAGCAGTATTGCGATAACGTAGTACCCGACTCCAAGCTCAAGGCTGATATCGCAGAAGGGCAACGCAAGCGTTGTGTCAATACAGCCGCAGACTGTCATAGCCCAAAGGTAAAGCCCTGCAACAACAAGCTGAAGCGAAAACTTCTGCCACGCAAGAAAGCCCTCGTTCTGTTTTTTTATCAGCTTGGTGTAATCGTCAAAAAAGCCGATAAGACCGTTAAGCACGGCAAGCCCCATAGTCAGCGCCGCGGGAATAAGCTCCGCCGCTCTGCCCAGTGCCGCATACACGGCGGCAAGCACCGCGAAAGCCAGCAATGACGGAATTATAAATCCGACGCCGCCCATTATAGGCGTTCCTTCTTTACCCTTGTGCCAACGAGGACCTATATCGTATATTTTCTGACCTATCTTATGGCTTTTCAGCACCGGGATCAGCCGACGCAGGATCAGCACGGTCAGCAAAAAAACCGCCGCGCACATTGCAAAGAATTCAATAAGCATCCTTGTTTTCATTTGACCTTTGTTGTCCTTACCTGTTTTCTGAGTTTCGCAAAGCTTCAATAATGCGCTCCGCCTTTACCGAACGGCTCGCCTTTATCAGCAGAATGTCCTTACTTCCAAGCGTCAGCTCAGCCGCCTCGGCGGCAATTCGCGGCGCATCCGGGGAGGAGATGTCGGGTATCCTCACGATATTTTCAGGCGACAGCCCCGCTTCCGCAGCACCGCGCGCCGTTTCAGCCGAACGCGGACCGTAGGCTATCAGAAACTCCCCTCCGTTTTCGGCGAAATATCTGCCCACTCCACGGTGCATGGCTGGAGAATCCGCGCCAAGCTCACCCATATCCCCGAGTATTGCAGCTGCGATCCCGCCGGTTCTTTTGGCAGCCGAGATCAGGACGTCAATGGCTGCGCGCACCGACTCCGGACTCGCGTTATAGCAGTCATTGAGGACATTAAGACCGCCCACGGTAATAAAATTCTGACGCATTGCCACAGGACGGAACTCACAAAGTCCGCGACGCACATCAGCCTCGCTAAGTCCGAAATGCATACCCACCGCAGCGGCTATGAGCGCCGCCTGAGCATTGTGCCTTCCGGGAACGGATATTTCCGCATCGAGGATTACACCGTCAGGAGTGTTTATATTGAAAACACATCCACTACCCGTGTCGCGAAGATCCGAAATATAAAAGTCCGCAGAGCTGTTTCCCGACGCCGAGAAATATACGGCGCGACGGTCTTTTGCCCCAACGTCAGCCAGAAGCGGCTCGTCGCCGTTAAGAAGAAGCAGTCCGTCGGGAGAAAGTCCGGCTCTTATCTCAAGCTTTGCCCTTGCAATGTTTTCCCTTGTGCCGAGATACTCAAGGTGCGACGAGCCGATATTGGTTATCACCGCCACGTCTGGACGCGCGGTAAGCGACATTGATTCGATCTCACCCAGCGCGCTCATACCCATTTCAAGCACAGCGTATTCGGCTGTGGTGGGAATTTCAAGCATGGAAAGAGGCATTCCGATGACACTGTTGCGGTTTCCCTCGGTGCGGTAGACCTCGCCTGACTGCCCGAGCACCGAAAAAATAAATTCCTTGGTCGTGGTTTTTCCTACGCTTCCGGTTACAGCGACCCGCTTGGCGGCGATGTATTCGGATACAGCCGCCGCAATTTTTGAGAGTGCCGGAACAGTCCCGCCGGTAAGTATTATCGGAATGTCGATATCACCTGCATTATCCGGCAGATGCTCGGCAAGTACCGCCGCAGCACCAAGCGCCGCCGCCGACTCTATATAATCGTGTCCGTCGGTGCGTTCGCCCACAATTGCCGCAAACATAACGCCGGTTTCCGCTTCTCTTGAATCTGTGCAGACTCCGCATATGCTTCTGTCATTATAGTTCTGCGGATCCCCGCCGACGATCCTGCTGCCGCACATCTGCGCCAGCTCAGCCACCGACATATATCCGCCATTGCATTTGATCCGGATCTTCATAAGATTTATACCTCAAAGTGCCGATGAATCACGGCACCTGTTTTTACATTATTTTATCTCTCCGCCCGGTTCTCCGAGCGCCCGCACGGCTTCTCGTACTATATCCGCCTCGCAAAAGTCATGTCTTCCCGCGGCGTCTATTTCATACTGTTCATGACCCTTGCCAGCAAGCAGTATAACATCCCCTTGCTGCGCGATACGCACTGCGCGTTCTATCGCCTTGCGCCGATTCACTATCACCTCATGAGGAGCTGCAGGGTCAAAGCCCTCCATTATTTCGCGGATTATTTCCTCCGGCGGCTCGGAACGCGAATTGTCGGAGGTAATAAACGTAAAATCGGCAAGGCGTGACGCTATTCTTCCCATAACGGGACGTTTTTGGCGGTCACGGTCTCCGCCGCAGCCGAAAAGCAGAATGATCCTGCCCTCATTAAATCCGCGGCAGGCGTTACGTGCATCCATAAAGCCGCGCGCCGTCCGAAGCAGATTTTCAAGCGCATCGGGGGTATGAGCATAATCAATAAATACCGCAGCAGGAAAACCAAGCCCAAGACGCACACGCTCAAGCCTTCCCGGAGTACCCGACGACGATGCAAGCGCATCGGAAACAAAGCTTCCGCTTATTCCGAAATGCACGGCGCACGCCGCCGCCTCAAGTGAATTCATAAAGCTGAAGCTCCCCGGCGTGGGACAGCGTATCTCACGTATTTCCCGTGGCGAGCAAAGAGTATATGATATTCCCTCCCCGCCCATATCGTGTATATTCTCGGCGGTAAAGCTTTCATATTTTCTGTTGCGGAACGCAGGGTGTCCCGCGCTGCAAAGGATTATATTTTCCGCGCACGGACATTTGTTTTTCACGGCATATTCGGCGAACCTTTCCCCCCACGGGTCATCGGCATTGATTATCGCCGTCTCCGACTGCCGCAGAAGCCTTGCCTTGGCAAGAAAATAATTTTCCATTGTACCGTGAAAATCAAGATGCTCCGGCGTGAGATTTGTAAATACCGCCGCGGCAAAGCGCAAAGGCTCGAGCTTGCGCAGAGCCAATGCGTGTGAGGTTGCCTCCATAAACACATATTCCGCCCCGTCGTCACGCATTGCCGCAAGCATACGGTAAAGCTGCCCGGGGTCGGGAGTGGTCATATTTGCATTTGAATCATCAGGGGAAAATCTTGCGTCCCCACGGGTATCAAGCACACGCAGAGGCGTTTCGCACCGCACGGTCCCGATGATACCGCAGCGATGCATCGCCGCGCCGAAAATGGCGCGCAGCATATAGCTTACAGTGGTTTTTCCGTTGGTCCCGGTCACGGCGACAAGACGCATACTGTTTCCTGCCGCCGCGAGCTCATACCGGGCACACCAAAGCCGCGCAAGCGCCGCTCTGGTGTCTTTTGTGTATATTATCGTTATTCCCGCGGGAGCGTGCGCGCTCTCATCCTCAGCCACTATCGCCGCCGCGCCGGCGGCACATACCTCGTCTATATAGCGGTGTGAGTCGTTCTTAATGCCCCGAATGCACAAAAACAAACAATCTTTACACACCCCGCGGGAATCGGATACAATTTCGGATATCTCGATATCCGTCGGTCCCACCGCACGGTATTCAATGCCTGCGGCGGAAAGCAGCCAATCAAGTTTCATCAAAGCCCTGCTTCTCCTTTCATCAGCGCCATAGGGCGCTTCCAAAGGTGTAATGACACCTGTCCCGGAGAAAGAATTCAGAATTGTCCCCGGGCTGACGCTTCAATCCTTAAACGTCCTGTCAGGGCAAGCATGCAGGCTGCCTTTTTTATTTTTTTCATTCCGATTGCAGTCAGCCGACGCCTACTAATCCTCGCTGTCGGTGAATCTGACCGTTATCGTTACTACGCTTCCCCTTTCTGCCGTTTCGCCTGCCACAGGGTACTGTGAGACCACAAGTGCGTCTCCGGCAAGTGAATGACTTTTGCTTCCTTCGATTTTAATATTGAGTCCGGCGTTCAGCAGCACCTGATTTGCCGCCGCTGCCGTGAGATTTTGCACATTTGGAATTTTTACATCCTTTTTCGGCGCGCTGTCTCCCAGATAGATAAGTATCTTCCCGGTTTCCTTTGAAATGGTCGCACCAGCCGACGGAATCTGAGCCGTGACCGTGTCGCCGTCGCCGATAATTTCGCACTCCACGCCCAGCTCCTTTATAAGGTTGCGTGTAACTGCGGGACTGCGTCCGCGGTACTCTCCGACCTCAACGTCAAGCGCCGCTTTTTCGGCATCGGTGTATTCCGGCTCATAGCCAAGATACGGAAGTATCTGAGCCAAACAGTTTGCGATATACGGAGCCGCGATCATTGAACCGAAGCGGCTGCCTATCTTTGGGTCGTCAACAACTATAAGTATTGCGATCTCAGGATCGTCTGCCGGCGCGTAAGCCACGCATGAGCCGATACGCGCAAGCGGATCGGGATCGCCTATTTTTTCCGAAGTACCGGTTTTTGCGGCGATCTTGTAGCCGGGGATATAGCAGTTTTTCGCACCGCCGTCTCCCGATACGCCCTCCTCAAGGATCTGCGACACGGTTTTTGAAACCGAAGCGCTTATCACCTGACGGCGGCTTTCGACTTGGTGGCTGTACACCACGTTACCCTCGGAATCCGTCATTTTTTCAACAATATACGGAGTCATGAGGTATCCGTTGTTTGCAACCGCAGACAAAGCAGTCAGATGATGCAGCATAGACACCTGAAAGTTCTGTCCGAAGGAGGCGACCGCAAGGTCTACGATCCCGAACTCATTTTCATCCCAGAAAGTAGTTTTTCCTTCACCGGGCAGGTCGATTCCCGTTTTATCAAGATATCCGAATTCGCGGAAATAGTTGTAGAATTTCTCCTGTCCCACGCGCATACCGACCGTCATGAGCACCGGGTTGCAGGACTGCTGAAGGCCCTGCCCGAAGGTCAGACTTCCGTGACCGCTTGTGTGATAACAGTGAATTTTACGGTTTGCCACCTGAAGATATCCGGCGCAGTAGAATTTTTCGTCAACCTTTGCAACATCCTGCTCAAGCGCCATTGAAGTTGTGATTATCTTGAAGGTAGAACCTGGCATATACGGGTCGGTAAGCACTTTGTTCGACCACATTTTGGTCTGGAGCTCGCCCTTAAGCAGATTATATTCGGCGCTGCCGGGTGTATATCCGGATCCATCAAGCAGTCCGGTGTAATAGCTGTCGAGCGTGCGGGCGTCATTGCAGTCAAAGTCCGGATAGGTCGCCATTGCAAGCACCGCGCCTGTCTTGACATTCATTACAAGCCCCGCCGCGCCGCATTCAGGCTGACACTCCTCAAACGTCGCCTTAAGCTGTTCCTCAAGTATCATCTGAAGCTTAAGATTCAGCGTAGTATGCATATCGTAGCCATCCACGGCTTCAATAACGCTTTTATACTCGTAAGGCATTTCCCTTCCGTACGAGTCGCGGGCAGTTATATACTTTCCCGGAGTTCCTGCAAGCTGACTGTTATACTGATATTCAAGCCCGTAAAGTCCCGCGCCGTCAGTACCCGTAAAGCCGAGCACATGAGAGGCGACACTGCCGTATGCGTAATAGCGCTTGCTTGTGGCTTCGACAAGCACCATGTTGCCAAGATCGTTTTTTGAGATAAAGTCCAGCACAAGGTCGGCGCTCTCGCCGTCCGCAAGTCTTACGACCGTCGCGTCAAGACTTCCCTTTTTCTTCTCTATCATCTCGGCGACCGTCTCGTATGTCACGCCGTATTTTTCTCCCAGTATCTCGGAAAGCCCCCGGGCAATAATGTCATCATAGTTTTTTGCCTCGTCTCCGGTGGATTCCGAAACCGCAGCGCGTATATTTGACGGCGCAATGAAAATGCGGTATGCCGAAATATTAGTTGCCAGCTGAACGCCTTCGGAGTCGTATATCGACCCGCGCTTTGAATAAACCGTTGACTCGGTCGTAAGCTGATTTATCACCTTCTGCTGATAGTAATCAAAGTTGACTGTCTGTATTGCAAATATCTTATAAGCAAGAAATGCAAACGCGGCAATGATGACGGCAAACAGGATGTACGAACGCATCACAAGCTTTGTGCTGATTTTTATTCTTGTTCCCTTCATTCCCGGTTCTGCCCTTCCTCCTTGCTTATATAGCAGAGCTGTTTATCATTTAATGATATTTCACCGAAACGTTTTTTATTCCCCTCTGCGGATGCCAAGCGCACTGAGTAGTGCCATTACTCCCGCATTGCCGTTTTCCTCGGAAAAAGCCTCTATCCGGTCTCCGCCGCCGAGCATGATATAATGCGTGGTGGAAATGTCGGTGCTTATCATACCGTACTCATCAACGGCAATGCGCCTTATGGCGTCGAGATCGTTTTTGACGTTAAGCTCATTTTCAAGCTCGGCGATCTCTGCGTCAAGCGCGTCGAGCTTTGAGGATGCTGCGGACACTTCATCTGAGCGTTCTTTTATCATCACGCTGAGGGTGACAGGCAGCGCCAGCACCAATGCGAACAAAAGCACAAGAGCCACAGCCCCAAAAGGAACTGTACGCAGGCGTCTGTCCTTGACGGGCGCGATCTCCTCCTTCGGAAACCACCTTTCGATAAGCGAATCATGATATGCCTCGACGTGTGTCATCCGTTTTTCTCCCGACACAGTCAGCGCGCGTTTTTCACTCTCGCGAAGCTCGTAAGCTGCCGCCGGATGCTCCGGCTCCCATTCTACGCTGAGCGCGCGGACGCGACGCGCCACCTGTGTTTCGGGAAGATATCCCATACCGTCGCGGTAGCAGCGCTTGTAATCGTCAACGGTCATGTAAAAGCCGTCGTCAGAATTTCCGGTTTTATATCTTGCATTCCAGTCACGGCACTCTTTGCGCGCACCAAGACGGTACGCCTCGGGTGCAAGAGCCGCCGTCCTGCGCTCGTTTTCCTCCTGCTCCATTGCAAGCCTGCGCACGGAATCGGAAGTGCCGCGTTCGGAAAAACGCCTCTCAAGGGAATTATAAGCGATATTGAAGGACGCCGATGCGTTCACGTCTGCATATGCGTTCATTTTTACTTCCATACCTTTCAAACAGTCTTATGTAAAATTGATTGACGTATACTTAAATCTGATGCTCACAGCTTTTCCGCCGTTCTGAGCTTTGCGCTGTGCGAACGTGTGTTCCGCTCAAGCTCCCCGGGGGACGCCGTGACCGGTTTTTTTGTCACAAGCCTTATCTCCGGCTTGTGTCCGCAGACGCACACCGGGAAATCCGGTGGGCAGACGCACCCACGCGCCAGTTCCGCAAATGTCTGCTTGACCCGGCGGTCCTCAAGCGAGTGAAAGGTTATCACCGCGATCCTCCCGCCGGGAGCCAGCATGGATACCGCCTTGCGTATTGTCGGTTCGATGACATCAAGCTCACCGTTTACTTCGATCCTTATCGCCTGAAATGTTCTCATGGCGGGATGATGCTCTGCTCCGCGCAGCGCTGCGGCAGGAATCGCCGATTTTATAATATTCACAAGCTCTCCGGTGGTCTTTATCGGAGCGGTCTCGCGCTTTTCGCATATTTTTGAGGCGATGCGGGAGGCGAATTTTTCCTCTCCGTACTCGTAAATAATTTTTTCAAGCCTTTCACGCGGATACCCGTTTACCACATCCGCGGCACACAAGGCGGCGGAAGTATCCATTCTCATATCAAGAGGCGCGTCGGAAATGTAGGAAAATCCGCGCTCCGGAGTGTCAAGCTGATGTGAGGAGACCCCAAGGTCAAGCAGTACGCCGTCAAGGGCTGTTATTCCGAGAGAGGCGCACACCGAATCAATTTCTGAAAAATTGGAACGTATCACCCTTGCCCTGTCTCCGTACCGGGACAGTCTCGCGCCTGCGGCGGCTACCGCCTCCGGGTCGCGGTCAAGTGCGATAAGTTTTCCGCCGGTAAGCCGCGCGGCTATGGCGGAGGAATGTCCTCCCCCTCCCGCAGTGCCGTCAAGGTAGATGCCGTCCGGCTTTATCGCCAAAGCGTCAATTACCTCGTTAAGCAGTACAGGCTCATGAGAAAATGAAATTCTGCCTTCTGTGTTCATGCCAGCCTCACAGTCCCTGGCTTTCGATAACCGAAAGCAGCTCGGCAAGATCGGTACTTGACTGCTGGAGTGCGTAATTTTCTTCCGACCATATCTCGGAGTAATTTCCGCAGCCCACAATTACCGCCGCGCGCGACTCAAGTCCCGCGTGCTGAACAAGCTCCGGAGTAAGCACGATCCTTCCCTGCGCGTCGGGCGTAAGCACGGCGGCACTGCTGTTGTAAAAACGCTTCAGAGCCTCCTGATACTTCCGGTCGAGCTTTTCAATAGGAGCTATATATTTGTTCCATTCGGAAAGAGAGTATGCCTTCAGCGACTTGTCGCGGATGCTCGGGCAGACGATAAAGCTCTGACCGAGTATATCACGGTGCTTCGCCGGGATAAACAAACGGTTCTTTCCGTCCACGTTGTGGTGAAAGACTCCCATCAGCGGCAGAGTAAATCCTCCTGCGCCCTGAATGACGGTATCGGTCGCGTCCATGGCAGTTCTCCTTTCTTCTGATTTATAATGGTTTAGCCAGGTGTCACGCGCTTCTTCAATTGTTATTTTACGGCGGCTGTGCCGACGTATTCCGCAGGCGCGCGCAATGACACGGTGTAAGTTTTGTTATTGAATGAAACTGATTCCGTTAAATGAAATAAGAGGACTTTATTCCTGTCTTTTCAGGATTGTTTCATTGGGAGCAACCCGGCAAGCAGAGTATCCGGGCTCTGATCTGCGCAACTTGCGGCGGCAACACAACTGATCTTTAATATGTGGTCAAATTGCTTTATTAAGCTATTTATGCATCTATGACCTGTGGTATAGTCCACCATTTTGCACCTTTTTGCTCCACTGCGCTGTTATTATACTATAACTCCACCCCCAAATGCAATAGGTAAATTCAAAAGAATGAAAATTTTTTTGATTTTCCGGCGCAAGATACGTCATTTGCCGCCCGCTTTCGCCGCGCAAACTCCTTATTCATGTTTTGGATTCTTTGTTTTTATATTTATGTCATTTTATGACACATAGCTGCCCGCGTGTAAGATGTAAACCGGATGTAGGCAAAAGCCGTTTGGCTTTTGCTGACACCCGGTAAATATATATTGACATTAGCGCGGCGAGTAAAAATCGTGCACCGGAACAGAGTATAAAAGCGCTGCAAACGACGCATGATACTATAAAAAACGCCGGCATATCCGGTAGAAGGAACAGTTCAGAAATGGCAATCATTCTGATAAGAACGGTAATAATTTATATTGTGCTGGTGGGAGCTATGCGTATCATGGGCAAAAGGCAGCTCGGTCAGCTTGAGGTCTCAGACCTTGTAAGCACTCTTTTGCTCTCTGAAATCGCCGCGCTTCCCATTGAAAATCACAGTATTCCGCTGGTATATGCAATAATTCCGATCGTGCTGGTGCTTGCGGCGGAAATATTCTCAGCCGCCCTTCTCTCGCGCTTTCCGGGTCTTAAAAACCTGCTTTCCACCCGACCTACTGTGTTGGTGAAAATGGGAAAGCCGCAGGAAGCGGCACTGAAGCGCACCCGCATATCCGCAGATGAGCTTATGGTGGCGCTGAGAAAATCCGGAAGTACGGACATCTCAAGCGTCGCATATGCAACGCTTGAGCAGGACGGCACAATTTCGGTGGTTCCCACCACTCCCGAGCGCCCTGCAACAGCGGCGGACGTCGGAAAAAAGCCTGCCGAATCCGGGATATATCATATTCTGATTGAAAACGGCAAGATAAACCGTCACGGTCTTGACTCCGTAGGCAAAAACGAACGCTGGATCGAACAGTTCCTTATTACACAGAACACTCAACTTGAGGATGTTTTCCTTATGCTTGCCGACGACGGAGGCAGCCTGCGCTTTTTCCGCTCACAAAAAAAGAGCGCCCACGCGGACGCTGACGGAGGTAAGGCCGAAAAATGAGAGAAATAATTATCGCCTCAGTGCTGCTTGTGATCCTTTTAACGGGAATCACCGTCAACAACCAATTTATCAACGATTTTTACGAAAGCGCTTTACTGAGCGTAAAAAAAATGCCCCCGGCAGGCTCCGAGGGCTGCTATGACGCCGTGTGCGCGCTTGACGAATACTGGAGCGAAAAAAAATCCGCCGTGTCCTTCAGCGTTTCGTATGACGACGTCGAGCGCATAACCGAAAAGATACGTCTGCTCAAAGCTGCGGCGCTGGCTGACGACCCGGTGGAATTTGAGCTTCAGCGTGAGCAGCTTACCACAGCGCTGGAACACGCCGCGCGTCTTGAACACATTTCCTTCGAAAGCATTTTCTGACGCGCGGCGCGCAGCAATAATATATGTCAGTCGACGATGCAGTACTCTATCAGCACGGGGTGATGGTCGGAGGGATAATCTCCGTTTATCTTTTCATTGCATACCTTGTAGCTGCTTACCCCTATCTTGTCGGCAGTGACAAAAATGAAGTCTATCACCTTATCGCTCTTTCCGTAATTTGTGAAAGTGGATGCACGCTTTGCCTGCATTGCCACATCTGCGGAATCCGACAGTGAGGTTTTTGTTATCGTGCTGTATACCGAGGAGGATGAGGTGCAGTTAAAATCACCGGTGAGCACGATCGGGTAATCCTTGCAGTATTCCTGGATGAATGCAAGCACTACCTTTATCTGCTTGACACGAGCCGCGTCGCTTGTGTGCTCAAGGTGGGTGTTTATCACCATGATCTGCTCGCCGTCGCTTATGCGTTCAAGCAGTGCGTATGTATATATACGGTTGAGGGAGGATTCCTCATATTTTGAAGCCTTCTCCGGTGTGTCGGAGAGCCATCGCGTGCCGCTCTTCACAACCTTGAATTTTGTCTTGTTGTAGAATATGGGGTTGTACTCTCCATTGCTTCCGCCGTCACGTCCCTCTCCGACATATGCATAAAAGCTTCCCAGTCCCGACACCAGACTGTTGAGCCACGCGGAGTTTGTCTCCTGAAATCCTACCGTGTCCGGCAAATATTTCATGACCATCTCAATGACACGCTCGGTGCGCGCATCGGTCTTTGAGCTTACAAGATTGTTGAAGCTCATGGCGGTAAGCAGATTTCCGCTTGACTCATACAGCTTTTCTGCCTCAAGTGTAACAGCTACGGTTCTGCCGTCACGGTTTATTGCAGCGGTTATTTCATCTCCGAAGCGCGAAACAGCGTCAAGCAGTGCGGTCGAATTGCCGCCTCCAAGAAGAACGGATGTTCCCGCACAGCCAATATAAGAGGAGCTGCCCGCTTTTTGCAGACCTGCGACGAGCGTGGCGTCGGAGTGCGAGGTTTCGCCCACCGATATCTCATACTGAGCGGCTTCCGCGTCGCTGTCTTTTACCACGTCAAGAACATATCCGCACAGCGCCGAAATTTTATCGCGCAGCTTCTCGGCGGCTATGTTCTCACCCATAGTGCGCTTTGAAGGATAAACGATCCTCCACTCGCGTATGTCAACTCCGCCGAGCGTAACAGCGTCTACTGTGTATTTTGCATTGTATGTATAGTTCTCCGAAGCCGTGATGAACATCTCACGGCTTTTATCGTTTTCAAAGCGGCTGAGAATATTGCCCGTAAACTCGTTTACGGCTTTTATCGTATATTCATCCGTGTGACCTGCAATTACCAGCTTTTTGCCGATAAGAGCATAGCCGTAGTCGTCCGCGCGCAGACCCTTGAGAAACTGACGTGATTCCGGACGGTTTGTATCTCCTATAATGATTTCGAGCTCGGCGATCTCAAGTCCGGGTACTCCCTCACGGTAAAAGTCGTCGCTCTGCTCGGTCTCAGCTCCGACCGCGTCGTTGAAGCGGCTGTAAAGCTCGCGGAAGACGGAAACCAGCTCACTTCCGGCTTTTTCCGGCCTTATGAATTTATATCCCGCAAGGTCTGCACAGGCAATTCCGGCTTCCGGAGCAGCCGTGGACTCATCGGGGGCGGAAGTACCGTCTCCCACTCCGCTCTTTTCTCCGGCGCAGGAAACGCCAAACGGGAGCAAAAGCAAAAGCGCAAACAGCGCAATAAAAACTCTCTTGTACGTGTTTTTCGTGAATTTCCCTGTCGTCATGTCATTAACCTCCGTTTCTCCGGCGTGGGTATGATCAACAGCCGGAATGAAAAATCTGATCGCTACTGATAATTATAATGTACCGGAAAATAATTGTCAACATAATTTACCACCGACCGGCAGCAAGTTTTTCAAATAATAATTTATTTTTCGACGTCCTATTGCATTTTTGCGCAAAAAGTGGTATCATTGAACCCGTTGCTCCGGATCTTTTCTTCCGCTCAGTGCTTCCATACATCTTAATCGTGTGGGCATAACACGGATCTTCGGCAAAAATAAAACAGGGTAATCTGATATCTATTATGAATTCACTCAAAAAGCACGCCCGCATAACTCCCGCAACTAAGCTGTTTTTCCTTTGCTTCCTTGCGTATATGTTCTCATATTTGGGAAGATATGACTATTCCGCCTGTCAGAATGCAATGATAACCGACGGTATACTTACACTTTCCGCGGCAAGCACTGTCGCCTCCGCCTATTTCATCTGTTACGGAGCGGGACAGCTGATAAACGGCGCGCTCGGTGTGCGTATTTCGCCCAAATACATGATAGCCTGCGGACTTTTCGGAGTCGGAGCTGCAAATATTCTGATGGGGATCTGCCCGTGGAGCGCGGGACTTACAATAATCTGGGGAATAAACGGCTATTTCAATTCAATGCTCTGGGCACCGATAATCAGAGCCTTCAGCGAATGGCTTGATGCTCCATCACGGGAACGCGCGGGAGCAAACATCTCGCTTACCATTCCGCTCGGAACGATGGCAAGCTATATAGTTCCCTCGATAGCACTGTCCTTCGGCAGCTGGCGCGCAGTGTTTTATATATCGGGCGGGCTTGTCATACTGTGCGGTGTTGTATGGCTGATAGAGCTGTCATCAATTTCAGATTATACCGATAAAATGAGCGCCGAGGCTTCCGCCGCACGTGCGGCATCAGGAGGAGAACAACAGAAGCCCCGCCTCACTCTTGCTATCTGGTTCGGTACAGGTCTTATGCTTGCCGCCATTTCGGCAATATTCAACGGCGCACTCAAAGAAGCGATAATGCAGTGGTTCCCGCAGTACCTTGCCGAGGACTTTGGTATGTCCGATTCGCTTGCCGCTCTTATCGCCGCCGTGATCCCGCTGCCCGGTATCGCCGGTCCATACATAGCGGTGTTTATAGACAGAAAGTTTATCCACAATGAATGCCTTACCGCCGCCGCAATTTACGGCGTGTCCTTTGTATCTCTGCTGACTCTTGCGCTGATAGGACATCTCAGCATCATATCCGCCGTCGCCTGCATAGCAATATCCGTCGCTGCCATGTGGGGAGTGAACACCATTCTCCTTACATATCTTTCTTATCACTACGGCAGAATGGGCATCGCATCCGCCGTTTCCGGCACAATAAACAGCTTTGTGTATATAGGCTCAACGCTCGGCTCGAGCCTGTACGGCAGGACAGCCGCCTCTGCGGGTTGGGGGGTAACTCTTTACATCTGGTGCGCAGTCGCAGCCGTCGCCGTTATAGCGTCGGTCATTGCCGGAGCTGTATGGAAAAAGAAAAAACCTGAATAAACACGCCGTGGGGCTGCCGCACTTTTGCGCGGCAGCCCCTTTGTAAGCTTTGTAATATCGCGGATCGTTTATTTACCTGTCGGTGGCGATTATTTGAGCTTGATATTCAGCTCACGCTCAACGGGCAGGCAGTGATTCTTTTTCAGCTTGCCCTTCTCGGCGATTTCATCATAATTGTAGACCGGATGCGGGCAGAGATCCTGAATATCATATCCCGGGCGCACAGGCTTTGCCCAGTGAACGGCGTTGGTTATTATGCGCTGAACGTAAGGATTGTGGAAGGACGGGCAGGTCTCGTGTCCCGGCTGGAAATAAAATACCTTTCCGGCGTCGCGCAGATATGTCATACCGGAGCGGAATATGTAACCGTCCTCATACCATGACCCGAAGATAAGCTCTGTGGGCTGAGGTACAAAGAAAGGCTCGGCGTAAAGCTCCTCACTTTCAATAAAGAAGCTCTGCGGAATACCCTCGGCAATGGGATGTGTGGGCAGCATATTCCACATGATCTCGCGCTGTTCACGTCCCCATGTAAGGTTTCCGGTAGTGCCAACAATAGCACGGAATGGCTTTGAGTGATGTGCCGAATGAAGCGCAATAAAGCTCATTCTGCCAAGCAGTACGCGGCGCTGTATCTTTGTCACAAGCTCGTCGCTTACCTCACCGTGAGCCATATGCCCCCACCAGATAAGCACATCGGTGTCATTCAGCAAAGAATCAGGCAGTCCCTGCTCCGGGTCGTCAAGCGCGGCAAGGCGCACCTCGATATCGTCCTCCTTGGAAAGGAATTCGCCTATCGTGGCGTGAATACCGTTGGGATAAAGCGCCTTTGCCGCCTCATTGGTCTTTTCGTGTCTGAACTCGTTCCAGATAGTTACCTTGATCTTTTCCATTTGATTTGCCTCCGTTATATTATGCGTTTTTATATATTTATTTTCATTCCGTCGTAAGCGGGAGTAACGCCGAGATGCGCCAGCTGCCGTGTCAGCTCCTCGTGTGTCCCGTGCAGAGTACGCGCCATGTGCGAGGTGTAATATGCCGCATCTTCGGCAGGACCGTGCTGCGCGCGCATTGTTTCAAGCATTATTTCTATCATAGGTATCCCTGTATGACCGAACATACGGTCGTCACCGGGGCAAAAACCGAGGGTACACTCAAATATCACCGCGTTCGGACGTTCCTTTTTTATCCTCAGCCATGTATCGTACATTATCCAGCCCGAATCAAGACCGTAAAAGAAGGAACGCTCCCCTTTACGGATGATAAAATTAAGTGTGTTTTCTCCGTCAAGATACGGACCGTGATTTGAGCGGCAAGGTATTATTTCATAGCCCTGCGGCGTCATGACGCTCTCAAATGGCGTCAGCGTAACAAATTTCACGTTTTGAACGCCCGAGTCGGAGAGCTTTCTCTCCACCGCCGGATCGCAGTACACCGTAAGATCTTTTCCCTTTGCAAGGCGCATAACGCTTTCAGCGTTAAGGTGGTCTGCGTGCGAATGCGTTACGGCAACCGACCGTACACTGTCAAAAAGACCGGGCATTCCGTTTTTTTCGGCAAAGTCAAAGATATGAGGGCCTGGGTCTATAAGCACCGTGCCATCAACAAGCGCCGAGGAAAAGCGACGGAAAAACTCGCCGTCGACCCGCCGCCCGATATTCCAGTCGGCAGCGCCCGTGCCAAGAAACAAAAGCTCCATTTTTCAAACCCTTTCTGATGATCGCGGAGTTTATTGACCGCCGGCACCGACAAGCTCGGTCGGCAGAACGGCAGGGTCGCCGAGCATTGTATATCTGCCTGTACGGAGTATGTCGAGCAGCTCGCTGTTCGTCCTTATCGGCTCGTCGGTCACGATCCCTCCCGAAATAAGCCCCAGCTCGACGTTGTGATAGTCGCTTCCGGAGGTTTTTATCAGCCCGTGACGCTCAGCCCACATAAGCGCAATATCATTGCGGGAGTCGTGCGAGGTAGAGCCGTTGTACACCTCCACGCCGTCAAGCAGCTCGGGCTTTACCACACGCATGGCGTTGCGGAAAGGATGCGCCTGAACAAGTAGCAGTCCAGCTTCGCGCACACGCTCTGAAAGCACCGCAATATCGACATCCATTATATCGGGATACGCGCGCAGGAATTCCTCCGAATCGCCGTATATCTGATAGTCGTTGTCGTCGGTATTCAGTCTGATCTCGCAGCCCTGAATAATGTTCATCCGTCCCGCCGCCGCTCTTTCAAGCGCGCGGACGCCGCTCATGAAAAAATCGATTTTCTCATTCCATGGCAGCGCAGAGCGATCTCCGTTTTTCTTGTTTTTGAAGGTAAACCTCGAACAGTGCTCTGTCAGCACCAATGAGGAATATCCCTTTTCAAGGTATTTTTCAACAATGGCCTCCGGTTCTGCGGAAGCGCATTTTGACACTGTCGCGGAATGACAGTGAAGTTCGGTTTTGTAGCTCAAGTCATCGCCTTCCTGTGTTCTGCATGATAGATAGATATATGATACTACTTTTTTCCGAAGGATGCAACAGAAATCAAAAAATTACGTCACAAAAATTAAAACATGATATAAAAATACGATCCGACGCAACATACCCGGGCACTGTTGCCCGCAAGTATAAGTCAAAAATTCGCCGCAGGCGCAAACAAAAGAGCTTTTTTACTTTCGGGTTATTGAATGCGTTTTTATTTTATGTTATAATTATTGCAAATCATGAAAAGGTACGGTGCTGTGTATGACAGGTAACTTCAGACTCTGCGCGTTTGCCGACGAGGCGTCGCCCGACCTTGACGGACAGATACGCGCTTTGGGCGAAAATCATATCGGGTACATAGAACTGCGCGGCGTTGACGGAAAGAACGTCTCCGCCCTCTCCACAGCCGAAGCCAGAGAGGTGAGGAAAAAGCTTGACGCGGCAGGAATCTCGGTGTGGTCGATAGGCTCTCCCGCTGGAAAAACAAATATCCGCGACAGCTTTGACGACGCACGCGACGGATTTGCCCGCATTGCAGAGATCGCGGAGATAACGGGTGCGCAATGCATCAGGATTTTCAGCTTTTACGGCACGGATGAAAGCCGGAGCTGCTTTGACGAGGTATGCCGCCGCATTGACTCCTTCATTGAGCTGTCTAAAGGCTGCGGCGCGCGGCTGTGCCACGAAAACGAAAAGAAAATATACGGCGATACGCCGGAGCATTGCCTGCGTCTACTTGAAGCGCTTCCGGGGCTGACCGCCGTGTTTGATCCCGCCAACTTTGTGCAGTGCGGCGCAGATCCTCTCGCGGCATGGGAAATGCTCGGCTCACACGTATTTTACGCGCATATAAAGGACGCAGACAAGAGCGGCGCAAACCTTCCCGCCGGTCGCGGAGTTGGAAGGATACCCGAGCTTCTTCCCCGCTTCCGTGAAGCCGGTATTGAGGTACTGACGCTTGAACCGCATCTGACGCATTTCACGGGGCTTTCGAAACTCGAGAACGGAGCCAAGCATACGACCGGTGCGGAATATCATTTTTCCGACTGCCGTGAGGCGTTTGACTTTGCCTGCGCTTCCCTGCGCGGACTGCTTTGCATGGCAGAATAATACGTAAAATAAATAACGAAAGAAAGGCAAAACGAAATGATCATCGGAGCACAGCTTTATACTCTCAGAAATTTCTGCAAAACCACCCCGGAGCTTGAAGAATCCATAAAACGGGTCGCTGACATGGGCTACACCTCAGTTCAGCTTTCCGGCGTATGCGCCTATGACCCCGAATGGATGCGCGACCTGCTTAAAGAGTGCGGTCTGTCGGCGCCGCTTACGCATTTCGGCTATGGCAAGATCGTAGGCGAAACCGATGCGACGATTGATTTTCACCGCACTATCGGCGCAAAATACATAGGTCTCGGCTCAATGCCCAACTTCAAAAAAGGCGGGTGCGATCCAGAGATTTACGAAAAATTCCTTGCCGAAACAATTCCCGCCGCCAAACAGATCGCCGCAAACGGAATGAAGTTCATGTATCACAACCACAATATGGAATTTATGCGGCTTCCTAACGGCAAGGTGCTTCTTGACGACCTGTGCGAGCGCACCTCCCCCGACGAATTCGGTATCACGCTGGACTGCTACTGGGTACAGGCGGGCGGCGGAGACCCGGTTCAGTGGCTGCACAAGCTGCGCGGCAGACTCAACTGCATACACTTTAAGGATATGTGCTGGAGTCCGGAGGATCTTGCGCCCCGCATGGCGCCGATCGGAGGCGGAAACATGAATTACGAAGCAATCGTACGCGCCGCAGAGAAAGCAGACGTTGAATACGCCTTTGTCGAACAGGATCACTGCTACGACGCCGATCCCTTTGACTGCCTGAAGCAAAGCTACGACTACCTTGCGTCCCTCGGATGCAAATAAAAATCAAGGAGTGGTCACAATGTCCAAAAAACTGAGACTCGGCATAATCGGTGCCGGAAACATGGGCTCAAAGCATATAAACAATATTCTCGCAGGAAAATGCCCCGAGATCGAAGTCACGGCTGTTGCAGACCGAGATCCGTCAAAGCTCGAACGTGTGCGTACCGCACTTGAAAACGCGCGCGCATCGGGAGCGGACATCCCCGATATGGTCTGCTATTCCGAGGGAAGCGAGCTTATTTCCGACCGCACATGCGACGCGGTGCTTATTGCCGTTCCCCACTATCAGCATCCGGGGCTTTCAGTTGAAGCCATGCGCGCGGGGCTTCACGTAATGTGCGAAAAGCCCGCCGGCGTATATACGCTTGACGTACGCCGCATGATCGAAGAAGCGGACCGTCACCCGGAGCTGGTGTTCGGAATGATGTTCAACCAGCGCACCAATCACGTCTACCGCAAAATGAAGGAAATAATCGACTCCGGTGAGCTTGGCGCTATACGCCGCACAAGCTGGATAGTCACAAGCTGGTATCGTCCGCAGTTTTATTACGATTCCGGCGACTGGCGCGCCACATGGAGCGGAGAGGGCGGCGGAGTGTTGCTTAACCAGTGTCCCCACCAGCTTGACCTCTGGCAGTGGATATGCGGAATGCCGTCAAAGATAGATGCCAAAATGTACTTCGGCAAATGGCACGACATAGAAGTCGAGGATGATGTCAGCGTGTTCTGCGAGTACCCCAACGGCGCGACCGGAACATTTATCACCTCCACCGGGGATGTTCCCGGAACAAACCGCTTTGAAATCGTCTGCGACGGCGGCACTCTGCTTACCGACTCCAAAAAGCTGTGGCTGACAAAGCTGGAGGTCCCGGAGTCGGTGTTTACCAAGCAAAACCGCACCGCAGCGTTCGGCGCGCCGAAGTCGGAAAAGACCGAGGTGCAGACCGACGGAGAAAACCCCCAGCACGTCGGCGTGCTGAATGCCTTTGCCGGAGCGGTACTGCACGGCACCCCGCTTGTCGCGGACGGGCGCGAGGGTATAAACGGGCTTATGATCTCAAACGCCATGCACCTTTCGGCGTGGCTGGGTCATGAGGTCACATTGCCATTTGACGAGCAGCTGTTTTATGATAAGCTTATGGAGCATGTTGCCGCCTCAAAGGCGAAGACCTCATTTACCGGATCGGTAGTATCGGATACTGAAGGAACATACTGAGCTTCCGACGACCGTTCACATAAACCAACAAAAAAGCAAAAGCACCAGCTGCCGAAAGCATTGCAGCTTACGGCAGCCGGTGATATTTCAGTATTTACCCTTATTACATTTTATTTGCGCCTTTTCGCAAGGCAGAGGGCTCCGGCGGCTACAGCAAGCACGGCAACAAAGCCGACAGACGAGCCACATCCTTTTTTCTCAGCCGGTGCAGAGCTTTCATCGGCAGAGGTTACCTCCACTGTACTCTCCGAAACAGCTGAAGTTTCCGGCTCGCTTGTGGTGTCCTGAACCGTTGTCTCAGGTTCAGCAGTGGTCTCCTCAGCCTTTGTTACAGGGTCCGCATTGTTTCCTACCAGTCCGATCATATACTGCCCTATAAGCCCGTGTCCTTCGGCATTGGGGTGAATGTCAAGACTGGTTATGTTGGTGTACCCCTCGGCGTTCACGTTGATGACGGACGGAATATCCGCCACTTCATACCCGAATCCCGAAGACGCAACGGCAGAGTTAAGCGCAAGATTGAGCGCATCTATGACAGTTCCCGCAAACACACCGAAATCGCCCGCCTCGGCAAACCCGTTCATCGGGTTATACTGGGCAAGAAAGATAACGCGCGCCGACGGATTGTATTCGTGAAGAAGGGATATTATACCGCCAAGATTCTGAGAATACCCTGTTACCGCGCCGAGGACGATACTCAGCACCTCCGGATTTTTAAGTCCTTCGGCAAGCACGGTTTTGTCCAGCTTCAGCACCACCTGCGCCGCTTCCTGAATACCGGACACGCTCTGACCGGAGACCTTGCTTACCACATTCGGCAGAATATGCAGCAGATCGTTGCCGCCTATCGAAATAACAATAAGCTCGCTTTTGGCTACATAATTTTTAAGCGTCGGCATCAGCTTCAAAAGGTCGTCTGAGGCATCGCCGTTCACGGCGCGGTTGATGTAAGTCTCACCGCCCTTGAGAGACAGCGACTCGGCAAGCAGATTGGCATAGCTGCGGCAAAGGTAAGGCGTGCCGCCCGGCGTATAGTTTTCAAGCCCGTAGCCCGTGGATATCGAATCCCCCAGCACAAGCAGACTTGAATATTTGTTTTCCGCGGCGGCGGGAAGCACTGACAGTATACCGAGCAGCAAAACCGCAGTCAGTCCCAAAGCAATCCTCTTTAATTTATTCATTTGTAATCATTCCTTTCACAACAATTTATAAGATAATGATATCATAAACCAAAGCTGATTTCAAGGCATCAACGGTAAAAGACACAAATAATTCATTTTTGATCATTCAGGAGACCGGCATGAACCAAGGCACCGAAAAAGCACACTGCACAGACGGTATGCTTACCGACAACCGCAAAAAGCGGCAAAAGCAGTGGGCGGTATTTATTCTGTTCAATTCTGCAATATTACTTGGCGCGGCACTGCTTATGCCATACAGACGGCTGGCCTCGGGCGCGCTTGACAAATACCTTTTTTGCTTTGCAAACAGATTTTTGCACCTTTACTGCCCCAGCTGCGGAATCACCCGTGCACTGGACTCGATACTTCATCTGCATTTTATCGAGGCGGCAAAGCAGAATATTTGCGTTCTTGCGCTTGTACTGCTCGTCGCATACTTTGATCTGCGTGCGTTCATTGCGCTTTTGCGCCGCGAGGACACGGTACTTAAGGTCAAGTGGGTATATGTGTGGGTCTTTATAGCCTTCTTTATTGTCTTTGCCGTCGTCCGCAACCTACTGCTGGTTTACGCGGGGATCGACCCGCTCGGAGACAACAAAGCCTTCTGGGGATGGTAACATACGAACGAAACGGCGGCAGGCACCGCCGTTTTTTATTATAATCATGGGTTAAATGAATTTCTGCGTGAAAACGCGGTGAAATTTCACTTTTCCATTGACAAACGACGCATTATATGATATCATATTGATATCATATTGAAAAGGGCAACTGCAATGAACATACTTGAAGTCAGAAACCTGCAGAAAAACTATCCCGCATTCAGACTTGACGGGGTCTCATTTTCGCTTGAGGCAGGAAAAATAACCGGATTTATCGGCAGAAACGGCGCGGGAAAATCCACAACTCTCAATTCGCTTTTTAATTTCGTGCATCCAGACGGCGGAGATATATCCTTTTTCGGACTTCCGTTTACCGGAAACGAAGCGAAAATCAAGCTCCGTACTGGATTTGTTGCTGGCAGTGTGAACTTCTACCTGAAAAAGCGTCTTGACGTTATATCGGATGTCACAAGATCATTTTATTCAAACTGGGACGACAGCGCGTACCGCCGCTATATGTCACTGTTCGCGCTTGACGGCAAAAAAACGCCCTCCGAGCTTTCCGCCGGAATGAAGGTAAAATACTCGTTGGTGCTTGCCCTATCTCACAACGCCGAGCTTCTGATACTTGACGAGCCGACAAGCGGACTTGACCCGGTCTCGCGCGATGACCTGCTTGATGTTCTGCTTGAGCTTTGCGGTGAGGGAAAAACGATCCTCTTTTCAACGCACATCACCTCTGATCTTGACAAATGCGCCCATAATATCATATACATCAGCGGCGGCAGGATAATTGCCGACGCACCGACCCGGAAATTCGAAGATTCCTACCGGCTCGTTGCCTATCAGAACGATGCCGAAGCCGCGCCGCATGAGAAAATAATACTCGGCAAACGGCGCGTAAGGGACGGCTTTTCGGCGCTCATGTATACGGCTGACGCCGAACGCACCGGACGCCAGTGCCTGAAGCCCGACCTTGAAGCAATTATGGTACATCTTGAAAGGGGTAACACTCATGAATAAAAATGTGATGAGGCTTTTGAAAAAGGACTTCCGCCTTGCAATGCACCCGACAGTCCCGCTTATGCTTCTCTCCTCCGCAATGGTGCTGATACCTAACTACCCATACTCTCTATCCTTCTTTTACACCTCCATGGGAATATTCTTTACCTGTCTGCTCGGCAGGGAGAACCGTGACGTGGTCTATTCACTGAATCTTCCCGTATCCAAGCGCGACATTGTATCCTCGCGGCTGCTGTTCGCCGTCACCGTGGAGCTGTGCCAGCTTGTGCTTATGACTCCTTTCGCTTTGTTATCGCAGTATTGCATCGGTAACGTCAACGCTGCAGGCATGGATGCAAACATTGCCCTGTTTGCCGAGGGCTTTGCCGTTTATGGTATTTTCAACATAGTCTTCTTTCTTGTATATTACTCCGACGTCAACAGTGTAGGCGTTGCATTTATCGGTTCAAGCGCGGCAATATTTCTCTGCATAGCGTGCGACATAATTTTCTCCTACACCGTTCCGCTTTTCCGCGACCGGCTTGATACTCCCGATCCCTCAAACCTGCACGCAAAGCTGACTTTTCTCGGCGTCTCAATAATGTTTTTCGTTATCTGCTGCCTTATATGCCACACCGTCTCGGTGCACAAGTTTGAAAAACAGGATATATGCTGAGGACTATTCCTCCAACCGCGCAAAGATTTTTCGCGGAAGGGGGATTTTTTTTTATTTTGTATTGTTTTTACCCCATAATGTGTGATATAATTATTATAATAATGCCGTAAAGCCTTTTTCGGCATCTGTCACGCTCCCATATTCCGATCTGTGCCGGATATTACGGTCAAAAAACGGAACGCTCCGTTTTTCAGCCACAAGCCGGACCGGAATACAATAAAAAAGCACTCCGAAAGGAAACCGAAATGCCCTATGTGAATTCAAAGGAAATGCTGCACGCCGCCATGAGGGGCGGGTACGCGGTCGGCGCCTTCAATGTTGAAAACATGGAAATGGCAATAGCCGCAGTTACTGCCGCCGAACGCCTGCACAGCCCGATAATTCTCCAGACAACACCGTCAACCGTAAAATATGCCGGATGCGCCGTTTATTCTGCGATAGTCCGCGCACTTGCCGAACGCGCGTCAGTTCCGGTCGCGCTTCACCTCGACCACGGGGACAGTCCTGCACTTTGCCGCGAAGCACTGCGCGCGGGCTACTCATCGGTAATGATCGACGCCTCGCGGCTGCCGCTTGATGAAAATATCAAAACGGTGCAGGGTGTTGTCGCCGAAGCCGAAGCTGCCGGTATCCTGGTCGAAGCCGAGCTTGGCAAGGTCGGAGGCAAGGAGGACGACCTCGTCTCCTCCGGAAATACATATACCGACCCCGACGACGCGCTTACCTTTGTAAGCCGGACGCACGTCTGCTCGCTTGCCGTGGCTATCGGCACCGCTCACGGCATTTACCGCGGCACACCCGTGCTCGACGTTGCAAGACTCGCCGCGATACGCAACCGCCTTTTCTCGGCTGGATATCCTATACCGCTGGTGCTTCACGGAGCGTCGGGACTGACCGACAGTGCGGTAAAGGAATGCATTGCAAACGGGATCTGCAAAGTAAACTTTGCCACCGAGCTGCGCCAGGCATATACCGCAGGCATACGCCGGACGCTTGAGAGCGACGCGGAGATCTTTGACCCCAAGAAGTACGGTAAAGCCGGAATCGAACGCGTTGCCGATTAGGTGTCCGCAAGGATAAGCGTATGCGGTTGTGACGGAAAAGCGTGAACCCAAGCCAAACAATATCCAACAGTATTCCGATTCATAATTAAAATCAAAATAAAAAGAGGTATTTTTTATGAAAGAAATGATGAACGCCGCGGTGCTTCATGCCGTAGGCGATCTGAGGTATGAACAGGTACCTGTTCCCGAAGTACATGAGGGCGAGGTTTTGATGAAGGTAATGGCGGCAGGCGTGTGCGGCTCTGACCTTCCCCGGATTTACGAAAAGGGAACCTATCACTTCCCCACTATCCCCGGTCATGAATTTGCCGGAAAAATAGTCGCGGGAGACCCGGAGCTGGTCGGTCGACGCGCAGCTGTGTTTCCACTGCTTCCCTGCCGCAAATGCTCCTCATGTGAGGTCGGCGAATATGCCAACTGCAAAAATTACGACTACTACGGCTCGCGCCGCGACGGAGGCTTTGCCGAGTACATAGCCGTGGACAAGCGCAATCTGATACTTACGCCCGACACTCTCAGCTACGCCTGCGCTTCACTTTGTGAGCCAGGAGCGGTAGCGCGCGCCGCCATACGGCGTCTCGGCGTGGAGCTTGGCGACCTTGTTGTCATCTGGGGCGCAGGACCTATCGGTCTTATCGCCGCGCAGTGGGCGCGTCACGCCGGTGCGGGATGCGTCAGGGTCGTTGACATAAGCCCGGAAAAGCTCGCCTTTGCCGCAAAATTCGGATTCGAACAATATGACCGCGAAAAGGACGGCCCGTGCGACTGCGCGCTTGAAGGCACTGGAGCATCCGCAGCGCTCTGCGATGCTATATCCTCGCTGAAGGCACACGGCAGAATAGTGCTTATGGGAAATCCCGCACGCGATATGACTATAAAGCAAAGCGTATATTCCCAGCTGCTCAGAAAAGAAATTACACTTCGCGGCACATGGAATTCCTCCTACAATCAGGTCATCAACGACTGGACAGCCACCGTTGACGCCATGGCTTCGGGAGCTATTAAATACGAGGAGCTTATAACTCACCGCTTCCCGCTCGCCGACTGCAACCGTGCGCTTGAGATGATGCGCGACCGCAAGGAATTCTACACCAAAGTAACATTTATAATGGAGGAATAATCAGATGAACAATTCCACCCTTACAGTAAAAACATCGGCTATGCGCCGAATTGACCACACCGCAGATCTGTGCATAATCGGCGGCGGTCTTTCCGGAATGGCGGCAGCACTTTGCGCCGCGCGCCGCGGCACACGCGTGCTGCTGATGCAGGACAGACCCGTGCTCGGCGGAAACGCTTCAAGCGAGATACGTATGTGGGTGCGCGGAGCAAAAGGACTTCACAACCGTGAAACCGGTATTGTATCCGAGCTTGAAGAAGAAAACATATACCGCAACCCCACCCTTTGCTATTCTATATGGGACAGCGTAATGTGGGGAAAGGTCAAGGACGACCCGAATATCGAGCTGCTGCTCAACTGCTCCTGCGTTGATGCGGAAACAGAGGACACCCCCACCGGTCGCCGCATAAAATCCGTGGTCGGCTGGCAGCTTACTACATATACCTGGCACACAGTAAAAGCCAAATACTTCTCCGACTGCTCCGGTGACTCGGTGCTCGCCACTCTTACAGGCGCGGAATGGCGCGTGGGACGTGAGGGACGCGGTGAGTTCGGAGAAACGATAGGTCCTGAGGTCAGCGACAAAAAGACCATGGGAATGTCCTGTCTGCTTCAGGCGCGCGAGACCGAAGCTCCCGTCAAATTCATCCCGCCGGAATGGGCTTACGTTTACCCCGAAGACTCCGATTTCATCGGTCAGGGCAAAAAGAAATCCTCTGCCGCGGACAAAAAGACAGCCGAGGACGCCGACTTCATCTGGAACGGCAAAAACAGCAAGACCGCCGCGGAAGCCGCGGGAGAAAAATCCGCCACCGAGCTGCTTGCAAACGGAGCAAGCATTTCAGGTATTGAAATAAAGACCACCTCGACTTGTACGCGCACTCACGCGCTGGGCACCTCCAAAGGTAACTTCTGGTGGATAGAGCTTGGCGGAGAAAACGACAGCATACACGACACTGAATGGCTGCGCGACGAGCTGCTTAAGATCGCCTTCGGTATCTGGGATCACATAAAGAATCACGGCGACCATCACGCCGAAAACTGGGAGCTTGAATGGGTTGGCTTTTTGCCCGGCAAGCGCGAATCTCGCAGATACGTCGGCCCGTACACTCTTACGCAGAACGATGTCGAGGCAGGCGGAAAATTCGACGATGTGATAGCCTACGGCGGATGGCCGATGGACGATCACAATCCCGGAGGCTTCAAGGCTCCCGCCGACGAATCGGCGTCGACCCTTCACCCCACACCATCGCCTTACGGTATTCCCTACCGCGTGCTTTATTCGGCAAACATTGAAAATATGTTCTTTGCCGGACGCAACATAAGCGCCACCCACGCCGCAATTTCCTCCACCCGTGTAATGGCAACCTGCTCACTGCTCGGTCAGGCGGTCGGTGAGGCTGCGGCAATATGCGTGGCAGAAAACATCATGCCCGCGCAGGTCTCGGAAAGCTATGTTCCGCTGCTTCAGGAAAGACTGCTCGACGACGGCTGCTATCTGCCCGGTCTTACCCGCAGTATCCCGGAGCTGACAAAATCGGCAAAGATCAATCTTCCCGCCGAAGAGCTGGCACTTCTTCAGAACGGCATGGAGCGTCCCGACGCAGAAATGACGCGCAACTACGCCGAGCTTGACAAAGGCTCAACGCTTGAATTTGATTTTGGCGAGGAGCGTCAGCTTGACACCCTGCGTCTGGTGTTCGACCCCGACTTCTCCCGCGAGTCAATTTCCCCGGATGTAAAAATGCGTGTATTTGCACAGCGCTGCAACCGTTCGCTTGATTTCGGCGGCGTAAAGGTAGCAGATACGCTTGTGAAGTCGTTTACCGTCGAGTGCGACGGCAAGGTCGTGTATTCCACCGATAACTGCCACAACTCCCTCGTTCGCATACCGCTCGGGCTTTCCGCGCGCCGTGTAAGCATCCGCTTCGATGAGACATGGGGAGCGAATAAAGTACATCTTTTCTCGGCGGATATAAGCTGAGCCATACTCACTAAGCCCCTGTCATTTGATTTTTCAGCATAATTGCTCTAAAATCGAACGATTCGGTCTTGACAACAGTGAAAAATGACTATATAATATTACTCAACCACTGAATTATATCGCAAGCATTATTCGAAGAAAGGGTTATGAACAATTTATGAAAAAGATTGCAGCACTTGTACTTGCACTGCTTATGATGGTACCGCTTTGCGTCTCGTGCGTAAATCCGGGAGAGAGCGGCACAACTACCGCATCCAGCGAGATAAGCACAAACGCACCTGAGGTCACCGATAGCAAGTATGACGCCAACGGTTTCCTCAAGGACACACTCCCCAGCCTCAATTTCAACAACGAGGAGATCACAATACTCATGTGGGACAACCACACGATGACGGAATTCTATGATGACAGCGAATCCGGTGATTTCATAGGTGAAGCCATCAACGCGCGTAACGCCAAGGTCGAGGAGCGCCTCGGTGTAAAGCTGAAATTTGTGCCTACGCCCGGCGCAAGCACAAGTGAGGCGGCAGCTTATATCAAGAAAGCACTTGCCGACGCACAGACATCCCCCTCCGAATATGACATCTTTGCTACATACAGCCGCACACCTCCGGCAATGTCAATTCAGGGTCTTTGCACCAACCTGCTTGAGACAGAGTACTTCAATGTTGATATGCCCTGGTGGCCTGACGCTCTTATGAAAGAATGCACCATCAACAACAAGCTGTACTTCTGCTCCGGTGATATTTCCACCAACCTGCTGTGGATGATGATCGCTACCTTCTTCAACGAAAAGCTGGTTGCGGATTATCAGTTTGCAAAAACTCCTTACCAGCTTGTCAATGACAACGAGTGGACATTTGACAAAATGGCGGAGCTCACCAAGGATATCTATGAGGACAACGGCGACTCCAGAAAGAACTCCGAAGATAAGTTCGGATATGTCATCTATGAAGTCAATATAGATGCTTTCCAGACTGCCGCGGACATTATTTCAATAGACAAGGACGAATCCGGCTCACTGGTAGTATCCCCCAGCTACTACGGCGAAAAGCAGATAGACATGGTTTCAAAGGTTTCGAATTTCATGTCCTCTCAGGGTGTTTACCATGCAAACAGCACCTCTGTCCGTCAGATATTCTTCGAACAGCGCGCGATCATGATAACAGACCGTGTCTTTATCGTCGCGGGCAAGGACAACGGTGACAAATCCAGGATCGAATTTGATTACGGTATAGTTCCCCAGCCGAAATATTCCGCCGACCAGGATAGGTTTGTAACCAACGTCGGTCATCCCTTCACCATGTACGCCATTGCAAGCTACTCAGACAACATTGAGATATGCTCTGCACTTCTTGAGGCAATGGGATCCGAAAACTACCGCAGCATTACTCCCAAGGTATTTGAGTCAGCCATGAAGATCCGTTACGCCAGCGGAGCGGAAGCGGGCAAGATGTATGACATCATCCGTGAAGGCATCAGCTTCGACCTCGGTCGTCTGTTCTGCGAATCCTTCGGCAACCACACTGCCAACCTGTTCCGCAAGACAGCGCTTGCAGGTGCATCCTTTGCATCCAACTATGCAGCCGCCAAGTCCACTATTGAAAACGGACTCAAGGTGCTTGCAAATGCATTTGATTGATCCTATGAATTAATAAAGCCGTGGGCGTCGCGCTTTCAGCGCGACGCCCACAAAAAAATTTGAGGCATACTGCCCCTGTTTTTCAGGATCGCCGCCGAATATGGCAGTTCACCACTAAACAGCAACCGGTGCGCTTAGCGCACCGGTTACTTTATGTGTAATCTCAGGCGTTCTCGGCAGCCTCGTCGGCAGCAGGAGCATCCTCGACCTCGACCTCAACATCATCGGCGTCATCGTCTTCGTCGCAGAAGAGATCATCATCGTCGCAGTCGCAGTCACAGTCGCAATCACAGTCATCGCAGCAGTACTTGCAGCAGCGCTCGGCAAAGAAGCGGTAAGCTGCATATGCGGCGGCAGCAACAGCCAGAGTAACACCTACGGTAATGGCGATAACCTTACCGTACTGGGGTTTTTCGGGTTTTCTGAAAAGGCACATGATTATTATCCTCCTTGTTTGTGCTATTTAACCACTTATAGTATAACATATTTTCGGCAAAATGCAACCCCTGAAATAAAGAATAATATGTAAATTATTTTTTTCATCATATATCGTCTCGGCAACCGGATATTTTTTCGCAAAAGCACTTTATTTTTTCGGTTTTATTTGGTATAATATTTGAATGATAAGCAACCGTGCGCGAAAGGAGCGCTTTATGACCTATAACGAGCTTTTTGCAGCGCTGTGTGCCGCCGGAATCGGAGATGACAGTGAATGCCGCCGCGAAGCGGCGCTGCTTGCAGAGCACTTCGGAGGCATCCGCGCTTCTGAGCTGCCATACAGACGCAACGAGGACATGGAGTCTTTGGCGCTTCAGTCAGCTCTTGAGCGCAGAATAAACCGTGAACCGCTGCAATATATTTTAGGAGAGTGGGAATTTTTCGGGCTTCCATTCCGAGTTACTCCCGACTGTCTTATTCCCCGCCCCGACACCGAGCTGCTTGTTACAACGGCTATGCGTCTGCTTCCGCCAAAAGCTCATTTTGCCGATCTCGGCACGGGAAGCGGCGCTGTTGCAGTCTCTATACTGAAAAATCGTCCTGATGTATCTGCCACGGCGGCAGACATAAGCCCCTGCGCGCTCGCCGTCGCCCGTGAAAACGCAAAATGCCACGGTACACTTGAGCGTTGCACGTTTATCTGTGCCGATATGCTATCAAGCGACTTTTTCAAACGGCTTCCGCACCCTATTGACGCCGTGATCTCAAATCCCCCATACATCCCCACCGATGAGCTTGCGCCGGGTAAAATACAGCCGGAGCTGTGCTTTGAGCCTGAGCTCGCACTGTGCGGCGGCAAGGACGGGCTTGACTTCTACCGTCAGCTTATACCAAGGTCAGCAGCTCCCGGGGTTCTGTCCGAGGAGGGCTTTGTCCTGTTCGAGGTTGGCGCGGGAGAAGCGCAGGACGTGGCGCAGATGGGCAAAAACGCCGGATTTTTCCCGCAGATCTTCCGCGACCTTGGGGGTATCGAACGCGCCGTTCTGCTGTCGCGCAAGGATCATCAAAATTAAAAACACTGTTAAGAAAGGCTTTGAATATGAATATTGCTGTGCTTGCCGGGGGACTAAGCCCCGAGCGTGATGTCTCTCTTTCCTCCGGAGCGCTTATTGCCTCCGCGCTTTCAAGACGCGGACACGCGGTCAGAATAGTTGACATATACGAGGGAATGGAACATATCCCGGATGACCCGACAGTTCTTTTTGAACGCGGAAAGAGCTATTCAAGCCCTGTCAGCGATACCGCTCCCGACCTTGACGAGATCCGCCACCGTTTCGGAGGACGCAAGGCTCTGATAGGTCCCGGCGTGCTTGAGCTGTGCGCCGCAGCCGATGTGGTCTTTCTGGGGCTGCACGGCGCGATAGGTGAAAACGGTCAGCTTCAGGCAACACTTGACTGCGCCGGGATAAGACACTATACCGGCACAGGCTACACCGGCGCGCTACTGTCTATGGATAAGGATCTGTCAAAGCAGCTTATGTCCCGTGCCGGAGTTCCGACCGCCGAATGGATCTACTTTGACACCGAAAAAGGAAGCTCTCAGGAGATCATAAGCAAGATCGGTCTGCCCTGCGTGGTAAAGCCGACCTCCTGCGGATCGAGCGTAGGCGTTACACTGGTCTACAATTCCGACGAGCTTGATTCCGCGCTTGCCGCCGCACAGAAATACGAGCGTCAGCTTGTGGTCGAAAGACTGATAAAAGGACGCGAGCTTACCGTGGGCGTTATCGCCGGACGCGCGTTGCCTCCGGTCGAGATAATCCCCAAATGCGGGTTTTATGATTATAAAAACAAGTATCAGAGCGGCATGACGACCGAGTTGTGCCCCGCCCCGCTGACCGACAGCGAAACAAAAAAGGTTCAGGAATTGGCACTCACGACCTTCCGCGCGCTCAGAATGGAGCAGTACGGCAGAATTGATTTTATTTACGGTGAGGACGGTGTTTTTTACTGTCTTGAAGCCAACGCGCTTCCCGGAATGACGCCGACGTCCCTCCTACCCCAGGAGGCGGCGGCAGTCGGTATCGGATACGACGAGCTTTGTGAAATGCTCGCGGATATGGCAAGAAAAAAGTAAGACAGTATCAGCTGTGAACTTACGCTGACCTCACATATAAAAAACAGGTGGCTGACGCGCTTTTGCACGTCAGCCACAAAAAATCCCGATAAATAATGAATCAAAGCTCCACTCCGCGGGATGCAAGCTCGGCGCGGACGTCTGCGGCAGGAATATCACGCGGATCGGCATTCCGCTCGGCGGCAATTGCCGCGGCAACTCCTGCCGCCTCGCCCATTGCCATGCAAATGGACATCACGCGGTATGAAGCATGAGCTCGGTGCGTACCTGAAATGCATCTGCCCGCCACCAGAATTCCGAGCACGTCCTTGGGTATCAGTGCCCCGTAAGGTATATCGTAAGGAAGCGCAGGGTGAGAATGTCCCTCTGCCTGTCCTCCTCCGGCGGGATTGTGTATATCAATAAGGAACCACGCCTTGTGAACCACGGCATCCTCCCTCATTCTTCCCGTTTCAACATCACCGTCACACACCGAGTCAAGCCCGCGTATGCGGCGCGACTCACGTACACCGAGAGTATCAGCCGAGTCGATCACATGACAGTTTTCGTAACCGGGAATATACTTACGAAGAAACGCCGCGCAGGCGTCGATCTGCGTGCGCAGTTCAAGCTCAGCCTCCGCCACCGATGCTGGATCAAGCGGATCGGCGCCGTTCTTCTGCGTGGCGTTGACCACACGCTCGTCAGCCCGCAGGGTGTGGTGAAGCCGGACTATCGTCACATTTTCGGGAAGCTCACCTTCCCGGTTTTTCTGCTTGCACAGCTCGCGGAATTCCATTCCGGCAAATTCTCCGGAAGGTATTCTCACTGGGTCGGTTCCGCCCCAGACCGCGATTGCATCCGGGCTGACTCCTCCAAGCAAAAATTCAAGCGTCATAGGCTGAAGCCTGCCGTCTCCCTCGCGCCCGATATCAAAGGAACAGCCCGCCGCAGCTGCGGCACAGCCGTCGCCGGTACAGTCGATGACCACCCGCGCCGATACCGCGCACAGACCTCGCTGGGTCGCAAAGATCACTCCGCATACCCGGCGGCTGTCGCCTTCCCCGTCGGTAATTACATCAGCTACCGCCGCGCCGAGCCAAAGCGTCACTCCGCTTTCCGATATCATTGCATCGAGTGCTGATTTCGCCGCCTCGCGATTTACGGCAACCTCTCTGCCGTTGCGCGTATGTACGTCGCTTACGGAGTCCTCAGGCGCGTCGCTCCTCACACGGCGGCAAACCTCATCGTACATCGTACCGCGGCTGACAGAACCGAGAATAGGCGAAACAGCTCCCATAGTCAGCATTCCGCCGACCGAGCCGTATCTTTCCGCAAGGAGGACGCGCGCACCGTATCGTGCCGCAGAGACAGCCGCGCATATACCGGCAGGACCTGCGCCGCAGACAATTATGTCAAATTCATCCCGTATCTCCGGGATCCTTTTTGAATAAAGAATACTGTTGCTGCAATTCATGATAAAATCCGTTCTTTCATAAACTTCTGCCTGTAATATTGTTATTATTATATCATACGTTGATCACGGTGTCAATAATTATGGGTTTTGTATTGACATCCGCGCGCTATCAGTGATATAATTTAATATATTAAATTAATTCAGAACATGAAAGGCGACACGATGCTTATAAGTGCAAACACAGGGCTTCACAGTGCCAACCCCAGCGGAGTCCGCTATGATATGGTCGAAGCTGTGGATTTTTTTGCTGACGCAGGCTTTGAGTCTCTTGACGTAAACTTCTGCGGAACGATCTACCGGAACAATCCCAAAAAACAGCACGAGTGCATTCTTGACGGCGAGGAATCGGAATGGCGTGCAAGAATAGACCGCCTCGGTGAGCGCGCCGCCGCGCGCGGACTGCCGATAAAGCTCTCGCATCTGCCATTTTTCGCATATGCGGATGAGGATGACCCGGAATACCCGTTTCGCATTGCAATGCTGCGCCGCGCCGCCAACGCCGCCGCAATACTGGGCGCACGGTATACAGTCCTGCACGTTGCCCCCACCACGGATGCAACGCTCAGCTACGCAAGAAAAATATGCTGCATCGCCGCCGAATACGGAATAGGCATTGCCGTTGAAAACAGCCCGCGCTCAACAATACCCGTCCTTTGCGAATCGGTGGACAGGCTTGCCGCCGAAGGCTTTGACGTTGGGGTGTGCTATGACACCGGCCACGCAAACCTTACGGGACTTGGGCAGAAGGATATGCTGCATGAGATAGGAAGCAGACTTGTAATGCTTCATGTACACGACAACAACGGCGAAAAGGATCAGCATCTTCCGCCCTTCTTCGGCAACATAAACTGGCGCGAGGTCATGGAGGCGCTTGCCGATATAGGATATAAAGGAGACTTCAATTACGAGGTCGGCACTCCTGCGCTTCCGGATGACCGCGAGATACGTCTGGCGCACTCACGAGGAATGGTAGCCGTCGCCGACGGATTCCGCAACATCTACTTATCAAAGCTGAAAAGCAATCAGACAGTATAAAAGACCATCAAGGAGATCGCCATGAAAAAGGAATACAAAAAGCTCATATCCCTGATTCTTGCCGTTGCAGCCGCAGGTACGGCTTCAGCGCTGCTTTCAGCCTGCAGCGGATCGAATGCAAACACTCCGGACATTTCCACAAACAGCGGAACTGTACCGGAAGAAAAGACCGTAACATCCCCCGAACCCGAAACCACTCCTGAGCCTGAAACCACCGCCGAACCACCAAAGCTCACTTTGCGCATCGGCTCATACAACATAAAGCACGGAGCGGACGCCTCCGGGGAGCTCTCCCTTATCGGCGGAGTAATAAAGAACGCGGGGCTTGACATTGTCGGCGTTCAGGAGGTCGATTACAAGACCGAACGCGTAAGTGGTGTCGATCAGCCTGCCGCGCTTGCAGCCGCCGCGGGAATGGAATATTATAAATTTGCCCGCGCTATCGACTACCGGGGCGGCGAGTATGGTACTCTTATTCTTTCGCGTTATCCGATAGAGGAATTCACTGTAACCGCTTTGGAATCCGGAAGCCGCGAGGGAAGATCTATCGGTCACGCTGTTATAAATGTTGACGGAGTTAAGGTCGACTTCTTCAACACCCACCTGTCATACGAGGAAAAAGCACATCGCACGGCTCAGTTCGTAAAGATAAGGGAGCTGCTCTCTGACTGCACGACCTACGTTCTGACCGGAGACTTCAACACTCAGGATTATTCCGAATTTACAGTCCTCGGGTACGGAGGAATGCTGAACAACGCTCAGCGGCATTACGTTACCTTCCCCGGAAACAAGTCCTCGATCGACAATATTGTTTTTTCGGGAAACTTCAAAATCTCAAAAAGCGGAACGGTTGCAGAGTCATATTCCGACCACCGTATGCTCTGGGCGGAGCTTGCGCTGAGTATTGGCGACTGATATCTATCCCGAATGGACCTCACAAAAGCACTTAAGAACAGCTTTACAGAGCTTGGTGAACGCGCCTATGCCGGTTGCTATTACACATATTCCGATTTTCTTACCGTCGCCGAGCAGGATATCCTGCTTTCCTTGCGACTCCCGGTAAGGGTCTCGCTTAACGGCGGATATGTGGGAGCGGAGCGCAGGATCGCCGTTTTCGGAAGCGAGGAGGATTTCGGATACTCGGAGCCGTCGCCTATCGCATATGTAAAAGCAGAACCCCTCTCTCAGAAATATGCCGAACCGCTGACACACCGCGACTGTCTGGGGTCGGTCACAGGACTCGGACTGCGCCGGGATGTGACCGGGGACATACTGATAAGCGGCGGAGCGGCTTATATAATCTGTCTTGACAGCATTGCGGACTTTATTGCCGAAAATCTGACAAAGATCCGTCACACGGATGTGCGCTGTACAAGGCTCGACAGCCTTCCGCCCACTTCCGTCTCACTGCCCGATGAAAGCACGGTTTTTGTGTCATCAGAACGCGCAGATGCACTTGTTGCCGCAGTGTATGCGCTGTCACGCAGTGAAAGTGAGCGCTTGTTTTCTCAGAAACTGGTTTTCGCAGACGCCCGCCTTGTAGGAGATCCCGACGCAAGAATAAAACCGGGCAGCACCGTCTCGGTAAGGGGACACGGCAGATTTATCTACGAGGGCATTGCAAGAACGACAAAAAAGGGCAGATTCTGCGTAACGGTAAGAGCTTATAAGTAAGCATAAGTCACAAGCCCGGCTCTCCCGGAAGCGCCGGGCTTCGTCATACTCATTTAATGAGCATTTACATTAAATTTACATCGGATAAAACAAATTCACACTCAATAGAAGTATATAAATGATATAATTTTTATATTGGGATTTGCCGCTCTTGGCGGCAAGCCGGATATCACTGCACTCGAAAGGAAATGATAACATGACAGCCGAAGCTTTACGGCAGAATATTGCGGACGGTGCGCTCGACTTGCGTCTCTCCGTGCTTTACGGCGAGGACGGCGTAAAAAACGCCCGCGCGCGCTATATTTCCGTTCTTGACGATTTCATCTCAAGATACTCACAGACCTCTCAGGACGTATCGCTCTTCTCAGTTCCCGGTCGCAGCGAGCTTTCAGGAAATCACACCGACCACAACCACGGCAAGGTCATCGCCGGATCGATCGATCTTGACGTAATTGCGGTTGCCGCCCGCACCGACGGTAACATTGTGAGAGTCAAAAGCGAAAATTTCCCTGAGGATATTGTTGATCTTGACTCATATAATGAACCCGATCCTTCGCGTTTCGGACATTCCGACGCGCTTATTGCAGGTGTAGCCGCCGCACTTTCGCATAACGGACGCAAGATCGGCGGATTTGTCGCCTCAACCTCATCAAATGTGCTCAAGGGTTCGGGACTTTCATCCTCTGCAGCTTTTGAAAACATGATAGGCACTATCTTCTCGCACCTGTATAACGGCGGTGAGATCGGCTATATTGAAATAGCGCAGGATTCCCAGTATGCCGAGAATGTTTTCTTCGGCAAGCCTTGCGGACTTATGGATCAGGTTGCCTGCGCCGCCGGAGGTATTGTCGCCATTGACTTCAACGACCCCGCCGCTCCGGTAGTAAGCAAGCCTGACTTTGACCTTACCGAACATGGCTACTGCCTCTGCGTTGTGGATACCGGCGGAAACCACGCCGACCTTACCGGAGATTATGCCGCCGTTCCCGCAGAAATGAAATCGGTTGCGGAATATTTCGGCTGCAAGGTACTACGGGATGTACCGGATGACAAATTTTATTCCTCGGTACCCGCGCTTCGCACCGTCTGCGGCGACCGCGCCATTATGCGCGCCGCCCACTTCTTTGAGGAAAACCGGCGTGTGGATGCCCAGATGAAAGCCCTCGAGGAAAACGATATCGACGCATTCTTTGAAGGAGTACGCGCCTCAGGTCTTTCCTCCTTCTGCTTCCTTCAGAATGTTTACACCGTAAAAAATGTAAGCGAGCAGGGTCTTTCCCTTGCACTGTGTCTCAGCGACCGCTTCTTCAGAAAGAACGGTATCCGCGGCGCGTACCGCGTGCACGGCGGAGGATTTGCCGGAACGATCCAGGCGTACCTTCCCATTGACCGCGCGGCGGAATATGCCTCGGATATGGACTCCGTTTTCGGCGACGGAGCCTGTCATGTGCTGCACATAAGACGCAGCGGAGCAGTCAGAGTGTTCTGACACAAAACTGTAACTGACATGAAGATCAACGAAAAAAAGTCACGCCGGACAGACGAGCTTTCAGCTCCGGCGGAAAAGCCCCAAACATTCCGTGAGGCGTGGGCGCGCCTCAACAAAAAGCTGCTGATCTTGCTTATAGTAAACTGCGTGGTGTTTATCGGTCTTTACCGTCTGCTTATCAGCACCGCCTTTACATTTACGGTTCAGAAGGTCGTTGTACTGACATATATGATCGCCGCGGCGGTACTTATTCTGTTATATGTGATCTACAACCGCGGCTTTTCCGGACGCGGAGTCACTCCCGAAATGCTGCCCGACACAATGACGGAAAAAGAAAAGGACGACTACATAGCCGATTCGCTTATGCGCGAGAAAAAATCCAAGTGGATGCTTACCTTTATCGTCCCGCTGGTATTCGCGCTGCTTATCGACCTGCTTGATATGTTCGTTCTCCAGAACCTCGGATTATGACAGCAAGGCTTGTATCGCTTTTTTCCGGTTCATCCGGCAACTGCACTGCGATAAGTTGCGGGGGAGACACCATTCTTATCGACGCGGGGCGCTCAGCAAAAGCAATTGAAGAGCAGCTTGCAGTCGCCGGAATAGACCCCGGAACGCTGCGCGCGGTTTTCGTCACGCACGAACACATCGACCATGTCTCGGCACTCAGGGTGCTGACCAAAAAGCATCCGATGCCGGTATATGCGTCAGGCGGCACGGCGGAAGCTTTGCCATGCTGTGTCTGCCGTCGCGCGCCGCTGTTTGAAGAGCATATCGGCAATATGTCGGTCCGCTCTTTTCCGATCTCACACGACGCCGCTTGTCCTGTCGGCTACCGCATTGAAATCAATGCGGACGGCGCGCATATAGCCGTTGGACTTGCAACCGACACGGGTACGATCACTGATGAAATACACCGCGGTCTTGACGGCTGTCGTGCGGTAGTTCTTGAAAGCAATCATGACCTGCAAATGCTGCAAAGCGGTCCGTACCCTGCACAACTCAAACGGCGTATCCGTTCGAGTCTTGGACATCTTTCCAATACCGACAGTGCCGATCTTGCCGCCGCGCTTGCCCTGAACGGAACCGAGCAGATCATACTCGCGCATATTTCTAAAGAAAACAATATTCCTTCTTTAGCACTGAGCACCTGCCTTGAGCGACTGAAAAGCTTTGGCGTTACCGCAAACGTGCTGACCGCCCTTCCCTCCACACCGGTAGGAGTGACTGTTGAATTCTGAAAATGATAAACGTAAAAATTATTTCGGTCGGAACGCTCAAAGAGCCGTACCTGCGCGCAGCCGCCGCCGAATACGAAAAAAGGCTTTCCGCCTTCTGCCGACTTGAGACAGTGGAGCTTAAGGAGGCTCGGGTATATGACGATGAATCCGACGCCGCCGCACAAGCCGCGCTTGCAGATGAAGCGGAACGTATTCTCGCGGCAATTCCGCCGCGCTCCTTCAGTATAGCTTTGTGCGTTGAAGGGCGTGAGACGGATTCTCGCGGACTTGCGGACATTATCCGGCGCGCAGCTGACGAAAGCGGAAGCATCTGCTTTGTTATCGGCAGCTCACACGGACTTGACGAGCGGGTCAAGAAAGCGTGCGGAATGCGGCTTTCTCTTTCACAGCTTACATTTCCACATCAGCTTTTCAGAATAATGCTGCTTGAAGCCGTTTACCGTTCCTTCAACATAATCAGGGGTACAAGATATCATAAATAACTGTTCCCCGGAATTACGGGATGAAGCAAAATGAAAACTCACAACCAATCCACTCCCGGCAGAACGCTACTGCATACTGCGGCGATAATACTGTTTATCGCGGCGGCGTGCTTTGTTTGCCTGTTCTCCGCCGGCATTTTTACCCTGCGGCTTCCGTGGAAGGATCATTCTTCGCCGGAGGCGACAAAAACGCCTGGCGAGCTGGCATATGAAAGCTATCTTGCAAGCCTTGAAACCGAGCGCTCGCCGGGCACATCTGCCACCAGACCCGAAACCTCCGCAAGACCCGACGACACCACCTCCCCCGCCACAGACCCCGTTGAATATCCAAGCCTTGCGGAGCTTCTGTCACAGGGATATAATATCACATATTCCGATTATGATACGGGCATGAAGCTGGCAAGAATAACGCTTCATAACGGCGATCTACCCTTGTCACTGTATCTCGGCTCAACGAAAACCGTAACGGTGCTTGTGCCCACAACTCTTGAGGAGGGCGGTCAGCTTTACGAATCGTATGAGGAACACCCCGAGCCGCGCAAAGCAGTCGAGCTTTACATGGGGTATATCCTGGTCGACAACAATGACGGCACAGTGTCGGTCTATCGCAGTGACGGCAGCTTTATTGAAACCTTTGATGCATCAGACGTTGTACCCGCATATGCCAGAGACAGCAGCGACAATCCGCTGTTCATCAAAAACGGAAGCTATTTTTACCTTGACGAGACAACAAAAACCTTCGCAAGCGTTGAATTTGACCCTAAATACGACGGACGCGGACTTTTCTTCGACTATGATCCCGCTTACGGCAAAAGTGAAAGCGAAAATCTTCAGGTGCTTTGGCGTATAGAACCCGTCACGCTGACCTACACTCTTGACCGCAGCAGCTATTATACACGCTTTAAGGTGGACCCGCGCATTGCGCGCGCGCTTTACGAGCTTGACCCGGTATTTGCCGAAAAGGTGGCAATACAACAGCCCGGCGGGCACTACTACAACTATCCCTTCAAACTCGCGCTCGATAAAGCCAAGGAGGATATAGCACGCGAGCAGGCGGATGCGGCAACAGCCACCGAGCCGGAAACCGAACCGCTTCCTGAGCCGACCACCGAACCGGAAACCGAACCTGTTCCTGAACCGACTACTGAACCGGAATCCGAGCCTGCGACGGAACCGGAACCGATAACAGAGCCGGAAACCATACCTGCAACAGAACCCGTTATCCCTCCGGAGGATATAACTCCGCCCGCAGAACCGCTTCTCTCCCCTTCCGAGCTTCCTGGCACCGGGACAGCGGAAACCGGAAGCACAGAGCCGGAAGCTTCAGCCCCGTCAGTCACAGATCCGGCGGCATCCGAGCCGGAAAGCACGGAAGCCGAAACGTCAGAGCCAGAAACGCTTCCGCCGGAGGAAACTACCGAAGAAGTATACGACCCGATGATAGAGGTATCGGCAACCTTTGAGTGGCCGCGCTATTATTACGGAACATATCCTGACATCATCCGCATGGGCGTCGGATATGCACGTGCATATGCGTTCTCAGAGGGATACGCCTGTATCGTAAACGACTACGGCGTGCTTAAGGTAATAAACACCTCTGGCAGAATAACCGCAAACCTGAGGTACGAATACCGCACCGACGCAGGTAACGGCTACACCTACATGGTGAGGACCTATTATCAGCCCTTCTACAACGATATATATCACCTCGGATATCTCTACTTCGACCACGGACTCATGCGCGTCCGCGTGCTTGAACATGAGCTTAACGAGGGGGACGTGGTAAACTACATTACCGGGGACTATGATATTCTTATCGACGCGTACGGCAGCGAATACGAGCTGCCCGCAGGCTACCGTCTTGTATCCTACTCGGACGGTGTGCTGTTGCTTGAACGCGACGGCAGATACGGCTATTATCACCGCGACGGATATTGGATAGCCCAGCCTGTATACACCTACGCAATGCCGTTTGTCGAGGGCATAGGAGTCATAGGCTACAAGGACGGAGTAAAGGGCGCGCTTGACACCACCGGAAACACCGTGATCCCCTTTGAATACGAGGAGATCTCAACTGCCTCATCCGGAATTTTCGCCTGCTTTGCCGAAGACTCCGGCTGGACGCTGCTTGCCAAAGTAAAACTCAACTAAGATACATCCAAAAGCCCCGCGGCAACCGTCGATACTCAGATACGGTGGAACGCCGCGGGGCTTGATATTATTGTATTATTCCGGTTATGCGTAAAAATCGTGATGTCCTATGGTCATGACCAGCCGGCATCTTTCCCTCATCCATGAGGCGGGAGTATCCGCGCTGTTTATGAAGTACAGAATACTGTCGGAAACAGTATATCCCTCAAGACATATCTTTGCAGCGCGAACGCACGACTCGGTAGGCTCATTGTACACGCTTCCGCTGTAAGCAGGAGAAAACTGAATACCGTATCGGCGGTCAAAAACCACATCGTAAACGCTGTTGAGGTAATCAAAGGTATTCATGCGGTTAAGTACAACACATCCGACGGCGATCTGACCCTCGAGCGGTTCACCGCGCGACTCGGCTGAAATGATATGCGACAGCCAGTATACATCGTCGGCATTGTAAACCTCATCGGCGCTTAACGATACTGCTTTGCCGGAAACTGACGCCTCATTTTCGTTTACGCTCAGGGAAAGGCCCAGCGCGCGGCATACAGGTTCTGCGGGAACGCAGATAACATTTCCGAATTTGCGCACGCTTCCGCGCATTCCGCACCAAAGCACGCGGCCGCGAGAGGTAATATACTTCTCTCCTTCCTTTGCGGTAACTTCAAAATCCTCTCCGCTGACGGTAAGACCGTTGTCCGTGTACTTGTCTTCACAGTCAAAGAACAAAGCGCAGAACTCGGTGAGCGGCAGATATATTATTCCGTCAACACTTGCCGCATGGTCTCCAAGCGCGCGAACTTCGTTCACAGTCACCGATACTGCCGCGGCATCCGCAGGATAATCCGGAGTCGGAAAAACCGGTTTATCAGACTGAATATCCGCGGGCAGCACAAGATTTTTTATTCCGGCATCCGAGCCGAACAGCATATCATAAAATATACCGCCGTGAACGGGTGCGGTCACATCTTCCATTTTCTTTGGGGCAACCTGTGCGGTCTCATCCGCTTCCGCGACGGTCTCCTCGGCGGGATCGCCATTTGTCTCATCAGCCACCGTATTCACGCGGTTTATGTCAGCCACATCCTCGTGTCCGGTTGCGGACGGTATGAATACCGTCACAGTGATTATAATTGCAAGCATCGCCGAAATCAATGCCGCAAATAATGTTCTTTTCATATAACTATACCTTTCCTTGAGTTTTCCTTATTGCTTAACATGAATATCTCCTATCTGTTGTCAGGCTCGAACCAGATCACCCTGAGCGTCAGCCCCTCAACTGATATTGCCACAGGATGTCCGCTTCCGGAGTCCACGGTCACCGAAGAACCGTCCTCCAGTGCAAGATGGGTAAGCGTCTGACCGGACGCAGTCTTTTCCGCCTCCGCTGAGGTCACTCCGGAGGTGAGCGAAAAAGCATCCGCCGGTCTCATAAATTCTCCGAACAGCGCACCCGGTAGCTCAAGCCCATCATAGCTCAGCACCACAGTTCCCCCGCTTCGCGTGATAACGATTCCGCCAAGCTCATCCGGAGCGGTGTATTCAAGGTGGAAATCCCTCTCAGAACCGTCATCAGGCATCGGAGCAAGCTCAAGCAATGCACCAATTTCAACACCGTTAAGCTCTCCGCGCAGCTCGGCACGCGAAGCCGGAAACTGATACGCCAGAAAATCCGCGCCCTCCGGCGGCGGAGCGCATCCGGAAAGCAGGGATGCGACAAGCAAAGCCACCGCAAGCACAAACGCCCGTGGCATCCGGCAGGCGACTGCACGTCCGACGCACATACGCGATATATCCTTTTTCATCATTATCAGATCTCCTCACCGCTGCATGACAAGCTTTGATACAATATATTGCAAAGCGGAGGGAAATATGATATAATATTCAAGGATAAATTGCGCACGGCTGTTTCGTGTCCTTAAGAAAGCCATACTGCTTCTTAAGTATCATGATTAAGCCACGCCGCATATTATACACCCGAAGCGCAAATGATGCAAATTTTCTGCCGTCTCTTGCCATTATCAATCGCATTACCCGTCATTTCGCGCCCTTTTACTTGTTGAGCTTACACCGATATACAATTTTGTATTTTGTAAGCCAACACTACCGAAAGGAATCACTCATAATGCACACATATAAGCTTTACTCATCTCTCCCGGAGCTTACCACTCACAAGGTCTGGGCTGAAATTGATCTTGACGCACTGCGGGCAAATTACCGTGCACTCGCCGCAGCGATCAAAACCTCAACTCCGGACTGCCGTCCCATGTGCGTGGTAAAGGCAGATGCCTACGGTCACGGTATAGACTTCTGCGTCGAAGCTCTGCTTGGAGAAGGCTGTGATTTTTTTGCGGTTTCAAGCATTGATGAAGCGCTGGCAGTGCGTCAGGTCTGCCGCTCGGCAAATTCCGACGCCGATATACTGATACTCGGCTATACTCCCGCAGAAGAAGCGGTAACTCTCTCTCGCTGTTCGATAATTCAGACTGTCTTTTCCCTTGACTACGCCCGCGCGCTCTCAAGGCGCCTGTCTGAAGCGGGAAAAGCCCTCCGCGTGCACATCAAATTTGACACGGGAATGAACCGTATCGGCTTCCCTGCTCACAGCGCCGATGAAACAGAACGCTCCGCGCATGAAATTGCCGAAGTCGCGGCACTGCCCGGCATTATTGCAGAAGGCGCTTTCACACACTTTGCGCGCGCAGACGAGGAAAACGGAGAGCTGCGCACAAAAGAACAGGCTGACCGCTATTTTGAACTGCTTGCTCGCGCCAATGAGCTTGGCGCAAATCTTAAAGTCCGGCATATCTGCAACAGCGCCGCAACGCTGAGATTTCCTGAATATCACCTTGACCTTTGCCGACTCGGAATACTGCTTTACGGCGCAGAACCTTCGGATATGTTTGATTTTCCGGTGCGTCCCGTATTGCGCCTGTGCGCACAGATATCCCAGATACACACACTCCGCGCCGGAGAAGCCCTGAGCTACGGAGGTATATTTACAGCGCCTCGCGATATGCGCATTGCAACGATACCCATAGGATACGCCGACGGCTTTATCCGGGCATATTCGGGAGCTACGGCGGTAATTTACTCAAGGGACGGCAAGCTCAGCGGCAAGGCAAAGATAATAGGGCGCATCTGCATGGATCAGTGTATGCTTGATCTGACGGACACTGACGCGCACGAGGGCGACACCGTCGTGCTTATCGGCGAGGATGGTCAGCTCGATGAGCTTGCGTCTCTTGCACACACAATTAATTATGAATGCCTTTGCCTTATTTCAGCGCGCGTGCCGCGTGTCGTAAAAGGATAAACAAAAAACGATCTTATGCCGCCCCGGCGGCGATATGAAACAAAATGAAAACAAAATCGGAAAACAACAGAATATCATCCGGCATCCGGCACAGCCGTTTTCGCCTTCCGGCACTTCTGATAGCCCTTGGAGTGCTGATGGCGGCACTTTCCGGCTGTGGTATCGGCGCCGCGCAAGGCACTGACAGCACATTCGGCTCCGACACACTGCGCGAAGCGCAGACGGACAGCCCGCCCGACACCATCGCCATGCCTCCGAAAATTATCTTTACTCCCACGACCGGAGAGTCCCCCGGGCATTACAGCGGATATACCTTCCGGGTACTCGAGCACAGCGGCGGTGCAGACTCTCTTACCTCCACTGGCTCAGACAGGATCGCTCTTGTCAAGGAAAAGACCGGAGCGATGGTGGAAGTGTCCGCCTCCCCCACCCCGATTCAGACGGCAGAAAGCTCCATGCTCTCCGGCGCTTCGGAATATGACGCGCTTTTCCTGCCTCTTACCGATCTTTCGTCTCTGCTTCGTTCGGGAAGCCTTGAAAACCTTGCAGAGCTTGGACTTGACCCCGCAGCCCCCGGACTTGATCTTTCTCCGGCGGAAAGCCTTGCGGTAAACGGGAAATACTATATTGCTTTCGGCGACATTTCCCCAACCTCAATAAACTCGGTCTATACCCTGCTTTGTAATATACCCGCGGCGCTTTCAAACGAAATACACGCAATATTCGGCAAGGATATACGTGAAGCGGCGCTTGAAGGCGAGCTGACGCTTGAAAAACTGCTGCGCGCTTATGCGGACGCCGAGCTTATCGTTTCGTCCACCTCAACCGACACCGTTCTCTGCCTTCCCGAGAACGATAACACCATAGCTCCGCTTTCCCTGCTTACCGCGATGGGCGGCGAAATATTCGACATGAGCGCCTCATCCGCGCGGCTGGCACTTGAGGACACCGCATTTGCCACAGCATACGAAAAAGCAGTTAAAATATCATCCGAAGCCGGAAGCGACGGTCCGGCAGTATTCACTGTGCAGAAATTCGTAAAAACCGGAGAAGACCGTTGCTGTCTGCCGATTCCCAAAGCCGATGCGGATTCACCTTACCGCTGTCTCGCTGACCCTGAAGGCACCTACGGCTGGTCGGTACTGCTCGGCGCGGAATCGGGCAAACGAACCAGTGAAATCACCTGCGCGCTGTTTGAGTTTTCCGGGATCGCCGCCGATGAATATTTTGCAGATGTAACCGGAAGCGAGCAGGAAGCGGAGATCGCCGGGCTGATATTTTCCTCCCGCGTACTATCTGTCGCACTTCTCTACGACTGGGGGGACTTTGCACAGCTTACGGCGGACGGTATCAGTCGTTGCCAGACACTTGACGGCATATTAAATGACAGCACCTTCGCAAAAAAAGCCGCGGCTGCGGCGGCGGCAATGGAAATATTCACGGAACGTCTTTCATGATCCCTTTTGAAAAAACAAGGAGCAACTTTCAAATGAAAAAAAGCTATAAAGCCGAGGTCAGGCTTTCCGAAGAGCTGGCGCGCAAATTGATCTATATCAGCAACGCCGAGGGGCGCACACTGAACAATCAGTTTTTGTTCATGCTGCGCGGCAACATACAGTATTTTGAGCGCACAAAGGGAAAGATCCCTGCCGACAAGCTCGCCGCCGTGGATCTGTCCGTGCTTGAAGACGCAGAGCCGGATAAAAAAGAATAAAATGGGATACAAAATCAACGGCGCGACCGTAATCATCAGCGGCGCGTCCTCAGGGATCGGATTTGAGCTTGCACGTCTTCTGGTACAGAAATGCGGATGCCACGTAATAGGCATCGGCAGACGCGCAGACAAACTGCTTGCCGCCGCCGCGAAAATAAATGCAGGCGACGGGGCGGAAAGCGGATATTTTGAGTTCCGCGCCTTTGACGTCACCGACGCCTCCGGATAGAAGGCGCTTTACAATGAGCTGAAAAGCACCAATATTCAGCCCGATGTGCTGATAAACAATGCCGGGATCCTGCCGCCTTTTGCCCGTTTCTCCACCGGGGGCGGAGCGGAAACCGTAAGAAGGACAACTGAACTGAACTTTTTGTCACAAGCAAGCGCCATTGAGATCATGCTCCCTCTCCTGATTGATTCAAAGCGCGGTGCGATAATAAATGTCTCCAGCTCCTCGTCGCTTTGCGCTCTCCCCGGAAGCGCCGCATACTCGGCGTCAAAAGCCGCCTCGCGCGCTTTCACCGAAGCGCTTGCCTGTGAATACTCCGGCAGACTTTACATTGCATCTGTCTGCCCCGGATTTACCAAAACCCCGATCTTTGACGGTCAGAAGCCCGGCATCGACAGATTTCTTGTATTTTCGACCTCACCTGAAAAAATGGCAAGGCGTATTCTGGGCGGCATCCGCCGCGGTCGCCGTCTTATTGTGCGAGGGGTCGATGCACACGCCATGAATCTGCTTTACCGCTGCTTCGGTACATACGGCGAGCGGCTTTGCGCTTCGGTCCTGCGCCGCTTCGGCGGAGAGGTATTTTCCGACTGCTTTGAAAAGAAAGCCGATGCCGGAAAGCCCGATAATCTTTCATAAAAACCCAACATGAGCTTAAATACAAACATCAACGGCTGTTGCAGTTACGCAAACAGCCGTTGATGTTTGTTATTGATCGGTATCTGAAATATCCATACGGAAAAGGAAGCAAACTCTATCCCACTTTACAGATATGCGGAATATACTGTACCGAAAATAATACCGAAAGGAGTTTGCCTTGAAAAGTTCGATTCAAAACGACAGATATCCGTTTATTAATCTGCCGCTGCCATATCCTCCGTCGGCGCTTGAGCCGTTTATCGACGCCGAGACAATGCGTCTTCACCACAACGCGCACCTTGCGGCATATATCAACAACCTTAACGCCGCGCTTGAAAACGAACCTTCCCTCAGACGCCTGACGCTTGAACAGCTGGTGTGCATTTCGCAAAAACTACCGGGAGCCACCGGCAGAGCCATCCGCAACAACGCTGGGGGCGTTTACAATCACCGACTTTACTTTGATATGCTCGCACCCCCGACGCGCGGAGAAAACCTCCCCACCGGAGAGCTCGGAGCGGCAATAATACGGAAATGGGGGAATTTTCCCGGCTTCCGCGCGACTCTGAGATCAGCCGCTATGTCGGTATTCGGTTCGGGATATGCATTTCTTGCCGCAGGACCGCGCGGTCTTTGCATAGTGACAAGACAAAATCAGAATTCCCCGCTACCCGACGGGCTTTATCCTCTGCTTGCCCTGGACGTATGGGAGCACGCCTACTATCTGCTGCATCATAACCTGCGCGCAGATTACATTGATAACTGGTTCGGCGTCACCGACTGGCGCGCGGCGGACGAAAGATACCGGGAATATATAAGGAAGCGTCAGAGAATGTGAACAGACACCTGTAGTCGCGTCAGATAGTTACCGTGATATACCCGCGATAGATCTACTGATTGGCGCTTCCCGAATACGGGAGCACAAAGGTCTTCGTTACCGAACCGGCAACATAAAGCTCCTTTACGTGCAGGCTGTTTATCAGATAGTAATTTGCCTCCCAGTTTGAACCGGATACTCCGTCCCACTGCATTTTTTTCTGCTGTGCGGCATCTCCGTCAGGCCACATTACATATACCGGGTCAACAAAACGGTAAAATTCCACCGTACCGTTGCGTGCGCGGTAACGGTTTTCGTTCCAGCCGTGATGAGGAACAGTCATAATGTCCGATTTCAGATATTCCCCATATCGGTCGCACATTTCATCCACATTGTATTTGGATGCATCTCCGGTCACCAGGATCTTCTGCCCCGCAACGCTGAAGCGCATTGTCATGTTCTGAAGGTTACCGTCAACTGCGGATTTATCCGCATCACTGCGTTCAAGACCGATCACCTGAGGTATAAAATCCGACATACAGTAGAGTATCTCCATGTCGCATCCGGCAAAGCGGTACACCTGACCCGTAAGTCCCTTGTACACAGTGACATTCTTCCAGTATTTATTTATCGTATTGTACGTGGAATCAAAATTCCCCGAGGCGGAGAACTGGTTCTGCTCCTTGGTATTGCAGTAGTTGAAGATAAAGCTTTCAACGGTAAAACGCTTGTCGGAGGCATGCCGTGATGAAAAGCTCATAAAAGCGCCGTAATGGTCTCCGTGGGCGTGTGTGAATATCCACGCCCTTATCACCACTTTCCCGTCAGTGGACTGTGATAGCAGCGTCTGATAAATATCGTCCCCCTCGGCGGCGGTCTTATGTCCGCCGTCGATGATTATAAAGCTGCCGTCCTCAAGGCGCAATATACAGCCAAGACCGCCGGAAGAGCCTCCCTTTTCAAGCCCCATAAGAGTAAATGTCGGTTCACATACCTTTTTATACTCCACCTCCGCCACGGACGGTAGAGGCTTGCCCTCGGCGATCACAGCGCGTATCTCGCCTGAATGCTCAACAAAATACGTATGTATCAAAGCCTTGTCCTTGGTATAGGTGGCGAATGCAGCGCCGGGCATTGAATTATGGGCATATTTTTCCGCTCCGCCGGCTTCAAGCCCGGCGCACAAGCGGTCGAACACCTCACGGGTCATCCCGGTAAATGTCGCCTGGTAAAAATCATCTCCGCACTCGTTAAGGCTTACAACGCGGAACTCACCGAGGCTCGGCAGATATTTGCATACCAGCTTTGAAATTTTCTCCGTACACGTCCCGGAAAGCACAAGATCCGAGCTTACCGCAATTCTCCCGTCAGCATCGGTATTTTCAACCACATAAGAAACAAATGCATCGGCGGCAGCGGACAGCGCGGCGGGTGAATGCGCGGCAATTACGATCTTATTTCCCTTTACCGTAATTCTGTACTCACCCAGCGGAAGATCGGCTATTGCCTCAGCGCTCTCCGGATATGCCGTGTTTCCGGCAAGTATCTCGTATTTGTCCGGATCGTAAAAGTTCTCCTTGAAGCCGTCATCATTCTCATACGCAATGTAGCTGCTGCCTGAAGCATTCTGCAATTTCTTGCGCATATCGGATACTATCGACGAGCTTTGGTCGGCGCATCCGCGGACTATGGTGAATCTGAATTCCCCGTTCTCGCACAGGACAAGCTCATGTGTCTCTGCCGCGGTGGTGTCAGGCGTATTTCCGGTGCTGTCAGCAGACTCTCCCCCATGCTTGCAGGATAACAGCACGATGCAGATCGCAGCCGTTATCAGCAATGCCGAAAGAATTTTTACTTCGACATTTCTTTTTAACTTCCGATATATCATCTCGATTATTACCTCCGGTTACCTCAGATACTGATGTACGATTATTCCTGTACCCCTGCACGGCGTACAATGAGATCCGCCATACTGCGCATACGCGGGTACGCATACTCGAAAAATCTCCGGTATGACTCGCAAAAACGGTTTTTGCCGCCCGGAAAATCAAATCCGCAAGCGGGGGCGGGTTCGCCTCCTACGCGGTTTCTGCGGCATCCGTTGCGGCAGAGATTCAGCCAGCGACATTCCGCGCATTCCGCGGGAAGCGCGCGCGAAGCCTCAATAAAGCCGATGCGCTCTCTTGCGCGGTCAATATCGTCAAAGCTGTCAGTCAGAAGATTGCCAAGGCAGTATGCGTCCAGCGCATAAAAGTCGCACGGGTATACCGAACCGTCCGATTCAATCAGATACTGCACCGAGCATACACCGCACATTCCGCACTCCTCGGGCGGACGCCCCGCAAGTATTCCGATCCAGTTTTCAAAATCGCGGTTATACACATAGCTTGCCCCGCCGCGCAATGCGTCCTCATACCAAAGATCAAACATACGGCAAAGAAATTCTCCGTACTGCTCCGCGCTAAGCCCCAAACCTAAAGCATCAGCACCGTCATCCCCCAGCGGAGCAACGCAGGGTATATATTGCTGCCAGCGAAGCCCTGAACGCGTAAAAAAGCTGTAAAGCCGCTGTGCGTGTGAAGCGGTAAAAGAGGTCACCACCGTCAGCGTGTTGAATTCCGCGCCCGCACGGCGCAGCTCCACTGCGGCGCGCTGCACCGCCGAGAAGCAGGACTTGCCATCCCTTGTAACACGGCATTTGTCGTGATATTCCTTAGGTCCGTCCATCGACAGACCGACAAGAAAATTCTTTTCGGCAAAGAGCTCTGCAAACGCAGGACCGACGTGCGTACCGTTGGTCTGGATGAAAAATGAAACCGGAATGCGGCGGTTGTTGTTTTCCTCAACAAAACTGCAGACAAAACGGAAAAAATCAATTCCGGCAAGCAGCGGCTCTCCACCCTGAAAGCCTATCGAGAGCGGTTCTCGCCTCCCCGCTTCCGAACAGCGGGCAAGCGCCTTGCCGAGTATCGCCGCGGCAGTCTCCTTTTTCATTATTCCGCGCGCCGCCTCGGCGCGGCGGGACATCTCATCGGCATAAAAGCAGTAGCGACAGCCCAGGTCGCAAGCGCCGGACGCAGGCTTGATAAGCAGATACATCAGGCTTCCTCTCCGTTTTCAAAGTCGGCAAACACATCTGAACAGCACCTCACGGTAAGATTGCCGTCAGCAGTCACATAAAAAACAATATCCTCGCTTGCAAGCCGCATAAGCTTTGCCTCATCATCGGGATAGCGTTCCGTATACTCCGCCGATGCCGTTTCAAGCTCCGCCGTGGTAATTACTATGTACTCAGGAGTCATTGAGTGCATAAAGCCTGCCGCGGCGTTGCGCACACAGCCGTGATGCGGCCACTTAAGCACATCAATATGTCCGCCGAGGATGTCAGAATATTCAGCCGCCATAAGATCAACTGATTCATCAGAGCGTTCCGCATCGTTTTTGTTGCTGTCGCCCGTGAAAAGCAGCCTCTTGCCGCCAAAGCGGAAAAGATGCCACACACTGTTGGAATTGATGCTCTTGATTGAAATCGAATGTCCACCTGCATTCCCGCCGAAGTGTATCTCAGTCAGCAGATCGAGCTTTTCATCAGTCCCCCAGTCGCTGTCAGGCGGCAGTATATCAAGCGTCAGCCCGTCGTATTCCGTATGGACCACACCACTCAAGCCATAACGGAGTACGCTTACCTTGGTGTCCGGCTGATATTCCGCCAATGTCTCGCGTATTACATTGCGGTAGTAATAATCCTCATTTCTTGATGCTTCGGGACGAAGTGCCGTTTCCGGAGGAAACACTATCTCATCCACCGCGATATACGGGCTTTTCAGAATATGCGAAACAAGCTCCTGTACATGGTCAACATGAAAATGGGAGATAAGACAGGTGATGTGCAGCTTGCAGGTCTCATCGTCAACTTCGCGACTCTTTTTTCCTATCCACGCTTCACGCAGATCAAGCAGTCGCTCATATGCATCATAATTTCCGCGCATACCGCCGTCAATAAGCCACACACGGTCGTTAAGGGTGATAATAAAAGCATCAGATTTTGGATGTCTGCCAACAGCGTGTCCGACACATCTTACCCTGAGTATCCCATCCTTCCGCGCAAACTCATTAGCGGTCTTTGTTCCGTCCATTTTCCGTGTAACCTCTCTTCCCGTATTGAGCCGTCAGAGCAGCCAAACCTGTTCAAAATCACGGGCCAAACCGGCGGCTCACTTATTCATAATATATAATATTGTATCATACAAACTCCGATTTTTCAATATAATTATTCTGAATCGCTCAATTTACCTTCCCGGCATTGACCAGGCGGCACATTTGTGATAAAATATCATAAAAGCGGAAACAGCATTCCGCACAAAAACAGAAAGAAAAAACAAATGAACAATAAAAATATCACACCTCCCGAACTGCTTTCCCCTGCGGGAGATTACGAAAAGCTCACCGCCGCAGTACGTTTCGGCGCTGATGCAGTATATCTTTCGGGTGAAGCGTTCGGAATGCGCTCCGCCTCCCGCAACTTCACGGTTGAGGAAATATACCGCGCGGCGGATGATCTTCACCGGCTCGGAAAAAAACTGTATATAACCGTTAACGTGCTCCCTCACGGCGGCGAATACCCTGAGCTTACCGGATTTCTGCGCAGCATACGCGGCGCGCACCCAGACGCATTCATTGCCGCCGACCTCGGAGTAATCGGACTGCTCAAGGAAGAAATACCCGAAGCGCACATACACGTCTCAACTCAGGCAAGCATCACCTCCCCCGCCGCCGCGCTGGCATACGCCTCAATGGGAGTCTCACGCCTTGTGCTTGCACGTGAGCTGACGCTTGACGAGATAAAGGAAATTCGCGCGGCACTGCCTGCGGACGTGGAGCTTGAATGCTTTATTCACGGTTCGATGTGCGTTTCATACAGCGGCAGATGTCTGCTTTCAAACGCCATGGCAGACCGTGACGCCAACCACGGGAAATGCGCTCAGCCATGCCGTTGGAATTACACTCTTGTTGAGGAAAAGCGTCCGGACGAACGCATGCCGATCGAAGAAACGCCCGCCGGGACATTCATTATGTCCTCAAAGGATATGTGCATGATAGAGCATATTCCGGAGCTTATCAAAGCGGGGATCGCCTCCTTCAAGATCGAGGGCAGGGTAAAATCCGCCTATTACGCGGCGGTCGTGACAAACGCCTACCGCATGGCAATTGACGCTTACTGCTCCGCGCCGTACGACTACCGTTTTGACCCGCGCTGGCTTGACGAGCTGTGTTCGGTCTCACACCGCGAATATGACACCGGGTTTTATTTCGACCGTCCCGCCTCTGACGCCAAGCTCTGCCGCGAGAAGGGATATATTCGCGAAAAAGCCTACCTTGCTCTGGCGCAGGAGACAGGGGAGCTTCCGGCGGGACTTGTCGCCGACACACCGGGGGGCAGGCTTTACCGCTTTACTCAGCGTAATAAGCTCTCCGCAGGAGAAACAGCAGAGCTGCTGACTCCGGGCAAAACCGGTCAGCCATTCAATACAGATGAGCTTTACGGTGAGGACGGCGCCCCAATTGTATCCACTCCGCACCCTTCGATGACATTTTTCCTGCGCGTGCCGTTTGAGGTGCATCCGGGAGATATACTGCGAGCCGGGGGATAACAAAAAAGCAAAGTAAAAAAAGCCACCGGGCGGATGTGAAAGAAAAACACATACCGTCATAACGGAGGCTTGAAATGCTTTTTGAAATGCTGCGCGCAATACTTTACGGGATAGTCGAGGGTATAACCGAATGGCTTCCCGTCAGCTCCACCGGGCATCTTATCATACTTGACGCAATTCCCGCGCTTGAGATCGGAACATCGCTCCCGGCGGAGCTTCGCGCCGAATTCTGCGAAATGTTCGAGGTGGTTATCCAGCTCGGCGCAATACTTGCCGTGGTCGTATTCTTTTTCGGCCGTCTTTACCCGTTCTCACTCGGAAAGCACCCCAAAAGCCGGGAGGACACCCGCCGTTCGCTGCTGCTTTGGGCAAAGATAGCGGTGTCCTGCATTCCCGCCGCTGTGTTCGGGCTTGTGGCTGACAGTATACTCGAGCGTCTGACCGGGAAAGACCTCAACGCCCTGCTCTACACCCCGGCGGTGGTATCTGCAGCTTTGATGGTCTACGGCTTGCTGTTCATATTCATCGAGCGTGCCCGTCGCGGTCACACACCGGTCACGGCAGATACCGACAGTATCAGCTTTCCCCAGGCGCTTGTCATCGGCATCTTTCAGGCACTGGCGATAATTCCGGGCACTTCCCGCTCCGGTTCCACAGTGCTTGGAGGATGCTGTCTCGGCATATCACGCCCCGCGGCGGCTGAATTTTCCTTTTTTATGGCGATACCCACAATGCTCGGCGCAAGTCTGCTCAAATGCGTCGGATTTGTCGGATATCTTTCCGCAAGCGGAGCTGTACTCCCTGCCGCGGAGCTTGCCGCACTTGCAACGGCATTTGTCACCGCCTTCGCCGTCTCGCTGGCAGTAGTCAGATTTTTACTTGATTTCGTCCGCAGACATACCTTTTCCGTCTTCGGAGTATACAGAATTTTGCTCGGCATTGCCGTAGCCATTTGGTTCGGACTAAAAAAATGAATGAAGAAAATGAAAAACTGAAGATCCCCTACCCTGTTATTGTTGAGGGAAAATACGACCGCCAAAAGCTCGCCGCAGTGATAGAAGCGCAGATCATCACTACCGAGGGTTTCGGAATCTTCAAAAGCCGCGAAAAAGCGGCGCTGATACGCGCGCTGGCTCAAAAAACGCCCGTGATAGTGCTTACCGACCCCGACGGTGCGGGAAAGCTGATACGGTCGCACCTGTCCGGGCTTATCCCACCCGACCGCTTGATAAAGCTCTACATTCCGCGCATATGCGGCAAGGAAAAAAGAAAATCCGCCCCGTCGGCGGAGGGCGTGCTGGGAGTTGAAGGGATGGAAACATCTTTGCTACGTGAGCTTTTCGCTCCGTTTTGCAGTGCTGACGCTTTGACACGCGCGGCGGAAAATCCGCTTTCCAAGACGGATTTTCTGCTTGACGGACTTTCCGGCGGCAGCAACAGCAGCGCACGGCGCGATGAAATATCAAAAAAAGCCGGACTTCCGTCCGGCATGAGTGCCAATTCACTGCTTGCCGCCTTAAAGATCATGCTGAGCTATGACGAATACCTGTCACTGGTCGGCAGAGGCGAGAAATAAACTCCAAACACATCTGCATATCCGATCAAAAGATCTGCGGGCTGACACGCAAAAGCGTGTCAGCCCGCATCCTGTAAGTGTGAAATTACTGCAAAGTAAGCCCGCCCTGAGAAATTGCCTGATTGAGTATATCCTCGTAGTATTCCATATATAATTCACTGTTCAATCCGACAATAATGATAGCAATCACAGAAAAAACAATACCGATGATACCGAGTATCAGACCCGCAAGCGCCATACCATCAAGCTTTCCGGCGCGTTTGGAGTAAACTATCGCCAGCACCACTGCCACAACGCCGAGAGCGGCGCCGAGCGGTGTACAGCAGCAGCATCCTAGGACCGACAGAATACCAAGCACCAGCGAGGTGATAGACAGTCCGCGCGAAGCCGGTACAGGTTTATCCTCAAAGGGATCGGGAGCATACTGAGGCGTCGGATTCTGACCGGCACCCTGATTATTGAAGTTGGGTTCGTTGTTCATTGAAATGACCTATCCTTTCCTGCCGGTACGCCAAAACGTCCGACTGTATTTTTTACTGTTTGCTGAAATTCAATCCGACCTGAGGAATGCTGTCAGGAAAAATATTTTTCCGCAACGTATCTTGCCACATGAACGCCGCTCGCCGACGCCTGAGAGAGCGAATGTGTTACTCCGCCGCAGTCTCCGATAACGAAAAGCCCGCGATGAAGCGTCTCCAGGTTCTCGTCGGTGGCAACCTCCATATTATAGAACTTGACCTCAACACCGTAAAGCAACGTGTCGTCGTTTGCCGTACCGGGAGCTATCTTATCAAGCGCGTATATCATCTCAACGATGCCGTCGAGTATGCGTTTGGGCATGACAAGCGACAGATCTCCGGGCGTTGCGCTGAGCGTAGGAGTGACAAAACCCTCCTCTATGCGGGAATGTGTGGAACGCTGACCGCGCATAAGGTCGCCGAAGCGCTGGACCATAACTCCGCCGCCCAGCATATTTGAAAGCCGTGCGATGCTTTCGCCGTAGCCGTTGCTGTCGCGGAACGGCTCGGAAAAATGCTTTGCAACCAAAAGCGCAAAGTTAGTGTTGCGTGTATATTTCGCGGGGTCTTCGTAGCTGTGACCGTTTACGGTGACGATACCGTTGGTATTCTCGTTTACAACAGCTCCGCGCGGGTTCATGCAGAAGGTGCGCACCAGATCCTGAAATTTTTCGGTGCGATATATTATCTTGCTTTCGTAAAGCTCGTCGGTAAGATGCGCAAATATCTCATACGGCAGCTCGACGCGCACGCCGATATCCACACGGTTTGACATTGTGGGGATAGCAAGCTCGCGCGACACCTTTTCCATCCATTTGCTGCCGCTTCTGCCGCCCGAAATTATACACACGCGGCAGGTGTAGCTACCGCGGTCAGTAGAGACCACGTAGCCCTCTCCGGTCTTTTCCACCGATGTCGCCTCGGTGTAAAAGTGGAAGGAGACCTGTTCTTTAAGCTCATCGTAAAGATTCTGAAGCACCACATAATTCTTGTCCGTGCCGAGGTGTCTTACCGATGCGTCAAGCAGATAAAGCCCGTTCTGCATACAAAGCGTCTTTATACCGGAATTAGCCGTGGAGTACAGCTTTGTTCCCGCGCCGCCATGGGTAGTGTTGATATCGTCCACGTAGCGCATCAGTTCAACTGCATTCTTTTTGCCGATATGCTCGTGAAGTGTTCCGCCGAACTGAGTCGTGATATTGTATTTACCGTCGGAAAACGCGCCCGCGCCTCCGAAGCCCTTCATTATGCTGCAATGCTTGCAGCCGACGCAGGACTTGACCCTTTCTCCGTCGATAGGACAATGCCGCTCGGAAAGCGGAGCGCCCGCCTCAAATATTGCGATCTTTACGTTTTTGCCGCTTGCTTTTGCCAAACGCGCCAGCTCGTAAGCGGAAAAGATTCCGCCGGGACCTGCGCCGATAATAATTACGTCGTAGTTCACAGGGTAGATATGCCTTTCTGCGGTTGCCTTTTACGGTTTCCGGATTTTTACCGCCGACCTTGCAAAAGACCGGACAGTATTTACTTATATATGATATCACAGATTTTCTTAAAAATCAACTCAAAAGCACCTTTTAGTAAAAGTATTTATGATTTTTTTACATTCGCAGATAACATCTTGACAATGCAGGGCTGATATACTATAATTCAGATAATGTAATAAAAAGCCGCAGTCGCGGCATATCAGACTGAAAGGCATCATGAACCATGAATTTTCAAAACCGTAAGTTCCTGAGTTATCTGCGCGTTACAGCGGCAGCTCTTGTACTGATGCTTGCGTTCTCTTCCCTCTGCATGATTAATGCCGGCGCTGTCGTTGGAGCTACCTCCAACAGCGGCAATACAGTTTATTTCACCTGTCCGGCAATATGCGCCGACGCAGGAGACACTGTAGATCTCAAGACGTTCTCGGTGGAATTCACCTCCGGCAAGGCAACTCCCGCCGCCGGGATCAGCTGGTCATCCTCGGATATTGAGATCAAAAACGGCAAAGTAACCCCAGCCGCCGGAGTCTACAATCTTACAGCCGAAGCCGACGGGAAAAAGAAAACTGTATGCCTGTGCGTCCGCGCCTCCGGAGAGAGCGAATATATTCTGTACAGCAATGATTTTTCTTCCGGCTCGACCGACGGGCTGAGGATCATTGAGCAGAAGAACGGCGGAAAGGTTTCCGTTGGCACGGACGGTTTTCTGACGCTTGACGCCTCTGCCGCGACTGACGCCTACGCGCGCGTACTGCTTCCCGAATATCTTGACGGATTCGGAGATATAAAGATAGAAGCCGAAATAAAGCTTGATAAGCCCGTAAACGCCAAGCGATGGGGCTCACTGATGCTGAGAGTCCAGACGCAAAAGAACTATCCTTACATTCAGCTCTGCTTAAGATATGACGCCTCTCTTGAGAACGGCACCGAAATTGCCGAGCGCACAAGCGCCGACAAATGGAATGTTACGAAAAAGGGACCCGCCAAGATCAAAAGCTCCGAATTCAACACTATCTGCGCCGACGCCTCCGGCTCTGAGATCAATTACCTCATCAACGGCGAGGCACAGCTTTCAAAAAGCGACGCGCTGTATCCGGTCGGGGGATGCGGCTTTCAGGCAAACGGATGCCGCATGACGGTGAACAGCGTAAAGGTAACCGTCGGCAGAGTCAATGACGTCTCGCTGTCAGCAAGCATCTGCAATGTGCGCGATCCCGACTCCAATATTGTTCTTCCGCCCGCAATCATTACCGAAGTAAATAACGCGCAAGACCTTACGGGGATCATTACTGATTCACCAGCCTGCACGATACTTAACATAAATTCCGACCTTGACATAACCGATGCAGGCGGAAAGAAGATATGCCCGATCAGTGATGCCATCGCACAGCTTGACGGCAAGGTCATTCCGGTATTCCGTCCCGACAGTGTACCCGCGGCATACTCACTTGCCGGATATCTTAAACAAAACAGCCTTTGCGACGCTTTTGTTATCTCCGACAAAGAGGAAATAATCGCCACCGCAAAGTCGGTGTGGTTCTACATACGCGGCATATTTGATTTCACCGACAGAAATGTCGGAACGGACGCAGACCTTTCGGCACTGCGCGCGGAATGTAACGCCGCAGATGCGCGCGCGCTGCTGCTGTCCGCAAGATCCGCAACCCGAAGCAACGTGGAATATCTCCAAAGGCAATTCGTGACCGTGTGGGTCGCGGCGGAAGACAACACCGACGCGGGTCTTGTATCCGCCATAGTATCGGGAGCAAACGGAATAATCACCTCCGACCGTGCTCGCCTTGAAAAATGCTATACCGGGTATTTTGACGAAACCACTCTCATACGCTCTCCGGAGGTGATAGGACACCGCGGAGTTCCTTCCCTTGCGCACGAAAACACCATTGCCGGGTCGCTTCGCGCATATGAGGCGGGAGCTACCATGATCGAAAATGACATTCATCTTTCAAAAGACGGTGTCATTATGGTCATGCACAACTCCACTATCGACGCCACCACCGACGGTTCGGGCGCAATTGCTTCAATGACGCGGGAACAGCTTTCAAAGTACCGGGTCATAAGCAACAAGAGCCTTACCGAGGGCGAACCGATACCAACACTTGAGGATTATTTCCGCACCTTTGGTGACAAGGATGTAAAGCTGCTGGTCGAGATCAAATCAACTGACGAAAAGCTGATCCCGGAGCTTGTAAGACTGATAAAGCAGTATGATTATTGCGACAGGATGGTCGTCATCTCCTTCTCCGCCGTTCAGATAGACCGTCTGAAGGAGCAGCTGCCCGAAATTTCAGCGGGCTTCCTTACCTCTAACATATATCCGACCGAAACACTGCAAACCTCCCTGCTCTCTGTCCTCAGCGACGTGCAAAGCCACGGCACCACGCTCAACCCAAGCTACAATAGCGGCGCGCTTGAACCCGAACTAATACGCGCGCTTTCATACCGCGGAGTCACGGTATGGCCCTGGACGATAAACAATATCACGGATTTCACTTCATATTTCCTCGCCGGAACCTACGGCATAACCACAAACTTTTCACAGTATTCCTCTCAGCTTGCCAAGCGCGTTTACGCGGATAGATCAAGTTATGACCTGAATGCGGGCGAAGCGCCGGTCGTAAGCGTAATGAAGTACGACAGAAGCGCCTCCGACGTGACCGCCGATGCAAAGCTGATAGTAATTGAGTGCACAGGCGACCTTGAAGTAATGCTCGATCCCGCCACAGGGAAGCTCGTACACACCGGATACGGCAGCGCCTCGGCGATATTTTCGGTTGAATGCACAGTCAACGGAAAAAGCTACAACCTTGTAAGCGAGCTTGTCACGCTTACCGCCGACGCGCCGCAGCAGGAAATAACAACAGAAAAGCCAACAGAAGAAAACCGCAGCGGCTGCCGCTCATCGGTTGGAGAAGCGTTTATTATATGCGCAATTCTCGGCGGACTTTGCTGTCTGCACGGTAAAAAAACACGCAAAAGATAAAAAAACATCGGGCTGTCACACTAAGCGGCAGCCCCGATTTTTTATCACTGCGAAACCGTACAAAGAGGGCAAAAATAGCTTTTTTTACTTATGTTTTCTGCAATACTGATATCCATGATAAACCTCCGCCGGAATGTAAATGAATTACTTCATATAAGCCCGCATCATTCAATTCACTTACATTACAAATTGACTTTTTTTCAGACTGTCAGTAATGGTTGCCCACTTTCCGAATTGACAAGACAGAAAAACGGGCTGCCACGCCCAAAGCGCTGCAGCCCGCTGAAAAATATTCTTACATAAGAGGGGCAAACAGACGAAGAACAGGCTGAACGATACGTTCAAGCAGTGTTCCGCGGCAGGTTTCAAGTGTGATCTCCTCGCTCAGCTCCATAGTTCTGAGGAAGTCCTCCTTGACCTGCGCAACGGCGCTTGTGCCGCACATCCAGACGCCGCACTCAAAGTGCAGATAAAGGCTGCGGAAGTCAAGATTTGTTGTTCCCACCGTGGCGGCATCATCGTCCGAGACAAAGGTCTTTGAATGAAGAAAACCGTTTGAATACTCGTATATCCTCACTCCGGCGCGTATAAGATCGCGATAGTATGAACGGGTCGTAATATGAACAAAGCGCTTGTCCCAACGGTGAGGAGTGATTATTCTTACATCTACACCGCTTTTCGCCGCCAGCGTCAGCGCCGAAACCATGCTGTCGTCAATTATTAGATACGGAGTATTGATGTAAAGATACTTTTTGGCATTGCTTATCATTTGAAGATAAACATGCTCGCCCACATTGTCAAAATCCATCGGGCTGTCGGCATACGGTTGCACATATCCGTTGCGCTGAACGGCGGCAAACGGGTCGCGCGCGGGAAGATAATCATGCCAATCGTCTTCGGTCTCCGTCTTTTTCCCGGAGGATGCGAGCTTCCACATCTGCAAAAACATTACGGTAAAGCTCCACGCGGCGTCTCCCTCAAGCACAATGCCGGAGTCCTTCTAGTGTCCGAAACGCTGGCGCGCGTTTATATACTCGTCGGCAAGATTTATGCCTCCGGTAAAAGCCACTTTTCCGTCGATAACACATATCTTTCTGTGGTCGCGGTTGTTCTGAAGCACTGTGAGGAACGGCACAAACGGGTTGAACACACGGCATTTTATTCCCGCCGCCTCGAGCTGCGCGCGATAGTTTGTCGGGAGCAGGAAAAAACATCCCACATCGTCGTACATAAGGCGCACCTCAACTCCTGCGGCAACCTTACGCTTCAGTACCTCAAATATTGAATCCCACATTTTCCCTTCTTCGACGATAAAATACTCAAGGAAAATGTACTTCTCTGCTTTTTCAAGCTCAGCCAGAAGCCTTTCCAGATATTTTTCCCCCGGTGTGAGAAAATCCGTTGAGGTATTATTCCAGATCGGAAATCCTGCAAACTTTTCAAGATAACGTATCTGAGTCAGATGAGACGTAAGCGCAGCAGAGGCTTCCTCGTAGCACCCGCAGCCCTCAAAAGCCGGGTGCATAAGTGTGTTGTCGATCTTCTTTAGCTTTTTACGGTATGCAAAGGTGGACGACTGGAAATTCGACAGAAGGTAAAACAGCCCGCCGAACAGCGGAAACGCAAGGATAAGTATCACCCACGTCAGCTTAAATGAGCCCTTTCCCTGACGCGCGGTCAGCATACACACCACGACCCAGCTCAGTATGTTCAGGATCGCATTGACGTAAACAGATGAGCGCGAACCGCTTATGAGCAACCACGCGATAAGAGCTATCTGAACCACCAGAAGGATTGCCACCTCAACCCTGCGGCGAAGCAGAACATTGAACCATGTGCGTCTTTTTTGCGACTTGTTTTTGGATTTCTTTTCCGACTTTTTTGCCGTCTCGGCGGCAGAAGAACCGCTTTCCTTTATTTTTTTGTCTTTTTTCATTGCAACTTTCCTCCGTCATCAGTATTGCCTTCGTCAAGTGCCTCTGATTTTTTATTTTTGCGCGCGTTTATTTTGTTGTATATCGCCCTCCCCGCAAGCGACAGCAGGAAGAACGCAACGATAAGAACCACAGAAACAATGAACAGCGGTGAGGACGGATCGGATACTGAAGTGCCGAGCACCGTTACAGATATAAGTCCGGGCAGAACGCCGAGCATACTGCCCAGCATAAAATATCCGAACTTAACGCCTGATGCACCGAAATAGTAGCTTATAATATCTCCCGACAGCATACCGATAAGTCTCGCCCAGAACGCCGATATGATCGGAGAGCGATCCTGCGCATTCATCATCATCTCAACGCGGGGATATTTTTTCCTCAGCTTTTCCGCAGCATTTTGTCCGGAGGAATGCCCCATACCGTACTGCACGGCACACCCTGCGGCAATTCCAAGCAAGTTGATTATACACCCGGCAACAGGGCCGAACAAATACCCGCCTACCGCATAAAGCACGGTTACCGGAAAGAACACAGACAGGCTTTTAAGAACATAAAACAGTATAAGCATAAGCGCGGCGGGCAAGGCGCTTTGCGGTGTATGCTCGACAAGGTTTTCAACAGTTATACTGTTCCCCGACACCGCTGTATAAATAAAATAACCTGCAATGCATACCACTGCAAGAATCGGAAATAACGCGTGCCGCACCACGTCCCAGAAGCCGGTTGACTTCTTGTTTCCGTTGTCGTTATTTGTTTCGTTAGCTTTTTTATCGTTCAAGTGATTATTACCTCGACAGCCAAAAATTATTCCCCGTATATTTTATCATATAATCTTTGTTTCGACAACACCTTTACAGCGCGCAATTATTAATTTAACGATTTGTACATCTTAGAAATATTTATATGTATTTTTATTATCATTAAATCGGCGCAGACGTATAAAAAATGGGGCACACGCTAAAAAAGCATATCAAGACTTGACATCGCACCGCGAATGTGGTAGAATAATACGGTCAGAAAAAACAGACATTAATTATCATTGGGATGTCGCCAAGCGGTAAGGCACAGGACTTTGACTCCTGCAT
>DPGK01000021.1:118906-142812 GCA_003523225.1 Clostridiales bacterium
AGGACTTTGACTCCTGCATTCGTCGGTCCGAATCCGGCCATCCCAGCCAGCAAAAAGCACCTGCGCAAGCAGGTGCTTTTTGCAACTAAATCCGCCGATGGCGGAAGAAATCCACCTGCGGTGGATGAAATCGCTTCGCGATGAAATCTGCCTTTCGGCAGGAGATGGAGGCGGATTTAATTTCATCTGAGGCGAAACGCCGAAGATTTCATCCGAGCGGAGTGAGGATTTCATCGTGCAACGCACGATTTCATTCTTTTCGGGTCCCTCGACAGATTCGAACTGGCGAAAGACTTGAAATGTTTACAAAGTTGTGGTATAATTATGTCAGGAAGGCGGTGAGATAAATGAAATACAAGAAAGAACGCGGGCAGAGCAGAAAACTGAAAACACTCATTGATAATATACATCTAATTGTGCCCTTTGAAAACACCGATATTCGTTATGAGCATTTTCATGTTCCCAGCGGGCCATTTATTTCATCACCCAAAACAAGCGGAAAAGTAAAAACGGCGTTTTGTAAAGTATGGCTTCAAAAAGCAGAAGAAATCTTAAAACAAAAGCCCTCAAATTTGCCATTCTGTAAAGTGGTTGCTATAATTAATGAAGGTGATCTATGGGAGTCGCAAATCGTAATTTTTTACGATAAAAAATACTACGAATCTTTTTGGACACGAAATACACCTGAACAAACTTGGACGCTCATAGATGACCCGACAAAATCATTTATCAAAGAGCGTAATATCAAAACCCAATTAAATGAAATTGGTTATTTACAAACAATTTCGGAAATCGATTTCAATAAGAAATCAGTACTTTGGTTTTATGGTGAGATATAATTTTACATAGGACTCGTTACAAGAATGGCGCTAAAAGTCCGGTAGAACGCGGAACCTTTTAACCTCCCATCATCGCCAAGGGGTTAGTGTACCCTCTGCAAAATCAGCGTGCATCTAAATTGGCCACACACGGATTTGCATCTAAATCGGACACACATCACAGAAAAAAGCACTTGCTTACGCAAGTGCTTTTTTCAACTAAATCCGCCGATGTCGGAAGAAATCCACCTTCGGTGGATGAAATCGCTTCGCGATGAAATCTGCTTTACGGCAGGAGATGGAGGCGGATTTAATTTCATCTGAGGCGAAACGCCGAAGATTTCTTCCGAGCTTGCTCGGATTTCATCGTGCAACGCACGATTTCATTCTTTTCGGGTCTGTAGACAGATTCGAATCGGCGAAATGCTTTTTTTGATATAGATTCCCCACAGAAGCAAATCCGTGGACAGATTCGAACCGCCGCACACTTTCCGAATCTTTTCAAAATCCTTCCTGTTCAAAATTTATTTACAAAGCCATAGATGCAACGGAATTTTGGATAGATTTGAACTACCACACTACTCCACCTGCCTAATCAGAGCTTCCGATACAACTCACGGTTGTACTTTTCTGTCAATTTAGCCCATTGAAATAATATGATTTTCTGCTATAATATTCTCAATGGTACCGAAAATAATTTCAAATGAGAATAATCATGACGACGATCGGACAAAACATCAGACAGCTTCGCAAGGAGCGTGGAATGACTCAGGAAGAGCTTGCAGCATGTTTGAATGTATCGGCACAGGCAGTATCAAAGTGGGAAATGGAAACCTGTTCCCCAGATATTTCTTTGATCGTTCCTCTTTCAACGCTTTTCGGCGTATCTGCTGACGTACTTTTCGGAATCAGTCCAGACGATATGGAAAAGGAAATTGAAGAAACGCGGAAATACTGCGATGCTCATCAAACCTCAAACGAAGATGCGCTCGAGGCATGGATGAAGCTTTACGCGAGATATCCACACAATAGCACTATAAAAAAGCCGCAGAATTTTACGAAAAAGTTCTCGACGAAAGCACTGATAATGACCTTCGAAGCCAAACTGTATACGCGCTTCATCACATTTATAACAGTCTAAGCGATTCAGAAAACGTGCTCCGCATAGCAAATATGGGCGGTGATTGGGGTACGCTCAAAGCGGAAATGCTGTCAAAAATTGATAACTATGAAAAGAAAAATTACTGGTGCCAGCAAGTTTTCAAATATTACGGTGAAGGCATGGCATGGGCTGTTATGAATATGCATTTTCCCGATGTGGAAACAAAAATATTCGCTTGTGAAACTGCAGAAAAAATCCTTGATCTTACCTATCTTGGAGACAAGGCGTGGATCTGTTATGCTTATATGGCTCTATATACACACCTCGCCACGTGTTATGCGTCCGTTGGCAATGACGACAAAACCTACGATGTGCTGGACAAATGGTACGATACAGCCCTATTTGAAGATAACCTTCCTCTCGGTGAACACAGATATGAGAATAATCCGTTCATGAATGAGATGGTCTACAATCACGATCTTGCGTACACGCACCATAACCGCGACTATATTCTATGTCACATCCAAAATCACGCATTTGACCGCATCCGAGATTCCAACCGATTTGGGGCATACGTTGAAAAAGTGAAATGGAATTGTCAAGATATGTACAGTCAGAAATTCCCCAAAATCTGAGATACGATGATAATGCGCTGGATTTGCGGAGTGGAGCGTAGCGGAACGGAGAAAATCCAGCGCGGCGCGCCGCTTAGGCGGCGTGCGCGGCGACCCACTCACGGTATTTTACAGGAGGCAAACCACCGGGGTTCACTGAACAAACTCTGATGCGGTTGTAGTAGGTGAAAACGTATCGGAAAACAATGGTCTTGACCTGTGCTCTGGTGAGCTTGTATGCCGCGATTTGGTAGATCTTCTCCTTCTTCAAGGTAGCAAAAAAAGCTCTCCATTCTGGCATTATCAAATCAATGCCCGGTTCCGCTGAGGCTCTGAATAATGCCGAGGGTTCGTAATTCCTCTTGAAATGCTTCGCTGGTGTACTGACTGACGCGATCGCTGTGCAGAATGACACCCTGTAAGAGCTTGCCGTATTGGGCTTGGAGCTGACGAACTGTATCTATACAAAGCTCTTTCTTCATGTTGTCTCGCATTTCCAATGCGAGAATCTCTCCGGAAAAGCAATCCAATACAGGCGATACGTACAGTTTGCCATCGACGCACTGGATTTCAGAAATGTCCGTAAGCAGCTTTGGCATAGGTCTATCTGCATGAAAATCCCGTTTGATCAGATTTTCCTGCTCTTGAACCTCGGTTGTTGCCTTGGTAATGCCGCGAGGTGTGCGCTTTTTATGTAGCATACCGCCCTCTTGCATGGTTCGGTACACCGTTCGACGGCTGACTTGAATGCCTTTTTGCAGTAGTGCCAGAAGAATCCGATCTACACCGTAGTTTTGATTATCGGGATGCTCGTTTACAATTTCCTTGATCTTGACCAGAAGAAGCTGTCTGCCTGTTTGCTTGCCTTGGTTTCTCAGCCATCGGTAATACCCCGATTCACTGATCTTCAGCACTTGGCACATTTTCTTTACGGTGTATTTTTCCTGATATCTCACGATAAATCTGTGCCGTTCACTTGCCTTTACTTCTTCCGTGTCTTTATGTTCAACAAGTTGAACCAAAAAAACCCAGTGCATCCTTCAATATCTCATTAGCGACTCGCAACTCTGCGTTTTCCCGTTCCAACTCGCGGTTTCGTATTTTCAACTCAACCTCACTCAGTTCAGGCTCAGGCTCTGCGTGCTTGCGGTTGTTTCTCCAATCTGCCAGCGTATAATACGGAAGCCCTAACTGCGCGCTGCTTTCTTCACGCCGAGCTCATCCGATAGCTTCAGCGCCTCTGCTTTAAACTCTTTACTATAACGTGCCATCTTCTTTTCCTTCCTTTCTGGTCTCTTGCTCTTTATTATACCAGTTTTTGGGGCTTTGTCGACTGCACTTATAGTATAACACTCCATTACGGGTGCTGTGCCATGCTTGCAATAAAACCTATGTAATCATTCAAAATAGCACAAATAGTCGTTATAAGTATAATGCTCTGAGGTTTGCTCTTGATATTTTTCGCAGATGTCAGTGCAGTCATGAGAGCGCTTTGATCTTTCGGCTTCATCCTCGGTATAGAAAAACAAGTCGCTTTTCTGAGTAATTATCACATCTTTGGTGCAGAATAGTTCTCCGGGTTTATTTCCAACAGGACACATATTTCCATGTCGGCAAGTCAAGCAACATTGAATCCTGACATTATCCGGCAACTTTTTTTGAAGGTCAGCAAATGCATCCACCCAAAGATGATCTTTACCATATCCCCATAATTCTTTTCCGCCATATTTGATACCAACGGAAACAGACGGCCCTTCTACTTTGTCACCCCCAAAGGAATATACATCTTCGTCATGACAGATAATACGCATGTCAAATTTGAATTCTCCGCTCGGTGTGGAAAGCATGATGACTTTTTTATACTGCTTATGTAGTTCGTACCATGCCTTTTTTCGATAATCGTTCCACTCTATATCAACATCAGAAAAAATGAAACGAGCGGAAAAATAAGGATCGATTCCGCATGCTCCAAGTTCGTATACCCCATCGTCGCAAACAATGCCCATAACCGTGATTGAATTTTGCAATTCAGCTTCAAACATTTTATGAGCAGTTGAATTGGTATGAATAATGAGAGGATCATCTGTATAAGATTGCCCATTCTCATCCGTTTTCCAAGTACGGCTTGGTTCGAATTCCTTTAATTCAAACCCGTAAAAAGTAATACGAGCTTCGGAAATTTCCATATCGGTTCCCGAATTATTAGGCGCGGCATCTTTATGAACATTCAAATATTTGGCAGAAACGATCAATCGGTTATCTTTCCAAGATACAAAAGACAATTCGGAATCGTGAAATTCAAAATCTTGAAGCCGATTGGTTGAGCAATATTGCATACTCGTACTCCTTTTGTTATTTTATATTATTATACCACAACTTTGAAACATTTCAACCGTTTCGATAGTCTGAATCTATCCAAAATTCCTTTGCATCTATGGCTTTGTAAATAAATTTTGAACAGGAAGGATTTTGAAAAGGTTCGGAAAGTGTGCGGCGGTTCGAATCTGTCCACGGATTTGGCTTTGTGGGGAATCTACATCAAAAAATGCATTTCACTGGTTCGAATCTGTCTACAGACCCGAAAACCGCGCAAAGCGCAGAAATGCATCTACAAAATTTCGAAAAACTTCAGAGTCAGAAAAATTGCCCCATCCGCAAAGCAGATGGGGCGGGAGGAATCTCTCGAAATCTCCGCTTTTCTGCCCTGCGGCACGCTGCAGGGCGGTTTTCGTGCCTGCATCTAAATCATACACTCATCATGTGATGTGACTACGATTTAGATACAAAACCGTGTGTGGAAGAGGTACTGTCAAGTATTTTTCGCAAATTCGTTTCTGATAAAATGAAGTAGTGCGCCGGTAGTCCGGCGATGGAGCGGCTACGCTCCGCTTGATTGCCTGAGAGCATTTGTCGGCGGCGGTGTCAAGGGCGGTCGCAAGACCGTTCATCTTGACCCTTGACTCCGTCGGCGGCAGATGCTATTTAATTGCTGTGTTTATGCCACTTCTGTCGCGGCTTCAGTTAAATATTTCATGCAAAGATACCGCTTTGATCCCCACTCCTTTCCCGAAACATACCGCAGTCTGGCGCAGACCAGCATCAGAGCAGACTTTCCGTCCGGGAACGTACCAACGACTCTCGTTCTGCGTCGTATCTCACGATTCATACGTTCAATAACATTGTTTGTCCGGATCTTCAACCAGTGCTGTGACGGGAAATCCATGTATGTCAAGGTATCTTCAATTCCGTCCTCCACCTTTTTGGCTGCCTCATTCAGCCGCATGGAGCGTAACTTTTCTGCGACATCACGTGCCTTCTTTCGCGCGGCTTCCTTACTCTCCTGCGCGTGTATCGCTTTGAGCATCCGTGTGACCTCGCGCATATGTTTCCTTGGTGTAACGGAGAAAACGTTACGGTAGAAATGCACGGTACAACGCTGGTAATTTCGCCTCCGGAAAGACCTATGCCACGGCGTTGCACATTCCAAGACATTTGTCCCCGACAATGAGTTTTACGCCATCAAGTCCGCGTTCTTTGAGCCATACAAGGAAGCTTTTCCAGCTTTCGGCATCCTCCTTCATGCCTTCCGACGCACCGATGATCTCACGGTAACCGTCCTCGTCTACTCCGATGGCGACCAGAATGCTGACATTTTCAAACTCTCCGCCCCAGTTGCGCTTGAGATAGATCCCATCCACATAGACATATGGGTACTTGCCGGACAACTTGCGATTACGCCATTCCTCAATATGCACATAGGCTTTCTGATTCAGATCGCTGATGGTAGATACCGACACACGGCTGCCCCACAGGGCTTCCAAGATGTCATCCACCCGGCGCACGGATACGCCTGCAAGGTACATTTCGATCAAGGCTTCCTCCACCGAACTTTCCCGACGACGATAACGCTCGATGATCGCTGTTTCAAACGGTACACCTTTAAGTTTAGGTATCTCAAGGCGTACTTCACCGGATGTCGTAGTCAATTTACGACTGTAATGCCCCGAACGGTAGCCCTGACGCGCCTCGGTGCGTTCGTACTTTGCCGCGCTCGTCAGCTCTTCGGCTTCTTTGTTCAACAGCTCATTCAGCGTTTCTTCCACACTGTTTCGAACCAATTCTTTTAATTCGCTCTTGACGCTTTCCTCGTTTAACTGTATAATGGGCTTGGACATGTTCAAATCTCCTTTCGAATGTTTGTGTAGCTACTTCATTCTACCAGAGTTCTTTGAGCATGTCTACCTTTTTAGCTCTTTTTTCAATTTTCGAAAAATATTATACCTTATCAAGCAGTGCAAGGAAAAAATGATGTTTTTCTTGAAATTATTCTTGATTTTAGATACAAAAAAACCTTGAAAGCATAGTGTTTACAAGGGTCTTCTTGTGAGTTACCCCAACAATTTTGAACCTTTTCATATCATAATGGCTCGTTACCTGATTTTTTAATATTAAATTGCGCAGCCGGTAGCGCATTGTGATTAGGCAGTGACATAAGTATTTTACAAAAATCCTTCGCCGTGATATTGAGATTTGAATACTCAGACGGTGTATAACCATGCGCCAAATCAATGGCAATCTGAACGTCCTCAATCAAATCGTGCTCCATGATTTGTACCAAAAATTTTTCGATATTTGGAATAGCAGAGCTCCCCCAATCGGCTATGCCAAAATCCGTATCACAATACCATATGCCGCTTATGATTCGACTACATTCGTCCGTATTCTTGGCGTCCGTTATTTCAAAGGGAAGATACATCTCTTCAAGTTCATTGGTTTCCCTGTTATCTATGGAATACTTATACCTCGCTTCCAAATTTCTGATCTGCTCACCTGTGTTGATCCATATTTGATTCTCAACCGCGCAGTGAGTCAGAAATGCAACAAAATCCTCCATTTTTCTGCCGAATGGAACACACGTAAAATATATTTTTCCGGTAATCAACATGACATTACTCCTGCTTTTGTAAATTATGACTGCTATGCGATACTATCCAACGATCAATCGTATCTGCAACAAATTCATCTGACATTTCGGTGATATCCAACAGCTTCACTTGTGGGAATACGGTCTTATAGTTGGCTTTTACCCACTTGTTACGAAGAATTGCGCCGGTACTTTCCTTGATTTTTGATATTTCAAGGCGTGCTATAATCTTCTCATCACTACTGAATATCGTTAACCAGTGAACGGTGAAAAAATGGGTATTCTCTATGTTCTCTATCATATCTGGGGACAGCGCACCACAGAAAGCAATATCCATATCAAGCTGCTCGGAAACGCTTCTGCATAATTCCAGCCACACCCGCCTGTAATAATGCGGTTCGAAAACATTATTACAAAAAGGTTGCGCATCCAAAAACAAATAATCCTTCTTTTTGTCCTTCAGCATTCGGTATATTGCGTCTTTTTGCGGATCTGCATAATCATCAATAATAAAAAAATTTCTTTTCATATCCTTCAGGCATGGATGCCTTTATTGTTTTAACAACATACCCATTCAATCCGCTTAAAAGCATTTTTGCAGAAAGATTTGAAACCTCAGCGGACACAAGTGCTTCTCTGAAAGCGTATGAAGGAAGGTCGATGCTGCCGTCATGCCACATACATATCAAGCGTTCGATTTTTGCATCACTGTTTTTCTTTTTCTCAATAAAAAGCTTTATTACGCCCTCTGCTTCAATTGCAGAATGACCATTCTGCAATGAAACAGAATAAACAGTACCTTTTGCGGTAAGCATCACCACCGTGTTGCCGTTGGAAAGCTCATCCGCATCTTTTTTTGCTCTGCTCAAAAGCATTTCCCACTTGGCATCCAAGGTATCGCTTCCGTTTTCGTTCACCCAACTTCTGCAGTTTCTCTGAGGAAGAAATTGTTTCTGCGTTTCCTCATACTTTATAAAACGCTTATCTGTGCGAATTTTGTCAAAGATCGGATTTTTATCATAGCCTCCCAAATTGAACACGCATTTTTCAAGCTTATCCATACCATTGATGACAAGATGAAAGGAACTGAGAGAGGAAACAGAACCGTAAAGCACACTGCCATTGGGTATTTGATGCAATACCGAAAGATGCTCGGTGGCTAACGCAAACGATAAAAGACTTTCTTCAATGCACCCATTCATCAAAAGTGTCTCGGCGTATCTCACCTCTGCAATAATTCGGACAAAGATAAAGACATCGTCCACTTGTGTCGAATAAAGGGAAAGTGTATCAAACGCCGTCTTATATCTTTCCAAATCACTAAATTCTGTTCCTTGTGCTCTCATATCGCCGTGAACACTGTCGGTCAAATAATAAATGGTGTTTTTGATATGCTCGTACAGAATTTTTTGGTTTTGTTCGCTCAATTTATTGACGTTTTGTTCTCTTGTATATCTTGTCAGTAAAAGCTCATCCCAAAAGTTTGCTCTAATATATTCGGGGAGCTGATATTCGTCTGCCCAACGTGTCAGGTTCTTTTCATCTTCAAAAGCTGCCACGGTACTTAACAGAGTCACACGGTCGCGCATATTTGATATTTTCAGGCGATCCCGAATCATTTGCCGAGCACTTTCAATTCGGCTCTCTAAATCATTTAGTATAAACCGTTCATGTGCTTTTATATTCATTAAATGCCGAAAATAGTTGATCAGATAAGGCAACTCCGTATGTGCCAATTCTTCATAAATTTCAAGAATACGAAGCTCATTTTTCACTCTTTCGGATTCATCGTCAATATTTGCCATCTTGCGTTCAAATGCCTCTTTTTTCAAGCATTCACCTCGTTGCTCTTCGCTCCCCATGATCTCGTCTATGGTTACGTTGAGATATTTTGCAAGCAAAGGCAAAAGAGTAATATCCGGAAAAGCTTGACCATTTTCCCACCTGCTTACCGCTTGGGGAGAAACAGACAAAAGTATTGCGAGCTCACTTTGAGTATATCCACTTGCTATGCGAAATTTTTTTATATTTTCTGCAATTTTAATTCTCATTTTCTTCCCCCTTGGTTTGCTTGTTTATATGATAGCACACAGTACAAGTTAAATCAAGCAATTTATGAATGATATGCCTCAACCGAAAAGTGATTTATTGACTGCATATAATATTTTCATTACTTTTACGAGAAAATTCTAATCCTTGAAGGCAGTTGCTCTTCGATAATGTGATAAAGTCGCAGGTTCAAGTCCAAAAGGTCGGGGAAAAGGTGCGATGGTGAAAGGGGGTTGTTTTTTACCCCTAAAAACACGAAAAGCCCTTGATTTACAAGGACTTTTGTGTTAGGGTGCAAAATTGTTGCCCCATTATGGCTCCCCGTTTTCTGCCAATTCCGAAAGAATACCCGAAGCTTCAAGCTCGGCAAATGTGACAGTCTTTGTCCCGTTTTGATAGTTGAATGTGATAACGATCTTATCGTCGTATAGGAATATGCGGTTGATAAAGGTGTCTATAAATCTTCTGCGGTGTTCAAAGTTGTTGGTATCAAAGGTGCGGAAATGATAGAGATAACAGCAGACTTGGTCACGTGTCAGCTTCGGCTTGGCGATTTCCTCTTTAGCAATCTGCACCTCAATCTCGGCTTTCCGTGCTTCAAGCTCATCTATTCGCTTCTTAGTCGCATCATTGCAGATGCCCATCTGAATGGCATTTACAAGATTGTCGATACCCGTATTGATTTTTGCAAGCTGCTGTTGCAGATACGGCAAGGTCGTGTTTGCCCTTCCCTGCAAGTCCATCACAAGGTCAGCAAGGGTGTTGACCGTTTCATCATCATGGACAAGCCGTTTGATCTGCTCGACCACCAGATCTTCAATCCATTCCTTGCGTACCGTCTTTTTGTCGCAACCGAGCTTGCGTTTGACACCCGAGCATTTATAATAGCGATACACGGAAATGTCTTTGCGTTTTCCGCTCTCCCCTGCCATCATGCGCTGACATTTACCGCAGAACAGTTTGGTCGAAAGCAGATATTCTTCTTCCGCTTTGTGCCTTGCCGGTGCTTTGCGGTTGGTTTCCATTCTCTTCTGCACAAGGTCAAACAAGTCTTGCGGAACAATGGCAGGTATACCACCGGGGGTTACGATGTCTCGGAAGCGATACTCACCGATATACCGTCGATTTCTGAGAATACCGCCGATGACATTCTCGGAGATCTCCCTGCCCTTTCGGTTATAGATGCCGCGGCTCTTAAGGTTGGTGGCGATCTGTTCCATCGTTTTGCCGTCAAGGTACATTTCAAAGATTTCGATAATGATGGGTGCATACATCGGGTCGATTTGATAGTGCTTATCCTCTGTTGCCACATAACCGAGGGGAACCGTTCCGTTGACCTTGCAGGCGAAAGCGTTTTCAGTCATGCCTCGCAAGGTTTTCTCTGCAAGCTCCACCGAATAATACTCCGCCATGCCTTCAAGCAGTGCTTCCAAAAGGATGCCCTCGGCTCCCTCGGAGATCGCCTCGGTGATGGACACGAGCTCGACGCCATTCTTGCGAAGCGTTCGCTTATAATACGCCGAGTCGTAACGGTCACGGGCAAAGCGGTCAAGCTTCCAAACGAGGACGACTTCAAAGGCTTTACTGCCGCTATCCTTGATCATCCGCTGAAATTCGGGGCGGTTGTCGGTCTTTGCCGACATAGCACGGTCAATATAGCAATCCACGATATCAATGCCGTTTCGCTCGGCAAATGCACGGCACTCTCGTATCTGACCGTCAATGCTTTCCTCTCGCTGATTATCTGAGGAGTAGCGTGCGTAAATAACACCTTTCATGTTCCACCTCCTTCGTTATGCGACATCGTTTTTGCTCTTCTTTTCTTCTTGTTCACGCTTCCACTGCTCGTAAATCTGCTTGCCCTCCTCGGTCTCAAAAAAGGCGATAATATCGGGCATAAGTGCCTGGGCAATGACTTCGCCTTCGCTTGGCGGAAGCCCCCAAGAACCGCGCTTGTTGTTCAGTGCCTTGACAATTCTTTTGCCCAATTCTTCAAGACCGTCAAGCCATTCCTGCGGAACAGTGCCGCATTTATTGCTTGATAACACTTCAATCACTCGCTTACCGAGTTCTTTCAACGTCATTCGCTTCACTCCTCTCCATGTGCTTTTTCATCGGGAGCAGATTCACATCATTCGGCTCGGTGACCTCAAACGGATGATGAATTGCTTCCATCATTTCTTCAATTGCGCTATCGATATTTTGAATGGTAAACCAGATCTCGTCAATGGGGTGCTCACCCGTCAGCTTGATTTCTGCGGTCAATGCTTCAAGCTTCTTGTTCAGCTTTATGATCTGCCCCAGCATATCGGCATACTTTTCTTTCGGAAGCTTTGCCGGACGCAAGCCCCAAAGCAATAATCTCATATAGTCTGTCGGTGCGCAATCGCACATAGCGGCGCAGGCTTTCAGTTTCTCTTTTTCGCTGTCGGACAGACGCATTTCAAATCTGTTTTGCTTGATTTCTTTCTTCATTCTGCTCCTTTATTGTCGTGCAATCGGGGGTATGGGGCGCTCCCCATGAAGTCCCGATTTTGCGTGAACTTTGACCGTGTACGGACAAAGGATACACAAAATCTATGCTCGCTACGAAGAATAGACAAAAATGCTTTTTGTCTGTACGGACGCATCAAAGCTGCTTGATAACCTGCGTTGCTACGCCTTGTATCTGCACATCCCGTTCGATGCGGTCATCGTAATTCGGGTTCTCTGCGTGAAGCAAATATGCTTTCTTTTCGGGCAGGTAGGTGACTGTCTTTAGCAAGGTCTCGCGCCCATCCACCAGCACCACCGCATAATCTCCGTCCCGGCAAGTGTCCTGCTGACGGACAATGACAAGGTCTCCGTCGTCCACACCGATGCCGGTCATGGAGTCACCTTTCGCCGTAAGGATAAAAAACTTGCCCTCTCCCACAAGTGCCGTCGGCAGAGGAATAATTTCGGCTTCTTCCACATTCGGCTCACTCGGCAAACCGCAAGAGACGGTACTCTCGTAGCGGATGGCAGGGGTTGTCTCGGTCAGTCCCTTCGACAAAGTCGTGCCGATGCTACGCCGACCGTTGTACTCTATCTCACCGTTTTCTTTCATGTCGGTGAGGTACCTCTGCACCGCCGTTTTGGAAATGCCCGTCCCCGCCGCAATCTCGCGCACCGTCGGGGACGTATGGTTCTCCATAAAGTATTCATCTATAAACAGGCGTATCGCCTCTGCCCTCTCGGGACTCCACTTTGCCATCTTGCGTGCCTCCGTTATGTATCGGTACATTTGTACCGTATTGTAATTATAGCACATGAGAGAAAGTTTATCAATAGGTTTACAAAAATTTTCGAGACGACAAAACGAGGTCGCACTTTCGTGCGGCCTCGTTGCTATTTGTTATTTGGTTTTACTTCGTGCCTTATTGGCGTGAAGCATTATGCCGCCGCATTTGAGTTAATCTTTTCAATCACGCTCCTGATACCCAACCAAATTGAAATATCGGTAAACACCTCGACAATACTACCCCTATCGGTAAACGGAGGCTCCTGAAGCACCGACATATCCTTCATCACACCATTGCGCACGATATACTCAATGATTTGATTGACAAAATAAATTTGGTCTGCGTCAAGATTAACATCGTTCAAATACTCTGCAAACGCCGCCTTGGCTGCTGTCATATCAAGTCCAACGATCTCACGAACAAACTCGCCAAGCGGTTTTTCACCATATTCTGCTTCGTAGTCTTTTTTGCTACCTACCTCACTCCACAGAATGCGTTCAAGTGACTTAACGTCTTCGGCACTCAAAGGAACGTTGCTCTTTAATTTGGCAATAGCCGCTTCATCCTGATGCTGACGAATATAGAACTCTGCCTTTGCTTTATAGTTCTTAAGATCGTCGCTTTCAAGGTCGGATTCATTCCATTCAACAGAAAGTATTTCATCATCAAAATTGGTGATATATTTTACCCCTGTTCTTGGGATATACTTCATCAAATCGCGAAGATTTTCGCGGATATGCTCAAATTCGTTGATTCCGGCGGTATCCAAATAATCTGTGTGTAGAATTTTGTTGATAAGCTCGGACTGAACCATAATTTCGGGGATGTTTGCTACGCTTGCAATTCCGCTAACCTTCTTATAAAGATCGGTACGGGCGCGAGAATACTTCTTTCCGGCAAGGTATGCAAGCTCAATGCCGTACATCAAAGCATCAAAGCGAACGGCGGACGCCTCGTCCTCGTCGGGAGTAATCAGCGGAGCAAGCTCTTCTGCCATAAGTAGCGTATCCTCATAAGTGAGAGAATTGTAATTGTCGGGATTTGCATATTGCTCCACGTAACGCAAATGCTGACGCACAGCAAAGTTCTCTTTGTTGAGTTCGCGCACCTTACGTACCATATCGTCAACCAATGATTTGCGGAACGCAATCAAGTCAGTGGTCTGATACGCAAGATCCTGCAATTTAAACGCGATCTGTGCCTTGAGCTTAAAGATAGCTCCTTGCAACGCAATCTGATTTGCCGTAGGACGTCCCTGATTCATACGGAAGAACTCAAAATTTCCGCAGAAATCGAAGATATAGAACTTGTCCTTATCCTTGCCATCCATAAGTCCGTCGCAACGGCGAGTTCCGCGACCGATCATCTGCCAGAACTTCGCCTTACTCATCACTTTTTTGAAGAAGACAAGATTCAAAACTTCGGGCACGTCAATACCTGTATCAAGCATATCTACGGAAATCGCGATTTGAGGTAATTTCTTGGGATCGGAAAACTCATCGATCGCACTCTGCGCATAAGTCATATAGTTATCAATGACCTTGGTGTATTCGGGCAGATTGGGATATTCTTTTCCAAATATCTCGTGAATCTTCTCGGCGTGCTCATGGTTTTTGGCAAAGATAATTGTCTTCCCGAGCTTTTCGCCGTAGTCGATGCGCAAACCGTCGTTCATCAAGATATGAAGCACCTGACGAATGGTATCCTCGTTAAACACCCACTCGTTAATCGCAGAAGAAGCAATACTTTCGGGCAACTCGCCATTCTCGTCCTCAAACGTATCCTCGTATGCCATTTTATCTTCTTCCGACAGGTCATCATACACGATACCTTGCTCGATGAATTTCAGTTTGCTTTCAACCGACATAAAATCCACAAGAAATCCATCGGTAACGGCTTGTCCAAGCTCGTAACCGTATGTGGGAACACCGTTCTCAAGCTCAAAAATCTCGTAGGTGTTCTTGTCGATCTCGTCCTTGGGCGTAGCAGTAAGACCAACCAGCGGGGCATCAAAATAATTGAAGATATCCTTGTACTTGTTATAGATAGAGCGGTGCGCCTCGTCCACGATGACAAGATCAAAGTGGCCGACGGTAAAGAGCTTTTTATCGTTATCATCCTTAACCGTATCAATGCAATTCATCATCGTCTGATAAGTCGAGAATACACAACGAGAATCAAAGTTCTCCTTGTCCTCGCAGAGATTAGTCACCGACAGATCGGGTAACATATTCACAAAGGCTCGCTTTGCCTGCGTAACCAGCGAATTTCGGTCGGCAAGGAACAGAATATTCTTCACCCAGCCGTGATCTAAGAGCACCTTGCAAAGAGCGATGACCGTTCTCGTTTTGCCCGAACCCGTTGCCATCACGAGAAGTGCCTTGCGGCGATTCTTCTTGTCAAATGCCTCGCACACCGCCTTAATTGCACCCTCTTGGTAGTAACGTCCGGCAATAACTTTGTCTACCATTACGTTCTTAAGGCTTGTCCGCATCGTGTGAAGATTGAATAGCTTTTCAAGGTCGCGTTTGGAGTAGATCGATGCCACCTTACGCTCGGGATAATATTTGTCATTCCAAATGCGTGTATCAAAACCGTTAGAGAGGAACATGATGGGGCGGCGACCGTATTTCTGTTCCAACAAGTCGGCATAGAGCTTTGCCTGCTGTCTGCCCTTGGCAATGTCCACGCAGGTGCGCTTGGCTTCCAAAACGGCAAGAGGCTTGCCGTCATCACCGAAGAGAACATAATCGGCATATCCGACCTCGCTCTTGTTGGGCATACCGTAAAGCTCTACCTCGTTCAGCCAATCCTTACCCTCTACCCAGCCTGCATCTTCAAGCATAAAGTCGATATAGATCTTTCTCGTTTTGTACTCGGAGAGGTCGAGAGGCTTGGGCACGTAGGTCTGCTGCTGCTCGGCGCGGCGAGCGGTCAACTCGTCCTTGAGAGCCTTATTTTCTTCGATCAGCTTGTTGATATCAATATCCACCTCGGGAACGAAAGCAAGCGCTTCATCCACTGTCAAAGCCAGCAAGGACTTATCAAACTGCTGCTCGGTGTATTCGGGCGCGTAGAAATATGCAATACAGTCAAGGAATACAAAGAGATTTTCAAGGCAAAGCTCTGCCTGCTCTTGCGTTACCTTTTTGCCGCCGTGAGCCGCATTGTTTCCGAGCTTGCGGATGAATTCCATACGGCGCCAGATATCGTTTCCGATAATATCGCGGAACTTCTCGTCATTCATCAAGCTGACGAGGTTATCCTGATAAGGCATGACAAGCTCACGGTCAACCGAATACATCCACTTGACCGCAAACTCCATCGCCCTGCGGCAGTTCAGCACACAGGAGTCAACGTCGATATGTAATAGCTTCTCCGCCGAGATTGCCACGTCCGAGAACGCGTCAAAATCGGGGGTAGATTTTAGGAAATCAAAGTTGGTCATATAAGGAATCACTCCTTGTTAAAATATTCCATAACCTTCTTAGCTTTTTCGGTTGGCTTCTTTAGCATTCTAATAATTTTACGATAAAAGGCATTAACATCATCGTCATTCAGCAAATAACGAACAGGATGGCGATTTAATGCAATTTCAAGCAACATATCGATTTCTTCTTCAGACCAATTATCAACGGCCAACAATTTAGGCATAATTGTATGAGTGGTTTCAAAATTGCGACTTCCATCCAAAGAAATAATCATTTTCATATGTTCTTCTGAATACCTAACCGTATCAGAATTTTTTGCAGCATCACATTCTTTTTTGCAATCAAAATACTTATCTTCCAAGACTTCGTTAGATGCCGTTCTGATAATAATCGCCTTTACTAATTTGTCCAAATCCGAGCCGTCTGTATAGTCTGCAGGAGCAAAATATTTAATGCGTTTGTCGGTTAACATTTGAAAAGCTTTCGTTTTATCCAACGTATTGTTATCGTACACCGCAATTGAATGTCCGCCATTGGCATTTACAAGTTTCATACAAGGAATATCCGTCATGCTATCGCCGATATATACGATGTTTCTGAAGGGAACACGAATTTTTTCGGGTTCGAAGTAGTCGTTTACTCCGGAATCGTTAACATCCAAAACACCTTTTTCAATTCTAAACAAAAACTGTGTTTTATTTGTATAATTGATAGCCTGCGCTGGCCAAACGGGTACATCCTTGTCATCAAACAAAAAGGAACTTGCATAGATTTGTTCGAATTCTTTTGCAATGGATGTTCCTTCTATCATTTCCTTAAGACCGGAGGATATGATATAATGCTCGACAATTACATCGTGTTGCTTGCCAAAATCTCTGATTCGCTTAAACCATTCTTCTACGCCGGGAAACAACCCCACTCTTGAACCATATTCTCTTAACGTTTTTCTTGTAAGCACAATACGCCCATGTGCATACTCTACCATTTTGCGCATATAAGCCAAGTTGGAATCCATCTCGTTGGCTTCTGCCAATTCTCTACATTCATCCCAAAACGCTTTGACTCCGCTATCGTATACTTCTTGAATATATCCCTGTGCCTGCATATCGTCAGGAGACAATGTTTTATCAAAATCATAGCAAATTGCTAAAACGGGCTTATCTTCTTTCGTTCGTCTTTCTATCATTATTTTTACCTCACCCAAAATATTTTTGCATCAATGCTTTTTTTAGTGTTTCGAGCTTTTCAAGGCTCTTTTGAATTTCCAATTTTGATTTGTCGACTTGTTCTACAAATGCTTCATACTCCATTTGAATCTCTATCGGAGCATCTGGAATAAGTGTATCTTTCAAATCATCTCTAGTAATTCCAAGTATTGTTGCACCCTTTTTGATACTATCATAATATGGCTGATAAGCATCAAGAACATGCTTAATAAACAATCTCTTAAATCTGCTTTCATCTATACCAATAATTGCAACGATATCCTGATTTGTGCAAATATCAACATCATTAAGCGAAGATTTTCCAACGCCAACTCTTGTTCCAAACAATATATTTCCTGCGGGAATTAACTTTGTTGCACTATTATCAATAGCCTCTTGGGTTATGTAACCTTTAGCAGTTGAACCATCAATATGATTAGGTCCAAGTGATACTGTTGATATCCAAGGAATATCACCCTCGTAATAAGCAGGGAACTTTGTTGATGGAGTACCACCACTCACAGTAGTACACAATTCCCTTAACTGAATTCCTTTGTACTTTTCCTCATGTTGAACATCACCAAAGAGCTCGACAAATCGGGATTTGACAAGCTCGTCCAATTTTGAAAGTTGCTGTTTTCGAAGAGAAATCAAGTTGCTAACTTTATCAAGATCAACAGTGATCTTCTTTTGTTTCTCGATTGACATTAGAGGAAACACTAACTCTTTCAAAGCAGACACAGTAAAACTCGCTTGATTAACTGACTTCTTTGTAATATTTGGTATTTGTCTTAAAAATGATTGAGATGACAAGTAATAAAAAGCATACTTGCTTGTAATCAAATCTTTATTTGGACGAAGTGACAGCAAGTTCATTCCATGTATAATAATTTCATCGCCTTCTTTTTCGTACAAAGCCGTTTTACCAAGATGTGTTTCACTATTTATGTGCGACATTAGAATATCACCATCTTGCATGACAAAATCTGAATATTTTTCCAAATCTGTTATGCCTGCATATCCCATCTTATTTCTATCAACTGTTCGATTAGATATTGTTTCAATACGGGTTATGGGGTATCCTGTGTTATCTAAACCTTGTTTTATATTAGCGCCGTTTCTAATATGTAAAAATAAATCACCTAATCTCGCCATCATCCTACCCCCTTAAAAAGTGCTACCAATGCAACTATCAAAGCCGCAAAACTTACAATTCCCGAAAACACGGAAATGATATAATTTCTATCTTTTTCCGTTTCAATTTCTTTAGCTGATTTCCACAGCAGAAAAGAGTATAAAACTAATACTACAAACAGCGCCACCGCAAATGCAATGCCAAAAACATTGCCCATAACAACATTCACTTCATTCCACACGAATGATTTAGCCGTGTTGATTATAGCAAAGGGCATTGCAAGTGCAATCAGCCACCCCAAAAAAGCCACTCCGCGAAATGCGAGAGATATTATCAATGCAAAGGTACTGGAGGTGAACTTTTTCTTTCCGTTGGCTTCATTTTCGTTTTTTTCTTGTGCTTTCACTATCGATTCTGCAAGCTTATCGTAATCGATTTCAAGGTTTATTTCCCCGATATTATTGATAACTTGCGGTTTGTCTTTCTTTTTAGCCATTCAGCATCTCCTTAAGCTCTGCAAGCCCCTTTGTAATCTCATTTTCAAGCTCCTCAATCTCCGTCAAGATCTCGCTCGTCGGCGCATACTCCACGGGCTTATATTCGGTCTTCTTGTACTTATTGATCGAGAGGTCGTAATCGTTGCCGACGATCTCATCCTTGGGAACAAAGAAGGATTTTTCGGTGCGTGCGCGGTCGTTTTCTGCTTCGAGGTTGTGGAAGCGCGCGATGATATCGGGAATGTCGTTTTCTTTGACTTCGCTACGCTTATCGTCAAGGCTGAATCCGTCGGCTTGCATATCGTAGAACCAAACCTTGTCGGTGCCGCCGTGTCCCGTCTTGGTGAAGATCAGAATTCCGGTAGAAACACCTGCGTAGGGCTTGAACACGCCCGAGGGCATGGAAATAACGGCTTCAAGGCGGTTATCATCAACGATTGCCTTGCGGATTGCTTTGTGCGCGGTTGAAGATCCGAAAAGAACTCCGTCTGGAACGATGACTGCACATCTACCACCCACGCGAAGCATACGAAGCATCAGCGCGAGGAAGAGCAGCTCGGTCTTTTTGGTTTTACACACCTTGAGAAGATCGGCGGAAACGGTATCATAATCCAAACTGCCCTTGAACGGGGGATTCGCCAGGATCAGCGAATACTTGTCCTTATCGGGGTTCTGATCGGACAAGCTATCACGGTACTCGATATAGGGGTTGTCCACGCCGTGCGTCATCATATTCATCGCACCGATGCGGAGCATGGTTCTGTCCATATCGTAGCCGTGGAACATTCCGTTCATATAATGAGCCTTCTTCTGTCTGTTGAAGAAGATTTCCTCTTTGCGCTTTTCCTTGAGGTAATCACCTGCAGCAACAAGGAATCCCGAAGTACCACACGCGGGGTCGCAGATGATCTCATCAGCCTTGGGCTCCATCAGTTCTACCATCATACGAATAATGTGACGAGGAGTACGGAACTGACCGTTGAGTCCTGACTGTGAAATCTTGGAGAGTAGGTACTCGTAAACATCGCCACGGATGTCGCTATCCTTGATCTGTGCCATTTGTGCATAGATATCGTCAAGAATGGTTACGATTTTATCGAGCAGCAAGGGCGTAGGAATCTTGAAGATGGCATCATCCATATACTTGGAGTATGCGCTGTCCTTATCGTCATGAAGCCCCTTGATAAACGGGAATACCCATTCCTGAACGGTGGAATACATCTTGCCTGCCGGGAAGTCGTGGAACACAGACCACTTGAGCTGATTGCCGTCGATCTCACGGTCGCCAACCTTTACTTTTTCGGCGAAGATGCTTTTGTGAGGAAGGCCGAGCATTACTGCTTCTTTAGCGCGAAGATTATCCGTGTCATCAAGGTCGCGAATAAACATCAAGTACGTGACCTGCTCAATTACATCAAGGGGATTGACAAGTCCGCCCGCTGCAAACACATCCCAAAGGCCGTCAATTCTATTTTTAAGTTCGCCTGTAATCATATTTTATCTCCTTTGCTTTCTTTAGGAAATTGCCGTTTTCGGCAATTTCGTGCGCGAAATCGTTAAACTTGTAATTTTGACTTTCTTTTATTTCGCGCTATTCTCCTTATTGTGATTCCACATATATGCGGTGTAACGACCGCCGCCGATTTTGAGTATCTCCCCACTCTTTGCCAAATCATTAAGCGCTCTCTGCACCGTAACTTGACTTATATCGGGGCATTTTTCCATAATCTCGGTTTTTGTTATTTTACCGAGCGTTTCTTTTATGATCTCTCTGACTCGTTCGGGCTTAGACATATTGCTTGTAGCAATGAGCTTCACTCTTGTTGAGAACTCACGATATGCTGCAACCACCACTCCGAGAGTGTACTGTACGAAGGGGATGTAATCATTTTTATCTTCGTGCCAATACGTGGAGCTGTTTTGCAAAGCCTCGTAATAGGTTTCTTTCGTCTGCTCAATTATTTTTTCGATACTGATATATTTACCGACGATATAACCTGCACGATACAAGAGGAGCAATGTGAGCAATCGACTCATTCTACCGTTTCCGTCATTGAAGGGGTGGATGCAGAGAAAGTCCAATATAAACATCGGAATGATAAGAAGCGGATCGGCATCCGTTTGCGCCAAAATTTCATCAAATGCGTCGCAGATTGCATCGATCGCCGCAGGAGTTTCCCACGCCGGTACAGGTTTGAAGCGAACAAATTGATTCCCTTCGCTATCTTCCTCTGCAATTACATTGTCTGCGCCTTTATAAGATCCTCCGATAGACTTACCACTGAATTTGTACAGATCTCGATGAAGCTGTAATATAATGGACGGTTTCACAGGAATGAAGTCGTGGCTCTCATGTATGGTAGCGAGTACATCACGATATCCTGCAATCTCTTGCTCGTTTCTTGTTCGAGGTGTAGTCTTGTTTGAAACAAGGCTCTTGAGTCGTTCCTCTGAAGTGTAAATACCTTCGATTTTGTTTGACGCTTCTGTACTCTGAATTTTTGCAATCTCAACAAGTTGAGTCAGAGTATCAGCTTTTGCTTCTATGAAAAGGGTTTGCTCACCCTTGTACTCGTGAATCTGTGTCAATAAGGACACCACTTCGGGAGTCAATAATTTCTGCCATTTATTTTTGTAATTGTAATTACGCATATAAACCTCGCATTACATTATTTTTTCTGTGATATATTATATCATCTTTTATGTCTTTTGTCAATATCAATTTAATCATTTTCGCTAAAATGATTAAATTGATACCATCGGTGTAGATATAGGAAGTAGACAAATAGGCCGAAAAGTCAAGGTTATAGATATAAATACCTTGCCCTCCTAAAAAGTGCGGTTGAAAACCCTTGTAAAATAAGCATTATAAGCACCCTATTTGTCTACATATGTCACGCATCAGAAGTATGTTTTTGGAGGGGACCGAGTATTATATTGCCATATTCCAAACGCTATCAAAAACCTTATATTGCAAAGGAGAAAAATGCTCTAATGCGTGACCACGATGCAATGATTACAGAAAAGCCGTGTGGAACTTTTGTCCACACGGCTAAATAGCTTATTGTTCTTCCCTTTCGCTCGCAACCGAAAGCATAATTCTCGCACCGAGTTTAAAAGCATACTCAAAGATAAAAAAACACCGCATGACAACAAGACATAGTTATCCTATGTTCTTGTCTTCATACGGTGCTTGGGTAGTCCGGCTTTGTCAATTAAGACTCGGCTTGCTCCGCTTACGCGCTACGAAATAATATTATATTGTATTTAATTGTTTATAACTCAGAACAGCTCCATATCATCGAAGCAGTTCCCTGTTATCTGAATAATATCCGCAACCGGAATGATAGTCCGATTGCTCATGATGATTGTGCGCTCATACTCGTCGATCTCGTCAATCGAGCCTGTAACGGTTATATATGCGCCACCCGATTTCCTTTTGTCCTTGACAAAGAAGGTTATTGTCACTTCGGGTTCTTCATCTATATGCGCTCCCAAATAGGCGATCTTAAAATTCAGTCCGTCTATCTGATCGTCGGAAAGATCTATCTTTTCCTCCGTCTTGCGCATTGTTTCATTGAGGGCGTCTCCATAACCAACCAGTGCCGCAAAGGGTGCAAACTGAGCTGCACGGCTTGCGCGTGACATTCTTTGACGAGCATCGGATTGCTTATGAGGCAGGTAAAGGATGTCGTCATATCTGTTGGTCACAGAGAAACCTCCTTTATCCTTTTTTATGATCCATGTACTCGTGAGCAAGAATATCCTTCAGCACAAGCATAGCGTCAAGCTCGTTGTAGCCATAGGTCTTTTGCAGTTCATCAAACAGACCTCTTATTGCTTTTGCATACTTCGGAATGTCCACGACCTGTTGGTATTCCTTCAGCACAGGATATTTTGTGCTCCAAGCCTTCGTCCAATCAACCTTACTTTGGTTTTTCTCGGTTGTGTTACGGATGACTTCTTCGATCTTTTCCATGTGATTCCCTTTCTATGCTCTGTGACCACCGATCTGTCGGTTACGCTCTATTGAAGTTGCGCCTTCCTCCAAATTCATGCCCTTCATTATGGCATTCTTTCCATATTTCTTATGTATCTCGATGATCATCTTCTGAGCTGCTTTTTCTCGCTCGTCCGCTTTTTTCATCTCTTCCTCGGTCTGTTCCAAGTTATCTAAATCCATAAAGAGCGTCAACTGCTCTCCGACCAAACCCTCCTGCTGCTTAACGGCATCTGCCCGTTCAAGCTTACAAGCTGCTATCGTCACACGACGCACAAGCAAATGCACATCTACGATCCTATCGTATAGTGCCGTTACCGCCTCCATGATCTTCTTCGTAGAGGACGACTTCTTATCCAGGTTGGCAGTTCCATGCGCGTGTTTGGGAACAGGTCTGCCGTAATGGTCGGTCGTGACCGGACCGTGATAATACTTTCGTATATCGGGATCGGTCAGACATTCAATATCATATCCGATGGTCAAAACAATCTGATCTGTGACCAAACCCTTTTCCACAAGGTCAAGTACCAAGAGGTCTGTCATTTCACGAACGATCAGCCTTGCCTTTTCAAAGTTATATGGACAAGACAAGACCTGACCGGAGCTGATACTGTTTGTGCTCGGCTTATATGCTTTGACCTCTTCCATCGTGCAGGGTTCCCAGCCCCATGCGTGGTCGATCAGAAGCTCGGCATTGACTCCGAATAACTTGTATAGGAGGTTTTCACCATATCTCGACAGCGACATTCTCGCAATGTCGCCCATCGTATACATTCCGTTTGCTTCAAGCTTGCTTGCATAGCCGCTTCCGACGCGCCAAAAGGCTGTCAACGGTTTATGTTCCCATAGCTCTTTGCGGTAGGTTATC
>DPGK01000006.1:0-245 GCA_003523225.1 Clostridiales bacterium
GCAGCTGACTGAGGGATTGTTTTCTTCAAAATCAGTGTCTGTGAAGATATAGGAACGCATCTTCAGGCTTCCTACGCGAAGTAGACCATCAAACCCGGAAATAGGCAGGGGAACAATGTCTTTGCTGAAAACGGTGCAACATTTTTATGCGAACACAGATGTATGGTAGCGAATTTACGACGCGCCTTCTGCCGGAAAATGTGGCTCGACTGGCGGGGGGAAGCGGCGCGACCGCTTACGGCGCA
>DPGK01000006.1:456-1352 GCA_003523225.1 Clostridiales bacterium
CGGCGCAAGCGCCGCAGCCCCGATTTTATTTCATTCCTTATTTTTTGCAGTCTTTTGCGTCAGGCTTACCGCAGATCAGTTGCAGCCGCAGCCACAGCCGCCGCTGTGTCCGCAGCAGCAGTTGTTGGACAGGCTGGCGAGGACGATGAGAGCAATGATTATCCAGATAAGGCACTCGTTGTTCTCAAAAAAGTTGCAAAGGCAGTTCATAACCGGGACCTCCTTCAGTATTTGGGGCAGGCAGTGGTGTTTCCTCTTGCCGACCTCAATACCATATTATGCGGTCCTTCGGTTTTAAGTGACAAAGAATGTCAGTTGTCGACAAACTTCACCACAGCACCCAGTCTGTCGGACTCAAACGCCGCCTCGATTATCCTGAGATCGCGGCGCATCTGCGCGTGCGTTACAAGCTGTTCTTCCTTGCCGTCCATTGCGCGGGTGAAATTGCGATAAAAGTCGTGAACGTCGGATACGGGACGTTCAAGCCAGCTTTCGTCCACCGTTTTTTCGTCGCGCGGCGCCATAGTCTTGGTAAGACCCGCCGAGGTGACTACCGGCTTTACGTCATCCTCCCGCCATTCGCGGCAGGTGACTATGCGTGTGCGGTCGCGCCAGTCGTTGACCTCGGCGCTGCCGCGGCGTCCCGTCATGTAAAAGCGGGGCAGACTTATGAAGTGAGATGTTCCGACCTCGATCCTCGCATCGAGTCCGCCCTCAAAGTAAAGGTCGAGCTTGAAGCCGTCGTCGACCTCGTTGTTGGTGATATGCTCGCAGCGGCAGAATACCGACTCTATCTTGCGGTCATAAACGATGCCCAGTACCTGGTCGATAAGGTGAATGCCCCAGTCGTAAAGCATTCCTCCGCCGTGCTCGCGCTTGCCTCTCCAGTCGCCGGG
>DPGK01000006.1:1622-12516 GCA_003523225.1 Clostridiales bacterium
GTCCCAGCGGCGGTTCTGGTGAACGGTAAAGAGTCTGCCGCACTCGTTGGCAACCTTGATCACCGAGTCAAGCTCCTCCACCGTAAGCGTCACCGGCTTTTCGGAGATCACATGCTTTCCGGCTCGCAGAGCCTGTATTGCAAGGGGCGCGTGAAGCTCGTTCGGAGTTGCAATTGTAACAAGCTCCACCTCGGGGTCGGCAAGCACCGCCTCATATGAGGAGTATGCGCGGATGCCGTTTTCCTCGGCAAGTGCGCATCTTTCGGGCTTTATATCATATATGCCTTTCAGGGTGGCGACATCGCTCTCAAGCAGATGGCGGGTGTGCCAGCCTCCCATTCCGCCGTAGCCTATCACGGCGCAGCCTTTTTTATTTATTGTATTGTTTTCCTCTGACATATTTTACATATTCCTTTCGGGTCTCCGGCGGCGATATATCGCGCCGCCTATGATACATAATACATTATAAGACAAATTATGCTGAATATCAAGACACAATTGGGCATTTTGCGGACAAATTTTGTCATAGTGACGTGAGACGGGATGCCGCATGAGGCGACTGTGTGTATGAAGGACACTTTTTTCCGCTGCTGTGCGGCGGTATCGACATAACGATGCCCGCGAGTATTATGAGCCGTGCGACGGCGGCGCTGAAAATACTTTTCCATCCGGCAAAGCGGACAGGAAAGTTTTTGACGCCTTCCGCTTTTATCTTGACAAAGAGGGCAAAATGATGTATTATTAATATGAATAAAAGTGTATTTACGAGGCGTTGATCCATGGAGTACAGATTTTCCGATAAGCTCGCATCGCTGAAGCCTTCGGCAATACGGGAAATATTCAAATCGCTTTCAGATCCGACTGTGATCTCATTTGCTGCGGGGAACCCCGCCGCAGAATCCTTTCCGGTAGTGGAGCTGGCACGGCTTTCCGCCGATATATTTGAAAAAACTCCGGTCACGGCACTTCAGTACAGCCTTACCGAGGGCTATCCGCCGCTGCGCGAGGCGGTTGCCGCGCGTCTGCGCGAAAAATTTGCAATAGGCAGATCAGGGGATGAGACCTTCATCGTCTCCGGAGGAAATCAGGGCATAGAGCTTTCCGCGAAGGTGCTTTGCAACGAGGGCGACGCGGTGATATGCGAGGAGCCGTCCTTTATCGGGGCGCTCAACGCCTTCCGTTCAAACGGCGCGCGCACCGTGGGCGTACCGCTTCACGGCGACGGCATTGACCCCGACGAGCTTGACGCGGTGCTGGCGCGTGAGCCGCGCGCAAGGATGATATATCTTATCCCGACCTTTCAGAATCCGTCCGGAATTACTACAAGCTATGAAAAACGCCGGAAAATATATGAGATCGCCCTCCGTCGCGGCGTTATGATATTTGAGGACAATCCCTACGGTGAGCTTCGCTTTGCCGGAGAGGATATTCCGACCTTTAAAAGCATGGACACCGAGGGCATCGTTATCTACTGCTCCTCATTCTCAAAGATCCTCTCGGCGGGAATGCGCGTCGGATACGTCACAGCACCCGGACCTGTTATGCAGAAGATGGTGGTCGCAAAGCAGGTGGAGGATGTTCACACGAATATTTTCTTTCAGATGCTCTGCTATCGCTACATGAGCGAGTGCGACCTTGACGCTCATATTGAGGATATACGCGCCATCTACCGCCGCAAGTGCGGACTGATGCTCGGCTGTCTTGAGCGTGAGCTGCCGCAGTCGGTGGAGTTCACGCGTCCGGAGGGCGGGCTTTTCGTGTGGTGCACCCTGCCGGAGGGCTATGATATGAGCGTTTTTGTGAAAAAAGCGCTTGAAAAAAAGGTTGCTGTTGTGCCGGGTACTGCTTTCCTCTGCGACCCCGAGGGCAGTACGCGATCATTCCGCCTCAATTACTCCACCCCGTCGGACGACGATATACGCGAGGGCTGCGCCCGTCTCGGTGCTGCCGCCCGTGAGATGGGTATCAGATAAGAATTCAGACAGAAAGGTTTAATTTCAATGCTTGACGAAAAAAAAGTTTCTTTTTCGGGCGTTCAGCCCAGCGGAAATCTGACGATAGGAAATTATCTCGGAGCTATCAAGAACTTCTCCGAGTACAGTGAACAGTATAAATGCTTTTACTGCGTGGTCGATCAGCACGCAATAACCGTGCGGCAGATACCCGCCGAGCTGCGCCGCCGCACCTACGAGACGCTGGCGCTTTACATTGCCTGCGGTCTTGACCCCGAAAAAAACACGCTTTATGTGCAGTCTCACGTTCCGGCTCATACCGAGATGGCGTGGATGCTTGACTGCTTTACTATGTTCGGCGAGCTTTCCCGCATGACACAGTTCAAGGATAAGAGCGCCCGCCACGCCGACAACATAAACGCCGGACTTTTTACCTACCCTGTGCTTATGGCGGCGGACATCCTGCTTTATCAGACCGATGTGGTTCCTGTGGGCATCGACCAGAAGCAGCACGTTGAGCTGGCGCGCAATATTGCCGAGCGCTTCAATCAGCTTTATCCCGGCACATTTACCGTATCCGAGCCTGTGATCTCAAAGTCGGGGGCGAAGATAATGTCCCTTGCCGACCCGACAAAGAAAATGAGCAAGTCTGATGAAAACGAAAACGCTGTGGTGCGTATTCTTGACGACCGCGACACCATAATACGCAAATTCCGCCGTGCCGTCACCGATTCGGGCAGCGAGGTGCGCCGTGCCGAGGGCAAGGACGGTGTGAACAACCTTATAACGATATATTCCTGCGTGACCGGAAAAAGCGACGGTGATATCGAACGTGAATTTGACGGACGCGGATATGCCGATTTCAAGCTCGCGGTAGGCGAGGCGGTTGCCGAACGGCTCGCTCCGGTGCGCGAGGAATATTCCCGTCTGCTTGCCGACAAGGGTTACCTTGAGGAGGTAATGAAGAAGGGTGCGTCCGAGGCGACCTATTATGCGCGCAAGACTCTTTCCAAGGTGCGCCGCAAGCTGGGCTTTGTAACGCTCTGAACCCTTACCGGAGGTTTTTACACATGAAAATAGGATTTGTTTCCCTCGGCTGTCCGAAAAATCAGCTTGACACCGAGGTCATGCTTAACGAGCTGCGCAATGCAGGCTATGAGATCACGCCGGAGGAGACCGAGGCGGATATTATCGTGATAAACACCTGCGCCTTTATCGAGGCGGCAAAGCGCGAGTCGATAGACAACATTCTCGATGTGGCGTGGCTCAAGACCAACCATACGCTCAAGGGCATCATCGTGACCGGCTGCATGACGGAGAGATACCGCGAGGAGGTGCTGAAGGAATTTCCCGAAGTGGACGCGATACTGGGTATCGGCTCGATACATGATATTGTGGAGGCGGTGCAATCGGTCGAGCGCGGAGAGAGGGGATATACCTCCTTCCGTCCGAAGGATGAGGTGGAGCTGGGCGGCGACCGCGTGCTTACCACGCCGACCTTCTGGACTTACCTCAAGATAGCTGAGGGGTGCGACAACCGCTGCACCTATTGCGCCATACCTTATATCCGCGGAAAATACCGCAGCCGTCCGATAGAAGAGCTTGTCTCCGAGGCGCGCGAGCTTGAGTCTCTCGGCGCACGGGAGATCAATATTATTGCTCAGGACATTACGCGCTACGGTGCAGACCTTTACGGCGAATATTCGCTTGCCAGACTTCTGCGCGAGCTGACTGCGGCGACGAAGTCGGTCTTCTTCCGCCTGCTTTACTGCTATCCGGACAAGATAACCGACGAGCTTGTCGCCGAGATACGGGACAATCCCCGCGTGCTGAAATATATTGATATTCCGCTTCAGCACATTTCCGACAATGTACTTAGACGCATGAACCGTCACGGTGATTCCGCCATGATACGAGAGGTAATAGCGCACCTTCGCAGAGAAGTGCCGGGAATAGTTATACGTACCACCTTCATCACCGGCTTCCCGGGTGAGACGGAGGAGGATTTTGAGCAGCTTTGCGATTTTGTGAACGAGACGAGATTTGACCGGCTCGGTGTTTTCCCGTATTCACAGGAGGAGGGGACTCCGGCGGCGGAATTCCCCGATCAGATAGACGAGCAGTTGAAGCAGGACCGCGCCGACATCATCATGCGCGACCAGCTTGCGATAAGCGAGGAGCTTAACCGCGCGCGTGTCGGCACTACCCTGCGCGTCCTCTGCGAGGACTTTGATCCGGTCTCCGAGCTGCATTTCGGGCGCAGCTATGCCGACGCGCCGGAAATTGACGGCAAGGTGTATTTCCGTGCGCCGCGCCGTATAGCTCCCGGTTCTCTTGTTGATGTAAAGATAACCGAGGTGCTGGATTACGACCTCTGCGGCAGTGTTGTTACAAAATAAACCGTTTGCGTCTGTGACATCGGGCGCACAGTGCAAAGAAAGGCAATGATCTTATGAGCAAAGCCAAGCTGAACCTCCCGAACCGTCTGACTCTTGCCAGACTTATTATGGTGCCATTCTGCATCGCGGCGGTGCTTCTGCCCGTCACACTTGTACCCGAGTGGCTTTCGCGCCTAATTGCGGCGATGCTTTTTGTCGCCGCCTCGGTAACCGACTGTCTTGACGGAAAAATAGCGCGCAGCCGCGGTCTTATCACCGACTTCGGTAAGCTGCTTGATCCGCTTGCCGACAAATTCATGGTCATAGGCACCATGATGGCGATCCTCTATCGCTACGATAACGTCAGCTCATGGCTGTTCTGGACGGTGCTGGCGATAGTTTTCCGCGAGCTGGGGGTAACTTCAATACGTCTTGTAACCGCAGGGCGCGGCGTGGTCGTTCCGGCAAGTATGCTCGGAAAGGTCAAGACCGTGTCTCAGATAGTCACGGTGACGGCTCTGCTTGTTGAGCCGCTGATCTTGAGGCTGCTCCCGCTGGGAGAGAATGCCGCGGAGTTTATAGCGCTTCAGCCGCTCTCCCTCGTCTCCGGAATAATTACCACAGTTATGACCGTCTGGTCAGGCGTCGATTATTTCCTGAAGCTCTGGAAATATGTTGATCCGGAGAGCTGAAATAATTTTTTACAATTCATCACACCTACAAAAGAAAGGAATTCGGGATCTATGGCAGACAGGACAGACAGAGAGCGATTTATCGGTATTTACAGGGACAAAATAAAACGCGAGGGCTCGGAGGAGCTATTACGGTTTCTCTGCTCCGAGTCAAGTGATTTTTTCACCGCCCCCGCTTCCACAAGATATCACGGCGCGGAGACCGGCGGACTTTGCCGCCACAGTCTGAATGTTTACGACTGCCTGTGCGATCAGCTGGCGCGTCCGCGGATGAAGGAGATGTACGGCATACATTACGACGATGAAAGCATTGCCATATCCGCGTTGCTGCACGACCTCTGCAAGGTGAATTTTTACCGTGTCGAAAGCCGCAACGTCAAAAAGAACGGGGTGTGGACGGCAGTGCCTTATTACACCATCGACGACCGTCTGCCATACGGTCACGGCGAAAAATCGGTATATATCATATCAGGATTTATGCGGCTGACGCGTGACGAGGCTTTTGCAATACGCTATCACATGGGCTTTTCCGGCACCGAGGACAACGGAACGGTGGGAAAAGCGCTTGAGATGTTCCCGCTTGCCTTTGCGCTTTCTGTTGCGGACATGGAGGCGGCATACTTTATGGAAGGAAAGGATCCGGATGAGGATCCCTGAGCGGCGGAACTGACTATGGCAAAGCTATATTTCAAATACGGCGCTATGGGGTCGTCAAAGACGGCTCAGGCGCTGATAACCAAGTTCAATTACGAAGAACGCGGGATGAGGGTGTGGCTTATCAAGCCCTCGACCGACACCCGCGACGGCGACGGAGCGGTATGCTCCCGCATAGGACTCTCCGCCGAGGGAGAGGTGATCACCCCGGAGTGCGATCTTTTTGAGCGTTTTTGCGGCAGGGGCGTCGGGGACGACGTGATAATTGCCGACGAGGCTCAGTTTTTTACGCCGGCTCAGATAGATGCAATGCGCCGCATTGCCGATGATTTTGACATCCCCGTGCTTTGCTTCGGGCTTCGCACCGATTTCCGCACCTGCCTGTTCCCGGGCAGCCGACGGCTTTTTGAGATCGCCGATTCGATAACCGAGATAAAGACAGTCTGCTCCTGCGGCATGAAAGCGTCGGTGAACGCCCGACTTGACAGTCAGGGCAGAATAGTCACCGAGGGCGAGCAGGTGCTGCTTGGCGGCAATGATACATACGTTGCAATGTGCTACAAATGCTGGAGCCGTGCGGTCGCAAGACAGCAGGCTGAGGAAAAGACCGGCAGATAAATTATTCGGATATTAAATTTTCAAGGAGGAAAATACGATGTCGCTTCCGTATCCTACCCCACATATCAACGCCCGTCCCGAGGATTTTGCACGGACGGTGCTTATGCCCGGTGATCCGCTGCGGGCAAAATTCATTGCGGAAAACTATCTTGACAAGGCAAAGCTTGTAAACAATGTCCGCGGTATTCAGGGATATACCGGTGAATACCGCGGTGTGCGCGTCAGCGTCATGGCGTCCGGCATGGGAATGCCTTCGATCGGAATATACAGCTACGAGCTTTTCAACTTTTTCGGTGTCGAGAATATCATGCGCATAGGCTCGGCGGGCGGAATGCAGAAGGATATCTGCGTTCGCGATATCGTTATCGGGCAGGGTGCTTCAACCAACTCGAACTTTGCCGCACAGTACCGGCTTTCCGGCAGCTTTTCGGCAATAGCCAGTTACACTATGCTGCGCGAGGCGGTTGCCGCCTGCGAAAAGCTGGGCGCGAGATATCACGTAGGCAATCTGCTCTCCTCCGACACCTTTTACGGCGATGACCCCGACGCCTCGGGGCGCTGGGCGGCTATGGGCATTATGGCGGTGGAAATGGAGGCGGCGGCACTTTACATGAACGCCGCGCGCGCCGGAAAGAATGCCCTTGCCATATGTACGATCTCGGACCATCTTCTGACCCACGAGGCGACCACTGCAGAGGAGCGCCAGAACTCATTTACCCAGATGATGGAGGTCGCGCTGGAAACGGCTGTCGCGTTGGAAAAACAATAAGGTATCGGCACTGCCGCTGACCGTTGTTTTAATTGCGGATGAAAGGAACGGCACGAAAAATGAAAAAAGCAAAGAGAGTATTTCTTATAGTTCTTGACAGCTTCGGCATCGGGGAAGCTCCCGACGCCGGAGAATTCGGCGTGACCGCCGAGGGAGGCGACCGGGGCAGCGATACGCTGCGCTCGGTTGCGGGCAGCCCCGCGTTTTCCGCCCCAAACCTTACGCGGCTCGGGCTTTTTGCCATCGACGGTCAGGCTGATAAAGATCCCGTTCCGACCGGGGCAGGGTATACCGGAGCGGTCGCGCGCCTGCGGGAGCTTTCACGCGGCAAGGATACAACAATCGGTCACTGGGAGCTTGCGGGGATAATTTCGGACACACCGATGCCGACATATCCGGACGGATTTCCCGACGAGGTGATCGACGCTTTCAGCGCAGCGACCGGACGCGGGGTGCTTTGCAATCTGCCCTATTCCGGCACTGCCGTAATACACGATTACGGGCGCGAGCATATCAAAAGCGGCGACCTTATCGTATATACCTCGGCGGACAGCGTGTTTCAGATAGCCGCGCACGAGGACGTCGTGCCGCCGGAGCAGCTTTATGAGTATTGCCGTATCGCGCGGCGCATACTGACCGGAAAGCACGCGGTGGGCAGGGTCATTGCGCGTCCCTTTGCCGGTGAATATCCGGACTTTTACCGCACCTCGCGCCGTCACGATTTTTCGCTCGAGCCGCCGCGGGATACCATGCTTGACGCTGTTTCGCGCGCCGGGCTTGAGACTCTTGGAGTCGGCAAGATACACGATATTTTTGCCGGGCGCGGACTTACCGATTTTGTCTACGCCGAGGACAATGCCGACGGCATGAAAAAGACCTCAGCATATGCGGAGAGGGATTTTTCAGGGCTTTGCTTTGTAAATCTTGTGGATTTTGATTCAAAATACGGGCACCGACGCGATACCGACGGCTATGCGGGGGCGATATCGGAATTTGACAGGTGGCTCGGAACTTTCCTGCCGACGCTCGGTGATGACGACGTGGTCATGATAACTGCCGACCACGGCTGTGACCCGCGCTTTGCAAAGACCACCGACCATACGCGCGAGTATATCCCGCTGATAATCGCGGGAAAGGGGATCGAGCCGCAGGATCTCGGCACGCGTTCCGGCTTTGACAATGTCGCCGCCACCGTGTGCGACCTGCTGGGGGTGGAATACAAAACCGTTTCACGCGGCTTTGCCGCACAGCTTGCCAACCCTCCGCACGTTCTTATCGAGGCGGCGCGGGACGCCATGAGCCGCGCATATGCGCCTTATTCGCACCATACGGTCGGTGCAGCGCTGCTTACCGCGGACGGTAAGGTCTACACCGGCTGCAATATTGAGTCCGCATCCTATTCTCCGACAAACTGCGCGGAGAGAACGGCGTTTTTCAAAGCAGTAAGCGAGGGAGAGCGCGACTTTGCCGCAATTGCCGTGACCGGAGGACGCGAGGGAAAGGTTGAGGGAGCATTCCCACCCTGCGGGGTCTGCCGTCAGGTCATGGCGGAATTCTGCCGACCCGGAGAATTTATGGTGTATCTTGACACGGGCAGGGACGGCGAATATGAGACTTATACCCTTGAAGGGCTTCTGCCGCGCGGTTTTACGCCGGAGAATCTTAAACCCTGAATCGAATACTTGCATGTGGGCTGCCGTGCACGGCAGCCCTTTTTGCCTACCTGCGGTCGGAATATGTAAAAAAGCAGTCGTTTTAGGTGCGGCAGAGTTGAAATATTCTCTTGACTGAATGAGGCAATAATGCTATAATAAATCACAGCACGGCGCGCGGCTGCTATGCGCGCCTGTCTGATTCCGGAAAGGTGGTTGTCATGATAAAGCAGAATGTCAAAAAGAGACTGACGCAGATAATCTGCATCATTCTCGCGGCGATGATGGTGGTCGGACTGATCGTTATCATTCTTTCAGGCTGCTCGCCGCAAAAACAGACAGATGGCGGTAGTTCCGTCTCTGCTGTTCAGACCGGAGAGGAAGATCCCTCCGCGCAGGACTTTGTTGTTCTGCGCGGAGGAGAGGCGGTATGCTCGGTTATCCGTCCGGGGCTGACAACTCAAAGTGTCAAGGACGCCGCCGTTGCCATCCGCCGCGGGATCGAAGCCGTTACCGGCGTCCTGCCGGTAATATCCGACGACTATCTCGAGCCGGGGAAGGAGGCGGACAGCTCCGCCATTGAAATTCTTGTCGGCAAGACCAACAGACCCGAAAGCGATGCCGGTATCACATATACAAATTACGCCGGATTTTCGATATTTGTTTCGGGAAACAAGCTCGTGGTGCTTGCCTCCGACGACGTCGGCTATAAGGGAGCCGCCGAGTTGCTTTCAAATAAGCTGTATGACTATTATGTAAGGGAAAGCGGGGAACTGGTGCTCCCGGCTGATTTTTCTGTCAGCGGAAGCGGCAACAGTATGCTTTCCACCCTGCCGATATACAACACGTCTGGGAAGATAGAAAGCCTGTGGGACTGCGGCGACAGCTGCCTTATGTACATAATAAAAGAGACGAGCTCCGCCGAGTTTGAAGCATATGCTGCGCCGCTTGCCGAAGCCGGCTTTGTGTCTACCGCCGTCAATCAGATAGGCGATAATCTTTACCGCACATATACTACCCCCGACGGCAAATATGTCCTCAACACTGTTTTTACCGCGTACGAAAAGAAAACGCGACTCATTATCGAGCCGCTCTCAAAGACCGCGCTGCCGGATCACGAGACTGAATACACCGACACGGCGGGTCCCGTCACTCTTACGCAGGTAGGGCTTGAGTATCTCTATGATCCCTCAAAGCATATTTCAAATTATCAGATAGGTATGCTTTACATTTTCCGGCTGCGCGACGGCAGGTTTATCGTTATCGATGGCGGATACAATCATAATAAAAACCTCAGCCTGTTTGTAAGCGAGATGAAAAAGCTTGCCGCCGACCCGAACAACATCACCATTGCGGCGTGGATATTCACCCACTCGCACGGCGACCATGTCGGGCTGTTCAGAAGCCTTGCAAATTCATCCGAACGCACTATTTTTACCGTCGAGCGATTCATCTTCAATTTCATGAGCAAGGAGCAATACGCTAAGATAAACGAAGGCTATCCGGCAGCCGTATACAGCGGCATCGCAAATTTCAAGGGCGCAAAGATCATAAAAGCGCATCCGGGGCAGAAATTCAGCTTCGGCGGCGCTGAGATAGAATATTATTCCACCATCGAGCTGGTTGCGCCGAAGGACTGCGACACCGGTAACACGACAAGCGCCGTATTCTCGGTGACGGCTGAGGGACAGAAGATAATGTTCCTTGGAGATTCCAGCAATACAATGACGGATGTGCTTATAAAATGCTACGGTAATGAGCTTAAGAGCGATATCGTTCAGGTGGCGCACCACGGCGCGCCCGGCGGAACTGTTGAGCTTTACAAGCTTATCGACGCCCGCGTTGCCTTCTGGCCGCTGGGCGTATGGGATTATTACAATTTCGGCGGTCACGGACGCAAGAACGAGACCTGGAACGCCTACCTGTTCTCCTCGCCGAATATGATGGAGATAATCCTTGCCGGACATTCGGAGCGCACCGTTACGCTCCCGTACGAGCCAACGGTAAAGACCTTCCCGCCCGACACCGAGCCGAAAGAATAGATCCAGCCCGCCGCACGGCGGATCACGGGAAACTCAACACCTGTGCGTCGCGCTTTGGCGCGACGCACAGGTTTATGATATAAAAATCACCTTGCTGATTGCATAAAAGTTCCGGGGCTGACGCGCTTTTGCGCGTC
>DPGK01000006.1:12716-12914 GCA_003523225.1 Clostridiales bacterium
CCGCTCTATTATCATTTATACTCATGCGTAGCGCCGCGGTAAGATGGCGTCCGCTTTTTGCCCAAGGGGTTTTATGTTTATTCTATATCAAATCCCGTGAGGGAGTAGAGAGTAAAATCACAATAGTCCTGAGCGAGCCGTAAATCCGGTTACTTTGCGTAATCCACCGCGCGACTCTCGCGGATAAGGTTGACCTTG
>DPGK01000006.1:13177-13309 GCA_003523225.1 Clostridiales bacterium
TCCGGGGTACTTGACCTCTTCCTTGATCTTCTTTGCCATGTCACGGGCGATGACCTTCATGCCCGCGTCGTTGACCTCATCTGGTTTAACCATCACGCGGATCTCACGTCCCGCCTGAATGGCATATGCCTT
>DPGK01000006.1:13596-20197 GCA_003523225.1 Clostridiales bacterium
CTTGATGTAGTTTTCAAGATCCTCGCGTCTGGCTCCGGGCCTTGCCGCCGATATGGCGTCTGCCGCCTGTACCAGTACGGCGATTATGGTTGTGGGTTCAACGTCATTGTGATGCGCCTCGATGGCGTGAATGACCTCGCGGTTTTCCTTGAATTTCTTTGCGGCGTTTACGCCGATCTGAACGTGCGTGCCCTCAACATCGTGAGGAAACGCTTTGCCGATATCGTGCAGAAGTCCCGCGCGGCGTGCGGTTGCGGCGTCCTCGCCCAGCTCCTCAGCCATTATTCCGGCGAGGAATGCGACCTCGACCGAGTGCCTCAGTACGTTCTGACCGTAGCTTGTGCGGTATCTGAGTCTGCCGAGCAGCTTGACAAGCTCGGGGTTAAGCCCGTGTACGCCAACCTCAAAGGTTGCGCGTTCGCCTGCCTGCTTGATGCTGGCTTCTACCTCACGCTTGGCTTTTTCCACCATTTCCTCGATCCTGGCGGGGTGGATGCGCCCGTCGGCGATCAGCTTTTCAAGCGCTATACGCGCCACCTCTCGTCTTACCGGGTCAAATCCAGAAAGTGTGATAGCCTCGGGGGTATCGTCGATGATAAGCTCAACTCCGGTGAGAGTTTCGAGCTTCTGGATATTTCTGCCTTCGCGCCCGATGATCCTGCCTTTCATTTCTTCTCCGGGCAGCGGAACGGCGGTTACGGTTGCCTCGGCAACCTGATCCGCGGCACAGCGCTGAATGGCAAGTGAGATGAGATTGCGTGCTTTTGTATCCGCTTCCTCCTTGAACTGATCTTCAAGCTCATCCATTCTCTGGGCAAATTCGTATTTTGCCTCGGATTCAAGATTTGCCATCAGTTCACTCTTGGCTTCCGCAGACGTCAATCCCGCAATTGTCTCGAGCCGTTTCTGCTGTTCGGCAAGCGCGGCGTTTACCTGCTCGCGCACCGCGTCGTTTTCCTTCAGCTTGCGGTCAAGAGTTTCATTCTTTTTGTCAAGCTGTTCGGTCTTACGGTCAAGGGTCTCTTCCTTGGCGGCAAGACGGCGTTCTGAACGGGATATTTCGGCACGGCGTTCCTTGATCTCATGCTCTGCGTCGCTGCGCTGCTGGTTGATCTCCTTCTGAGCCGCGACTATCATCCGGTTCGTCTCATAGGTTGCCGTAAGCTTTGCGTCAGCTTCGATCTTCTTTGCCGCTTCCTCGGCTGAACCGATCTTCTTTTCGGCGACACGCTTGCGGATCAAAATGCCGATAAAGATTCCCGCCGCGACGCCGATGAGAAGACCAGCAGCCGCGGCAATGGCTGCAATTATCGTGTCTCCCATATTGCACCTCCTTCTTTTGTTTTTTTCTTTCATAAATTATATTTATAAAAATTACGTATGCGCAAACGGGCGGCAAGCATGCCGGCACTCTGCGCGAGCGTACATTTTTACATTTATTATTGTACCACAAAGAAGATTTCTTGTCAACATAATAATTTAATATATTATGTTAATAAGAATTTTATTGTTTGTGCTCTGCTGTTACGGATGCTTTTTTCGCTATGCGTCGAAGCCGCCGTTTTGTACGGCAAGAGGACAGATCAAGCCGCAAATAACCAAAAATTCGCTCCGAATCCGTGAAATTTTCGATTTTTCCCTTGACAAAGGGCATGAGTTTAGATTATAATATAGAATGTTATTGTGTGTCGAGCGAAAAACGCCCGCAGGATCCGACTAACGCTTCCGGATATCACATTCGAGGGAGGTGCACAGAATGCTCAGAACTTATCAGCCCAAAAAGCGTCAGCGTCAGAAGGAGCACGGCTTCAGAAAGAGAATGAAAACGCTGAACGGAAGAAACGTACTGAAAAGAAGACGTGCCAAAGGCAGAAAACGGCTGTCTTATTGATTTTTCAGAATCAGCAAATAACCGGAGGAGCGCCCTTGGGCGTCCGGCTTCCGGATCCGGCGACCGAAACTGTACTTGCTGCTGTCGGTCGCCGGTTTTTTAAGGCAGGTACACAGTACACGGTAAAAAGTAAACGGTACACGGTACACGGTACACGGTACACGGTACACATCGGTTTTCCGCCCGTGAAGATGGAAGCGAACGGGCGGCGGAGTTTTCTGCGGCAGATGCCGAAGATCAAAACAGGCGGTGGTTAATTTGAAGAATGCGGCGATCTGTGAAAATCACCTTTTCCAGAAGGCATACCGCAAGGGACGCCGTGCAGTGGGAAAGTACGTGGCGGTTTATGTTCTGCGCGATTATGCCGCAGGAAAAATTGCACGCGCTGACCCGCGCCGCGGACTGCGCAACCGTCTGGGACTTACTGTCGGCAAAAAGCTGGGCAGCGCTGTCGAGCGCAACCGCGCCAAGCGGCTTTTGCGCGAGGCATACCGTCTGATCGACTCCGATGGAGGAGTCCGGCAAGGAAACCTTGTGGTGCTTGCCGCACGTCAGACTATCCTTTCGGCGTCCTGCGGTGAAGTCAAGGCAGACCTCTGCCGTTCCTTCCGGACGGCGGGGCTTTATGACGGCGCAGGCGGAGACTCAACCGGAGCACACAGTAAGCGGCAGGATCCACCGTCCGCCACAGCAGCGGGGCAGACGGATGCGGGAAACTGCGGACAAACACAAACGGAAGCCGATGGATCCGGCATGAACACGTAACGGAATGAAATATATCTGTATCTGGCTCATCCGGCTTTATCAGCGATTCATCTCACCGCTGAAGCGGAAACCGTGCTGTAGGTTTACTCCTACATGCTCAGCCTACGCCCTTGAGGCGTTTCAGAAACGCGGCTTTTTTGTAGGGCTGGTGCTTACGGTATGGCGAGTGCTTCGGTGCAATCCTTTTTGCGCCGGAGGCTACGACCCGGTCCCGGAGCATGGCTTTACAAACAAAAAACGGAATATAGAAACGGCGGGGAGACTGTCGGAGCTTGACGGGGAGGCGGAGGACGCCGGACCTGCAGGCGACGAAAGAACAGCTGCACAGGACAAAAATTAAATTATGAGAGGAACGGCTTCACTCCGGTGAAGCGAAACACAAAATGATTGATACCTTACTTTGTTGGATCGGCCAATTCCTCGGCTGGCTCGACAAAATAACCGGCAGCTATACGATAGCGCTTTTTATATTTGCTATCATCGTTGAGCTGCTGCTTCTGCCGATAGGCATAAAACAGCAGAAAAATTCAATAAATCAGGCGCGTATGCGTCCCAAGGAAATGGCTATCCGCAAAAAATACGCGGGTCGCAACGACAAGGTGACGCAGCAGAAGATGACGCAGGAAATTCAGGAAATGTATCAGAAGGAAAACTTCAACCCGATGTCGGGCTGCCTTCCGATGCTGCTTCAGTTTCCCGTTATCATAGCGCTGTATCAGGTGGTCATTAACCCGCTTCACTACGTCATGGGCGTCGGCACCGAAGCCATAAAGGCTCTTCAGGCGTTCGTTACGGCAACGACGGAATCCGGCGGACTCGGAATGGAGATCGCCACCTCAAACAGCACGATAGGACTTATTGATATCATACGCGATAACTGGGACAAGATAACCTCCGGCTTTGAGGCATTCGTCAACAACGGCGGCTATTCTATGCCGGTGGGCACCACCGCGTCCTCGGCTATGGCGGAATTTACGGGAGCCGTGGAACGCGGGCTTCCCGATTTCAGCATGTTCGGACTGAACCTCGGCGATGTGCCCCGCATCACCCAGCCGAGCTGGCTGTGGCTTGTGCCGGTGCTTACCTTTGCCGTTTACTTCCTCAGCATGAAGCTGACGAGAAAGTTCACCTATCAGCCCTCCAACGGTCAGACCGAGCAGCAGATGGGCTGCTCCAATAACGTGATGGATATCACAATGCCGCTTATGTCGGTCTACTTCACCTTTATCGTTCCCGCCGCTATCGGAGTATACTGGATATTCAAAAGCATACTGGGGACGCTCAAGCAGTTTATTCTCAGCCGTGTAATGCCGCTGCCCACCTTCACCGAGGAGGATTACAAGGCGGCGGAGCGTGAATACGCCGGAAAGCCGGCAAGTAAGGAAAAGGTACGCAAGCTCGATATTGACGCGGGAAAGGGCAATCCCAATTCGCTTTTCCACATCGACGACGAGGATTATGTGCCGCCGGAGGACGACGATCGCTTTGATACCGAAAAGCGGGTCGCCGCGCCAAAGACCGGGGTAGTGGAGACAGCTCCCCTCAAGGATGACGACCGTAAAAAACGCCGCTCTGAGGAGAAGCCGTGCGATAACGATAAAGAAAACAAAGGCGACACGCCAAATGATTCTGATCCGGAATGATCCGGTAATGCAGCAAAAGTTAAGAGAGGTATATTGATCTCATGAAAAAGGAAATTACAGTAAGCGCCAAGACAGTTGATGAGGCACTGTCCCGTGCGGCGCAGGAGCTGGGGGTTTCTGCCTCGGAGCTGGAATACACCGTGACGGCAGAGCCTAAGAAGGGCTTCCTTGGCATTGGCGCATCAGACGCCGAAATCGTTGCCTCATATACACCCGCCGGAGAGAAAAACGCCGCGGAGTTTATCAGAACCATTATTGCGGATATGGGCATTGAGGCTGAGGTCAGCACAAAGTACGGAGAGAACGGCGCGCTGATCATCGAGGTCAGCGGCAAGGACGCCGGCGTGCTTATCGGGCATCACGGCGAGACTCTTGATGCGCTCCAGTATCTTGCAGGGCTTGCCGCTAACCGCCGCGAGATCGGCGAGAACGGCGAAAAGAGCGAAAAGGGAGAATATATCAAGGTCGCGCTTGATATCGAGGGCTACCGCGAGAAGCGCGAGGAGACTCTGCGCGCGCTGGCACGCCGTCAGGCAGAACGTGTGCTGAAGTACAAGAGAAGCGTTATGCTTGAGCCGATGAATCCCTATGAACGCCGTATCATTCACTCGGAGATACAGGGCATTGAGGGTGTATCGACCAATTCCATCGGCAGTGACAACAATCGCAAGATAGTTATCTTCCTTGAGGACAAGTCGGCGGACGAAAAGAATAATTCCTGACAGGGAAAGCCGCAGTCAACGGCTTATGTGATGGTTCCGGGCGGGCTGACGCACAGCGGCGGTTCGCCCGGAATGATTTTCAGGTGAGGTGATATCCGGTATGTCATTTGATACTATAGCCGCAATATCCACTCCGCGCGGCAAAGGCGGCGTGGCGCTGATACGCATCAGCGGGGCTGAAGCCGCCGATATCGGGGACAGAATATTCCGCCCGAAAAGCAAAAAGCCGCTGTCGGCACACACAGAGCGAACAGCGGTCTTCGGTGATATTGTCGGAGACGACGGAGCGTCGGTGGATTCGGGGCTTGCGGTGCTTTTCCGGGCGCCGCGCTCGTTTACCGGGGAGGACACTGTGGAAATAAGCTGTCACGGCGGTGTGCTTGTAAGTGCAGCGGTGCTGGGCGCTGCGCTGGCGGCAGGTGCGCGTCAGGCGGAGGCGGGAGAGTTCACCCGCCGTGCTTACGCGGCAGGCAAGCTGACGCTTACCGAGGCGGAGTCGCTGGGTATGCTGCTTGATGCGCGTACAGACTCTCAGCTGAGGCTTGCGCGCGGAGGAATGAGCGGCGTTGTGTCGCGCGCGTCGGAGGAGCTTTCTTCGCGCATAAGCGAGGTGCTCGGCGATATCTACGCGCGTGTGGATTTTCCCGATGAGGATCTGGGCGAGCTGTCGACAGACGAGGTAATTGCACGTCTTGAGGATATCGGCGCCTGTGCCGGGCGGTTTGCCGCCACCTATTCGACCGGACGTGCGATCGCCGAGGGGATACCCACGGCGATCTGCGGGCGTACCAACGCAGGAAAAAGCACGCTTTACAACCGTATGACGGGGGAGGACTCCGCCATTGTTACCGCTTTTGAGGGTACTACGCGCGATATTCTGACCGAAACCGTTTCGTTCGGCGGGGTGACGCTGCGGCTGTCCGACACTGCGGGCATACGCGAGGGACAGGACGAAGCGGAAAAGATAGGCATCGACCGCGCGCGAGAGAGAATACGCGGCAGTGAGCTGGTGCTTTTCCTGATCGACGGCTCGCGCGAGCCGGATGCGGACGAATATTCTCTTGCCGACGAGCTTACAGCGCGCGGCTTTGGCAGGGTCATCGCCATTCTCGGTAAGTCGGATCTGACCGATGGGGTAAACGGTGCCGTTCCCGCCGCAGTGGAGCTTTGGAGCCGGTTTGACGACCGTGCCGTTATCTCGGCTGAAAGCGGAGAGGGGATGGAGGAGCTTGCAAATATGGTTGCTGGGATCTTCCTTGACAGCTCTCTGTCCCCGGAGACAGACGCTGTCGTGCAGAATGAGCGTCAGTATGCGGCGCTTAAGGAGGCGCGTCAGGCGATAGATGAGGCGCGTGAGGCACTTGCGGTCGGCTTTTCCCCGGATGTTGCCGGAATCAGCCTTGAGTCGGCGCTTTCCTCACTGCGCGCCATTGACGGCAGAGGCGTCTGCGCCGAGGTGGTTGACGGAATTTTTGCCAAGTTCTGCGTCGGTAAATAAGGGGTACGCGGTACGGGGAAAATATAAAATTTTAAAGCGGAATATATATGGCATAAAAATCGCCGGGGCTGCTGCGCATATG
>DPGK01000006.1:20382-66035 GCA_003523225.1 Clostridiales bacterium
CTGCTGCGCATATGCGCAGCAGCCCCGGTTGGGTTTTGTTTCAGATCATATCAGGCGCGTACCTTCTTGGAGACATAAGCAGTTCCGAAGAAAGCAACGAGAGCCATACCCATTACAGCAACGACCATGTGTATGGCGTCACCGGTGGGTGTCGGATCGACTACGGGAGCCTTCGGGTTCTGGAAGCTGCCGTCGGCATTCTTCTCAACAACAGCGCTTGCCGAGGCTATTGTGGTCGGGCATTTGTCGGTGCCGAGGAGCTGATAGAACACATCTTCCGAGACGGATGCGTCGGCAGCCTTGATAGCTGCATTGAGATCGAAGCAGAACTTACCGGAGGCAAGGTCATCTGCAGAAACGGGGGAAGCAACGGCTTCGTTTTCAAGCGCGGTAAGTGTGTCGCCTGAGCCGTGAACGATCGCTATCTTACCGTCGCCGGCAAGGTAGTAGTTGTTGTGAATGGACGCAGTATCCGGATCTGTTACGGACTTGTTGTACCACAGCTCTGCGCAGTATCCGGTGCTGCCGGCGGCAGTGGTTACTTCGCCGATATTGAAGTTGTACTCGAAAACAACAGGGTTTGTGGTGTTGAAGTAGGTCACGATACCGGCAGCGCAGTTGTCGGCGGCGGTTGCGGTGACTTTACCTGCGTTGAAGCAGTAACGGAACGCGGTGGTGCCGTTGCCGCCCCAGGCGTATCCGGTGATACCGCCGGGACCGTAGTTGACGCCCGTGCCGTTGCCGATGATCTCGCCGAAGTTGCCGCAGCGCTCAAAGGTCACGGCTCCGCCCTTGTTTGCGGCTCTGCCCATGACTCCGCCGGCGGAAATTTTCTTGACGGCGCAGCATTCGACCTTGCCGTAGTTGTAGCAGTTCGTGATGGTAGCAGAGGTCTGGGAGAGAGCGATAACGCCGCCCGCATGACCGGTCTTTGCGGATGCGGTGGAGTCAACATGACCGTAGTTTACGCAGTTGTCGGCGACAACTGCCCAGCTGATGTATCCGGCAACGCCGCCGGCGTACTGGTCGTTTGATTTTACGTCACCGTAGTTTACACAATTCTTGTAGTATGCGATAACGAATGCGGTATCCTTGTAATCGGTACGGTCGCAGCCGTTGCGGGAGATTATACCGCCGGCGTAGTTGTTTGTGGAAAGGATGTTGCCCTTGTTTACAAGGTTTTCCGCGGTGAGAGTGCTGTAAATAGCGCCGCCGAGACCGCCTACCTGGTTTGAACCGGTAACATCAGCGGTGTTGGTGCAGTTCTTCATGACGCACACGGCGTCGGTGCTGTCCTTGGGGGTGTAGATGTAGCCGACAAGACCTCCTGCAGGGCAGTTGGAGGCGTCGTATCCGCCGTTTGTGCCGAGGATAACGCCGGTGTTATCGCAGTCGATAAAGCTGACGTTCTTTGTGTTGTTGCAGATACCTACCATGCCGCCGAGAGCGCCGTTATTGCTTACCTTTACTGCGCCCTCGTCGGTGATCTTACCGCTGTTGAGGCAGTTTTCAAAGGAAACGACCGGATCGGCTCCTTCGACGTATCCGACAAAACCGCCGACGGCATAGCCGTTGATGTCGGCGACGTTGGCGCAGTTCTTTACTGTTACGTTGCCGGTGGCGTTTCCGAGGAGAGAGCCGGTGCCGATACGGGAGGTGATCTCGCCGTATGCTCCGGAGGTGCCGTTGTCAAGTACCCAACCCTTTACGGTTGCGGTGTTCTTGACGTTTTCAAAGGTAGCGCCGGCAGTGGAGATCGCTGCGACAGCGCCGGTGTGTACGGCAACGCTTCCGCCGGTCGAATCGACGGATCCGGCGATGGTCACGTTCTTGAGTGTGCCGTTGAACTCGTTGAACATGGGGGCGGAAATGGTGATGGTGTGACCGTTGCCGTCGATGGTTCCGGTAAAGGTTACGGGAATTGTAATCGGAAGTGTGATGTCAGCGGTAAGATAATAATTGCCGGCAGGATCTGAAACTCCCGCCAGGGAGGATACCGCGGTTCCCTCGGGGACATAGGACGCTGAAACCTTGCCGACTTCATCGGCATTGGGAGTGGCGCTGATACCCATAGCGCAAATGGACATGATCATAAGCGCTGAGAGAAGGATGGAAATGAGCTTGCGCATGTTTTTTACCTCGTTTCTGAATTTTGACTGTCGTCATAACAAAACCGACAGTGATTATTTTTATTATAACAATTGTTTAAGTACATGTCAAGAGAAAAGGGAAAAATTGTTTATATTCAATCAGAAACATACTGTTTCGCGGCGATGCTTCAGTCGGTCATTGGGATTTTGGATAAATAAGATGTCGGAGAATGAGCGGATTAGAATTATAATAAAATCATTTTGTGATTACCCGTAACCGGAACTGCCCGGGCGCATTTGCGCCCGGGCAGTTATGTCAGATATTTTTCACTGAATCGTTCAGCCTCTTACCTTCTTTGAAACGTATGCAGTGCCGAGGAGTGTGACGAGAGCCACGCTCATGACAGCGACGACTGCAAGAGCGGCGTCACCGGTGGGTGTCGGATCGACTACGGGAGCCTTCGGGTTCTGGAAGCTGCCGTCGGCATTCTTCTCAACCACTCCGTTTTTGGAGTATACGGGAGTCGGGCACTTGTCGACGCCGAGAACCTGATAGAATACGTCATTTGCTACCGAGGCGTCCTCCGCCTTGATAGCGGCGTTGAGGTCATAGCATACCTTTCCGGAGGCAAGGTCGGCGGCTTCGATCTTGTTGCACTCGTAGACGGTGTCGGTTACGGGGTTGCCGTCCACTGACTCGCGGGTCAGACCGTATGTGTTGCTGCTGAGAATGTAGTTGCCCTTTACGTTATCGGGGTTCAGAACGGAAGCGTTGTTCCAGCAGAATACGAAAACGTTTTCGGCGACCTCGGCGGTGAGCTTGCCGACAGCGACGTTGCCGGATATGACTGTCTTGTCGCTGTTGAAATATGCAATGATATTGGCGGCAATACTGAATGAACCTTTTGCGGTGACGTCACCGGTGTTGACGCAGTATTTAACGCAGGGATATTCGGTCGCAGCTCCGTAGGCATAACCGAGGATACCGCCGGCGCCCGCGTTGGAGTTTGCGGTGGTCTTGGAGCCGTTGTTGGTTATGTTACCGCTGTTTGTGCAGTACATGATGGATTCAAGACCGATCCTTGAGCTGGCGCCGGCGCTTCCTACCATACCTCCGGTAGACATTCCGCCCTCAACGTCACCGTTGTTGGTGCAGTAACGCAGGTCGATGATGTAACCGCCGCTTTCGATGGAGTGATTGGTGGCTTTGCTGTTAAGACCCTGAACACGTCCGGCAATACCGCCTGCGTAGTTGTCGGGAGATACGATCTTACCGTTGTTTACGCAGTTGTATGCCTTGAGAGTTCCGTATTCACCGGCGCTGCCGAGGATACCGCCTGCCAGACCCGTAGCGGGAGTGATATCGGCGTTGTTGGTGCAGCAGTGGCATTCAATTCCGGCATTGGAATATCCTATGATACCGCCGGTCTGTGACTTATAGGAAAGAACCGGCGCGTTGTTGACGCAGTTGGTCAGCTTGGCATTGGAGAAGAAGGCAGTGCCGTCGGTGACGGCAGCGCCGTCAGATCCGGTGCGCCCGAACAGACCGCCGGCGTAGTTGCCGACAGATTTGACAGAGCCGTTGTTTTCAAGATCTTCGGCGACAAGATTGATACGTATCCAGCCTGCAATACCGCCAACCTGGTTAGAGCCGACGACATTGGCGTTGTTAACGATGTTTTTCATCGTTACAAGCCCCTTGGACTGATCCTTTATACCGGTGTAGTGGTAGCCTATGATACCGCCGGCGGGAGTGGTGGCGGAGTGAGCCGCTTCACCGTGGAGGCCGGAGACCTCACCGTCGTTGCGGAGATCCTCAAGGGTCACGCTGAGAGTGTTGTTGCAGATACCGATAAATCCGCCCACTGAGGGGTTGTTGTTAACCTTTACGGCACCTGCGTCGGAGATCTTACCGGTGTTGAGAGAGTTCTTGATGACGATGGAAGCGCCCTCATCAAATTTGCCCTCGGAATAGCCGATAAAGCCGCCGGTGGCATGACCGGTGATATCTGCGATGTTGACGCAGTTTGTGATCTCAACCGAGCCTTCGGCAAGTCCGATAAAGCCGCCGCAGCCGGCACGGTATTTGTATTCCGTTCCGTCGGGAGCTGCCGCCGTGAAGTCGGTGGTAACGCCCTTGACGGTGGCGGTGTTTTTGACGTTTTCAAAAACAGCCTTCTGAGCGGTGGGAACGTAAGCGCTGACTGCGCCGGTGTGGATTTCCGCGAGTGCGGAGTTGTCGATCGCTCCGGCGATAGTCACGTTCTTGAGCGTTCCGGCGAATGCCTGGAACATTGGTGCGGATACGGTGATGGTGTGACCGTTGCCGTCGATGGTTCCGGTAAATGTTACAGGGATAGTGCCCGGAAGTGTGATGTCAGCGGCAAGATAATAGTTACCTGCGGGATCGGAAACGTCCGCCAAGGAGGAGACCGCAGTACCCTCGGGAACGTAGGATGCTGCAACCTTGCCAACTTCGTCGGCGTTGGGAGCGGCGCTGATACCCATAGCGCAAATGGACATGATCATAAGCGCTGAGAGAAGGATGGAAATGAGTTTGCGCATGTTTTTTACCTCGTTTCTGAAATTATCCCGCCGACGTTTCTTGATCGGCAGTCATTATATTCATTAGAACAATTGTTTAAGAGTATGTCAAGCGAAAAGGGTAAAATTGTTTATATTTTAAGTATTGTTCCTCTTGGGGATGCGCTTCAGATCTCTTTTGCGGCAAGGCGGCGCATATTTTCCGCAAGCTCGGCAAAAGTGTAGGGGACCTCCCGCGTTTTGGGACGGGCGGGTACTTCATACATCAGCGGTCCGGTATATCCGTGACGCTCAAGAGCGTCAATTATCTCATTCCAGTTGTTTATACCCTCTCCGGGCAGGACGTGCCTTTCGTCAAGCACTCCGGCGGCGTCGCGGAAGTAATCCGAGATGTGCAGGGTGTGTATCTTTATGCCTCCGGCGGTCAGCGCGTCGATGAATCCGACGTTGTCCTCAAAAAGCGCGTGGTTGGTGTCAAACACGGCTCCCGCTCCGGTGCCGTCCAGCAGCTCAACCATTTCTCCCGAACGGTTGCAAAGGCAGGTGCGGGGCAGATCCTCTACCGCCAGCCTCATGCCAAGGCGCTCGCATTCTTCGTTGAGCATTATGATAGCCTCGCGGCTGAGACGAAGTCTTTCCGGGCGGCGCTCGTCGTCAATTGGTTCGCTTGAGGGATGCAGTACCATGACCGTTGCTCCCGCGCGGGCGGAGGCGCGTATCATTGCGCGGTCAGTGTAAAGGGTAATGGCGCGCAGCTCCTTGTCCTCGGTGGAGATGTCGAGCTTCCGTGAGAAGGGGATATGCACCGACCATATCTCCACGCCCTCGTCCGCGGCAATGCGGGCAAAATCCTCGGGGCGGTCAACAAAGCCGGAGACGTTGAAGTAGTAATTGTAGTTGAATGACAGCTCGGCACAGTCGATACCTGCTGCGGCAAAAGCGCGGAAGGATTCCCGGTCGAGCTTGCCGGTAAAGCACATTGAAGCGCCTTTTCTGAGCTTTTCGGAGTATTTCATTTTTTTCCTCACTTTCTTATCGTGAAATATTATGTTATTTGATATAACGGGTTCAATAGAGTCTGCCGCGGCGCATTCCGCAGCCTACGCAGAAGATGGCGGCGGCGCACACGGCGGGGGCAAATCCGGATACCGCCGCTCCGGGGTCGGCGCCGCTCAGCGTCAGCGGGACGGTGATGAGGGTCCAGAGCGCGGCAGCGGCGCATACCGCAAGCAGGGGCGTGCGGGAGGAAAGAGTACCCGATGCGGCAAGCAGGTAAAGTGCCGCGAGGGAGGTGCTGATAAGACAGCAGACAATGAAGTACCATGTTCCGCCGCCGACCGAGCTTGCGGCGATGAAAAAGCAGACTGCCGCGACCGGGACTGCGGTCGGTATCAGGCTGTTTTTGCGCGAGACGAGCATAACGGCGGTGCATATGCACGCGGCGGACGGAAGCAGCGGAAGCAGCGATACGGCAAGCCCCCATTCGTCCGCTCCCTGAAGGCGTGAGGGAATGATGGCAAGTATCATGACAGCTGCAAAGATCATCAGCAGCGACGCAACGATCGCCCACGGTGAATCCGAGGCAAGAGTTCTTCTATCGTATGACATTTTACTGTTCCTTGTTTTTTATTTTTATCCGTTTATTTTTCAAACAGAGTGGGAATGAGCATTGAGTAAGGCGCGCTTATCAGGGCAAGAACCAGGGATATTGCCCTGCCGTGCCTTTCGCGCCGGAACACCGCACGGCTGCAAAGCAGGTACACCGCTGCCCCGGCAAGGAATATGGAAAGCAAAAGCGGTATCATTGTGCGCAGGTCGGTCAGCGGACATTTGGCAGCAGTTTCGGCGTAATATGCCTTGTCAACGCCGAATATTTCCGGAAGCAGAAGCACCGAAAGCCGCAAAATTCCCCCGCCGAGAAATGAGCCGGCAAGGTCGCAAAGGTAAAAGGGCAGGATCTTGCGCCGCCAGATATTTCCCACGTCTCCGCCCGCCGTACCCCGCCGCGCGGCGCTGAAAAGCAGAAGAACTGCGATAAGAAAAGCACTGTCAAGCAAGAGGGTCACGGCAAGCGTGGGGATGAGCCGGGACGCACCGTAAAAATATATTGGCCAGAAAGGGAAGAATATCCCGTATGCACGCCTTATGCGGCGCTTGCCGTCCGGCGCGATGTTATTGTTTTTGCTTTGCGTCATAGGAATCTCCTCCTTCCGTGTCCTGTATTCCTGCCTCCGTGAGCCGTGCCGCCTCCGCCGCTACCTCCGGATAATCAAATGAGGCAAATACACGTCTGCCGGAGTGGTCGAGAAGCCTGTAATGCTCGGAGATCATATTCTGCTCCGCCGTAAAGCGCCCGAGCCGTGCGACGGTTCGCCAGAGCGGTGAGGAAGCGGGCGGCGCTTCCGCAGCAGGCGCGCCGTCCGGCGCGGGAGCGGGAAAAGCAAAGTTGTTTTCTCCCTTTGCGGGTGTTGGCGCAGGCGGTTCGGGCGGGGTGTGTCCGCGCAGCTCTGCGGCGGTGCGCAGTGGGTCGCCCGAAAGCTCGCGGCGGAGCGTGGGGCTGTCTCCGAACAAAAGACACAGCGCGGCGCTGCCCGTCCAGCCGAGGGAGGAACGGCCTTTTTCTATTCCGATCAGGGTCTTTTTAGATATACCCAGCTCGTGCGCCATGTCGTCCTGTGTCAGTCCCGCCTCGGCGCGCAGCAGGCGCAGACTCCGGTCGCAGGCGGCGATCAGCGTGTCACGGTCCGTTTTTACTCCCTCCTTTCGTCATTATCCGACACCTATTTAGTGTAATAATACACTAAAACGAACGAATTGTCAAGAGAAAAGCGACGAAAAATGATGTAAAATTACAATAAAGGAGAAAAAACAACACTTATTTCGCTGTGTTTGCCCGGCGGAGGCTGAGGTTTTTCTCCCGCCACACGTTTTCGGGCTTTCTTCACCGCATATTTATATTGTTTTCAAATAAATATATTTACATTTCGGACGTTTTGTGTTATACTATTACAATGTAGAAATATTGTCCGGTCACGTTTTGAGGCTGTGACGCTTAAAATTGGGAAAGGCACGGTTGTTGATATGATTGAGGGCGGCAGTAACAGCAGCGCACCGCAGGCGGCAGATCGCGGCGTGCGCATACATGCTTACATTCCGTTTCAATACACGCTTTTTCCTCTTGGAGCGGTAACGGCGGCGGCAGTTGCCTGCTGTGCTTTCCGTCATGATGCGGTTGCCGGGCTTGCAATGCTTTTGTGCGCCCTGTTTATCGGATTCTTTGCTCGTGAGCGCATGACAGTGGTCGGGGTCATCGTTCCGGCGTATCTTTCCGTGCTTTTCAGCGGAAAATTTGCGCTTCCCGCCGTTTATGTCGGAATATGCGTTGCGGTGGGAGTGGGAGCCTTCCTCTTCCGTGTCAACCGCATTGCGTTTGCAGTTTCGGCGCTTCTTGGCGCGGCGGCAGGAGCGCTTATGCTCGGTCCTGCGGGAGTGCTGCCCGGACTTGCCTTTGTGCCTCCGGCGCTTGTGCTTGCGTATGTTTACCCGCGCTCGACGGTGGGCGAGGCTGTAGCCTCCACCGCGGCTTCGACCGCGCTGTCGGCGGCAGGCTTCGGCTTGCTTTTTATCCTTTTGTCACCCGAATACGGATTGCCCGACGGTGTCGTAGGGATGGGTTCGTTTTTTGCCTGGCTCAAGGACTGCCTTATTGAAAGCACACTTTCAAGGTATGCCTCCCTTGGCGTCGATGCAGGCTCCGGCGCGGTCGAGCAGTATGTTGATTCGATACTGCGTATGCTGCCGGGTCTTGCGGCGGTGGCGGCGGAGGTGCTTGCCTTTTTCTCGGTATCGGTGTGCGGAGCTGTCTTCCGCGGGCTTGAGATCGAGCCGGAGGAGTTCACGCGCGTGCCTGGCAGATATGTTGTTTCCCCCGTGACCGGCGGACTTTACTTTGCCGCGTCTTTGGCTTATGTCATTTTTGCCTCCGACTTTGCCGAGGGCGCTCCGGCAGTGGTGTGTGAAAATCTTATGCTGGCTCTGGCGCTTCCGCTTGCGGTTTACGCGGTGTCAGCGGCAAGGCGCGCCGCAAAAAAGGCGGAGCTTAATTTCCTTGGCACGCTTGTAACGGTCATTGCCGCGGCTGCGGTGCTTTTTGCCGGGTGGCAGGGGGTTTGCCTTTTTGCCGCCGTGGGCGGTGTGATATGTATAATAATTCCCATCCGCAGGCTGTTTTTCAGCCTGAAAAAGGAGGACTAATAAATGTCGAATAAAAGGGACAGGATCCCCGAAAATTTGGCGCTGCTTATCTGTGTTGCCGCAGGCGGAGTTTTTCTTGCCGCGCTGGCGATAATAACGGCGTTTACCGAAATTCCCGCATTTCCGGCGGCGTTGGTCTTCCTGCTCGTATACTGCGCGGCGGCAGCCGCAGTGTGTCTGCTTATGCGCAGTCCCGCAGTTTTCCGGATGAGTGAAAAGGAGCGGGCGTCTATCGGCAGTCTTATGACAGATACTCTGCGCGGTATTGAAATGCCCGCCGCGATAACGACGGAGGACGGGAAGATAGTCTGGTCAAATACAGCCATGCAGCGGGCGGCAGATTCCGGCGAAACGCTTGCCGGGCTGAATCTCGGCTCGTTCTGCGCCGTTCCGGTGTCAGCTCTCATTGCCGCCGACCCCTCCGAGGGCGTAAGGGCGGAGATAAAGGACTCGCCGTATCTTGTCCGCGCCTATGAGATGAGCACGCAGGATCGCAAATATTACCTGCTGACGCTTGACGATCTTTCAAAGATCGAGGCGGCGGAGGCGCGCGCCGACGATGAGCTTTCGGTCGTGGCGTATCTTGCGCTTGACAACCTTGAGGAGCTGGCGCAGTACGCGCGTGTTTCCTACCGCGAGGCGGCAAACCGTGTGGAGGAGATACTGAAGGCATGGGTCGTCGGTATGGACGGTCTGATGCGCGAATACGACCGCGACAAATTCCTCGTGGTATTTCCGCAAAAACAGCTTACTTCCGCAATATCCGATAAATTCGGCGTGCTTGACGCCGTAAGAAACGTAAAGACCGGCGAGGCGGGAATGTCCCTTACCGTTTCGATAGGTATGTCCGCCGCCGGGGAGAGCGTGGCTGAGCGCGAAAAGGAAGCCGCGGCGGCGCTTGAGACCGCGCTTCAGCGCGGCGGCGATCAGGTCGTGCTGAGAACGCGCAAGGGAACGGAATTTTTCGGCGGGCGCACCAAAAGCTCGCGCGAGCGCACTGCCGTTACCTCCCGTGTGGTGTCCGACCGACTTGCCACTCTTATCGGCGAGTCGGGAAATGTGCTTATCATGGGGCATAAAAACCCTGATTTTGACTGCATAGGAGCCTGCGTCGGGCTTGCGCGGCTTGCCTCACGCTATGTCTCCGACGTAAAGATAGTGGTTGACCGCAAGAGCCGCAATTTCACCGTCTGCACCGAGGGGCTGTTTGCCGACACGTCGCTGGACTTTGACGGGCTGTTCATTGACGCTGCCGACGGGCTTGACATGATCCGCTCCGACACTCTGCTTATCGTTGCCGACGTCAACAATCTTCAGATATGCGAGTCTCCGGAGATCGCCGCAAATGTCTTCCGGACAGTTATAGTCGACCATCACCGCAAGGCTCAGGAGTTTGTAAACGAGCCGGAGCTTATATACATCGAGCCGTCTGCGTCCTCCACCTGCGAGCTTGTGGCGGAGATGCTGGAGCTCTCAAGAGCCGGGCAGGAGACGCCTGACGGGGCGGGGCTTTCACGCCGCGAGGCTGACATCATGCTTGCCGGAATAATGCTTGATACTCTTGACTTCACCCGCTCCACCACCGCGCGCACCTTTGCCGCCGCGCTTTACCTGCGCGAATGCGGCGCAAGCTCGGAGATCGCCAGGACCTTCTTCTATGAGGATCTTTCAAGCTATATCACCGAATCAAAACTCGGCGCTGAGGTCTGCATCTACCGCTCAAGAATAGCAATTGCCGTCGGTCGCGGTTCAGCCGCAGACGCCGACCCGGATGACGCCTCCGCCGTCGCCGAGGCGCGCTCAGTAGATCGCGTCACAGCCTCCAAGACCGCCGACAAGCTGCTTACCGTTCGCGGAGTGGACGCCGCCTTTGTGCTTATCGAGACGGGAGGAGAGGTCATGATCTCGGCGCGTTCGGGCGGAAGTATAAATGTTCAGCTCGTGCTTGAGCAGATGGGCGGCGGCGGTCACTTTGACGCCGCGGGCGCTCAGGTGCGCGGCACGGATATCAAGGACGTGCTTACGCGGCTCAAGACGTGTATTGACGATTATCTTTCCTGACACGGGACACTGAATAACAACGCATTAAGAAAGGAATATAAAACAATGAAGGTCATACTTACAAAGGACGTAAAGGGACAGGGCAAAAAGGATCAGGTAGTGAACGTTTCGGACGGCTACGCCCGCAACTATCTCATACCGCAGAAGCTCGCCGTTCCCGCAGACGCTCAGATGCTTAATGAGATCAAAAACCGCGAGGCGGCGGAGAAGCACCGCATCGAGACCGAGCGCGCCGAGGCTAAAAAGACCGCGCAGGCGCTTGAGGGCGTTCAGGTAAAGATATATGCCTCATCGGGCGCCGACGAAAAGCTGTACGGCGCCGTTACCACGAAGGACATCTGCGAGACGCTGGAGGCACAGCACGGAATAGTCATCGACCGCCGCAAGCTGATATCGGGCGACCCGATAAAGGCGTACGGCTCATACACGGTGGGCGTTAAGCTCTTTACCGACGTTGAAGGAAAAATAAACATTCTTGTCTGCAAAAAATAAGACCCGGAGGAGGGCGCAAGCGATATGAATAACGATATCATCCGTAAAATGCCCTTTTCGATGATAGCCGAGCAGGCGCTGCTGGGGTCGGTGCTGCTTGACCCCGAGTCTATAAGGAATGTTGCCGATACGTTGTCGGACAGCGACTTTTACGTGGCGGAGCATCAGCAGATATTCGCCGCAATGCTGAGGCTGTTTTCAACGAGCAACCAGATCGACGTTGTGACGCTTATCGACGATCTGGTGCGCGATGGCGTTTACGACAAGTCGGGCGGTGAAAGCTATATCCGCACACTTACCGACAGCGTGCCCTCGGCGCTCAATATCCGCGACTATGCAAAGATAGTCAAGGAAAAAAGTCTCTTGAGGCGGCTTATCGAGGCGGGTGAGGATATTGCCGAGAGGGCGTATTCCGAGCAGGACGACGTGGGAGATCTGCTTGATTACGCGGGCAACAAAATTTATTCGATAGCTCAGGGGCGGGACGACCGCAGCTTTGTCAGCATTGATAAGGTCTTGATGCAGGTTTACGAGCATCTTCACGCGCTTCAGACCGACCCGGAGGCATCGCAGGGCACAAAGACCGGATTTTCCGACCTTGATGCGGTGCTGGCGGGCATGGGTAACTCCGACCTTATACTTGTCGGCGGACGTCCCGGCATGGGAAAGACCAGCTTTGCCATGAACATCGCCACCAACGTGGCGCTTAAGACCCATAAAAAGGTCGCCATTTTCTCGCTCGAAATGTCGGCGGAGCAGCTGGCGACGCGAATGCTTGCCAGCGAGGCGCTGGTCAGCTCGTATTCGCTCAGAACCGGAAATATAAGCGACGACGACTGGACAAAGCTCGCCGGAGCCGTGGACCGTCTCTGCGGCTGCCGTATACTGATAGATGACACTCCGGGCATAACCGTTACCGGGATGAAAGCCAAGCTGCGGCGCGAGGGAGACGTGGGTCTGGTGGTCATAGATTATCTTCAGCTTATGCAGGGCGACAGGCACAACGACAACCGTGTGCAGGAGGTCGCCGAAATAACCCGCGGAATGAAGCTGATGGCAAAGGAAATGAACGTTCCCGTCATCTGCTGCGCCCAGCTTTCCCGCGGACCTGAGGGCAGACAGGTCAAAAAGCCGATGCTTTCCGACCTGCGTGACTCAGGCTCTATCGAGCAGGACGCGGATACCGTTCTGTTCATCTACCGCGACGATTACTACAAGACCGATAAAGAAGCTGGGCAGGATCAGAACAGCATAGACATCGTCGAGTGCATAGTGGCAAAGAACCGTCACGGCTCAACGGGGTCTGTAAAGCTGAGCTGGAGCGGCACGTATACGCTTTTCCGCGGCATCGAGAACAATGCCGCCGAGCCTCCGGCGGGTTATTGACCGATGTGCCGCATGAATACCGACCGGGTACTGCCGGAAGGCTTTGTCTCACCGTACCGGCTTGCCGGATGTCAAGACGGGTCGGCGGTACTGCTGGCGCTGTCGGGAGGCTCGGATTCCTCGTCTCTGCTTGATATGCTGGTAAGCTCCGGCTGTCGCGTGGAGTGCGCGCATCTCAACCATATGATAAGGGGAGAGACGGCGCTGCGTGACGAGAAGTTCTGCATTTCATTGGGTGAAAGATACGGTGTCCCGGTGCACGTGGGCAGGGTGGATGTTCCCGCCTCGGCGCGTGAGCGCGGAGAGGGAATTGAGGAAGCGGCGCGGCGCGAGCGTTATGCTTTTCTTGCCGGAGTGATGCGCAAAAGGGGAATACGCGTGCTCGTCACCGCACATAACGCCGACGACAACCTTGAAACGCTGTTGCTTCGCCTTGCGCGCGGCTCAGGCGCGCGGGGAATGTGCGGGATACCTCCCGTGAGGGAGTTTGATGGAGATATGACCGTCGTCCGCCCGATACTCGGCGTGACAAAGGCGGAAATACTTGAATATTGCGCGGCTTACGGCATAGAGTATGTCAGCGATGAGACAAATGAGGATATTGAATATTCCCGCAACCGTATCAGGGCGCGCGTAGTCCCGGAGCTGCGCAGGATAAATCCAGCGGCGGCGGAGGCGGCGGCGCGGCTTTCGGCAAGTCTGCGTGAGGATTGCGATTATCTTGATTCTCTTGCCTGCCGGTTCGTTGAGTCGTCCTGCGCCGGGGGCAGAGCGCCTGCGGCGGAGCTGTTCTCACTGCCGCCGCCGATATCACACCGGGTGCTTGCGCTGCTCTACCGTGACTCGGGAGGTGCGATGCTTGAAGAAAAGCACGTGCGTATGCTGCTCGACGCCTGTGGCGTCGGTGACACCTCGGTATCCCTGCCGGGCGGCATCAGCGCAGAAGTACGCGGCGGCTTACTTGCATTCAGCCGCGTGTGTGAGCCACATCACGAGGAGCTGCCCGAAGGAAATTTTTATCTTTCCGAGGGAGAAAATCCGCTTCCCGGCGGATGCACTGTGATTATTTGCCACGATACGGCGGATAATAGTGAAAATACAAATTTAATTTACAAAGTATCTACAAAGACACGACTTAATACTGATAAAATTAAGGGAGCTTTATATGCGCGGCGGCGGCTGCCGGGAGACAGAATACTTCAGAACGGCATGCACAAGAGCGTAAAAAAGCTGTTCTGTGATAAAAAGATACCTGCCGCGCTGCGCGCCCGCATCCCCGTTATCTGCTGTGGGGAGGAGATAATCCTTGTTCCCTTTATCGGAGCGCGGGACGGGGCGGAGGCACGCGGGGACGGTGCGGGAGCGCTCAGTGTTGCTCTCGTGTTACCCGATGACTGACTTTTATCAATAATGTGCGCCGCGGTGCGGCGGAATGGAGACTGAAGTGAAAAACGACATAGCGTATGTTCTCGTCAGCGAAAAGCAAATCGACGAGATAACTACCCGCATAGCGGCGGAGATCGACCGCGATTACGCCAACAGCGGCAAAAAGCTGCTGTTGCTCTGCATTCTCAAGGGCTCGGTGGTCTTCATGGGCGATCTTATGAAGAAGATCCAGCGTCCGGTGGAGATCGACTTCATGAAGGTGTCCTCCTACGGCTCCGGGACAAAGTCCTCGGGGCGGATAAACATACTTCTTGATATTCACCGCGGGGATCTGTCCGACATTGATATAATCGTGGTGGAGGACATTGTTGACAGCGGGCGCACGCTCAGCTATCTTGAGGATTATCTCCGTCTCAAGGGTGCAAACAGCGTTCGGTGCTGTACGATGCTTGACAAACCCTCCCGCCGTCAGGTGGATTACACCCCAAGCTATGTCGGCACTGAAATTCCGGATGTATTTGCCGTCGGATACGGGCTTGATTACGACGAGAAATACCGCACTCTGCCCTTTGTGGGCGTTCTCAAGCCGGAAGTGTACAGCGGCTGAAATGCTCACCGCAGAGTAAAAAAACAGAAAGGCAATTTTCTACTGAAATGAAAAAAAACTCAGCATCCAATCTGCGGATAATGCTTCTTTATCTCGTGGTGATAGGCATAATCGTATTTACCGTTTCGGGACTGCTCTCGCAGACGGGCAGCGACAAGGCTACCTACGCCGCCGTCGTTTCCTACTTCAAAAATGAGCAGGTGACCGAGTTTGAGGTGTCCAAGAGCGACGTTATCACAATGAAGCTCACGGACGGAAAGATCGTTTCCTACCGGCTGAAGGACGTCGATTATTTCCGCGAGGATCTCGGCGAGCTTATCCTTGACCAGTATGAGCGCGGGATCATTAAAAATTATGAATACGAGCCGGATACCGCGTGGCCGTGGTGGGTGGCTCTGCTGCCGTATGTGGTGCTTATAGTGATATTTGCAGCCATGTGGTTCTACACCATGAATCAGGTGTCGGGCAAGGGCGGCAAGATGAACAGCTTCGGCAAGGCGCGGGTCAAGACCTCCGCCGACACCGACGAAAAGCACAAGGTGACCTTCAAGGACGTTGCGGGGGCGGACGAGGAGAAGGAGGAGCTTCAGGAGATCGTCGAGTTCCTCAAGGACCCTCAGAAGTTTGCACGTCTCGGCGCAAAGATACCGCACGGCGTACTGCTGATGGGCCCTCCCGGTACCGGTAAGACCTTGCTTGCAAAGGCAGTTGCCGGCGAGGCGAATGTGCCGTTCTTCTCGATCTCCGGCTCTGACTTCGTTGAAATGTACGTCGGCGTCGGTGCGTCGCGTGTGCGCGACCTGTTCGAGACGGCGCGCAAAGCTCCGGCATCCATAGTATTTATAGATGAGATCGACGCTGTCGGACGTCACCGCGGCGCGGGCCTTGGCGGCGGACACGACGAAAGAGAACAGACGCTCAACCAGTTGCTGGTCGAGATGGACGGCTTCGGCTCGCATGAGGGGATAATCGTCATGGCGGCTACCAACCGTCCCGACATTCTTGACCCGGCGCTTCTCCGTCCGGGACGCTTTGACCGCCAGATAACGGTAAATTATCCCGACATAAAGGGACGTGAGGAGATACTCAAGGTTCATGCCCGCAACAAGAAGTTTGAGGACGACGTTGATTTCTCGGTCATAGCAAAAACTACCTCCGGCTTTACCGGAGCCGATCTTGCCAACCTGCTCAACGAGGCGGCGCTGCTTGCGGTACGCCGCGGCAAGTCCCTTATCGGCATGGACGATATCGAGGACGCATTTACCAAGGTCGTTGCAGGTCCGCAGAAGAAGTCGATGCGCATCAAGGACAGCGAAAAACGCAAGACCGCATATCACGAGGCGGGTCACGCGGTGCTTTCCTACTACCTTCCCACGGTCGATCCGGTCCATACCATTACGATAGTTCCTTCGGGCAATGCGCTGGGGTATACCCTTAACATTCCCGCCGAGGACAAATACAGCGTCTACAAGCAGGAGCTTAAGGAGAAGATCTCGATGCTTCTTGGCGGACGCGCCGCAGAGATGCTGACCTTCGGCGATTATTCGGGCGGTGCCTCCAACGACATCAAGCGCGCCACCGAAATTGCCCACAAGATGGTCACTCAGCTTGGTATGAGTGAGGAGCTGGGTCCGATACGCTACGGCTCAAGCCACGGCGACGATATCTTCCTCGGACGTGATTTCTCCTCGACCCAGGATTATTCTGACGCGACAGCCGCAAAGATAGACAGCGAGATAAGAAATATCATCGAGTCCTCCTTTGACGTTGCAAAGAAGCTGCTTACCGAGCATGCTGACAAGCTGAAATTTGTTGCCGAATACCTTGTCACACATGAGACGATGGACGGCGATCAGTTCCTTGCCGCTATGGAGCATGAAGCTACGGTTGAAGAGCTTGAGGAAATTGCCGCAGGCAAAAAGCGCCGCAGCGCCGCAGCCAACAAGGCTCAAGCGGAAGCCGACGAAAAGGCTGAGGCTGAGAGAAAGAAAAAGCAGGCAGAAGCTGAGGCTGCCGGAAATAACGGCGAGGACGAAAACGAAAACGAAGGCGGAGCGGACGGCTCGTCCGGTTCTGTCTGATATACTGTACCGCAAAGCGGGTTGCGGCAACTTATGCCCGGCATCAGCGGGTGTGCGACGGGACTGCCGTGCTTTGGCGCGGCAGCCCCGAAACTGTTTTTGTGCCTTGCGGCGGTGACCCTTGTCAATGACGGCGGATATATCACGGCTTGCGCAAGCTGTTACAACAATAAAAAAGGAGCTTTTACATTATGAAAACAGAACACGAAAGCCTTTTTGAACACAATCGATGGGAAAGCGACCGACTGATCCCGGATCATGCCGCGAAGAAAGATTTTGGCGGAATATTTGAGCGGGCAGTGCGGTTCGTATGCGACACACAGCTGTACGACGGAGAGCTTTACCGCAGGTTTGCGGAGCTGTTCGGAAGCAACAGCGACGACTCAAACCTCGGCTGGCGGTGCGAATACTGGGGAAAGACGATGCGCGGAGCGTGCTGGGTCTGCGCGTATCTGCAGGATGAGAAGCTGTATTCTCTGCTTGAGGGCAGTGTGCACAGACTTCTGAGCTTTCAGGATGAGGACGGCAGGATCTCCACATACAGCCGCGGGTGCGAGTTTTCCGGTTGGGATATGTGGGGGCGAAAGTATGTTCTGCTGGGGCTTCAGTATTTTTATGAGATATGCCCCGACGCGGAGCTTTGCAGTGAGATACGCCGGGCGATGTGCCGCCAGGCGGATTACATAATCGCTCACGTTGGTGAGAACGGGATACCGATAAACGAGACCTCCCACTACTGGCTGGGAATAAATGCAATGTCGATACTCGAGCCGTTCGTGCGGCTTTACAATCTCACCGGGGAGAAAAGGTATCTTGATTTTGCGTCATATATTGTGTCTGTGGGCGAAAAAGAGCCGGTGATGATCTTTGCTCTTGCCGCCGAGGATAGGCTTGACCCGTACCAGTATCCGGTTACCAAGGCGTATGAGATGATGTCCTGCTTTGAGGGACTTGCGGAATATTACCGTGTTACCGGAGTACCACGCCACCGCGAGGCGGTGCTGAATTTCGGCAGACGGGTGCTTGAAAGTGACGTGTCCGTCATCGGATGCTGCGGCTGCACGCATGAGCTGTTTGACCACACGGCGGTAACGCAGACCGACGACTCTTATGTCGGGATAATGCAGGAGACTTGTGTCAGCGTAACGCTGATGAAGCTGTGCGCGCAGCTTCTGCGGCTTTCCGGTGACGTGCGGTATGCCGACGCGATCGAGCGAAGCTTTTTCAACGCTTATCTCGGCGCGTTCAACACTCACCGCAAGGTCACGACGGTACGCGCAAAGGATGATTATCCCGAAATGCACGGTGTGCTGCCCTTTGACAGCTATTCACCGCTCCGCGCAGGAGTGCGCGGAAGCAAGGTCGGCGGGCTTATGAGTATGGAGAACGGCTTCTTTTACGGCTGCTGCGCCTGTATTGCCTCGGCAGGGGTAGGGCTTATCCCTCGCGTTGAGGCACAACGCGCACATGACGGTATATATCTGAGCTTCTACCTGCCGGGCAGTACCGGATGCCTTACGCCGGGCGGGCAGAATGCGGTATTTGAGATCTCAGGCGAATATCCAATCGGCGGTAGCGTGAGTGTAAAGCTGAGACTTGAACGTCCGGAGGAGATGACGCTGGCTTTCAGAATACCAAAGTGGAGCAAAAAGACCGTGATGAGCCTTAACGGCGAGAATATCACTGCCGCTCCCGGTTGGAAGAGTATCGGACGTTTGTGGCATGACGGCGACACGGTAAGACTGGATCTTGATATGAGCGTTTACCTTATTCAGCCTCCGGATCCGCAGACGCGCGGCAGATATGCCGCCCTGAGGCGCGGCGCTATAGTGCTTGCCGCCGATGCGCGGCTGGGCTTTGACGAAAAAAAAGCGTTGTGTATTCCTGCGGACGCTGACGGGCGTGTAAAGGCGCGCAAGGCGGAATGTCCTGAAATTCCCGACTGCAATCTCTGCGTTGAGATCGAAACGGCGAACGGACCAGTGCGGCTTATTGATTATTCATCGGCGGGAAAGACCTATGACGACAGCTCCCGCTTTGCCGCATGGCTGCCCATAGGGTCATGATAGTCAAATAAGATGATCCCGGCAGATGTTGAAGATGTCTGCCGGGATGCTTATTGATTATGCAGTTTTATCAGCAGGGCGGTTACCTTTTTACCTGTCCTTTGTCCTTGCCGTCAGAGAGGGCGCGTACCTCGGCGGCGCTGACGAGATTGAAGTCACCCTCCACCGAGTGCTTGAGTGCTGACGCAGCGGCGGCAAATTCCACTGCCGCTGACGGCTGCATTCCGCGGAGCAGAGCGTATATAAGTCCTCCGGCAAAGGCGTCTCCGCCGCCTATGCGGTCAACGATATGCAGTTCATATCTGCGTGAGAAAACACATTCTCCGCTTTCTGCGTCGTAAAGCAGCGCGCCGAAGCGGTTGTCAAAGGCTGAGCAGCTCTTTCGCACCGTCAGCGCCGCGCGGCGGAAGCCGAATTTCCGGCAAAGTCGTGCGGCAACCTCGCGGCATACCTCGTCCGAGTCGCAGGGATCTCCCTCGACTCCAAGCTCCAGAATGTCGTTTGCCTGTCCGACGTTGGCTATGATGATATCCGCATAGCGGCAGATATCGCCCAGCACCGCGCGCGCGCGCTCAACATTCCAGAGCTTTGCGCGGTAATTGAGATCAAAGGAAACAGTAACGCCCTTTTCCTTGGCGCACCTGCAGGCGTCAAGGCAGATCCCGGGCAGCTCCTCGCCCAGTGCCGGGGTAATGCCGGTGAAATGAAACCATTCCGCACCGTCAAATATCCTGTTCCAGTCAAAATCCGAGGCGGAGGCTTCGGCAATCGCCGAACCGGCGCGGTCATAGATACATAAGCCGCCGCGCAGGTCGGCGCCTTTTTCATTATAATATATTCCCACACGGTTGCCGCCGCGAACGATATTTTGTGTATCTACTCCGTATCTGCGCAGTGAATTTACTGCCGCCTGACCCATTTCGTGACCGGGCAGCCTTGTTACAAACCCGGCGTCGATCCCGAGGCTTGCCAGCGCAACGGCAACATTTGCCTCGGCGCCGCCGAAGGTAGCCTCAAGGTTTTCCGCCTGAACAAGACGTTTGTATCCGCACGGCTGGAGCCGCAGCATCAGCTCTCCGAATGTAATAACACGGCTCATTCTCCGCGTGCCTCCTTTATAAGCCGCACCGATTTGCAGCAGAGTTCGGTTATTTCCTTCCAACGACCGTTTTCAATAAGCTCCGGCGTGACCATGTAGCTTCCGCCGCAGGCGCATACCGCAGGGCAGGATATGTAGGAGCTGAGGTTGTCAAGCGAGATCCCGCCGGTCGGCATTATTCTGAACATCGGAAAGGGCGCCGCGAGCGCTTTGATCTTTGCAACTCCGCCGGAAAGCTCTGCAGGGAAGAATTTCAGCACCTCAAGCCCCAGACGGAAGGCGGTGTGATAATCGGTTGCGGTCGTGCATCCCGGAAATATCGGGATATCAATGCTCTGGCAGTAGCGCACGAGCTGAACGTCAAGCCCCGGAGTGACGATAAAGCGCGCGCCGGCGGCGACCGCCGCGTCAACCTGCGCTTCGGTAAGTACAGTTCCCGCTCCAATCAGCATTTCCGGGTGCGCCCGGCTTATCAGTGCCACGGCGCGTTCCGCTCCCTCGGCGCGGAAGGTTATCTCCGCCGCAGGTATCCCTCCGGCGCAAAGCGCATCGGCAAGAGGTAAAGCATCGCGGTCGGGATATGTGAGCTTTATTACAGGCATAATTCCTATTTGGCTGATCTGTCTGGCAATTTCGTTCATTCAGCACCTCTTTATACGCCGGAGTAGGCGGAAAACCCTCCGTCGATCGGCAGGACCACGCCGGTTATGAATCCGGCGGCTTCATTGTTCAGCAGAAACAGCACCGCGCCCTCAAGCTCCTCCGGCTTTCCGAACCGTCCCATGGGCGTCGCGGCAAGTATTTTTCCGGTGCGTGCGGTCGGCGTTCCGTCCTCATTAAAGAGAAGTGCGGCGTTCTGATTGGTGCAGAAAAATCCCGGTGCTATGGCGTTTACACGTATTCCGACCTTTGAAAAATGCACCGCCAGCCATTGTGTAAAGTTTGATACCGCCGCTTTTGCTCCGGAGTATGCGGGTATCTTCGTCAGCGGCGTGTAGGCGTTCATTGAGGAAATATTAAGAATGCTGCAGCCCTCGCGTCCTACCATCTGACGTGCGAACGCCTGAGTGGGGAGCAGTGTTCCGAGGAAATTGAGATTAAAAACAAAGCTGACGCCTGCGTCGTCAAGGTCAAAAAAGCTCTTGGTCTCGGCGTCGATATCGCCCGGCTCAAAATATTCCTTGTCTGTGGTGGCGCGGGGATTGTTCCCGCCCGCCCCGTTCAGCAGTATGTCGCAGGGACCGAACTCGGCAAGCACCCGCGCGGCGGTCTCCTCGCAGGTCTGGCGCTTCAGCACATCGCAGGCGAATGCCTTGGCGATGCCGCCCTCGGCGCTTATTTCATCGGCGACCTTACGCGCCGCCGCCTCGTTGATGTCAAGCAGAGCGACAGAAGCTCCGGCACGTGCCAGGACCTTGGCAAAGTCTCCGCACAGCACGCCGCCGGCTCCTGTAACTACGGCAACCTTGCCGCTAAGATCGGTATTCAGTACGTTCTTCATCATTTTCTATGTCCTCGTCTTCATAATTTTCGCCGAAGTGCTGTGCGGAGTTTTTTTCGCAGGCTTCAAACAGACCGTTTATGTATGCTGCGCCAAGCGCGCGGTCAAAGAGTCCGTAGCCGGGCTTGCCCTGCTCTCCCCATATCATGCGCCCGTGGTCGGGACGCACATATCCGTCAAAGCCGAAGTCGGTCAGGGCGCGCACGATCTCGTACATATCAAGACTTCCCGCTGAGGAAAGATGCGCCCTCTCCTCAAAGGAGCCGTCCTCCATCAGTTTTACGTTGCGTATGTGCATAAAAGCAATGCGGTCTGCGGCGGCGTATTTGCGCACCAGCGCGGGAACATCATTGCAGGCGGCACAGCCGAGCGAGCCGGTGCAAAGGCAGAGAGAATTTGCCGGGCTGTCATACAGGGACAGCATACGGTCAAGATTTGCCTCGCAGGTTATAATGCGGGGAAGTCCGAAAATGGGGTAGGGAGGATCGTCAGGGTGGATCGCCATTCTGACTCCGACCTCCTCCGCAACCGGAATCACATGGCGGAGGAATCTTTCAAGGTTGAGCCAGAGACCTTCCTCTCCGAGCTTTGCGTATGCGGCAATTAGCTCGCGCACCTCGCCCTGCGTGTAGCTTGAATCCCAGCCGGGAAGATGAATGTCCTCCTTCAGCGGGTCAAGCCCCTCAAGCTGGTCGCGGTACATTACAAGGCTTGTCGAGCCGTCGGGGGCTTTTTTATCAAGCTGAGTGCGCGTCCAGTCAAACACCGGCATGAAATTGTATGTGACGCACCTGACTCCTACGTCAGCGCAGCGGCGGATATTTTCGCAGTAGTTGTCAAGCAGACGCTCAACATCACCCCGACCGAGCTTTATATCCTCGTGTACGGGAATTGATTCTACCACGTCAAACACAAGATCGTGTTCGCGGCAGCGGTCGCGTATGCGCTCAAGGCTTTCGCGCGGCCAGATCTCGCCCGGCTTAACATCGTATACTGCGGACACTACCGAGCGCATACCCGGGATCTGCGATATGTACTCAAGGCTTACGGGATCGTCCTCCCCGTACCAACGGAATGAAAGCTTCATGGTTTGGTATTCCTTTCCTGATTAATTTTCTTCAATATAAATAATGCTGCGCGCCGATATGTCTCAGAATCCGTCAGCCTGCCCGAGTCCGAAGTATCGTGCGGCGTTTTTCCAGCAAACGCCCTCAACTATTGTTTTCAGTGCCTGAGGGTCGTTGGGGTATCTTCCGGATTCCACCCACCCGCCAAGCATATCGCAAAGTATGCGGCGGAAATATTCGTGCCGCGTGTAGCTCAGGAAGCTGCGCGAGTCGGTAAGCATTCCGATAAATGTGCCAAGCACACCTCGGCTGGCAAGCCCCGAAAGCTGCTCGCGTATCCCATCCTCATGGTCATTGAACCACCATGCGCTACCGTGCTGTATCCTGCCCGGCACGTCAGGGCTTTGAAATGCTCCGGCAAGCGTGTCTATCCAGGCGTTGTCCGCCGGATTGAGACTGTAAAGGACGGTGCGCGGCAGAGAGTCTTCGCGCTCCAAAAGGTCGAACAGCCTGTAGGCGTCGGAGGCGGCGTCCACAACGGCGACGGAATCAAAGCCGGAGTCGGGGCCCAGAGCGGCGAACATACGGCTGTTTGGGTTGCGCATACAGCTGAAATGAAGCTGCATGACCCAGCCGCGTCGTTTGTATTCTCCGGCGCAGAAGCAGAGCAGCGCCGTCCGGTACGCATCGGCTTCGGCGTCGGATATCTCCTCCCCCGAAACGGCGCGTCGGAATATTCCGTCAAGCTCCGACTCGGTTGCCTGACGGCAGACCGGACGGTACAGACCGTGGTCGGCGGCGCGGCAGCCGAGCGCCCCAAAGGCGTCCATGCGCCGCGAAAGCGCGCGCATAAGGTCACGGATGCCTGATATACCCGTTCCCGCCGCAGTCTCAAGGCGGCGGATATAGTCGGCAAAACCGGTTTTTTTCGGCTCAAGCGCCGGGTCGGGGCGGAAGCTGGGACATACCAGCACCGGAAATTCGCTGTCCGCCGCGATTTTTTTATGCCAGCCAAGGTCGCCGCAGGGATCGTCGGTCGTGCCTATCATCCTGACCCGGCTTTTGAGTATCAGCCCGCGCGGGGTAAAGTCAGGGTCGTTTTCAAGTACATCCGCGCAGATATTCCATACCTCATCCGCCGTTTCCGCGTTCAGCACTCCCTCGTAGCCGAAATAGCGCTTCAGTTCAAGGTGACACCACGCGTAAAGCGGATTTCCGGCGGCAAGGGGCAGGACGGCGGCAAAACGGCGGAATTTTTCAATGTCCGGAGCATCCCCGGTGATATATTTTTCCTCCACTCCGCAGGTGCGCATCAGCCTCCATTTGTAGTGGTCGCCGCCAAGCCACAGTCCGGCTATACTGTCAAACGGTTTATTTTCGTATATTTCGCGCGGAGACAGGTGGCAGTGATAGTCGGCTATCGGCAGCTTTTCCGCAATGCCGTGATAAAGCTCCTCTGCCGTTTGGGTGGAAAGCAGATAGTTTTCATCCATAAAGCGCCTCATGCGTGTGTCCTTTCTCTTTCTGAACGTTTGAGGGCATGACAGCCGACGCTCGCGTGAATAAAAGAACGACGTCTGATGCCGTAATAAGCTTTGCATGAAAATATTGTACTTCTTAAATGTTATCAAAGCATGAACGAAACGGCGATACGCATAAAAACATAGCCGCGGCATACAAAGTGATCCTGCCGCTTTTCAAAATAGTTGGTGGTGCAGTACCGCATTTTTGCTCCGCAGTCGGCACAGTAAACCATGCCGGAAAGCAGACTGCTCTTGCCCGTTTTCGTCCTTCGGTGGCGCTGCTGCCTGATCTCCTGAACCTTATCAAAGACTTCCTGCTCGATGATCGCCGGATGGGTGTCGTAGAAAACCGCCTGATTTTCAAGAGGTGTTTCCCGCTGCTTCATGTCCCAGATGGAATTGGTGTAGGTCTTGAAATTGACCGTACAGCCGCTGTTATCATCCTTTCTGCAAATAAAAAAGCCAAACGCAAGGCTTGCAAGCATTTGGCTATGTAGAAGGATTATTTGATTATTCACGATTGTTTACATCAATGAGGTTGAATTGGAGGGGTGTTTATAATATAATGAACTCATTGATAAATAAGAATATAATACTTCATAACAATTCATGTCAGCATAAGGAGTTATTATGACAAAAATGAAGAATTATAAAAAAACGCTGATTGCTTGCTATCTCGGTTTCATCACCCAAGCAATATCAGCAAACTTTGCACCGCTCTTATTTTTGATGTTTAAGGACACCTACGGAATATCATTCGAAATGATCGCGCTTGTTCCGATGATATTTTACCTGACGCAATTACTCGTTGACTTGGTGGCCGTGAAATTTGCTGACATCATTGGATACCGCACCTGCGTTGTGGCTTCGCAAGTGGTTTCTGCTGCGGGACTGCTTCTCATGGCATTCTTGCCCGATATACTGCCCAATCCTTTTATTGGTATTCTTATTTCTGTCGTACTTTACGCGATAGGAAGCGGTCTTATTGAAGTCTTGTTAAGCCCGATTGTTGAAGCCTGTCCGTTTGAAAACAAAGCGGGGGTGATGAGTCTTTTGCACTCGTTTTACTGTTGGGGCGCTGTTGGCGTGGTTTTGGGCTCAACACTCTTTTTTGCAATATTTGGTATGGTGTATTGGCAGATCCTTACAGTAATATGGGCGGTAGTGCCGTTATTGAACATCTTTAATTTTCTCTCTTGTCCAATAGAGCGACTCGTAGAAGACGGAGAAGGATTGCGTATCGGTCAGCTACTCAGACTTCCTTTATTTTTGCTAATGATCGTACTTATGATATGCGTAGGCGCATCCGAGGCAACGATGACTCAATGGGCATCTGCCTTTACAGAATCTGCGCTTGGCGTTTCCAAAACTGTGGGCGACTTAGCCGGTCCGTGCCTCTTTGCTGTTTTTATGGGACTTTCTCGTATGTTTTACGGAAAGAAAAGTGAGAAGCTTGACTTGACTAAGGTTATGTTGGGGTGCGGTTTGCTGTGTGTAGTATGCTACCTGTTGGCAGCTCTGTCGCCGATCCCGATTATAGGTCTTATCGGTTGCGCTCTTTGCGGATTGTCTGTTGGAATTATGTGGCCTGGAACGATCAGTATTTCCTCTCAAAAATGCCCGAAGGGTGGAACTGCAATGTTTGCTTTTTTGGCTTTAGCAGGAGATTTGGGAGCGGCTGTAGGACCCACTATGGTTGGCGGAATAGCGGATGCCGCAGGAGGCGATCTAAAAACAGGATTGCTTTTTGCCACCTTATTTCCAATTGTGATGATCATTGGATTGATTTTGCTGATAAAGAAATTTAAGAGAAATTATCATTAAAATGATTAAAGAAAATAATCAACAAATTGGAATTTGTCAATTCATCACCCACGGTAAGTAAGCTTCTATTTCAAGCTGTATACAAGGCTGGGGGAAATCCTTTTCAACAAGAACAGCTTTTGTAGTAAACCCAACCTTAAAACCCTTATCTATCTCATAGAAATTCTCGTTAATTAACTGATATCCGCTGTGTCCAACAGGCTTGTATATATCAACCGACTTAATAATTGTGCCAACAACATGAAAAATAATAGAATAATATGCGACACCATCTTCATTTGTGTCCCACCATGTTGCTTCGGGAGATTTTTGCGGGTCTATTCCGAGTGAATTGAAAAAGTTTTTTACTTTATCTGAAACTTTGGATATTGCTTCATAATAATTTCGACAATTAACACAGCCACAATCTTCAATAACGGTCTTTTCGTGTTTACTATAAAATGCTTTTGTGGATTCAACATCTATATCAAGTCGAAAATTTCCAAATTCAAAAATCATAACATTCCCTCCGTTTCTCAAATTCATATTTATCATTCTGTTTTTATCGCCAGTTTCGCCTTTGTATTACAAAGGCACAGGGCAAAGCCCATACCCCTAAAGATGCACGAGCGTGTCCAAAGGCTCCCTTGTGTAAAGGGAGCTGTCGCGTTAGCGACTGAGGGATTGTTTCCTGCTATTTGGGGCTTTTTACAATCCCTCCGTCAGCCTTCAGCTGCCACCTCCCTTTACACAAGGGAGGCTTTTCGTTAGCACCATTATAACACAAATCGGCAGAGAAAACAAGCTCTCTGCCGAAGTTTTCGTGTCATCTATTTCTCCGCTAAGAATGCAGAGAGAAGCCATCCTTTGTTTTTTGGTGGAGATGGTGGGATCCAGGACCCCGCTTTGCGCGTCTGATCTCTATAACCCTCAGTTCACCTTAGCGCAAAGCTCTCCTGTTCCGTTGCCGGAACAGGATGGGTTCGAATTTGACGATGCACCACCAAAAAATAAAGGATGGCTAGGGGGTGCATAATTAGCGGTAAAATAATAACAACCGAATAAGCAGCCCTTACAGAAAAACACCACGGAAGAAAATTCGTGGTGTTTTGCTTTTTAATTTTTTACATGGTGTAAATAATGCATTGCTGTAAGCAAAGAAAAAGTGAAAGACAAATTGGACCATTAAAAATATTGTAGATAACGCCCCAACCTGTTACTCCTGGCGGTGCCTTTACGCAATTAGGATTTAGGTCACCCAATAGGAAGATGCTTTTACTCAATGTGATAGTGCCTAATACAGATTTCGATTAACAATTGACTTGGGAACTGCCACTCAAAAATCACTATTAGCATTATTGATAACAATCAATTAGCCGTAGACTGAATACATGATATCAATTCATTATATTTCTCATCGTCAAAAGAATCACCTTCATAAACAGCAAGGCACAGTTCCTTTACTGCGGATATGTTACTCCTGTTTGTATTCTTTGATTGCGGAGATTTTATCCATAGTGGCACTAACAAATTCTTGATCTGCCATATTGAAGTTTCCTTTCGTAATTAAATATATTTACTCGCCTGCAGATTGAACAGCTCGGCGTATTTTCCATTCTGCTTCAAAAGCTCAAAGTGTGAGCCTTGTTCGATAATGTGCCCGTCACCGATGACGAGTATCTTATCGGCAAGGGTTGTGTTTGAAAGACGGTGCGAGATCGTGACCGAACTCTTGCCCTCGCTCAAGTGGTAGAGCTGTTCAAATATCCTATCCTCAGAAATTGGGTCAAGCGCGGCGGAGGGCTCATCGAGAATCATATACTCGCTATACTTGAAGTATGCACGAGCAAGTCCAACAAGCTGCCATTGACCGCCCGAAAGGTCTTTGCCGTTGTCTGCATAGTAACGCCCAAGAACGCTGTCATAGCCGTTCTCCCAATCCTTGATAACCGCGCTTGCGCCACTAATGTCGCAAGCCTTTTTTAGTTTCTCATCATTGAAACGCTCGTCGAAATCAGATAGCGCAATAATCTCGCGGAGAGGCAAACAGTAAGTAAGGCTCCATTGTCGGATGTGCGGGATCTTCGATGATCATACTCCCTTCATACATCGCCTTGTATGTTGTCGTGTTAGGCTCCATAGATAATATTTTGTTTTTTAATCTCTTCATGGGCATCCCCTCTTTCATTTTTCAAAAGTGTCGTAATTGCGGTCATCATAAAAAATTCTCCTTTCGGTCGGCTGAATTTTCCGTTTGACTCATATTCGAGGGCTTTCCACGAAAAACAAAAAGCACCCCTACGGGTGCATAAAGCTATACGTTCGCCAAAGAAATATATTTTAAGCAAACAAAAAACACACCCGAGATCGGATGTGCATCAAAAACTATATAAACCTTGCCTCAGCATACCGCAGGCGATACATATGACATCCGATAAATATAAGTGTTCATCATAATAATCGCCTCCTTTGGCTGAATTTGTAATTTGATTACACTAATAGTATAGCATATTTTCGGTTGATTGTCAATTAGGCTTAGGAAAGTTTTCGTCAACCGTTGGTTTATAGATAAATCTTTATTTACCCTCTTGACAAAGCTTTTGCGCTGTGTTATAATTAAAGACCCAAATGGCTCATTATATTTCGGAGGGAATTTTATGAGAAGCAGAGATGAATCGCTATTCGGCAAGATCATCGATTTTGTGAATGAATACTTTGAGGATTACGGTAGGTCTCCCTCCACTCGTGAGATCGAGCAAGGTATCGGCGCATCCCGCCCCACCATTCAGCGATACCTCAAAATCATGCAGGAACGATGCGAGATCGAATACGATGGTCACCGTGGAATCATTACGCAGTACATGAGAGAGCTGATGGATACGAACCGTGTGCAGATGGGCAATTCCATTCCTTGCGGACCACTCACCGAGGTAACCGACGCACAGCTTGAGCATATCCGGTTGCCTATGGCACTGACCGGTAGCGGTGATTTCTTTCTTCTGCGTGCCAATGGGGATTCCATGATCAACGCCGGTATTGACAGCGGTGACCTTGTTCTCATTCGTAAGCAAGAAACCGCACGTGAGGGTCAGATCGTTGCTGTGCTCTATAACAGCGATTGCACAACGCTCAAACGCTTCCACCGCGAGAGCGATGGCGAGATACATCTCATCCCCGAAAATGATTCCATGAAGCCAATCGTTTTGAAAGGTGAACAGCTGAATGCTTTGAAGATCCAAGGCGTTGCCACTATGGTGATGAAGGATCTGGACTCGTGATAAAGGAGGTATTCAATGGCAGAAAGAACAGACGACGGCAGAAGGTATATGCCGAAGCTGAAATGTCCTTACGGCAACCATCGCTTTGCTGACGTTCCCGATGTGCTCCTGCGTAATGACAGCGAGCTCAAGCGTCTCTCGGAAGCATCTGATGCGGATTACATATTGGAGTGTCCGCATTGTCATGGAAAGGTTGCTCTCTGCATCAAGGCTCTGCACGCAAGACCGAACAAGCCTGCAAGACTTATAGCGACTCGCGTCGCTCTATAACTGCCGCTTCGCGTGGCGAATACGTTCCATCCTCCCGGCTGTGAATTCGGGAATACATAGGGTCGGAATCAAATCTATAAGCGCAAGATATATCCAATAATTGTATGGATATTTTCTTTCCGCTTGGTTTGATTTCGGCTCTTTTTTATTAAATATGGAATTACGGTGTACACCGACGGAATATGGGGTTTCAGCGATTTTGAGAACTACAAACGATACCGTGCCCGACGAGAGTTCTCCTGTTGGGAAAATCGCAAATAACGCCGATGCAGACCGAGGCTTTTTTGAGCAAAAACAGGGGTGCTTCTGACGAAACGAAAAAATAGGAGGTTTTTGAAAAATACATTATGCTAAACAGAATTCGCAAAAATATTCAAGCCAATTACAGCGATGGTAATATCATTCACAAGCCTACCGCAAAGCAAATTGCCTTTTTGGAAGATAGAATAAAGGCCCCTGTGCTTGAGGACAAGGATGAATACCGACTCTATTATACAGGAAGAACTGCAGAAGGAAGCGCAGGATCAGACAGTTCCGATGGTTCAGATCAGCGCAGAGGAATGGATGAAGCTCACCGAAGCGGTACGCAGAATGGAGGCTCTGTCAGCGGAGTTGTCGGCACAGAAAGCGGTTCTGTCGAGCGAGGCGAGCAGATACACCGAGAAGATGATGAAGGCAGCAGAGGCGCAGAAAGAGGCGACGGAGAAGGCTCTGCACAAGATAACGAAGGAAGCGGTCGAACAGGTTGGGAAAGCGAGCGAGAGAGCTTCCGAAGTTATCGACAGAAGAATACGTCGGGACGAAGCGATATGGTTTCTCCGTCTCGCGCTCACATTCATTCCTCCAATATTGATACTGCTCTTATGGGTATACGTGGGATTGCGAATCTGACCGATCTGTTTGAGGACGGCGAGGAATCCGAGGAGGAAAAACGGCAGAGAGAGGCGAGAAACGCTGCAACTGTAGCAGGTGTACTCGTAGGTGGTGCTGTAGGTGCTGTGATAGAACTGTCTAAACCTAAGCCAACACCAACAGATGATGTTGACGATGGCGAGGACGAAGGATTTGAAATTTCGATGTGAGAAAGGATGAATATATGACTTGGAAAAAGTTTTGGAAGCGTGTTAACGCTCTGCTTCACGATAACCGTACCGTGCTTCGTGATGGCGAGGACATCGAGGATTGGGAAGAAGTTCAGCGCAAACAGCGTGAGGAGGAAGCAGAACGTCGAAGAAAAGAAGACGAGATCCTATCCAATTGGTTCGTCCGTGACGAGTATATCAATGCCGGATGGCTCAAAAGAATTCTGCTTACCATTCAGTTTTTATTTCGGGATACACACGGCAAGACAGGATACCAAGATCCCGAAGCATTCGCTCGTTTCTACGAGGCACAGAAGGAAAACTACGTTGGTCTTGAAAGCGAGCATAAAATTTGCGGGAAGGTCTATCACGTGACAAATTACCTTGACCGAAGCAAAGAAGCCACGGCGTTCGATAAAATTGACGAGCTGATAGACCGAAACCGATGACGACTATGAGATGTTACTTTACTCTTAACATTCTGAAAAACGCTGGATATATGAAAACCTTTGTGGTAATATGTGCTTGCAGCTTATTCGGTTGTTTTGTAAAACAAATGGTTTAAGAGTAGAAAGGAGAAAGACCATGTACGAAACAAACGAAAAAATAACGGCTCTGTATTGCAGACTCAGCCATGAGGATTCCATGCAGGGCGAGTCCAACAGTATTCAGAATCAGAGAAAGATCCTCACGGAGTACGCCAAGAGCAAAGGCTTCCGCAATACGAAATTCTATATAGACGACGGCTTCAGCGGTACGAATTTCAACCGCCCCGGCTTTGAAAGCATGATAACGGATATGGAAGACGGAAAGATTTCTACCATCATCGTGAAGGATTTATCCCGTCTCGGCAGAAATTATATTGAGACCGGACGGTATATCGAGCTGACCTTTCCCGAATATGATGTTCGCTTTATCGCTATCAACGATAATTATGACAGCCTTCACAGCGAAAATGAACAGCAGCTTGGCATCATTAACATCTTCAACGAGTGGCACGCCCAGACCACAAGTCACAAGGTCAGAGCCACATTTCAGAGCAAAGCCAAGCGCGGTGAACGGCTCGCTACGAATGCGCCTTACGGATATATTAAAGATCCCGATGACACTGGACACATCATACCCGACCCAGACACCAAGGATATCGTCATCCGCATCTTCAAAGAATTCCTCAAGGATCCCAATCTCAAAAAGATAGCCAAAGGCTTACAAAACGATCAGATCATCACGCCCGGACAGTATCTCTATCAGAAATACGGATACGTACACAGCGGTGTTGATATCACCGATCCTTATCGATGGTCAAGTACCACGATACGTTCCATCCTCCGCAATCAAGATTATATCGGCAACACGGTAAACTGTAAGACCAAGGTCAAATCCTTCAAGGTAAAGAAGCAGCTCCGTCTGCCGAAAGAAGAATGGTTGATATTCGAAAATACCCACGAAGCTCTCATCAGCAAATCGGATTTCGAAACGGTACAGCTTATCCTTGACGGTCGCAACCGTCCCGATAAATCCGGCAAGGTGGATATTTTCCACAACGTTATCGCCTGTGCGAGTTGCGGAAACAGAATGTATCTTCACCGAGCCAAGACCATGCTTCCCGAAGAAAACTATTACAGTTGAGGATTTTATCAGCGCAAAGGCAAGGACAGATGCTCGGCGCATCAGATCAACGCTATGGCGTTGGAACAGATTGTCCTTCAGCAGATACGCTGGGTAACTGAGCTTGCAAGGGAGAATCCCGAGGTATTCTATGAGAAAGCACGTGCCAAAAAGCGTGACGAGGATGAGAAAAAGCTCAAGGCGGTAAAGGCTGAGATCATCAAAGTTCGCAAGCGTATAGACGAGCTTGATCGCATCATTCAAAAGCTCTACGAGGATAATGTCAGCGGGCGTATCACAGATGAGCGTTACGATAAGATGGCACAAAACTACGAAGCGGAGCAATCAGCACTAACAAAAAAGCTCACTGAGCTTGAAGAAGCCGAAGCGAGCTATGGAAGTGAACGGAATTCGATAGACGATTTCATCGCCAACGCCAACAGATTTATTGATATTCAGGAGCTGACTCCCGAGATCGTTCACGCATTCATATCCAAGATATACGTCTACGAAAAGAAGGAAAAGTGGTCACGCACCGAGGGCAACGATATCGACATCGTGTTCACCGTAGGATTCAGAGAACAGCATACCGTGAGAACATCCGATGCCATCGCATCATAACATCTCCCAAAAACAGAAATACCGAGGCAAATCAATGCCTCGGTACTTCCGCCGCCTATTTCTCCGCTAAGAATGCAGAGAGTAAAGCCATCCTTCATTTTTTGGTGGAGATGGTGGGATTCAGAACCCAGCTTTGCGCGTCTGATCTCTATAACCCTTAGTTCACCTTTGCGCAAAGCTCTCCTGTTCCGTTGCCGGAACAGGATGGGTTCGAATTTGACGATGCTACGGCAAAAAACAAAGGAGGGCTGATGCCCTCCTTTGTTTTTTGGTGGAGATGGTGGGATTCGAACCCATGACCTCCGCGTTGCGAACGCGGCGCTCTCCCAACTGAGCTACACCCCCGGATAAGTAAATATAAAACACGTTGCGATCGAATCAAATCGCAAATGGTATTATACCACATCCGCGGAGGTTTTGCAATACCAAAATGAAAAAAAGTCAAAAAATCTCCTTTTCATCCTTCGGGAAGCGGGGACGAACACACCCTCATCAAAGCGGATACTTATTCACTTTTTACGAACCGTGCGGCTTTTATTGCCTCGGCGTAGAACACCTCATGCGGGATATCGCGCGGAGTTTTGACCTCAAGCGATATCACTCCGTCATAATCAGCTATCCAGCGGCGCACATAATCCCAATCGACCCCGGTGGAATGTCCGGGCAGCAGGTGCTGGTCATGCTCATATCCGCCGTCGTTATCGTGAAGATGCAGTGCCGCAAGGCGGTCACGGTACTTCGGAAGTGCGAGCTTTGTCTGCGAGAAGCAGGACTCGTGTCCGCTGTCGTAGCAGAATTTCAGCCTTTTTGAGTCAATATGGCTGTATATGTAATCAATAAAATGGAAAAACCGCTGATTCTCCAGACACATATCTATGTCAAGGCGCTCCGCCGCCTCGGCAAGACGGGAAAAGCGGTCGATCCCGACCTCCTTTATGGGAGGATAATTATTGCCGGAGGAAACGTGATATATTATCCGGTGTACTCCGATGGCGGCGCACCGCTCCATGTGGTCGATAAACCGGTCGGTCAGCTCGTCGCCTTCCGGTCCGGGGATCCAGAAGCTATTCGTACCTTTGGCAGGACCGTGAACATTGTCAATTACAAGCCCCTCTGCGGCAGCATCCTCCGCAAGCTTCTGATCGGGATATTCCCCGCCGAGATGCAAGAGCACAGCGTCAAAGCCAGCCGCCTTAAGCGCGGCAAGGTTCTCGCGCGGGCATTCATTTATTTTTCCGAGATGATACCCGTATTTTATCACAGGAATATGCTCCTTTCGGTTAAAGATAGGGCTGCCGACGGTCTTTTACCGCGCGGCAGCCCAGAATAGGTTATATTACGCCTTACCTGCAGAGCCAAGGACGTCGCGGATCTTATGGATGACCATATCCTTGACAGCCTTGCGTCCCTCGCCCAGATACTCTCTGGGGTCGAAAGCGGAAGGATTGTTCACGAGCGTGCGGCGGATGGCGGCGGTCATGGCAAGTCTGATATCGGAGTCGATATTGATCTTGCAGACGGCAAGCTGTGCCGCGCGGCGAAGCTGTGTCTCGGGAATACCGATAGCGTCGGGCATTTTGCCGCCGAGAGCGTTGATCTCGCGGACGAATTCCTGCGGCACGGAGGACGCACCGTGAAGAACTATCGGGAACTCGGGCAGACGCTTTGAGATCTCCTCAAGAATGTCAAAGCGGAGAGGAGGCGGAACAAGCACGCCGTCTTCGTTGCGGGTGCACTGCTCGGGGGTGAATTTGTATGCGCCGTGTGAAGTTCCGATTGCGATGGCAAGGGAATCGACGCCGGTGCGGGTCACAAACTCCTCAACTTCCTCGGGACGGGTGTAGGAGGAATCCTCGGCGCTGACGTTTACGTCGTCTTCGATTCCGGCGAGCTTACCAAGCTCACCCTCAACGACAACGCCGTGCGCGTGCGCGTAATCAACGACCTTGCGGGTCAGTGCGATGTTGTCCTCAAAGGAGTGCTTTGAGCCGTCGATCATAACGGAGGTAAAGCCGCCGTCGATGCAGGCTTTGCAGATATCGAAATCCGCGCCGTGGTCAAGGTGGAGGGCGAAATCAACGCCGCTGTCCTCGGCTGCGGCACGCGCCAGAGCCATAAGGTATGCGTGCTTTGCATACTTGCGCGCGCCGGCGGATACCTGGAGTATAACAGGGGACTTTTCCTCGGCAGCTGCCTCGGTGATAGCCTGGATTATCTCCATGTTGTTGATATTGAAGGCGCCGACGGCGTAGCCGCCCGCATATGCCTTCTTGAACATTTCTTTGGTTGTTACAAGTGCCATTTTAGATCTCCTTAATGGATTTTTTCATACATTATATATTGTACTATTTTTCCGCGAAAAAATCAATAGGAAAGAACGAAAAAGCGCGATGCGGAATTAAAGTTTTCAAAATAATAAAATGTATTTTTCCCTCTCATTAAAGCAAAAGTGATCAGAAATACTTTTTCTTCAAATCTCCCATTCGGTTTCCGCCCTTGCGTTAAGACGTAAATTGCTCTGACGGAATGAAAAGCTCAGCGGTCGGGAAAAATTCCCGACCGCTTGGATCTGACTTATTATTCTTAATTACAACGCAATGTCCGCTTATTTTCTTCCCAGTCTGCTTATAAGTGCGTCGGTGTCGGCTGAGTTCGGATCGACAGGTATATAAACATCCCCGTCAAAGCGTATGAAGCCTTGTTTTTTGACGCCTCCCGGAGTGTTTACCGATTCCAAAGCAAGCTCCGGAGGGTTGGATAACGAGACGGTGCATATCATCTTCTCAACACTATGTGCCGGAATATTCACATCATATGTGTGTATACGGCAGGTATCTTTTGATGGAAGGAACTTTGCAATGACATATGTGTCGCTGCGTGTCTTTTTGTCCGAGCCGACAGCCGTGCGGCGGTCTTTCAGAAGATATGACGCAAGAACCACCTCATCGCCGCCAGCGCTTGTGTCAATCTTATTGTCGGCAAGGATACGACCGAGCTCCTTTTCATAGTCCTCATCCGAGACACGCTGCGAGCGCGAAACTATCAGCCCGGCTGCCCCCAAAAATATGATCGGTATGCCGAAATACCCCCAACCGTAGGCAAATATCAGCACAATTACGCCCACGGCAATCAGAAGTCCGAAGGCAATATCCCATTTCGACGTAGGCTTTTGGGAAAGGTACGAGTCGGCAATATTCTTCTTTTTCATGTGCTTACCTCCGCACTCCGGCTTTGTACGCCGTCATATTTTTTTAATAAGCGTATGACCGCAGCTCTTACAGGCATCACTTATCATACTGTTGGTATCTCCGCAGACAGCGCACTTGACAGTGTCGTCGTAAGCTTGCGGAAGAACTATCACATTATTTGTGCCGCCAAGATGGAACACCGTGTCTCCGACCTTATAAAAATTCTGCGGGTCGGTCGCTCCTTCATATGCCTTTTTGCGTACCGTTTTTCCATCCGGCTGTGCGACAGACAGGTAGACGGTATATTTTGTGTAAAGAGTCTCACGCGTCGGCTTGGCTGATGAAGAGCTGTCCGTCGTGGTTTTGATCTCTGCTCTTTCCACCTTTCCGCAATATGACCTGTCTGTCAGCTTGAGCGGAACGCCTGATACAAAAAACGGTATCATAAGCGTCACAATATAGCATAGCGCCCTCAGCCCCGGATTATCCATGTTGAATATCCTGCCGCCCCACAAATATAATACTGTACCGGTAACAGAAAGCAATAAAACAAGCAAAATAATTCTTTTGAGTATTCTGGTACAAACATATTTACGGAGATCGTTTGGCAATTCAATGTTCATGCTGCACTCCCTAATTCGTATTATTGTCTGTGGGACGTTCTTAAGAAATTACTGATTGGCGTTACCGGTGCTGTCGCCCGTCATTGAACCGAGGATGGGCAGCACTGTGCCGTCGCTCGTTACAAAATATGCGGGCAGCTTGCCGTCCCACTGCTGTGTGGTAAGATATTTTACAAGCTCATCGGTCACGGACTCGGCAAGCTTCTTGTTGACCTCAGCCTGCTTTTCGCCCGCGTATGCGTCGGCGTCCGCCTGTATTTTTTTGACCTCCGCTTCGGCTTCGGCTTCGATCTTTGCAACGTTGGCGTCTGCCTGCGCCTGGATCTCCTTTACCGCAGCGTCGGCATTTGCCTGTATCTCGGCGCGCTTGGCGTTCTCCTCCTGCTGCATCGTCTTCTGCTCCTCCTCCGTCTGGGTCTTCAGCTTGGTCTGAAGCGCCACGACCTTTTCTTCAACGGAGTTTGTGAAGGCGTCGGAGAAGTCAATATTTTCAACAGAGGTTGACACGACCTCGATGTTGTATGCTCCCAGCTCGTCAACAAGCGTGTCTGTTATCTGATTTGAGAGCGCGTCACGGCTTTCTATCAGGCTTTCGGCAGTATATTTTGCTATTACGCTCTTTACCACCTCCTGGATACGGGGCTGCATGACGGTAGTGTAGTAATCGGTACCTATGTTTTTGTATATTGTCTGCGCGTTTGACTTGTCTATCTGGTAGTTCATTGAATAATCAACCAGAACCTCCTGAATGTCGCTTGAGAAGCAGGTCAGGGTGATTTTTGCGACCTGAGTGCGGTTATCCATGACCACCACCTTCTGCACCGGCAGCTTGAAGTGAACTCCCGCCTCAAGGGTAATGTCCTCGACCTTACCGAAGGTGGTGAGAATTCCGGTGTGTCCGGTGGGAACTGTGGCTACCATGCCGCCGCATACCAGAAGCAGTCCGAAAAGGGAGAACAGCTGGCGGGGGCGCAGCTTCCAGCCGCTGCGCGTAAAGCCAAGCGCGACAAACAGTACAAGAACAGCAACTAAACTGATCAGGATCCATCCCATAATAATTATTCCTTTCTTTTATGTGCGCGGCAGCTTTCCGCCGCCGCAAGATGTGTGATTGTTGGTATGATTCTATTATACCATCAAAAGACCGTTTTGTCAATAGCTTTGAATCGATTCTGCAAAATATTTCACATTTGTTCCGGGCGTCTGTCGACCGCACCGGGCGCTTGGGGGATCTTACGGCCCTTCAAAGTATATGCGGTTTGAAAACCTGCATTCTTACGGCTTTATGTCCGGCGCTCGTGCGGCAAAAATCTCCGCAGGGATTGACAAAATGCGCGTTTGAGTGTACAATATTATATTATTAATCAGCGCACTTAACGGCAAAAAGGGGTAAGCATATGCACATAACGATTACAGGACGGCTGGGAAGCGGAAAATCAACTGTATGCCGCATTCTGGCGGACAAATACGGCTATGAAATTTACAGCACCGGAAAGATCCACCGTCAGATAGCCGCCGAAAAGGGACTTTCGGCTTTGGAGATGAACAATCTGATGGCGACGGATCTCAGCTTTGACCACATGATCGACGACGCGGTGACGCGCATTTCAAGGGAAAACGCTGACCGCACGCTGGTTTTTGACTCGCGCATGGCATGGCACTTTGCCTGTGATTCCTTTAAGGTGTTCATGCACATAGACCCCGCCATTGCCGCCCGGCGCGTTATGAGGGACGACCGCGGCGAGGTGGAAAATTACACCGACCTTGACGACGCGCGCCGTCAGCTTCTTGCCCGTGCCACGGCAGAAAACACACGCTACAAGCGCATTTACGGTGCGGACAACCTTGACTACGGCAATTTTGATCTGATAGTTGACAGCGCAACCATAAGTCCCGAGGCGGTTGCCGAGCTTATACTTGCGGAGTTCAGGAAATACTGTCAGTCTCCGGAGCGCTACTCCTCCCCCCGCCTGATGCTTTCCCCCCTTGCCGTATATCCCACGGCGACGGCAGCGCAGATGGAGAGCGAGGATGGACCGCTGACCGTTTCGGTCATAGGCGGCTCGCATTACGCCGTCGGCGGAGGCAGGGCTTTGCTTGAAGCAATGGCGGACAAGCCTGCCATAGTGGAAGCACGGCTTTACGACGGAATGAGCGATTCCGCCGCACGTGCGAGGATCGACGCACTTCACGCCGACAAAGCGGCTCTCCTGCACGGATTTGAAGCAAAATTCGGTTTTTCCTACCCCGAAGTACCCGAAATATACAGATAACAGGCTGATATGAAACCAAGGCTGCCGCATCGTGCGGCAGCCTTTTGGATTTTATACATATTATATATATAAACTGTTTTCTGCTTAAGCATCCGCGGCGGGCGCGGCGGCTTCGGCGCGGTAATTTTCCACCTTGTCGATAAGAGAATGTCCTACATGGCAGGCAAATTCCAGCGCGGCGGGCAAAAGCTCCGGCGGATATTTGTCGATAAAGTGCAGTATCTCAAGCGTGAAATCCCCGCAGTAGTCTATCTTTGCAAGCGCGCGGCAGACTGCGTCCCAGTTATGCTTGCCGGAGTAAGGCAGAAAATGGCGGTCGCCGAGGAAATCGGTATCCTGCACGTGCAAAGCGCCAAGGTGGCGCTTATCCATACCGAGAATATAGGTTTCGGGGTCAAGCCCGGTGATCGCCGTGTGTCCCATGTCAAGGCAGACGGTAAACCACGGGCTGCCGAGCGAGTCAACAAAGTCGGTCATTTCCGCAGGCGTCGGGAAAATCCCGAAAAAGCATTCGCGCTTCTTGTCGTGCCAGAAAAGATTCTCGACTGCGATCTTGACACCGTACTTTTCGCAGTACGGCAAAAGTGAAAGGTAAAAGGCGCGGTTGTATTCCTTGTAGTCCACCGAGCAATCCTCGCGCGGAGTTTTTACTGCATGAACGACAGTGTGCGGAATACCGAGGACCGAGCAGACCTCCAGCGAATATACAATATCGGCATATGCCTTGTTCGACATATCGAACGGCTCGCCGTACTTCATGTCAAATGGAGAGTGTGCCTGAAGCAGAGATACCCCAAGACTGTCGGCATACTCGCGGACAGAGCGGGCGTATTCACACCTGTCGGGACGGTTGAGCATATCCTCCTCCGGGGCAAGCCGGTAAAGAGAGACATCGGCGGCGTCAAATCCCGCGTCATGCAGCATCCTCAGCGCTTCCTTGATTCCATAGGTGCGTGCAAGATTGTAGGTCTCCATCAACAGCTTCATTTCTACAGTCCTCCTTATACTTCCGGTTTCTGCTGTTTTTCGCACCAGTCGATAAGACGGCGGGTGCCTTCTTTTTTGCCCGAAACTATCAGTATATCTCCGTTTTTGAAAACGTAATCCGGACCGACGGCGTCATTCACGCTGCCGCCGTTCTCCACGGCGATAATGTTGATGCCGAACCTGCCGCGCATATTGACGGAGAGCACCGTTTCGCCGACGATCTTGTCGGGTATTCCGAATTTTGAAATATTAAGCTGCTCGTTGAGCTGCATATAATCAAGCACGCGGGAGGTCTCAAGCCGGGTTGCAAGTCGCAGCGCCATGTCGCGCTCCGGATAAACCACCTCCGCACCGAGCTTCGAGAGTATCTTACCGTGATCGGCACTTTTGGCTTTGGCTATGACGCGCGGGATACCGAGGCTTACAAGGTTAAGCGTGGTAAGGATAGACACATCCATCTGCTCGCCTATGCACACCACGACCACGTCGCAGTTCTGTATCCCGGTCTCTGTCAGCGTTTTGGTGTCAAGATTATTGACAACAAAAGCATTTTCAGTGTACTCGCGCATTTCACGCACTTTTTCCTCACTGTTGTCGAGTACCATAAGCTCTGCCCCGGACTCGGCAAGCTCGGTCGCCAGCGCGTGACCAAAGCGCCCGAGACCTATGATACCGTATATCGTTCTGCCTTTTGGCTTTGCTGCGTTTTTGGAGTTTTTAGATTTTTTGGACATTGAAGCTCCTCCTTTTCTGAGCGGTGCCTAAAAATATTATATTGGATCTGAAGCTTATCCGATCGAAAGGTTTCCCTCAGGGTAACGGGTGCGCTCACCCTGTGAGAAGTACCAAAGAGTAACTATTGTCATGGGTCCGAGTCTGCCGATGTACATTATCAAAATCGACAGCAGCTTACTGCCGACCGAAAGATCCGGCGTGATACCCGTTGAAAGTCCGACAGTGCCGAAAGCGCTGACGACCTCAAAAAGAATGTCGCGTATTTCAAGGTGCGGCTCAAGCACCGACATTGTAAAGCTGCCGAAAAGCACCACCCCGATACCCACAAAGGTAATGACTGCCGCCTTGCGGAAAGCGGTGCGCGGAAGCGAATAGTGAAAGGCTTTTTCGGATTTGTTCGTGGCGGTTGACTTAAGTCCCTGGATCAGGGCAAACAGCGTACTGGTCTTGATACCGCCGCCGGTAGAACCGGAGGATGCTCCTATGAACATCAGTATCATCATTACAATAAGCCCGGCGTTTGAAAAACCGCCGATGGAATAGGTGGCAAATCCGGCTGTTCTTGCCGTCACGCTTGCAAAGAACGCGCCGAGCCAGCTTATATTGCCTGCCTCCGAGAGCTTGATAAGCAGTGTTCCGACGACTATCAGCACGCCGCTTACCGAAAGCACGACCCTTGAGTGCATTGAGAGCTTGCGCCAGCGGAAGCGCTTGCTTATAAGCTCGCGTATGACAAGAAAACCGATTCCGCCGAAGAATATCAGCGCGGCGGTTACAAGGTTAAGCAGAATGTCTCCGCTGTATGCGGAAAGGCTCTGCATATTTCCGAGGATATCAAATCCCGCGTTATTGAACGCCGCTATCGAATGAAACACACTTATCCAGAGCGCGCGCAGTGGCGAATAGTCCTGAACAAATACAATAAAGCTGAGAACTGCTCCGCAAAGCTCAAATATCAGTGTGGTCTGGAATATATTCTTGAGCAGGCGAATGACACCGCTGAATGAGGAAAGATTCATCGCCTCGCGCAGAAGGCTTCTCTCCTTAAGGTTAACACGCCTCCCCATGGCAAGGATTATCCCGGCTCCTATGGCGGTGACTCCAAGCCCGCCTATGTGTATCAGAACGCAGAGAATTATCTGCCCGAGCGTGGTAAAGGTATCATAGGCGTCGACAGTGATAAGCCCCGTAACACAGACCGCGCTCGTCGAGGTATAAAGCGCGTCGATATAACTCAGCGACACCCCATCCCGCACGCAGCACGGCAGCATCAGGAGAAACGAGCCGAGCAGTATTGTCAGTGCAAAGCCGGCGGCGATTATGCGCGCCGGGGACTGCTTTTTCAAGAATTTCATAAACCCGTCTTTCAAATTGCGATCATACCTTTTTTCTTTTATGATGAAGCGCGTCAGCCGCGCAACGAATGCACCGCAGAACAAATACTGTCAATATTTTATCACGGCTCAGTCACTTTGTCAATACAGCAGGTATTTTTGCGGGGATTTTTGACATCATATATGCCGAAAATATTGACTTTGGCATTGATTTGTGTTATAATGACCTTAATAAAATCTTATGTGGAGGATGCAACACAATGAAGCATATCAAAACAATAAATACCCGTAATCTTTGCGAGAGCGCGAAAAACGGCGGCTGCGGCGAATGCCAGACCTCCTGCCAGTCCGCTTGCAAGACCAGCTGCGGAATTGCAAACCAGAAGTGCGAGAACAAGGCTACTGAGGAAAGCAAATAATCACAGCCGACAGGCTGCTGCCTTTGGCATCAGCCCGTCAGAAGCGGCGGCTTTGTTCCGCCGTTTTTGCGAAACTGGGGCGGTTTGGGCGCTTTTTGCTTAAGATCTGCATAAATAATGACGCCGGAACAGTGGCTTGCAGGTTCGGCATAATGCCGTGCTGAGGTCACTTGAAACCAGTTTTGGGGCTGTTGCGCTTTTGCAACAGCCCCTGCATTTTTTCTGCCGTACACATTGACTCCGGCAGCCTTGCAAAGCTCCCGGCGCATAACGCCCAGCCCCGTTGACCGCAAACTGCTGTTTTGACGGTCTGCCGTAAAAAACACAACGAAAGGACGATTCCCTTGATACATCAATACAAACTTGGCGGATACAATATAGTTCTTGACGTATGCTCAGGCTCTGTTCACGCGGTGGACGATGTGGCATACGACATCATATCCATGTACGAAAGCCACGGGCGCGAGGAGATAATCTCCGCCATGAAGGAAAAATACGTCGGAGCGGATATATCCGAGGCTGACATTGAGGAATGCTTCGGTCAGGTGGAGGAGCTTGTGAGCGAGGGCAGACTGTTCGCGCCTGACACCTTTATGCCGATGGCGGGTGAGCTTAAGGAGCGCACCGCCGGAGTGGTAAAGGCGCTTTGCCTGCACGTGGCGCACACCTGCAACCTAAACTGCTCGTACTGCTTTGCCAGTCAGGGAAAATATCACGGCGAGCGCGCGGTGATGAGCTTTGAGGTCGGAAAGCAGGCTCTGGATTTTCTTGTAGCCAATTCGGGCAAACGGCGCAATCTTGAGGTCGACTTTTTCGGCGGCGAGCCGCTGATGAACTTCGACGTGTTAAAACGTCTTGTCGCCTATGCGCGCAGCATTGAAAAACAGGCGGGCAAAAACTTCCGTTTTACGCTGACGACAAACGGAATGCTTATTGACGACGACGTTATTGACTTTGCCAACCGCGAGATGAGCAATGTGGTGCTGAGTCTTGACGGCAGGCGCGAGGTTCACGACCGCTTCCGGGTGGATTATGCCGGAAACGGAAGCTGGGACAGGATCGTTCCCAAGTTTCAGAAGCTGGTCGCGGCGCGCGGCAGCAAAAACTATTATATGCGGGGTACATTTACGCATGCCAACCCCGATTTTCTTAAGGACATTCAGGTCATGCTTGACCTCGGCTTTACCGAGCTCAGCATGGAGCCGGTAGTGTGTGCGCCCGGAGACCCCGGAGAGCTGACCGAGGACGACCTGCCGATAGTTCTTGAGCAGTACGAAAAGCTCGCAGCTCTTATGATAGAGCGCGACCGCGAGGGCAGACCCTTTACCTTCTACCACTACATGATAGACCTTTCTGGAGGTCCCTGCATATACAAGCGCATTTCGGGCTGCGGCTCGGGAACCGAATACATGGCTGTGACCCCGTGGGGCGACCTTTATCCCTGCCATCAGTTTGTGGGCGAGGAAAAATTCAGGCTCGGAAATATCCGCGACGGCGTGACAAACAAAGCAGTGCAGGCTGAGTTTGCCTCCTGCAATGTTTATGCGCGTCCCGAATGTCGGGACTGCTGGGCAAGGCTTTACTGCTCGGGCGGCTGCGCCGCAAACGCATACCATTCCACCGGCTCTGTCAAGGGCGTTTACAAATACGGCTGTGAGCTGTTCCGCAAGCGCATGGAATGCGCCATAATGGTTGCGGTCGACCGCGCCTGCCGCGAATGAGTATGAATACCCCCATTCTTGATTTCGTGCGCCGATACGGCAGCGGGAATGCGTTGCGTCTTCATATGCCGGGTCACAAGGGTAAAGGTCCGCTTGGTATCGAGGCGGAGGACATCACCGAGATCGACGGTGCAGACAGCCTTTACGAAGCATCGGGAATAATCCGGGAAAGCGAGGAAAACGCCTCGTCACTATTTGGTTGCCGCACCTTTTATTCGACGGAAGGATCTTCCCACTGCATCCGCGCAATGCTTTATCTTGTCTGCCTTGCCGCCGGGAAAACCGGGGATATCTCCGACCGCAAGCCGCTGATCTTTGCGGGCAGGAACTGCCACAAATCGTTTCTGAGCGCCGCGGCACTGCTTGATCTTGACGTCCGCTGGCTTTACGGGGACAGCCCCTCATACCTTTCCTGCCATATAACACCCGCGGAGCTTGACGCGGAGCTTGAACGTTCCGACCGTCTTCCCGACGCGGTCTATCTGACCTCGCCGGATTATCTCGGCAATGTGCTTGATATCTCCGGGCTCTCCGCCGTTTGCCGCCGACGCGGTGTGATGCTTATGGTGGATAACGCTCATGGTGCGTATATGCGTTTTCTGAAACCGACACGACACCCCATTGACCTTGGAGCGGATATCTGCTGTGACTCGGCGCACAAGACTCTGCCGGTGCTGACCGGCGGAGCATATCTTCATATTTCCCCGTCCGCTCCGGCATTTTTTGAGGATAATGCCCGCGCGGCGCTGGCAATGTTCGGCTCAAGCAGCCCCTCTTACCTTATACTTGCCTCTCTTGACGCGGCAAACCGCACGCTTTCGGATGGGTACGGCGAGCGCCTTGCGGAATTTTCCACCCAAGCGGAGGCACTGCGCCAAAGACTTGCCGCGCACGGCTTTCATTTGTGCGGTGACGAACCGCTGAAGCTGACGCTTGCCGCAAAGCCGTGCGGATATACGGGCAGGGAGCTTTCCCGCCTGCTTGCCAAACGTGGGATAGTGTGCGAATTTTCCGACCCGGATTTTATCGTGATGATGCTGACGCCGGAGATCGGATGCGTCGGCTTGTCAAGACTTGAGGACGCACTGATGAGCATTCCACAGCGCGCCCCGATAGATTCCCCTCCCCCGCTGCCCTCACGTATGCGGAGCGCAATGAGCATAAGACGCGCCGCCATGTCGCCGCGCGTGACTGTCCCTGCGTGCCGCGCCGAGGGCAGGATACTTGCCGGAATGAACATCGGCTGTCCCCCCGCCGTTCCGATAGCCGTGTGCGGAGAGGTCATTGACCACGCCGCGCTGCGCTGCTTTGAATACTACGGTTTTACCGAGTGCACGGTGGTTGACGAGCATCAGTGACAAGCCCCTCTCAAAGCTTGACAACACTCCGGGGAAAGTGTATAATGTTATACATGAGTATATTCTCTTTTGCTGTACGTCACGGTACAGATGAGTTCAACAAATTGAGTTGACAATTCGCATTTCGGGCAATCTTTACGTTGCGAGGAGAATTATGATGCTGACCGGCAAGAAATAATCGAGCTGTCCGCGAGAG